>JBMFGX010000145.1:0-502 GCA_049977105.1 Acidobacteriaceae bacterium | reverse complement strand
ATGGAGCCCAGCGCTCCAACTGAGGCCCAAATCAAGGCCCGACGGCTCGGAGGGCTAGAAAAATGGGGAAAGTCCTGTAACAATATCAAGCCTCACTTGACAACTTGCCGCAGCTCAGCATAACGATATCTAAAGGATGAACCAAATTGGAGCACGTAGGCTATCGTGAGCGTGAGATGCGGTCCGCACATATCTCCTTCAGTGCATGCAACGTGACCGGTTTCAGTCTTCCGTGAGTCCGAGACGATAACTACCAGCAAGAGATTTGAACGATGAGCGCCAGAGCACCCAAGGGGTAGAACAATCACTTCTCCGTCAAAGCGATGTGCCGAAACACTCCAGCGTTCTAATTGAGGAGCAGAATGAAGCAAGCGTACCGAAGGTTTTGCTGCAGCATTGCAATCGGAACAGCGCTGACCGCCGCTGCCCAACGGCAGTCAATCGTCTGGCACTTCGATGAAGAGTCCGGGGCGACTGTCCATGACTCTGCAGGGAACGTCGA
>JBMFGX010000144.1:0-506 GCA_049977105.1 Acidobacteriaceae bacterium | reverse complement strand
GCCGCGGGGTCGATGTCCGCGTGGTGCTCGACAAGAGTCTGGCATGAGAGCGCTACACCTCGGCGACCTTCCGCGCCAACATGCGTATCCACGTCCGCATCGACGCTAAATATGCGATCATGCACAACAAGTTCATGATCATCGACGGCAAAACGGTGTAGACCAGCAGCTTCAACTACACCTCGGCAGCCGCGCATCGCAATGCCGTAAACGTGATCGTTCTCCGCGATCAACCCGCGGTCGCCCAAGCGTATGCGCGGTAACGGGAGCGGGAACGTCTGGGGAACGAATCCGAACCCTTGGGTCCGAAATACTGAGAGGAACGTCATGTCCCCCTTTTCCCTGACCACGATCATTCCGTCTTATACGCCCGACATGGCGTTATTGCAGGCCGCAGTCCGATCGGCCTTGAACGCCGGGGCCAGCGAGGTTCTCGTCGTGTTCGATCATGACCGCGACACCGCGAACGCGTACGCGAAGGATCTGCGCGCCCGCGTTCCGCGGCG
>JBMFGX010000143.1:0-512 GCA_049977105.1 Acidobacteriaceae bacterium | reverse complement strand
AGCCCCACCTGGTGGCAGGGCGTCCAGGGCTGCCTGGATGCCCGCGGCGAAGAGGAAAGGGCCCAGGGGGTCACCCTGTTGCACACCCCGGGTCGACCAGATGATCTCGCGGCCCACGAGCAGGGGCGCGGGCTGGAAGGCCTGCCGTACCCACGGCAACATGGACGGGCACCGCTGCTCCAGGGCATTCAGGATGGCCGGCCGGTGAATGGAGTTGAAGGCGTTCTTCAAGTCCACCTGCAGCAGCAGCCACCCAGTGCTCCCGTGCAGGGTGTCCGCCAGCGCCTGCACACCCATCGCCACCACCTCGCAGGGACTCCCCTTCGCAAAGGCGGTCTGGAGGGGTGCAAGGGCGGCAGTGGCGCTCCGCCCCTGGGTCGTCGCCAGCAGCCATTTGGCCGTCAATCTGCGCAAGGTGTCGCCCACCGCGATCGGCCGGACCCCCCCATCCTTCTTCTTGAGTGGGATGAGGCGGGCCGCGCACAGGAATGGCGCTGCCTGGGGATGGAGGC
>JBMFGX010000142.1:0-515 GCA_049977105.1 Acidobacteriaceae bacterium | reverse complement strand
CTATCCCGGCTTTGGTATTCCGGGGGTGAATCGTGTCTAGCCCCGTTCTCCAGCCCTTTCGGGACCATCTTCCCTTCAAACCCTACTGCACGGACGATCTCGGTGTAGGCCTGCGCGTCCTGCCTCTCAGCAAGGCCCTCAGCAAGGCCTACATCCAGCACAACCACCCCGGCATGGTCTGGACCTTGGCCTTTGACATGGATCGGGAGATCGTCGATCCGACGGATTTTTGGCCAGTCTGGGATCTGGCAAAGCTGCCGCCCCCCAATGCGGCTATTCAGACCATCCGCACCGGGCGCGGGCACCTGCTGTATTTCCTCGCTGCTGGCGTCTGTACCACGTCTGCCGCCCGTCTCAAGCCCATGGAGTACCTGGCGGCCATCGAGCGGGCCTACACGGTGGCTTTGGGGGCCGATCCTGGCTACGCGAAGCTGATTACCAAGAACCCGTATAACACCCGCTGGCGGGTGTGGGAGATCCACGGCACCCTCTACACCCTCGATGTCATCACCGGC
>JBMFGX010000141.1:0-520 GCA_049977105.1 Acidobacteriaceae bacterium | reverse complement strand
TGTTCTTAGCAAGTGAAAATGTCCGGTTTTCTTAGCACATGAAGTGTCCGGTTTTGTTTTCTAAATCCGCCGCCGCCGCATCTGTTGGAAAGTGGGAATCCCGCGTACTTTGCGGGATTTCCAAGCGAGGTGGAAAAGTCGGCTTCTTGACTTTTCCACGGAGCGTCTTTTCAACAGATGAGGATGCCGCGGAGGCCTTTGCCACGGGGTCGCCCTGGCGGGTGTAATAGCCCACCCGATGCGGCCCGGAGGTCAATGTGATCGTGCCGTTCAGATGTTGATGCACCGTCACCGGGCAGCCGGCCAGGGTGCCGCGCCAGCGCACCGGTTCGATCTGCAAGGCCAGATTCTGAAAGCTGACCGTGTTGTCGCGGTTCACCGTGCGCTCGAATTGCAGCGAGAAGATCAGGTCCAGATCGCGGCGCGGGCAGGCAGTGAAGGCCGTTCCCCGCTGCGTGGCTGAAAGCTGAAAGCGACCGTTGAACTCGGCGATATACTCCTCGCGGAGGAAGCGATTGGC
>JBMFGX010000140.1:0-530 GCA_049977105.1 Acidobacteriaceae bacterium | reverse complement strand
CTTGATATTAAGCCCTACATCCCGGCTTTTGATTATTTTGAGGTCGTTCGAGTCGGATGGTATAAGGACACGGCTGCGCAAGTCGTCGCAGATAGTAGATTCGAGTTGAAAAACCCACAATTGAAAACTAAGTAACAACAAAATACATATAACCTTCTTTAAGTGCCTCGGAAAGGGCAATCAACCCAAACTTCGCCGAGGACCCGACAGGAAGTGTTGCGTCACTCAGCCCGGCCATTTTCATGCCGCCTGAACAAATTTCAAGCTTCAAACCTTTTCGTATATGGCCCTCAATAGTTGGCGCTTCCGGCTATTTAGTGGAGGATAGTGGCGCCAGATCAAGGCCGCCACAGTGGAAGTAGATTGCGTGGATGAAGTTCTGCTTGTTGCGAAATCCGCGTGCCGTGTACTTCACCCACTGAATCTTGGCGTTGATCGACTCGCTGGCCGCGTTGGTGATGCGATGCCGCAGGTAAGTGATGATGTTCTCGAACCGCCGTTTGAGCATGCGCGCCACCCCGATCATCGGC
>JBMFGX010000139.1:0-531 GCA_049977105.1 Acidobacteriaceae bacterium | reverse complement strand
GAGCAAGCGTATCTCCTGGAGAACGCTGTGCTCGGAGCTGTACGTCGAGGAGCATCAAGGCTTCGATGAATCCGGCTCCCCCACTCGGTTCCGCGTAACCCGCGCAATGGAATGGCTCAAGAAGCGTGGTCTGGTGGAGGATTTGGGCACGAAACAGCGTGGTGAGCCCATTGTTTTCAAGCTGCTTTTGGCGCACACGCCTTCCTCTGTCCAAAATAAACCCGCACAGAACCCGCACAGAACCCGCACAGGGTATCCCGAACATGAAGAAGTCGCAGAAAATCCAAACAAATCAAACATCGGGGAGAGACCACAACAAAAAGCCGTGCAGAACCCGCGCAGCCCGAAAAACAAAAACCCGCACGATATCAATAGTCAATATTCAGTACTACCTACAGATATAAACAACCTACCTAATATCCCCCCTGTACAGAACACACATACGTCAAGTTCGGAGTTGAAACCTGCGCTGAACGCGCAGGCGCTGGAGCTCTTCGCCGAATGGCAGAAGATCATGGGCAAGCCCAGAGC
>JBMFGX010000138.1:0-535 GCA_049977105.1 Acidobacteriaceae bacterium | reverse complement strand
ACGCCGACGGGAAGGATCGTGGTGGACTTTTTGAACCGGAAGTTTCCGGCGTATGTCGATACGGGGTTGAATCTGGTGGATGTGGAAGAGGTGGCGCGGATCCATCTGGTGGCGCTGGAACGCGGCCGGGTGGGGGAGCGGTACATTCTGGGAGGAGAGAACCTGACGCTGAAGCAGATTCTGGACCGGCTGGCGGAGATTACCGGGTTGAAGTCTCCAACGATGAAGGCTCCGCACGCTCTGGCGATGGCGTTTGCGTTCTTGGATGAGATGGTGACGGGGAGGCTGCGGGGCAAGGAGCCTCGGGCGACGATGGAGGCGGTGAAGATGGGGAGAAAGAAGATGTTTGCCAGTTCTGCCAAAGCGGAGCGCGAGTTGGGGCTGCGGGTGGGGAGCGTGGAGGGGGCGCTGCGCTCCGCCTGCGGCTGGTTTGTGGCGAACGGGTATGCGCCTGCTCCGCCGAAGGCTGTTGGTTAAGAGCCTGGTGGAAGTCTTTGCGAGCATGCCGATCTCCGCGACGGCGGCGTACTCCTCC
>JBMFGX010000137.1:0-542 GCA_049977105.1 Acidobacteriaceae bacterium | reverse complement strand
GGGGCAGGGAAGGAAGTGGTGAAGGCGATCTTCGCGCGATGCACCGCCTCCCTCCTCCCCGGAGCCCGCCCCGCGGCAGTTGGCGCCCTGAGGCAGGGCCTCGCCGTTCAGCTGGGCCGCTCGGTGGCCCGGCAGTTGGAGGCGCTGATGATGGTGTCCACGGAGACACCGGCATGGTGGGCGGCCGCCCTGCCGGCCACCCCCGCCTATACGGCGGCGGGCAACCCGCAGTGGTGAGCCCCCCGGGCTGGGCGGGGAGATGCCATACCCCGGCCCTTGCTTCCCTCGTATCTATGCTAATCGCTCGTACTAACTTCCCTCTTCTTCCCTCGTACTAACTTAACCCTCGTACTACCATTATCTGACGGTGCGAGGCGGCCCACGGGCCCCGGGTGGTGCGACGCCCCACGCCCCCTGGTGTGCCGGCCCGGGTTGGCCACCCGCAGTTACACTAACTTACCTCCGTTGTGGGCGATGGACGGCCCGGGCCCCTGCCAACACGCATGGACACGACACCATGGGGCGCGGAAGCCGTCTTACGC
>JBMFGX010000136.1:0-549 GCA_049977105.1 Acidobacteriaceae bacterium | reverse complement strand
AGGGTTACTCAGCGGGTTCCCTCAGTTAGAACCGCTGCCCACGCAATCTGGGTACTCTCCTGATCGATCCCCTCTGGTATGCTTGACTCATGCGCGTCCCTTGCCTCACTTCGGACATCATCCCCGCAAAATCGACCTTGGTTGAGGCTGATTCTAGCATTATGTGGGGATTGTGGGGATCGCAGAGTAGGTATGTTATTGATTTATAAAATGCGCCCGTAGCTCAGCTGGATAGAGCGGCAGCCTCCGAAGCTGTAGGTCAGAAGTTCGAATCTTCTCGGGCGCACCAGTTTTTCTTATCTCAGCCGCTCACCCTCAAGCAGCGCTAGCCCCAGGCATCAACCGTCACTGTGCGCAAGCCGTCACGGTGAAACCTCTGCAGGAGTTCCTCGGTCGCTTGCACGGTTGCACGCCGGTCAGCGCCTATACCGCGCTGATGCCCGTCATGCAGCAAGATGTTCGCGCCCTTGTGTCGGCGGCGAGCCCGCGCCAAGCCCTGGTCGACGTGGGCCAGGATCCGTTCGGGGCAGATGGCACGCCAATCGTAGC
>JBMFGX010000135.1:0-568 GCA_049977105.1 Acidobacteriaceae bacterium | reverse complement strand
CCTTGACCATGGAAGAGGTCACTCATCCCGAATGCGAAACGGGAACGAAAATGATTTCATCCGACATAAAGTGCCAAATCGAGTTACGGCGGGATCAAGAGATCTGAATCAAGGTAGGTACGTAGCTCTTCGGTCCAGCACCGGGATGATGGATCATCATGCCCTCGTGCCGGAAGCGTCCTTGCTGCATCTGTCATTGTTGGTTTCTACCCGATAACCGAGTGGGCAGTCGGCAACGCACCTGCGGCCGCCCGGAATGCCGAAAGCAGCGTCGCCGCAGGATGCAGGCGGCGTGGCGAGTGCGGAATCCGGATTACTTTACCGCGCGTCGGCTTCAGGCGCGGATTGCGCCGGAGACGCTACCATCGCCGCCCGCCCAGCCAGGGCGATCTTCTCCGCCCGCGCCATCAGCACCGCCGGCCTGGTCTTTACCCACCACGTCGTCTTCACCCATTTCGTCACGGCCGCCCGCGCCACTGCGTCTTCGCGCTCCTTTGAACCAACTACCCTGGGACATCGCGCAATCCGAGTTCGGGCCTCAAGGCGCTGATTTTATTGGCGTTATGGC
>JBMFGX010000134.1:0-568 GCA_049977105.1 Acidobacteriaceae bacterium | reverse complement strand
GAAGAAAACATGGTCCGGGAAGATGGCCAGTTCGCGACTTTCGAGACCCGCAAGGTACCGATATTCGCCAAGGATGGGCAACGCGAGGGGCTGGTGATCATCGGCCGCGACGTCACCGAGCGCAAGGCAGCGGAGGCACGGATCCAACACATGGCACTCTATGACGATCTGACGGGCCTCCCTAATCGACGTTTTCTGGGAGTCCAGATAGAACGGGACATGGCCCGCGCCGCACGATACAACAGGCTTCTAGCGGTGTGTATGCTGGATCTGGACAACTTCAAGCCCGTCAATGATACCTATGGGCACGAGGCCGGGGACGAGGTGCTGGTAGCTATGGGCAAACGGCTGCCAGAGGTCTTGCGCAAATCCGATTTCGTCGCCCGACTGGGCGGGGATGAATTCGTGCTGTTGCTGGAAGATCTTTCTGACCTAGATGACCTCACCCAGACCCTGACCAAAGTAGAAGACGCCATAACCACTCCAATTCGCCTAAGCAACGGCAAAACCGTCGAACTAGGCGCGAGCATGGGGGTTTTTCTGTATCCATTGGGCGATGGGGAAACGG
>JBMFGX010000133.1:0-579 GCA_049977105.1 Acidobacteriaceae bacterium | reverse complement strand
TGACCTTGCCCGCGAAAAACGTATCCCATAGCGAGCTGTTCTAATGCGAAAAGGGAGCGAAGATGACGATGACGAAGTCGAAGCGGGGACGATATACGCTGGAGTTCAAGCAGGAGGCAGCCCGGCTTGTAGAGTCGGGCCAGAGCATGGCGGCAGCGGCGCGCAGCCTGGGATTGGTGGAGCAGACCTTGGGAAACTGGGTCAGGGAGCATCGGGCAGGAACGTTGAAGGGCGCCACGAGCAAGCCAGTGGTGAGTGCCGAGCAGATGGAGAACAGCCGTCTGCGTGCGGAGTTGGCGCGGGTCACCATGGAGCGCGACATTCTGGGAAAAGCGACGGCGTTCTTCGCGAAGGGCCAGCGATGAAGTACGCCTTTATCCAACGCAACAAGCTGGTCTGGCCGATCCGTGTGCAGTGCCGGGTGCTGCTGGTGAGCGTCTCTGGCTATCATGAACATATAGCGCGGCGCTTGCATAGGGCTGAACGCCGACACCTCAGCGACGCAGCGCTGTTGGTCCACATCAGCGCCGTCTACGCAGAGAGTCGCGGGGCGTATGGATGGCCGCGTATCTGGCGGCA
>JBMFGX010000132.1:0-597 GCA_049977105.1 Acidobacteriaceae bacterium | reverse complement strand
CGGATGGACATCGATCCCGTAGTGTATAAAATCGAGGGCAAATTCAGGCTGAGATTGCACGGGTCTATCCCCGCGTGGGCGGGGGAACCAAGGAAAATCTCCGCCCTGCGCGTCCTGTCTGGGGTCTATCCCCGCGTGGGCGGGGGAACCTCCAGACCGACCCATCAGCATAGAGGGCTCGCGGGTCTATCCCCGCGTGGGCGGGGGAACCTTCGGATTCAATGCCGTTCAACTCGCTGCAAAGGGTCTATCCCCGCGTGGGCGGGGGAACCATTGCTCGGCGGCTTGCTTGATGGTCAAGTCAGGGTCTATCCCCGCGTGGGCGGGGGAACCGCCACCACCAACCTCGACGAACTTTGCCGAGAGGGTCTATCCCCGCGTGGGCGGGGGAACCTGTAACGGTGCGGACCTTACACATCCGGGTGCGGGTCTATCCCCGCGTGGGCGGGGGAACCTGAATCGATCAAAGCATCCAGCTCCGTAAAGTGGGTCTATCCCCGCGTGGGCGGGGGAACCAGCAGGCTTGCCCATCTAAGACAACCTGCGTCGGGTCTATCCCCGCGTGGGCGGGGGAACCTTGAGCGTGGTGATTGCGCC
>JBMFGX010000131.1:0-597 GCA_049977105.1 Acidobacteriaceae bacterium | reverse complement strand
AATTCACCGCGGAGACAAACAGGAGACCCACCATGACATCCACCGCCGTACTGCTTCAATGAGGCCGCGGTGAATTCACCGCGGAGACAGAGAGCCCCTGCACCACCGTTGCCGCTACGTCCTTGCTTCAATGAGGCCGCGGTGAATTCACCGCGGAGACGGGACTGGGTTGCGGGCAACCCATTCACACCGCCCGCTTCAATGAGGCCGCGGTGAATTCACCGCGGAGACAGGATTCACTGGCACGAGTCTAGGCCAGGAAGTTCGCTTCAATGAGGCCGCGGTGAATTCACCGCGGAGACAGCCACCGTAGGAGCCCTGCGATTTCAGGTGCTTCCATGACGGTTTGCGAGAGCCTGTTGGTTAACTGGCCCTCTAAAGCGTAGCAGTGCATCGGTGGTCTCCTCAACTCCTTCTTTCTTTTTGGGTTGCGGTCCGCGAGCGGGTGCCGGGTTTTGCCTACCGCCGGACCGCTCGCTGGGGAGGGTTCAACGGGTGACGAAGGCCGGGTAGTCGTCGATTTCTCCGTTCAAGAACCGGGCCAACAGGCGCGCTTGGATCTCCAGCAGTCTGCGGTAGCTAACACGATAGTCGAAC
>JBMFGX010000130.1:0-624 GCA_049977105.1 Acidobacteriaceae bacterium | reverse complement strand
GTATTGGCATAGTTCCTCTTGGTATTTAGTGTCACAACCAGTTTGCTCTTCTTCAGCTGATATTGTTATTGTTGGTTCCACACTGATTAGATCAAATGGCATTCCTTTCTCAAACGAATCTGCAACATCTTGTCCATGACGTCGCGCTTTTCCTTTGCATCCACAATTGCAGTGAGCATTATACTTTCCAGTGCAACAGTCGGGCTCGCGGCGTCATCTCTCGATAACCATTCTCGAGTAGGCTTGCCATTATAAACCATTCTTCCCTTAATCGACTTGTCTCTCTTTTCTGTGAGAAACATAAGTGCCTCCATTGTTTTCCTTTTTTCCTCTGGAGACAGCTTTGTCACATCCATTGGTGTGAAACAATTTCTTTTGTGCAGTTGCTCAAGTTCTTTGCTAGCTGCATCTTCTCCGGCCTTTTTAAATTTCTTTAGACCTTTTTGCAAAATAAATTGCTGACCATAGCATGAACCATAAATTGTAGCTTTGGCATTGATCTCTGCCATGCACTTTGCAATCAGCATTGCATACTGCTGATTATATTCCTCAACATTTTCAGGATTCACAGTAATATCAAACTGTACATGCTTTTCTTTTAATTTTGACTGAGCATATGCCAAT
>JBMFGX010000129.1:0-631 GCA_049977105.1 Acidobacteriaceae bacterium | reverse complement strand
CAGTGCCTCCCTTGCCAAAGCCTTCCCCGAGCTGTTGCGCCAGGTGCGCGCCACCGTCGGTAAGCGGCCAGTGACCATCGTCTTCGATCGCGGCGGCTGGAGCCCGCGGCTGTTCCGCAGCATACTCCAGCAGGGCTTCGATATCCTCACCTATCGCAAGGGCAAGAGCCGGCTGATCGCGGAGAACCGCTTCGTCCGCCGTTACGCCCGGATCGAGGGCCGCCCGATCACTTATGACTTGCACGAGCAGCCGGTGCGGCTACTCGATGGCAAGCTGCGCCTGCGGCAGATCACCCGCCTGTGCAAGGACGGTCACCAGACTCAGATCCTCACCAGCCGCTGGGACCTGCGCGACATCGAAGTCGCTTACCGCATGTTCGAGCGCTGGCGGCAGGAGAACTACTTCAAGTACATGCGCGAAGAGTTTCTCCTCGACGCCCTCGTCGACTATCGCAGCGAACCCGAAGACCCCACGCGCACGGTGCCCAATCCCGAGCGCCGCGCCCTGGACAAGCAAATCCGTGCCGCCCGTATCGAGCTCACCCAACGCGAACGCCAGTACGGCAAGGCCGCCGTCGATAATCCCGAGCGCCACCGCCCCACCATGCGCGGGTTTAAGATCGCTTACGGC
>JBMFGX010000128.1:0-638 GCA_049977105.1 Acidobacteriaceae bacterium | reverse complement strand
GAAAGTAGAACTGCAACGGCTGGCCAATGAGTTGCATATCCCGATTACGGTTTCCCACTTGCCGCCCGGCACCAGCAAGTGGAACAAGATCGAGCATCGTCTGTTTTGCTTTATTACCCTCAACTGGCGAGGGAAACCCTTGCGCAGTTTCAAAACCATCGTGCAGTTGATTGCCGCAACGACCACCACTGCCGGACTTACCGTGCGCGCCGAACTGGACGAAAACAAATATCCCAAGGGCGTGAAAATCTCCGATGCAAAATTCGCCGCCATCAAAATCCTGCGCCATGACTTCCACGGAGACTGGAACTACACCATATCGCCGCAATGAAGCACTTATTTATGCACAGCGCCGAAGGAACGAAGACAGAGCGCGGCGTTGAATTTCTGCTTCCCGCAAGCCACCAGGAACTGGCCAATCAGCTCGGAACAGTGCGCGAGATGATCTCTCGAAACCTCATGCGGTTACAGGCCGAAGGGTTGCTTGAGGTGGATGCACGGCAGATTGTTGTCAAGGATATCAAGGGCTTGAGAGCACTTGTTGATGCGGCTTCTTAGGCGTTCGAACTCCGAGTGACATAAGTTACTGCGCGCCGGATCGAGACTCGCTACAGTGCGAGGTGGAGAGCACTTATGCC
>JBMFGX010000127.1:0-640 GCA_049977105.1 Acidobacteriaceae bacterium | reverse complement strand
CTGCTGAGCGATGCGCGCCAACTTGGGGCGCTCGTCTCCATCAACCATCCTGCCGCCCCTGCGGCGAGATCTGCATGGGCTGCGGCTGGACGCCCTCGACGCTTGTGGATATGAGCTTGCTCACAGCCGTGGAGGCCGTAAACGGCGGCGAACGCATCCCGGCGTTTTCGGAGATCCCCTTCTGGGAGCGTAAGCTCAACCTTGGATACCGGCTCACGGCCATCGGGGGCAGTGATAATCACCGTCCCATGTCAGCGCCGGTGCAAAAATCCCCATAACGCCGGTTGAAAAATCCGCCACCCAGTGCGGACGACGCGGCGGCCCGATTCTGGATACAGAGGAGGGCTGGATGTGCTTAGGGGGAGAGACGTGGATGAGATTGTCGAACTAAAACGGCAGGGATTGAGTATCCGGGCGATCAGCCGTATGACAGGCTATGACCGCAAGACGATCAGCAGATACATGGTAGAGCCAGGCAGTCGTCCGGTGTACGGGCCGAGGGCAGCCTTAGCCAGAAGCAAGCTGGACCCGTTCAAGGATTATTTACGGGAGCGGCTGCGCGCCGGAGTCTGGAACTCGATGGTGCTGCTGCGTGAGCTTCGGGAGCGCAACTACAGCGGCGGTTACACGATTCTTAAGG
>JBMFGX010000126.1:0-657 GCA_049977105.1 Acidobacteriaceae bacterium | reverse complement strand
CGATGCCGCATTTTGCCCGATATCATGTAGGTGATGGTCTCGAAGCCGCGGTGCGGATGATCGGGAAACCCGGCAATATAGTCACCTGGATCGTCGCTACCGAAAGCGTCAAGCATCAGAAAGGGATCCAGCCGGTGCTGCAAGGACTGATTTAAAACCCGGGTTAATTTAACGCCCGCGCCGTCAGAGGTGGCCTGTCCAACCACAACACGCTCAATCGTCCTCGAGCGACGGACGGATTCCAATGCCAAGCCGATGTTCTCCATGGGTTATACCTTCAGCTTTTGGGTAATTTCGGCCACATGCCGCCCCTGAAAACGGGCGATGGCCAGTTCGTTTGCACTGGGCTGACGGCTGCCATCTCCTTTGGAAGGCTGTGATATAGCACCAGCATTTTGCTCATGATGGTCTCCTCGTGTTGGCCAACGTTGCCCAAGAGTAAGGACAGTTAGTATTTCTTGTAAAGTAGGTACCATCAGATAACCACTGCCAGGCAGTCCTAGACCAATCCCGGAGAGGGCGCGGCATGGACCAATTGGAGAGCATAGATCTCCTGTCCGATCAGTTCCGAGCGTTTGCTGCGCAGCACGACACGGCGATCCGCCACGGAGGGTGTCCTGAATTTTGTGTAAACGGCGTTTTCAGTTAACACTGCCG
>JBMFGX010000125.1:0-665 GCA_049977105.1 Acidobacteriaceae bacterium | reverse complement strand
TACGTACACCGGCCCCGGCAGCGCCGGGAGCTGGTTGGGAGGGTCGGTCAGCTCACCCCGCACCGATCCCTGCCGAAGTCTTCGGAGGTCTACGGCACCGGACGCAACGTCACCCTGTTCCACGAGACGCGATTCTGGGCCTACAGCGCGATTCGGGACTATTGGGCACCCAATGGCCTACCCCGATGGCAGAAAGCCGTCCTGGGGCACGTAGAGGCCCTTAACGGGCAATTTGAGAGGCCCTTGCCCCACTCCGAGGTCAAGGCCATCGCCAAGAGCATCGCCACCTGGACCTGGAAGAAGATCACCCCCCAAGGCCTGCGGGAGCTCATCGAGCGCACCCACACCCCAGAGCAGCAGCGGGCGCGGGGCAAGCGGGCCAGCAATCAGGCCGAGATCGCTCCCCTTGGCGGCAAGGCCAGCGGCAAGGCTCGACGGGCCGCCAGAGAGGACTTGCGGGCCACGGCGCGGCTCCTGCGGACGCAGGGGATGACGCAGCAGGCCATAGCGGCGGAGCTGGGAGTATCGCAACCAACAGTTTGCGACTGGCTCAAATTATAGGTGAACCGAGCCTATATCAGATAACAGCCCCCTGCGCGGGCGGTTAGCCAGCTTTCCATGGGGAAAGGGGGCAGACCGATCGGCAGGGATTCCCAGAGCGATAG
>JBMFGX010000124.1:0-682 GCA_049977105.1 Acidobacteriaceae bacterium | reverse complement strand
GCCGAACCCTCTTAAGGAGCTGAGCGTTGATGGAGACGATCACGGTGGAAATGGACATCAGGGCCGCCCCCACCGCTGGGGAAAGCACCAAGCCAACGCTGTAAGCCACCCCGGCCGCAAGCGGGATCGCCACGATATTGTAGCCGGCACCCCACCATAAGTTCTGGATCATCTTGCGATAGGTCGCGCGGGAAAGTTCCAGGATGGCCGCCACGTCCCGCGGATCGGAGCGGACCAGCACGATGTCCGCCGACTCGATGGCGACGTCCGTGCCCGCCCCGATGGCGATCCCGACGTCCGCCTCCACCAGGGCGGGCGCGTCGTTGACGCCGTCGCCGACCATGGCCACGCGCAATCCCCGCGCCTTTACCTCCTTGATCTTCTCCGCCTTTTGCCCAGGGAGCACTTCGGCGAAATACTCGTCAAGCCCCATTTCCTGGGCCACCCAGCGGGCCACCGCTGCGGAGTCGCCGGTCAGCATCATTACCTTCACGCCCATCCCCTGCAGCCGCGCGAGAGCCTCCCGCGACTCCGCTCGAATGATATCGGCCAGCGCGATCCCCCCCGCCGGTTTCTCGTCGACGAGGAGGTATACCACTGTTTTTCCCTGGGATGCCAAGGCCCCGATCCGCTCATCGCTGGCATCGAGGTCGTGCTCCTTGAGATAGCCGGGGCTTACGAC
>JBMFGX010000123.1:0-684 GCA_049977105.1 Acidobacteriaceae bacterium | reverse complement strand
GTTATCCAGAACAGCCCCGCTAGCCCTCAAATAGCTCGATCAAAAGTTACAGTGTCAGAAGTAAATTTCACTGTCAACAACAACAAGTCGAAAAATCGTCATTTACATCGGAGCGTGTAACTTTGCCAATATCGGTCGGCATCTAGAGCAAAGACTACCACCGTCTACATCAATTAATTACAAAGTTGGCAAGCCATCAAACAAGAAAATCCGCCTAGGAAATCAGAAGTTATAGCTGTCGCAAAATTTGCAGATTTTGACAGCAATTTCAAGTCCACCGACTTCGGTTAAGTCACCCCAACTTCAATTTCCGTCCGTTCGAGCCAGTTTTTGCGCCAATCGAATCGGTAGCCTACATATAGTCAGGTTCTATTCAAGAATCAAGAAAAACAAGCGGATATTTCAAGAGTTATTTGGAAATCAAGCAAGGAAGGAATTTGGGCAAGGTCAAGCTCAAGTCAACTCCTTCTCAAGCATCAAAGCGAGTATCAAGGCTTTGAATCAAGTCAGAGTGTCACCTGGGGTGCCGCCTGAACCAAGAACTGTGCTGCCAGTCTCAAAATAGGGGGAATCCCTCGCAAAATTGTTTTCGTGAGCAAGTGGCAAAAAGCTGAAGCCCTACTACGACCCCAGCAAGATTCCTGTGCAGACGCAGACCTCTGTGCTGGCTCTGTTTCTAGGCCT
>JBMFGX010000122.1:0-687 GCA_049977105.1 Acidobacteriaceae bacterium | reverse complement strand
ACATCAACTTCGGCAGCCAGACTCAAAGCTGGAAAAGAAGTGTGAAGCCGCACCTGCCGGCGGTTGCAGCGGTCAATGACTTTCTTCCAGGGATTGCAGAGCGGTTGGGTGATCCTGCGTTCACGAAGAGTCTCGCGACAACACAGGCCGAACTTCTGCGATTCATGTAAGAACCACGGGAGCATTTGATCTATACAATCAACGCGTTGGAAGATGCGCTCCGAGCAGCTCTCGTTCTTGTCTACGTTCATCAGGGTTCTATGGTAAACAACACATGGGACCAGTCGGCATTTCCTCGGAGCGGCGTCTTCCACCGCCCTTCTCACCCACAAATACTGCTATAGAGCCACACTTTGGAGGACCACTCATGCCAGAGAAACCGGAATGGGTAAAACAACTCGAAGTGGAATCGTGCAAATGCAAGCCTTGCCCGCACTGCGACGGAACGGGATACGTCTACTTCGACTTGAACGGACGATACGCTGGAAGGCACAGGTTCGACGATCTATGCGAGGAGGAACTGTGCGATATGTGCAAGGGCGGAATCGCGGAAATGTGCGAACGTTGCCAGCAGCTCGATGTTTGGGACGCGGACCAGGAACAGGCGTCTCACTACGCCGAGGTCGGAACATGAAGCCGTGAAGCGCGATCGCGCTGGCAGGTCAGGTCGTACAGTAGGCGCTCTTC
>JBMFGX010000121.1:0-699 GCA_049977105.1 Acidobacteriaceae bacterium | reverse complement strand
GGGCCGCCATCAAAGCGCCCGGTGGTAATCTGACCAGTCAGCCAGGTCCGCCAGCGCAGGCGCAGGTCCGCCCACTGCTCCTGCAACCACTCCGCCACCGTCGCCTTCCAATCGAAGGCCGTCTGCCCCTTGAGGGAGACCACGACCTGCGAGGCTCGCCGGATAGTCTGCGCCGCATCGTTGGTTCCAGAGCCATAAACCCCACCGCGTAGGCGCCGTTTCGACATCTGCAAAAAACCGGAAAGCTCCAATTCATCGAGCCCCGCCAGGGCACTAAAGAGCAAGCGCGTTTCCTGGGGAATGCCATAAAATCCATCCAGGGCCGGACGCAGCTCCAGCCATATGCGCAGGGTTGCAGGGTGACTGACTCGGCTTGTCTCGCGGTGCTTGTTACGGTTTGGCTCTTGGTCCATGCGCTACCTACAAAAGAAAAGTCCGCACACAATAGAGGACTGTTGCGTCGCGCTCAATCTCCACGGTTAGCTATTGCCATGCAATGCGGTTTGAAAATCCCCGTGACCATCTGGGCACCTCGATCACCTGGACGATCTCGTTCTCGGTCTTTACCCCACGGATGGCCTCCAGTCCGACCTTGGCCTTGAAGGCCGACCCATACACTTTCCTCTTACCCACGCTGATCGTCCTCTCCTTGCCAGACGATAGCTTAAACCGTTGTCTCACATTCGGGATCCGTCGTAG
>JBMFGX010000120.1:286-700 GCA_049977105.1 Acidobacteriaceae bacterium | reverse complement strand
AACAGCATCGCCACCAACTGGCCCCAGCAGGTGAAGCCCTTGGCGTTGCGTTCGGCATCATGCTTGCGAACGGCGGAATCGAAGTCGGCGCGGGGGATCAACTTCAGGACTTGGGAGAAAATGCTGCATACTATGGACAAGGCTGCGTCCTCCTCTGACGGTCAAGTTCTTGCAAACCCAACCTATCAGATCGACGCAGCCTTCCCGCCTGGATTCAGTTACTCAGAAAACTTCTGTCTTGGACAAGAGTGGCGGAAAACGATGGTGCTGTTTTCCGCCCTTCCCACAGACCTTGGAAATCGATGAAACCGACTCTCCCATTCCCACCGCCACAACGACGACGAAGATGACTTGAATCCTCAAACCCCGGCCCGTTAAGAGATACGTATTCTGCGAGCAAGGTCAACAGTACAC
>JBMFGX010000120.1:0-276 GCA_049977105.1 Acidobacteriaceae bacterium | reverse complement strand
ATTCGTCAAGTTTTTTCGCCCATCCGCGAGACAGTTTCAATGCTTCTACCCAGCCGCCATAGAGTTCTTTGCGACGTGCGGAGGTCATATTCGGCTGAAACACCTTATCAATTCCCCAATGCTCAGCGATTTCATCTGTGCTTTTCCAGAAACCGCAGGCAAGACCGGCTAAATAAGCCGCTCCCAAAGCCGTCATTTCGGTAACCTTAGGCCGGACGACCGGGATTCCGAGAATATCGGACTGGAACTGGCAAAGCAGGTTATTCTTTGTTGCTC
>JBMFGX010000119.1:0-727 GCA_049977105.1 Acidobacteriaceae bacterium | reverse complement strand
CGAGCAGTTCGCGGAGCGTAAGGTGGAGCCTAACTCCGGACTAGGGCAAGCCATTACCTACATGCAGAAACGCTGGGATCGCCTCACCTTGTTCTTGCGCCAGGTTGGCGCCCCGTTAGACAGCAACATGGTCGAACGTATCTTGAAGCGGGCGATTCTCCATCGAAAGAACAGTTACTTTTATAAGACTGAGAACGGCGCTCGCGTCGGCGATCTGTTCATGACTCTGATACACACCTGCCAGCTACACGGCGTCAACGCCTTCGATTACCTGACCCAACTGCAGAAACACGCAGAGGAAGTAGCTGCTCATCCGCCCGACTGGATGCCGTGGAAGTATCGCGATACCCTCGCGCACACTGCCGAGTTATGATGAAGCCCATCGTGGCCGAAAAGGATACTCTGCGGCCATACCCAGGGAGCTTCGTGAAGTGCCCGTAAAACAAGGGTCCGGCAGCAGGAAATCCGGGAAAGTTTTTGGCCAGGGGCAAAAGAACGCCAAAATGGTTCGTGCCGGTCTCTATGCTCGCGTCTCCACTCAGGATCAGCAGACCTTGCCTATGCAAAACCGCGCCATGCGCGAGTATGCCGCGCGGCGTGGCTGGACCATCGCCATGCAGGTGAAAGAAGTTGGCTCCGGAGCAGTACAACGGCAACGTCGGGAGGAACTGCTGGAAGCGGCACGGCGAAGAGAGATCGACGTTGTTGTTGTGTGGCGTCTGGACCG
>JBMFGX010000118.1:0-739 GCA_049977105.1 Acidobacteriaceae bacterium | reverse complement strand
CAAAATAACATGTGGGCTCAAATAACTTGACACACCTCCCTTAGCTGGAAATAAATTTAGTTGTTTTGTGCAAACCATAGAAAGGTAGCGAAGCATCAGCTTCGGAATGGCCTTGTATGGGAGGTTGTGGTAGGCACAGCGGATTCTTTCCGCTATTGTTTGGTTATTTTGTTCTGCCTCTGGACATGTTCATCGGTTGTGGTATAGTTCATTTCCACATCAAGCTCATCCTTGACTTGATCCATCAAGGGTTTAAACTCTTGATCACAATAGATAGTTTTGATGATGTGACCAGCATCATTATACCGACGGAGAATTTTATCCAACCCGGAATAAAGTTCATCAGCTGTTCGGTTCTCAAGTGGGACAAGACTGCGGTAATGAATATTGCCGTCAATTCCAGTTAACATTGGCATCCCATTGACATAGAGGATGTCCATGTAATACGGCAATTCCTTGTGTTTCTCTTTTAGTTCACGCGGTACTTCAACAACATCATCCTTAACACGTGGTGGTGTTTTGCGTGTTGTTTTTCCTTTCAAGGTTCCAATGTCTGTGTTGGAGAAAAATGAAAAAAGAAACAAAAATAAGTATATGGTATATGAAATCTACCCGGAAGGCACGGGTTGACAAGTGAGGGCCCGTGACCAATACAAAGAGTGATTCAGACACGTGTCTGTACTTCACACGTGTTTCCGTTGGCTCAAACGCCTTTTTAACGAGGGGCAGAGGTTCGCTC
>JBMFGX010000117.1:0-746 GCA_049977105.1 Acidobacteriaceae bacterium | reverse complement strand
AAACTGTTCAAAATTGGACGCTGATACCTGTTCAAATTTCGACGCTGATTGACACTGGGTCAAGGGGACCTGCCGGGTCGTACCGTGGACCCGGTTTCCGGCCTCGCCCAGGACCCACTCCCGGAGCTGTTGTTGGGCATCGTCCCGATCCCGGAAGTCCCGCAGGGGTAGGAAGGAACGCTTGATATACTTGACCCCGGCCTCGACGATCCCCTTCTTCTGGGGATCCCGGGGCGGGCAGGGATCGATGCGGAAACCATAGCCCTCGGCGTACTCGCCATAGGCCCGCTGGACGGCGGGATCGTTGACGCAGGCCTTGGTGATGGCGCACTTGGCGTTATCGATGACGATCCGGGCGGGAACGCCGCCGAACCAGGAGAAGGCATGCCGGTGGCAGGCGAGCCAGGTCGTGACCGACTGATCCCAGACGAACTCGGCGTACTGGTGCCGGGACCAGCACAGGGTCATGACGAAGAACCAGGTCTTGCGCAGCTCGCCGGTGCGGGGATCCACCAGGAGTGGCCCGGCGCCAAAGTCCACCTGCGCGGCCTCCCCCGGGGCAAAGGTCAAGCGCGAAGTGACCTTGGGCGGCTCCGCCTGCCGAATCCGGCGGACCAGACGCTTGACCGCCGAATAGCTCCCGGCAAAGCCATATTGCCGCACCAAGGCGGCGTGGATGGTGGTGGCCTGAATCCCCTGGGCCGCCCACTCGGCAATACGCTGCTCATGATCCCGAAGGGAAGACA
>JBMFGX010000116.1:0-754 GCA_049977105.1 Acidobacteriaceae bacterium | reverse complement strand
CGATACGCTTTCCTGGGTACACGGCAAACATCAGATACAGGCGCAAGGTTATTGGACTCGAAGGCCATGTGAATGGTTTTGGAAAAGTTTATTATGATCCAACAAGCATGGCAAACATTTTTGGACTTGCTCAATTGGCTGACAAGTACCGAGTCACATTTGACTCAGATGTTGAAAATGCATTTGTTGTTCATGTGGATGACAGGGTTGTTAAATTTGCTTGCACACCAGAAGGGTTGTATGCCTACAAACCCAGTGATCGCTACCTTGCAGAAGTAGCAGAATCAAAATGTATGAATCCACCAGCCAGCACTGATGCTGTGACTGCCTACCATGGCAGGAGTTTTCTTATCTCCAGTGTGGAGGAAAACTGAAAAGGCTACATGCAGCGCCAGTTTGATGATGCTAAGCGTGCACGCCGCTTTTACCATATTATGGGATGCCCAACTATTGAGAATTTAAAACATCTTCTCAGGGCGAATATTATTCAAAATTGTCCGGTTACACCTACTGATGTTGATTTAGCTGAAAAGATTTTCGGTCCAGACATTGGAACCTTGAAAGGGAAAACAAAACGCAAACCACCACCACGAGTTAAGGATGATGTTGTTGAGGTACCGCATGAACTAAAAGAGAATCACAAGGAATTGCCATATTATATGGATATCCTCTATGTCAATGGGATGCCAATGTTAACAGGAATTGTTGGCAATATTCGCTACCGTGGCCCTGGGCGTGGCTCCGGCCGGCCTGA
>JBMFGX010000115.1:0-757 GCA_049977105.1 Acidobacteriaceae bacterium | reverse complement strand
GGAATCATCGGCTGAGGTGACATCGCCAGCCACATCATGCTGGAGGCTGTAGCTGTAGGCCGTCTCCGAGGTGTAGACCGCATTCGCTCCGCCGGACATCCCTGCCGGAGCAGCGCTGAAAGACGGCGCATATCCGGCCGTGTCTGTGACGCCCACGGTGACAGCCCAATTGGTATTGGCGCCCGACGCCACGCTCCTCAGGCTTACGGCGCTACCGCCAGCCGAGGCAAGGATAGTTTTATTGCGAAGGAGCCAGACGGCAATAGCAGGAGAACGTTACGAAGTGATGGTGACCGTGGCTGTATCGACGTTCCAAACCTGCCGCCACGGGGAGAAGGCTAAGATCCTGCAAACCCACATCTCAAAGAGCGAGATGTGGGGCACCCGCCCGTTACGGGGCGGAGAGACCAGATCTGGGCCACCCGCCTCCTTCACTTCCGGGGGAACGTAGGGCATCGGCCTCGCCGCCTCTCCGCTGTTTTCCCCTCATTTCGCAAAAACCTGTCAAGAGGTTTCGCGGAAAAATAATCGGGAGAACAACTGAGTTGCAAAATAACGTAAATTACGTTATCAGGTCAACAGGAGATTGCCTGCCCGATGGAAAACCACCCTTACACTGACCTCATCATGGCGCGGACCAAAACACCCAGGTCGCCTCAGGCGGAGGCAGAGGAGACCATCGGACAACGGCTGGCGCGGCTGCGCAAGGAGCGCGGCTGGACCCAGGTCGAACTCGCCGAACGGCTCGGGATCATTC
>JBMFGX010000114.1:0-761 GCA_049977105.1 Acidobacteriaceae bacterium | reverse complement strand
GCAGCGGATTGGGAAGCTTGTAGCGGGGGTCTATCCCCGCGTGGGCGGGGGAACCGGTAGTACATCACGGCACTCATTGCGAATTTCGGGTCTATCCCCGCGTGGGCGGGGGAACCCCTGCCAGCCGAGGCTTTCCTTGCCTTTACCCGGGTCTATCCCCGCGTGGGCGGGGGAACCATCTTTTCCACCGCTCACGGTTACGCTGCCCAGGGTCTATCCCCGCGTGGGCGGGGGAACCAAGCCGGAACCCTTGTATGGTCCGCCGCTCTCGGGTCTATCCCCGCGTGGGCGGGGGAACCTTCGCCTGTTGTGCCGGCGTCATAGCCGCATAGGGTCTATCCCCGCGTGGGCGGGGGAACCTCAGGCGCCGTCTCGATCCGCATCTTCGGGAAGGGTCTATCCCCGCGTGGGCGGGGGAACCAGGTAATTGGCGGCGGTGTAGCCTTGTTCCGCGGGTCTATCCCCGCGTGGGCGGGGGAACCACTCCAAAAGAAGTGAATTGATCGAGTACGAAGGGTCTATCCCCGCGTGGGCGGGGGAACCGTCGCGACAGTACAGCCTGAGGCCTGGCAGTCTGGTCTATCCCCGCGTGGGCGGGGGAACCAACCTGCCCTCTGCATAGCGCGGGTCTACCTGGGGTCTATCCCCGCGTGGGCGGGGGAACCCAATTCCCCGACGTAAGCGCGCTGTCCGCTAAGGGTCTATCCCCGCGTGGGCGGGGGAACCAGGGTTGCAACATGCCAGCCGGATTGTATGAAGGG
>JBMFGX010000113.1:0-801 GCA_049977105.1 Acidobacteriaceae bacterium | reverse complement strand
ACCATGGTCACGAGCAACCTGGACTTCAGCGAATGGGGAGACGTCTTCCCGGCCAACCGGATGTTGGGCGTGGCCACCATCGATCGGCTCCGCCACGGCGCCTACCGGCTTATCCTCGAAGGGGAGAGTTACCGTGCACCCCGGCCTCTGCCGGAGACACCCAAAAAGCCGGTTGCGAAAGGGGCAAAAATCGCCCAATCTTGACCCCGTTCGAGACCCCGATTTCGACACTTTTCAGTGGCGCCATTACGCCGACCATCGGTGGCGCCATTCTGCCGACCGGTGACAGCCGACACCCGTGAAGCGGCGGAGAAGGCTTGGCAGGTCTTTGTGCGCGACTACCAGGCCAAATACCCCAAGGCGGTCGAAAAGCTCGAGAAGGACCGGGAGGCGCTGCTGACCTTCTATGACTTCCCAGCGGAACACTGGCGACACATCCGCAGTAGCAACGCCATCGAGTCGACCTTTGCCACGGTCCGGCAGCGAAGCAGCCGCACCAAGAACTGTGTCTCCCGCTCCAGCTTCCTCGGCCTGAGTTTCAAGCTCATCCAGCAGGCGGAAAAGCGGTGGAAGGGTATTCAGCATCCGGAAAGACTCCGCGAGCTCTTTGCCGGGATCGTGTTTGTCGATGGGGTACCCGCCAACGAAACCCAGCGGGACCCTCAACAGGACGCCGCCTGAGTCATGTTAGCAAATGCTCATACACCAGACTTGACCATAGCTCGGGGGAATTTGCCAGCAACCGTTTCCCCGTCCACGATTTTCCGAGTCTGTCGCTTGCAGCCTGGAAGTTCGGCTCAG
>JBMFGX010000112.1:0-812 GCA_049977105.1 Acidobacteriaceae bacterium | reverse complement strand
ACTGACCTTGCCCTCAGAATGCGTATCCCATAACCAGCCGGTTTGAGGAGATATTCATCCTCGTCGTAGTCGTCGTGGCGGTGGGAATGGGGAAATCGGCTGTAGCGATTTCCAAGGTTTGTGGGAAGGGCGGAAAACAGCACCATCGTTTTCCGGGCTTTTCATAAACCGTCATTTCCACGGCCTGCCTCAGTGACTCCGGACACTCAGGCGCCGATCTTCATCGTCGCTTCTGTCCAGTCTTGTTCGAACTGCATCGGGCTGAGGTAGTTCAGCGTCGAGTGCATTCGTGTTCGGTTATACCAGAGCAGCCATGCAATGGTTTCATCTTTGGCCTCGCGAATGGTTTCAAAATGCTTGCCGTGCAACCGTTCCACCTTCAGCGAGCCGAACAGCGTCTCCGAGCAGGCGTTGTCCCAGCAGTTGCCCTTGCGGCTCATCGACGGCGTAATGCCATGCCCTCGGAGCACCTTGTTATAGTCCTCGCTGGCATACTGGCTGCCGCGATCACTGTGGAAGACCAGCCTCCACTGCTTGCCTGGATTGCGGCTCAACCAGGCCATTTCCAGCGCATCGATGACCAGATTGCGCCGCATATCCGGCTGCATCGACCAGCCCACCACCTTACGGCTAAACAGATCGATCACCACGGCCAGAAATAGCCAACCCTCCGCAGTTGGGATGTAGGTGAGATCACCCACCCACGCCTGGTTGGGCGCGGCCATGCTGAAGTTGCGACCAAGCACGTTCGGCGCAATCGGAAGATTGTGCTTGCTGTCCGTGGTCGCGACACGGAAACGTCGTTTGCCGCG
>JBMFGX010000111.1:371-969 GCA_049977105.1 Acidobacteriaceae bacterium | reverse complement strand
ACTTATTAAAAAAGTTAAAAAATTTATAAAATTAGTACTTATAAGCTAAAACTTTACAATTTTTACACTTTAAGCCTATCAAAGTAATATTCTATTACATTTATAAAAATTAATTTTAAGGTTAACTTCTCACTTAAATGCTTTCAGTGATTATTTATTACGAATTTAGCTACTCAACGATGCTATTGGTATAACAATTGATTCACCATAGATTCGCTTTTCCCGGTCCTCTCGTACTAGGATCTAATCCTTTCAATTTTTAACACTTATGGTAGATAGGGACCAAACTGTCTTACGACGTTCTAAACTCAGATCATGTACCGCCTTACTTTGCGAACAGCAAAACCCTTGGAACCATTTTCAGCTCCAGGATGCGATAATCCAACATCGAGGTGCCAAACCATCTCGTCGATAGGGTCTCTAGGAAATGATTAGCCTGTTATCCCCGGCGTACCTTTTATCCGTTGAGCGATGATTTTTTCCACACAAAATCACCGGATCACTATAACCGACTTTCGTCTCTGTTTGATTTGTCAATCTTACAGTCAAGCAAGCATATGCTATTACGTTTAAAAGTTGTTTTTGCAACTCAAGCTTA
>JBMFGX010000111.1:0-361 GCA_049977105.1 Acidobacteriaceae bacterium | reverse complement strand
ACTCTTTAGGAGGTGACCGCCCCAGTCAAACTACCCATTATACACTGTCTTAATAAATTAGTATTAAAAAATTTTAAGAGTGGTATTTCATATTTTGTTTAAACAATTTGCTATTGCAAAAGTTTTTTACTATTTAAACTAGTAAACAACTCCCACTTATGCTACACATAAAAGTTTTCAATACAATGCATAACTATAGTAAAGGTGCACGGGGTCTTTCCGTCTAGCCAAAAGTATTCCGCATCTTCACGGAAAATTCAATTTCACTGAGCTTGTGCTGGAGACAGTAGGACAGTCGTTACGCCATTCATGCAGGACACCAATTAAATGCCAAGGAATTTCGCTACCTTAGGACCGTCAG
>JBMFGX010000110.1:0-983 GCA_049977105.1 Acidobacteriaceae bacterium | reverse complement strand
ATCTCGGGTGTGCGGCAGATCTCCAGTACAGGAAAGTGATTTTATGTACAAGTGCTACGAGCTCTTTATGGAATCCTTGTGGCAGCTTTATTATGGTACAAGAAGTTCCGTAGTGATTTGGAACAGGAAGGCTTCATCTTTAATCCTTATGACCCCTGTGTTGCCAACAGAGAAGTTAACAAGAAGCAACAGACCGTGCGTTTCCATGTGGATGATTTAATGAGCAGCCATGTTGATGCCAGGGGCAACGACAAGTTCGAAATCTGGCTCAACAAGATGTATGGATGACATGGTAAGGTTTAGACAACCCGAGGCAAAGTTCATGATTACCTCGGAATGGTTTTTGATTTTTCTGAAGAAGGCAAGGTGAAAGTCGACATGTCTGAATATATTGCTAACATGGTCGATGATTTCCCAATAGATTTGAAGCCAACTGACACAGCACCAACTCCAGCAGCTGATGATTTATTTTCTGAGGGCGAAGGTCCAAAGCTAGACAAGGACAAGGCCAGAAGTTTTTCATACTTATGTTGCAAAAGGTTTGTTTGCCTGCAAAAGAGCAAGGCCTGATATTCACACAGCAATTGCACTGCTGTGTACTCGAGTCAAGTCTCCAAATCAAGATGATTGGAACAAACTGATCCGGTTGATCAAGTACTGCAATGGAACGCGAGGAGACAAGTTGATCTTGTCTACTGATGACCTGCATGTCATCAAATGGTATGTGGATAGCGCTTATGGAGTGCATCCCGATCTCAAGAGCAACACCGGAGCCGTCATGACGTACGGGGGTGGAGCAGCTCAATCAATTTCTCGCAAGCAGAAATTGAACACAAGAAGTAGCACCGAAGCTGAGCTTGTTGGTGCAGATGATGCGGCAACTATGATATTGTGGACCAAGCTATTTATGGAAGGGACGCGCCTGATCGGGTCAATCCCGGAGCATATCTATTCGATCGCAGCGGATGGCGTTTATGTCCATC
>JBMFGX010000109.1:0-1274 GCA_049977105.1 Acidobacteriaceae bacterium | reverse complement strand
GCACCGGGCACATCTCGGCATTGAAGGCGCCGAGCGCGGCACACACTGATGGGTCCTGTTTTGCTATTTTCCCAGAATCCCTCATCGTTGGCGAGCACATCGCGGTCCACGACGAGAATGGCAGCCTTCAGGACAAGTTAAGCGGACGGCCCCCAAATCCTCTCTGCTGACCGCAGAATGTCAGGTCCCACTTCTACAGCGGTTGTTCTTGCCGCTCCTCCCTCCGTTTCGTTCTGCTCTCTCGGGCACCGCGAGGAAAGTGCAGGCTGCGCCCTGCGGCACGGCAGGCTTCTGCTTCCAACGGAGAGCCAATAACCATGCTCTCCGCTGGCCCTGCGGGTCTCGGTTCCTCCCGCCTGCGGCGGGCACCCTCCGAGAATGCAGCCTTTGGCACTTGGGAGCAGCCATCCCTCGCGTCCTCCGGCTGTGTGCCCCGACAGAGTCAGGGCCGAAACGGAGAAAACCATGAATCAGAGCAGAACCAATCCAACCACCAGCGAAGTTGTTGTTGACCGCATCCTGCACGGCGACTGCATCGAGGCCATGCGCCAGATGCCCGCCGCAAGCGTCGATTTCATCCTCACCGATCCGCCGTATCTGGTGAACTACCGCGACCGCACAGGCCGCACGCTGCCGAACGATTGCGATGCCGAGTGGCTCCGGCCCGCCATGGCAGCGGCGTTTCGCGTGCTGAAGCAAGACCGCCTGATGGTCTGCTTCTATGGCTGGCCGCGCGCCGATGATTTTCTCGATGCGTGGCGCAGCGCGGGCTTTCGTCCTGTGGGCCACTTCGTTTTTCGCAAGAGCTACACGTCGAGCACGCGGTATATGAAGTGTCAGCATGAGCAGGCGTACCTGCTGGCCAAGGGCAGACCGCCGCTGCCGAAGTGTCCGTTGCCCGATGTGCAGCGGCTGATCTACACTGGCAATCCGCTGCATCCCACGCAGAAGGCCGTCCTGTCGCTGGTGCCGCTGGTGCGCACTTTCACGCTGCCGGGCGAGCTGGTGCTCGATCCATTTTGTGGCTCGGCATCCAGTTGCGCGGCGGCGCTGCTGACGGGGCGCAACTATCTCGGCGTTGAGATGGACAGTGTGTACCACGCGGCGGCCAGCGCCCGCATGATGCGCATTCATGGGAGGATCGCCGCTCGGCGGTCCTCTTGCGGCATCCCCACGGCTGCTTGATTTTGGCCACGCTGCGGACGCGCGTCAAGACGTCCGCATCCTTCCCCATGTACGCCATCGCGTCTTGACTCGCGCCCGCCCGCGGCCCC
>JBMFGX010000108.1:0-1330 GCA_049977105.1 Acidobacteriaceae bacterium | reverse complement strand
GTTACTCCAATACTTGATCCTGAATCAAGTAAGATGACATCTTTCATGCCTTTTTGATGTGCAGCACACTGTTTGTGCACTGCTGCACCTGACATATCCTTTGTCATTTTTGCAACATGGAGCTGGTAACCACTCCATCCTTTCTTTGTGCGAGCACTCCTGCTCGACGTCGTCGTTTTGACTGATTCCTCCGCCGACATTTCTGACATGTCATCAGCGGCATCATTATTATTGCCATCAGATTGCAAACCAGCCATCGCTCGGTTGATTGCCCATTTTGCTCTTGGGATATTATCTTTATCCGGACACTGGGGGCTCCTGTGTCCAGCTTTTCCACAGATAAAACAGGTGACATCCTTGTCCTTTTGTGCAAAACTTGCCACTCCTGTTATTTCACCATCTGACTTATATTGGTGCTGTTGTTGTTGCTCGCGATGGCGCTTCTGGTTTTCAAAAAAATTGGGATCCAACCGATGATTTGACAAGACATCGGTTGCCATTGTAATTGTCCTTGGGTACTGATCATTTCCAAGGGAATACTGTGAGATGAAATTTTTAGTGAGCAATCCATACTTGCTTTGATCACTGCCTCTAATCAGTAAATAGGCCATCCAAGCCTCGAATGCTTTGTCCTTGTAATTCTTTTTGTCCAAGTCAGTCTTTAGGTCCTTGAACTCAACCTGAAACTCACAAAACTTGTGTAACATCTCTGATCCCATATGGCTAACTGCCACATCTCGAAGTTGCTTGAATCTCTTGATATAGTCAAGCAATGGCTCATTTTCAGCCTGCTTGGCATTGATCAACCTTGTCAATGCATCTGTCATTGAGATCATTGGATACTGTGCACGAACTGGATCATGCATCAGCACCTTGATCACTTCCAACAGTTTAATTGGATCATTTTTGATTGTTGTGTCAAACTCTGGGTGTTCCTCCACCCTGGATTGCATGATCCTGCTGCAATAGTTGCTGAAGATTAATGCGTAGGCTTTAACCATGCCTTGCCGCAAATTGTCTTTCCTGTCGAGGTAACGGCGTAGTTCCTCTTGGTATTTGATGTCCAGACCAGTTTGCTCCAATGTAGCTTTGGCTGGATCTTCTTCCGCTGAAATAGCTCGTATTGGCTGTACACTGCTGAGATCAAATAGAATTCCTTTTTCAATGGATTCAGCAACATCCTGTCCATCTTTGAATGTCTTCTGGACTTGCTGGATGATTGTTTCTTTCACAGTTGCGTATGTTGCTGTTTGTGGTTTGCCCTGTGAATTGGGGGCAAACACCATCACTTTTTGTTGTGTAGGAGTGGAAGATGAGGTCCTTGGGCTTC
>JBMFGX010000107.1:0-1381 GCA_049977105.1 Acidobacteriaceae bacterium | reverse complement strand
GTCACTACCTCATTTCCCTCGACGGAACGACTTACTTCTCCTCGTCCAAGATCCATTGTTCCTCATGCCTGGTGAAGAACCATCGGAACGGCACCACCACCTATTCCCATCAACTGCTGGGGGCCACCTTGGTCCACCCCGACCTCAAGGAAGTCATTCCCCTGGCACCCGAGCCGATCATCAACCAGGACGGCCACACCAAGAACGACTGCGAGCGGAACGCCACCCGCCGTTGGCTGCAACGATTTCGCCAGGAACATCCTCATTTGCCGGTCATCGTCGTCGAAGATGCTCTGAGCGCCAACGCCCCCCACCTCCGTGACCTGCGTGAGGCCCATGCGCACTACATCGTCGGTGTCAAGCCTGGCGACCACGCGTTTCTCTTCCAGCACCTGCAGTCTGTCGATGAAGCCGGTCAGATGCAGGTCTTGACCCTGCATGACCCCACGACGGGCGTTCTCCATCATTTTCGCTTCTGCAACGGTGCGCCGCTGAACGAGTCGAACCCCGACGAACTCGTCAACGTCTTGCAGTACTGGGAGATCCATCCCGATGGGAAAGTGCAGTACTTCAGTTGGATCACTGACTTTTTCCTGACCGAGGAGAACGTCTGGGACATCATGCGGGGAGGACGAGCCCGCTGGAAGATCGAGAACGAAACCTTCAACACCTTGAAGAACCAGGGCTATCACCTGGAACACAACTACGGTCACGGCGAGCAAAACCTGTCCGTGGTGCTGGCCTTGATGATGATGTTGGCCTTTCTGGTGGATCAAGTCCAGCAGGCATGCTGCCCGTTGTTCCAAGCCGCTTGGAAGAAGATGAATACCAAGCGCCATCTCTGGGAAGAGATCCGCAACCGCTTCCATGCGTTTCGCTTCGATTCCATGACAGAATTGTTAACCGCCTTGATCCATGGCATTGAGCGGCAGCGTCCGGCGCTGATCAACACGTCGTAATCGGAAGCCGATACCCATAAATGATAATGAATGATAACGTCAGTTCTTGTGGTGTTGACCCGACATCGCGTTCGCGGTGCGCAGCTTCGTCGCTAGACCGACAGTCGGCGGTCTATTTGAGGCTTGCCCAAGGCGGCGCCGAGCTCCCATCTTGCCTTTCTTCCACATACAGGATACGACCGATTGCCCTGACACTGTTAAAGTGGGCTAACGGCGACGAGTGACCTCCAAGAGGCCGGGAATTGCTGACCAGCTTGTACGTCTTTTCGGCCTTCTCGCCGGTCAGCCTGTCGTAGAGTGGATAAGGATAGATTCGCCCTTCGGCCCCCTGCGACTGCCGTCCGAAGAAGAACATGGGGCTCTTCTCCGGCGCACCGGCCAGGTACGTGGGAATCACCACGTCCTGCTCCTGGACCGTGACC
>JBMFGX010000106.1:703-1541 GCA_049977105.1 Acidobacteriaceae bacterium | reverse complement strand
GGAAGTTGGGCCGGTGGAGCAGTTGCGGGCCTGCTATGAGGCTGGCCCGACGGGCTAAGTGCTCTACTGGCAGTTGGCCGAGCTGGGAGTGGCGTGCGCGGTGATTGCGCCGACGTTGGTGCCAATGAAGGCCGGCGACCGGGTGAAGACCAACCGTCGCGACGCCGAGCGGCTGGCGCGCAGTTTGCGGGCCGACGACTTGACGGCGGTCTACGTTCCGGACGCGGGGTCGGAGGCGTTGCGCGATCTGGTGCGAGCACGCGAGGCGGCCAAGCAAGACCAACTGCGGGCGCGGCATCGGCTGAGCAAGTTTCTGCTGCGCTCAGGGCAGCGTCCGGCGGCAGATGTGAAGGCGTGGACGCAGGCCTACCTGGCCTGGGTGCGGCAGCTCCGCTTTGCGCAGGCGGCGCAGGAGTCCACGCGGCTGGACTATCTGCACGAGGTCGAGCACATGGCGGAGCGGATCCAACGGCTGGAGCAGGCCATCGCGGAGGCGGTCAAGCTGGCCTCGCCCGCGATGCAGGAAGTGGTCAAGGGTCTGCAGGCGTTGCGCGGTATTGCGCAGATCTCGGCGGTGACGATTGCCTCCGAGCGGGGCGAGATATCGCGCTTCGCCAGCCCGCGGCAGTTGATGGGCTACAGCGGCGCGGTGCCCAGGGAGAACTCCAGCGGCCAGCGGACCCGGCGCGGCAGTATCACGAAAACCGGCAACGCGCATCTGCGCCGCATCGTGATCGAAGCGGCCTGGAGCTACCGGCTGCGGCCCGAAGTCGGACCGGCGCTGCGCAAACGACAGGAGGGCGTGCCGGAAGAGATCAATGAGATTGCGTGGAAGGCG
>JBMFGX010000106.1:0-694 GCA_049977105.1 Acidobacteriaceae bacterium | reverse complement strand
CGCAGATCTCGGCGGTGACGATTGCCTCCGAGCTGGGCGAGATATCGCGCTTCGCCAGCCCGCGGCAGTTGATGGGCTACAGCGGCGCGGTGCCCAGCCCGACCCTCGGCTTGGCTATCGGCCTGGCGCGCAGTTTGGCAGAGAAGACGCTCCATGAGCGCAACCTGGAGATGGGGGCAGGGATGCTTTCTCCAGCGAGAGCGACTGGATCATAGTGAAAGCCAGAGTGTTAATAGGAGAACTATTTCTTTAGACAGCGACTGAGGACAGGAAGCGGATGGTAAGGATGTGGCGGGGCGTGATGGATTAGGAGGATGCGGGCAGCATGCGGGGTCAGTTGGGTTTGGATGATGCGTAGCATTGCGGAGTGGGCAGGATGCTTTCCGACCAGGGAGCTGGAGGGTTCTGGGAGCAAGGGATTGGCGAGGTTGCGGTGAGGACTGGTGGCTGGACGCCGAGTTGAGTCAGGGAGCGATCCGGGTGACTCCGTTTGACACGGTGACCGGTATGAGGTGATTCGGGGTGCCCGTCCCTTCTCTCGTTTCACCTTCAACCAATCGTGTGTCTGTGCTTTTCCAGGACTTTCCCCAAAAATTCTGATGTGCATATTGCTAAGATTCAAGAAATACGACACTTAGACGTTCCGACGAGTGGACGGCCACAAGTTTGGAGTACTACTTTCAAAGGGCCAAGA
>JBMFGX010000105.1:0-1610 GCA_049977105.1 Acidobacteriaceae bacterium | reverse complement strand
GGAGGAAGCCTTCTCTCGCGAGAGTCTCCTTTGCGTGCTCACTGCCTGGAGCAGCGGCGACAATTCCTTGTTCCTCCAGGCTTCCAGGCCAGACTCATCTGCGGGCTTATCGGCACCACTGCCTGAAACGGCCTTCGGCCCAGAAGCAGCCCCAATCTACGCTACTCCGGGTGGCCTCCATTTTCATTCCCCCTTGTGACCGGAACGGTCATGAACGACTCATCTTGTATTGGAATCAACTCCCCCCTTCAGGCTCCTTTGAAAATGCCTTCAGGCAGCTTCAAGTGCAGACTCCACCGACACTTTGAATCCGAGCTTTTGCAGGCGCTTCGTGAAATAGCGCTGGAGTTGGTTCTTGTTGATCTGTTCCAGGTAGTTGCCTCCGAGTTCACGATAGCCTTGGCCGGTCTTCAACATGTGATAACCAATCACGAGCATGCTATGAGCAACCGCCATCAAGGCCCGTTTGGGGCCGCGCCGGGCGGCGATGCGCTTGAACTGCGATGAGAGATAGCAGTTCTTCTTTCGGCTGACGGCCCAGGCCGCCTGACAAAGCGTACGCCGCAGCCACTTGTTGCCATCGCGGGTTTTCCCCGATTTCCGCTTGCCTGCGCTTTCGTGATTGCCCGGGCAGATTGCTGCCCACGAGGCCAAATGCTGCGCCGTGGGGAACGGATTCATGTGGACCCCGATCTCCGCCACCAGACTACAGGCCGTCACATGATCGATGCCAGGCATGGTTCGCCACAAGGCCACGGCCTGCGCAAAAGGGCCGATCTGCTTGTTGATCTCGGTCTCCACGCGCTCGATTCTTTGCTCGAACCAGTCCCACTCCTCCAGAAACTCGGCCAGCAGAAAACGATGATGAGCTCGCACCCGTCCTTCCATCGCCTGCACCAGTTGCGGAATCTTGTTCTTCAACTTTCCCCGCGCCAACTGCGCCAATTGCTCCGGCTTGTCTTCGCCGGCGATGATCGCCTCCAGCATCTGACGGCCCGATACGCCCAGCGCATTGGACGCCACGGAGCTGAGCTTGAGATTGGCCTGCTCCAGAAGCTTCTGGATGCGGTTCGCCACCCGGCTCTGACTCTGGCGCAATTCCACGCGATAGCGGGTCAGATCGCGCAGATCCTGGATGGGCGTTGGCGGCACAAAGCTTCCCTTGAGCAGCCCGTGCTGCAGCAGATCGGCGATCCACTCGCAGTCCTTGGTGTCGGTCTTGCGTCCAGGCACGGCCTTGATATGCTGCGGGTTGACCAGAAGCTGCTCGAACTGCCCTTCTAATACGGCCCACACCGGACGCCAATACACGCCGGTAGCTTCCATCGCCACATGGGTAACGCCTTGCTCCCGCAACCAGTCGGCCAGTCGCAACAGGTCCCCTGTGAAGCTGGCGAAAACCCGTACCTGTTTGCGCTTCTTGCCGTCCGGCTCACAAACCTGCACGCAGGCGCTCACCGTCTTCTGGTGTACATCCAGCCCGGCACAACGTGCATAAACCACTTGCATGGCTCTACCTCCTGGACCGCCTCCGGAGGAAGCCTTCTCTCGCGAGAGTCTCCTTTGCGTGCTCACTGCCTGGAGCAGCGGCGACAATTCCTTGTTCCTCC
>JBMFGX010000104.1:0-1762 GCA_049977105.1 Acidobacteriaceae bacterium | reverse complement strand
ATGGTGCAAGGACACGCTCCCCCAACCTGATCCCGCCCCAGGGTTACCTAGCGGGTTCCCTCAGTTAGAACTGCTGCTCGTGGCAGCTAGACGTCGCGCTTTGAGGAGAAGGTAATTGAGATTGCGGTACCCTCGGCCACGGCGCAGCAGGGCTTTGATGTTCCCATTGACCGCCTCTACCACGCCCAGCGGAACCTTGGTCCGGCAGTAGTTGAGGATTGCTTCCAGATGGTTCAGCAGCATATCCGCCAGCTTCTCCATCGGTTTGAGCCGCTGCCAGCACAGCTGATCGATCCAGCTCTTCAGGTAGCGCAACATCGATCCCTCCTAGGTGTAGGTCCACAGCCGATCCAGACTCTCTTTCAGTAGATACGCCTTCATCATGCGCCGGTTGAGCGCAAATAACGCGTTGAGTTGCCGCTTCTTTTGGGTATTCAGGTGCACCCAGCGCGTCAGCAGCAGCCAGCGCTTGCCCCGCACCAGTTCTCGCGCCGGCCCGCGCTTGCGGAAGAACTCCTGGCGACGCACTTCATCGACAGCCACTCCCGCGTGCTGCATGATGTAGAGTCGAGATGTGGCGCGGTTGTTTAGGTCTGTCCTATCCGTTCCCGGCCCTTTCGTCTGCCGGTGCCTCATTATCCAGACCTTGCTCCGTTTCCACATCCCGCTCGTCGAACCGCACATGCCTATTTCAGGCATCCGGCTCCAGGAGGAAACATCACGTTTTCGCCCACGAAAAGCTGCGAGTCCGTTCGCTAAGACGGACAAGACCAAACTTAGTGTGCAGGCTTGCTTCTGGATACTTCCCAGTTGCTGGCCATGACAGCTTGTGTTTGGCGCACAGCCACCGACGCAGCCGTTTACGGGCATGGTGTTCCACTGCCCGATAGGCTTTGCTGACTGGACCAAGACAGAAGTAATTCGCCCAACCCTCGATCATTTGGTTGAGCTTTTTGACCACCGTCTCATGGTCGAGCAGTATCCCGTCGCGCCCGGTTTCGCTGCTGATCGCCTGACAGATGCGGATCACTCGCTTCTTGGCCAGAACGGTACCCAGATAGGCGCGTCCCGTCTTCGGCGAGTAGCAACGTCCGAACGTGTAACCCAAGAAATCGAACTTCTCGTCCGGCAGCTTCGCCACCCGCGTCTTAGTCTCGTTCACCGTCAGCTTCAGCCTTGTCATCATGACCCGCATCGTAGCCAGAGCCTCTTCCGCTCTGCCCCGACAACAGATCACTAGGTCATCGGCATAATTGACGATGCACGCCCCGAGACGCTTCTCGTGCCCCAGTATCTTCCATCCAAGCACGAACCGACGCATGTAAAGATTGCTGAGCAATGGGCTGATCGGAGACCCCTGAGGGGATCCTCGACCTTCATCCCGGTTGCGCGTATTCGTGTGCTTCCTTCCCCGCTCGTCCGTTTCTTCGGCCAGCGCGGTCAGCCACATCTTGATCAGATGAGGTATGGCGCCATCGACAACCCGGCGGGCTACCAACTTTAAAAGCTCGGCATGAGGAAGAGTATCGAAATAGGCGGATAAATCCGCGTCAACAATTTCCACATGTCCGGTGTTGATCAGCTTGTGGACGTGTCTTACTGCGTCCAGTGCGCTGCGGTTGCGACGATAGGCATACTGTTCCGGTGGTAGATCGGCCTCAAAAATGGGGTCAAGCACCAAAACCGAGGGTGTCCCGGCTGTAGTTGAAAGTTGAGCGGCGGTCCAGCCTGAATTCTGAAAGAATCGGGTTGCGAAACCTTG
>JBMFGX010000103.1:0-1804 GCA_049977105.1 Acidobacteriaceae bacterium | reverse complement strand
CTTCGGTTCCATGATCCAGGCCATCGCCGAGGACGAAGAACGGGGCGAGCTGGGGATGCACTACACCAGCGTCCCCAATATCCTGAAGGTATTGAATCCGCTGTTCCTAGACGACCTGCGGGCAAAGCTGGCCGAAGCTGGTGACAATCCGCGCCTGTTGCTCAACCTGCGCAAGCGCATGGCCAGGATCCGGGTTTTCGATCCCGCCTGCGGTTCGGGTAATTTCTTGGTGATCGCCTACAAAGAGATGCGCGCCATCGAGGCCGAAATCAACCGGCGGCGGGGCGAACCAGATCGCCGCTCGGATATTCCCCTCACCAACTTTCGGGGTATAGAGCTACGCGACTTTCCGGCGGAGATTGCCCGTCTGGCGCTAGTCATTGCGGAGTATCAGTGCGATGTGCTGTACCGGGGGCCGAAACTAGCACTGGCTGAATTCCTGCCCCTACGCAAACAAAACTGGATCACCTGTGGCAACGCGCTGCTGCTAGATTGGTTGAGCATTTGTCCGCCAACTGGGACCGGCGTGAAGGTGCAGGCAGATGACCTTTTTCAGACGCCGCTTGATCAGGCAGAGATCGACTTCGAGAACGAGGGAGGTGAGACATACATCTGCGGGAATCCGCCGTACCTGGGCAGCAAATGGCAGAGTGCTGCGCAAAAAGCTGATCTTGGTGCCTTGTTCGATGGGCGTGTGAAAAACTGGAAATCACTCGACTATGTGGCTGGTTGGTTCTTGAAGGCGGCAGATTACGGGACTCACACGCCTTCATCTGCTGCGTTCGTTGCCACCAACTCCATTTGCCAAGGCCAGCAGGTGCCGACGCTTTGGCCGGAGATATTCGCTACAGGCAATGACATCGTCTTTGCGTACACCTCGTTCAAATGGGCCAATCTGGCCAGCCACAATGCCGGCGTGACCGTGGTCATCGTGGGCATTTCCACCATGCCCGGCCCCGCGCGCCATTTGTATTCCATTTGGGAGAATAGCCACGAATCTGTCGAGTGCAAGCAGGTGGACAACATCAATGCCTACCTCGTCGCCGCGCCGAACATCGAAGTGCAACCCGCGGCCAGGCCACAGAACGGTTTAACGCCGATGCAATTCGGCAACCATCCCTACTACGGGGCGGCGCTGATTCTCTCAAACGATGTGGCAAGACATCTCGTTGCCGGATCGCCGGAAGCTGCCCGCTTCGTCCGGCCTTTCTATGGCTCAAAAGAGTTCATCGACGGCGCGCCCCGCGCCTGCCTCTGGATCGCGGAGCAGGAGGTCGAGGCCGCCCTTGTCATTCCGGCCATTGCACGTCGCGTTGAGGACGTAGCACGCGCAAGACGAGCGGCGACTAGGGACACCAGTGCACGAAAACTGGCCGATACCCCATGGCGGTTTCGGGAGCAGACGATGGGGGAGCATCACGCCCTTATCGTCCCGCGCGTAAGTTCAGAAAATCGCCCCTATCTTCCTATAGGCCTGCTGGAGCCACATTGCGTAGTGCAGGAAAAGGCGTTCGCTCTCTATGACGCCCCCCTCTGGAACATGGCGTTGATCGCCTCGCGGCTCCACTGGGTCTGGATTGCTACTGTATGCGTCCGAATGAGAATGGATTTTTCATACTCCAACACCCTCGGATGGAATACCTTCCCTGTGCCGACATTGACCGAAAAGAATAAGGCCGATCTCACGCGCTGTGCCGAAGACATTCTCCTCGCCCGCGAACATCATTTTCCTGCGACCATTGCAGAGCTCTATGACCTCGAGAAGATGCCTGCCGACCTACGCGCCGCCCACGAACGTAACGAC
>JBMFGX010000102.1:0-1803 GCA_049977105.1 Acidobacteriaceae bacterium | reverse complement strand
AGTCGGCCTGGCGGGTCACGTTAGAGTCGGGATTGAATCGCCAAAATGTTGCTCGACCTCAATCCGCCATCTCCTCCCCCCATTCTCTTTCATCCTCTGGGGTGGCGCGAGTCGCAATGTCCGTTAGACGAGTTAAACATCCTACCAGAGCACACCTTATTTATCGACGACAATCCTTTGGAGATTGCAGAGGTGCAGCGCGCCTTCCCGCGGATGCGGACCCTTAGCGGCGATCCGCATCGTTGGCGCATGGAGTTGATCTACGGTGCGGACCTTCAGGCATCCAAGCTCAGCGATGAGGCAGAGCGGCGCACGGAATTGGTGCGCGCCAAGATCGAGCGGGAGAAATTGGCTGCAGCGACCGATCGAGAGGGTTATCTGCGGGATTTACAGCTGCGTGCCGATATCCGAACCCTTACCGATGGCCAAGATCGGAACTTTGAGCGTGCCTTGGAGCTATTGAACCGTACCAACCAATTTAATACCACTGGCAAACGCTGGATTGCTTCCGAGTTGCAGGCGTTCGTGACAAGGAGCGGGAAAGTATACATCCTGCGCGCCGCTGACCGCTTCGCCGATCATGGTCTGGTCGCCGTCGCCCTGCTGAAGGAGAATGGTTTGGTGCAGATGGTGCTCTCCTGCCGTGTTTTTGGTCTAGAGCTAGAGGATGTATTGTTGGCTCGGATACTGGAAGAGAACCCTACACCGCAATCATTACAGGTCGAGTGGAAAGATACAGGTCGGAATGCGACGGCAAGGCAGTTTCTCGAGAAATATTTTCTGGTTGAAGGGGACCACTGGCGACTTCTACAACTGCCATCGTGGCCAGACCATATTGCGAGGCGAACAGTTACGGATATAGGTGCGTGACTGCCATCTTAGGAGGATGCTGAAAAAGTCGGTGGTATAATGGGCAGAATGAGGCTGGAGAGGTTTGAGCGATGCGTGGAACCAAGGTAGAGACCCAAGGGATGTTCAGCTACATCTCGCCGGAGCAGCGAGTGCCCCAGGATCATCCGCTGCGGGCTATCCGGGTCATCGTGGATCGCGCCTTGGCGGAGCTGGATGGCCACTTCCGCACGATCTACTCCGCCTTGGGTCGCCCCTCCATTCCCCCGGAGTTTCTGCTGCGTGCCCTGCTGTTGCAGGTGTTTTACAGCATCCGATCGGAACGACAACTAATCGAACAGCTGAACTACAACCTGCTTTTCCGTTGGTTCGTGGGCCTCGGCATGGACGAGGAGGTCTGGGTGCCGACCGTCTTCACCAAGAATCGGGATCGGCTTCTGGACCATGGGACGGTGCAGGCGTTCTTCCGCTCGGTGCTGGAACAGGCCCGTCGTCAGGAGTTGCTTTCCGAAGAGCATTTCTCCGTCGATGGCACGCTGTTGGAAGCCTGGGCTTCGCAGAAGTCCTTTCAGCCCAAGGATCCCGAAGATCGGGAGGGCGATGGCTCCGATTTTCGTGGCCAGACGCGCAGCAATGAGACCCACGCATCGGTGACGGACCCCGATGCCCGGCTCTACAAGAAGGCGCCTGGCGAAGCCTCGCGCATGGCCTATCTGGGGCATGTGCTCATGGACAATCGGCATGGGTTGATCGCTGGAGAACAGGTGACCACTGCCGACGGTACCGCCGAAGTCGATGCGGCCGTCCAACTCGTGGATGATTTGGGTGGAACCCGGCGTGTCAATCAGCGTCGAAATTTGAACAGGTATCAGCGTCCAATTTTGAACAGTTTCAGAGGGGGAGAGGGCGGCGCTGTTTGTAGCGGTAGGAGTCGTTCCCTGTCTCGATGATGTC
>JBMFGX010000101.1:0-1935 GCA_049977105.1 Acidobacteriaceae bacterium | reverse complement strand
CCACCGCCACGACTAGGACGAGCAATCTTTCCACTTAAAAACCACAAAAACTGTCCGAACATTCCGAACCACCGCAGGCAGACTCCTTCCCGAGGCGCCCAAACTGCTGCGGCAGATAGCCGCCACACACATAGTCCAAAATCATGCCTCCCTCTGCCGTCTGCACGCCGGACCCTCCCAGCACCACCTCGCATGAGCATTGCCCTGCCCAGACCCCGTTTCGGCTCTCACTCCTCCATCCGATCTCTCCGCGCGTAAGGCCCGGAGGTGTCCAGAAAACGCCTATGAATTATTCTTAGAGAGAAGAGCAACTGCGTACTCGATTGTGACCCCAACCCGAAGCCACCATCCAAACCCTCTCCCCATTCGCCCATGAGGTTTCCTTTATGAACGCAAGCCACGCCCTGCTCCTTCTTGCTGTGCTCTTCGCCATCTACCTCGTCTGGCGGCGCTTCACCCAAATTGCCCCCGAGCATGTCACGCGACATCTCCGCGAAGGAGCCGTGATCATCGATGTCCGTACTTCTGCCGAGTACAGAAACGGCCATCTGCCCAAGGCCATCAACATCCCCTTGAACCATATCGAGATCACTATTCCAGATCGCTTTCCGGATCGGTCCAAGGTCCTGCTACTCCACTGCCATAGCGGAGCCCGCAGCGGTCTGGCCGTCAGACGGCTCAAAGCCAAGGGCTATCCCAACGCCTTCAACCTCGGTTCGTATCATCGCGCGACCAAACTCACCAGCAGCAAATGAGCACCCACCCGTTCGCGGCTCCCATCACGGTCTCCACCACTGCTTCCATCGCGCAGCAAACGGGCATCCAATCGGTACACTGAACGCATGGAAGTTCTCTACGGCCTGCACCCCGTCGAAGAGGCCCTCCGCTCACGGTCCCGGCCTCTGGACCACATCAGCGTCGCTCGTGAGCGAGAGTCTCGCCGTGACCCGCGCCTGGATGCCGTCCTCGACCTGGCCCGAGCTGAAGGAATTCGCATCTCCACCGAACCCCGCGATCAGCTCACCCGCCAATGCCGCACGGACGCCCATCAGGGCATCGTAGCCTTCCTACGCGACCGCAAGTTGCTCAGCCTTGAAGACCTGCTCGAGTCCCCATCCACTCCCAGCGCCGGATGCCGCTTCTTCCTCGCTTTGGACGGGATTGAGGATCCTCACAACCTTGGCGCTCTGCTCCGCTCCGCGGACGGCGCCGGCATCGATGGCGTTTTGCTGCCAGAGCGCCGGTCCGCTCCGCTCTCCTCCGTCGCCGCCAAATCCTCCGCCGGCGCCAGCGAACACGTCCGCATCGCCCAGGTGGTCAACATCACCCGCGCCCTGGAGACGATGAAAAAGCGCCACATCTGGGTGGTTGGCCTGGATGAGCGGGGAGACCCAGAGTACACCGGCTTCGACTTTCGTCAGGACATCTGTCTCGTCCTCGGCCGCGAAGGCTCCGGCCTGCATGAAATGGTGAAACGCACCTGTGACCATCTTCTGCGCATCCCCATGGCCGGCAGCGTCACCTCCCTCAACGTCTCGGTAGCTGGCGCGGTAGTCATGTATGAGGCCATGCGCCAACGTCGGGCAAGCCGACTCCCAGGAGACCAACCGCTTCTCGCAGAGTCTATAACTAAAAAGCCTCGCAAAGGGCTCGGTTCCTAACCATCCAACAACCCTGCCCACGGCAAACATGGGCTCTTGCCCTGGCTTTCACCACCGTCTGTCCGTGGCCGCCTTCCTGGGGCGCAGCCCTAGACCACCACTGGAGTTCCACACCTTGTCCACGCCCCGCACCCTGCGTCTGGTCTCACTCACCCCACTCGCCCTCCTTCTGGCGAGCCTGACCGCGCGCGCCCAATCCGCTCCCTCCGCTCCACCCCTACCCCCGCCCCGCGGCCAGGTCCTCTTCCAAAGCCATGGCGAACCACCCCCCACC
>JBMFGX010000100.1:0-2081 GCA_049977105.1 Acidobacteriaceae bacterium | reverse complement strand
AGTAATATCAAACTGGACATGCTTTTCTTTTAGATTTGACTGAGCATATGTCAATCTTTCCGGTGCTTGACGGTTTCTTGGTGGTTGCACTCGCTCAGGTTGTGCTTCCGGCTCAGGTATTTGGTTGGGTTCCTGCTCGGGATCCTCTTGGGCATCATCCTGTTGTGCCTCATCTTCTTGCTGATCTTCAGCTTCATTTTCTTCCGTGTTGATTGGATTGGCTTCTTCTTTGTTTGCTGTATCTGCCAATATTTCATCAATTTCTTGTTGATCGACTCGATCGAAATTTTCTTCATCCTCGATCGCATTGTCGTCTTCATATTCTGTATTGTTGTTGTCTTCGTTTGAATATTCGTATTCGGTGTCGTCTTCGTCGTCGTGGTCGTTGTTTTTGTTGTTGTAGTCCACTCCTGCAATCCAATCGGCAGGGTAGAACGTTGTTTTACGTCGGTTTTGTAGTTTGAGCGACTTAATCCCTTTCTCTTCAGCCATAGTTTCGACGGCTCTAATGACGACGGGTGTGACAGGAATTTCCCAGACTCGTGGGCGGGTGATAACTCGACCTGAGTTTAAATCCATGAGCTCATGTCCTCCTTGAATATTATTGGTAGGACGTAGGTAGATTGCATCAATTGTTCGCGGATTGTTTGTATTTTTTGGTGCATTTTCCTGATATGCCTGAACATAAGCTCCAAATGGAATTTGGCCATGCTTATTGAAATCCCAGTTCCTTCCAACCAAAATAACATGAGGGCTCAGGTAAGGTGACACTCCTCCCTTTGCTGGCAACAGATTCAGCTGCTTTGTTGACACCATTGCCAAATACCTTAGCATAACTTTTGGCAGGGCTTTGTAGGGGAGGTTGTGGTAGGCACAGCGGATCCGTTCGGCAATTGTGCGATTGTTTCGTTCCGCCTCCGGAACGTGCTCATCGGTGGTTGTGTAATTCATTGATACATTGAGCTCATCCCTGACTAAGTCCATCAATGGCTTGAACTCTTGATCACACAAAATTGTTTCAATGTTGTGTCCGGCATTGTTGTAATGACGGAGAATTTTGTCGAGACCTTTGTATAATTCATCTGTTGTTCGATTGTCCAATGGGACAAGACTGCGGAACCGAATTGACCTGTCAATCCCAGTGAGCATCGGCATTCCATTGACATACAGAATATCCATGCAGAAAGTCAAATTTTGGTGTTTTTCTTTTAATTCAGGTGGAACCTCCACCAGATCTTCCTTAACACGTGGTGGTGCTTTGCGGGTTGTTTTTCCTTTTAATGTTCCAATGTCTGGACCAAAAATTTTCTCAGCCAAATCCACATCAGCTGGGGTAACTGGGCAATTCTGAATAATGTTCTGCCTCAGTATGTGTTTAAAATTTTCCACTGTAGGGCATCCAACAATATGATAGAGCTTACGCGCGCGCTTTGCATCCTCGAATTGACGCTGCGTGTAGCCCTTTCGATTCTCCATGAGAGTGGTGACAAGGAAACTCTTGCCACGGTAATTAAATGTTGTGCCATGTTCAGATGGTGACAACATTTGCTTTGATTCTGCTACCTCAGCCAGGTAGCGTTTGGTAGGTTTGTATGCATATAAACCTTCCGGGGTGCGGGAGAATTTAATTTTCCCATCCTTTACATGCACGACAAATGCATCCTCGACATCCGAGTCGAAGGTAACTCTGCAGCGATCGGCCATTTCCGAAAGTCCGAAAATGTTCGCCATCATTGTTGGATCATAGTAGACCTTACCAAATCCTTTTACCTGTCCTTCCAGGCCAATGAGTTTTTCTCCTGCATTTGTTGTCATGTTGATTGGTTGCTTGGCCATTGTTGGAGAAAAAAGAAAAAAGAAACAAAAAATTAGTATATGGTATATGAAATCGAACCGGAAGGCACGGGATGACCAGTGAGGACCCGTGACCAATACCAAGAGTGATTCAGACGCGTGTCTGTAATTCAACCGTGATCTGCTGGCCCAAACGCCTTTTTAACGGGGCAGTCCCTTGCAGGACGATCATGACGGCTCCATCACCGCAACCGCTGCAACATCCCGCTTCCTATCCGGCCCAGCGA
>JBMFGX010000099.1:0-2251 GCA_049977105.1 Acidobacteriaceae bacterium | reverse complement strand
GGTTAAGAGTAACCCCTCGCTGTAGATAGAGCAGCATCTCGCGTTCCCATTTGATTTGCTTAGGGTCATAATGGACTAAATCTTGAAATTCTCCTGAAATTCCATGCAACCTCTTCCTTTCTCTTTCATAGAATGACGCAGTTTTCTCCATGTTCTCTCTAAGATGCGACTGGCTAAAGTTATATACCCATGCATCCCGATTGGTTTTCACTCCATTGGAGTATATGGAAAACAGCGTCTGCTTTTCCTCTCCAGACTTATCTCCCATCGCCATGAAGCTGCCAAAGTCGTCGCTCCGCTGATTAACCCAGTCCTGTTTTACATTGGGCGTGATCCGTTCCCACGGCACGTTCTCAACGCTTCCCATCTCGCTGATGATGGCCAGCTTTTCCTCCCGGCTGAGATAATCCCCAATATCGCGGTAGTGGATCGCGCATTGCCCAGCCTTGGCGGGGTTCTTCACCAACAGGGTGATGGCGATGGGGGTGCGGCTGCCCGCATCGAAGACGTTGCCTGCCTCCTTTCGACGCAACTCCCCCTGTGTCCGCGCGTTTCCCCGCAAATTGAACACATAAACGCTCGTGAACTCCTCGGCCAGAGACTTGCGGAAGCCGTCCATCGTGTTTCCGTCAATCCATCCACCATTGCTCACAAAACAGATCACGCCCTGATCCTTGATGCGGTTCGAGGCCCAGCGCAGCGCCTTGATCTCGGTGGCGTAGAGGCTGTTCTTGTTGGCCCCGGACGACTTAGCCGCATAGGTGGCCTCGATTCGAGCATCAAGCCTTGGGTACTTCTGGTTTTGGTTGTTGTCGTTGGCGCTCTCTTGTCCACCGCTGTAGGGTGGGTTGCCGATGATGACGCGAATGTCCGCCCGATTCTGCCGCTCGGCCCGCTCGCTGTTTTCCTGGGAGAACACTTCTATCTTCGTTTGCCCCTTACGCTCGCCCATCAGGAAGGTATCGGTGAGCACGATCCCCGGGAAAGGTTGGTAGTCTGTCCCGGCCAGGTCATGATAGGCCGCCTCGATGTTGACGGCGGCGATGTAGTAGGCCAAGAGGACCAGCTCATTGGCGTGCATCTCATGCGCATACTTGAAGGGCAGCTTGTGCGGAGGAATCAGGCCGCTTTGGATCACTCGCACTAGGAAGGTGCCGGTACCGGTGAATGGATCCAGGATATGGACATGCTCGTCGGCCAGTCCTACGTTGAACTCTTGCCGCAGAGCAAAATCGGCACTCTTCACAATGAAATCCACGATCTCCACCGGGGTATAGACGAGGCCCAGGCGTTCCGCCATGCGCGGGAAGGCTGTGCGGAAAAACTTGTCGTACAGCTCGACGATGACCTTCTGGCGGGCTTCGGGATTGTCCAAACCCGATACCCGGTCGCGCACGCTGGCGTAAAAGGACTGGAGGGATTCCGATTCCTTCTCCAGCGCCTGGCCTTCCAGGACCTCCAGCATCCCCTGCATGGCCTGAGAGACGGGGTTGTGGCTGGTGAAGGCATATCCCGAAAAGAGCGCGTCGAAGACGGGTCGGGTGACCACATGCTGCGCCAGCATTTCCACGGCCTCGTCACGGCTGATGCCCGGGTTGATGTTCTCCCGCAATCCATTCAGGAATGCGTTGAAAGCCGTTTGGTGTTCTGGGGTTGGGTGTTTGAGTAACGCCTCGATACGCATCCGGTGCCGCTCGGCAATCTGCGCCACGTCTTTGGCCCAGTCCTCCCAATAGCGGCGGTCACCACACTTCTGCACCACCTTGGCAAAGATGGCGTCCTTCCAGCGGTCCAGCTCGGGGAAGCTGAGGATGAAGCCGATCTGCTCCGCCTTTTTGCTCTTGTCGTCCTGCGGCAGGGATCCGCCACCGACGCCAATGACGTTGATCTTGCCTTCCTTCTTCCGGTTCAGGTCGATGGTAGCAAACTCTTTGTCCAGGCGGTCGTCGTGGGCGCGCAGGGCATTGAGCACCTGCCAGACGACGCGGTATTTCTTGTTGTCGTCGAGGGCTTTTTCCGGTTCCTTGTCGGACGGAATCCCGATGGGCAGGATCACATAGCCGTATTTTTTGCCTGGGGCCTTGCGCATGACACGCCCCACGGACTGCACCACGTCCACCACGGAATCGCGGGGGTTGAGGAAGATCACGGCGTCCAGGGCCGGCACGTCCACGCCCTCGGAGAGGCAGCGGGCGTTGCTGAGGATGCGGCAGACGTTCCGGGAGCTTCCGATGTTCTCCCGCAGCCAGTC
>JBMFGX010000098.1:0-2331 GCA_049977105.1 Acidobacteriaceae bacterium | reverse complement strand
ATGAAAACTAAAGGCTTCGCCATTTGCTCGACCAAGAGGCCCGCAGAGAACAAAGAAAGAAAAACGGCAAAGTCGGGCCAGCACATCCACGTACTGGCAACGGGAAGGTCAACAGCAGATAAAGACGGAGAACAGAGAGACCTGGGAGGGCAAAATACGCGGCTACGGAGGAGGTGACGCTCGCGAGGCAAATCCGCGCAGCCCCGCCAGAACTGGTGCTCACGGCAGACGTGAAAAAGCCCGAAACAAGTTCGGGCTTTTGGAAATGGTGGTGGGCGGTTCCCATCCGAAAAACCGTCTGCCTGGATTAGGTAGCACTCCTGCGGGGCGCTGGGGGCGTGCGCGAGTGCAATCAGGCTTTCCGTTTCAGCCGCTCGACTTCTGCGTGGAAGGCTGGGGTCAGGTCTGCGACCAGGGATTCGATGTCGCGCACCTGGTGTTGAACCGTCAGTACCGCGATGCCTTGCGGCACGAGGTCGTAGATCACGAAGTGCTGCCGCGCCGGAAGCATCAAAAACGGAGCCGAACGGTACTGCCGCAAGCGACCCTTCTCCGGGGTGGCGGCAGCAACGCCCATCGCCGCGTACAGGTCGGCAAGGTACTGGTCGGCAACGTCATCGCCCCATTCCCGGCGTGACCGCGTGTAGATGCGGCGCAAGTCCAGCGCCGCCGTCCGGGTCAGCAGAAACGTGGCTGGCGATGGCACATCATTGCCAGCCATTGGCTTCCTTGCTGTCGAGCACCGCCATGTCTGTCTTGAAGTCGCCGCTGGACGCAAAGACGCGGCCTGCCGCCACATCGCGGTATCCAGCGAGGATGGATTCCTGAACAAACTGGCCGTCGCGCCGTTCCATGTCGCGGCGGATCAGGTCGCGCACGTATTCGCTGGGTGTTTCGTAAAGCCCTGTCTCGCCGACCATTCGATCCACGAATTCAGCCAAGGGTTGCGACAGGCGGGCGTTGATGCGTTCAGACACGGGAACCTCCCAGAGCGATCGGATGCTCAAATTGTCGCACGGGTGGCTTGTTTTGTCTTAACTATTGCGCACATGGGTGACACGTGGCTGCCTCGGACCTTCATGCGCCCATGCTTCCTGCCCTGATCAGCAGGCCAAATCAATGCATTGCCACTCGCGTATTCAAGCGATCTTTAATACCGAGCCCGACAATGAAAACCTTCTTTACTTCACCCGCCGCAGGCGTGTGACCACCTCGGCCACCGGCTTGACCTTGCCCTGCGCAAGTTGTTCTTCGCCGTGTTGCAGAATGGCCTGCAGTGCCTTGGCCTCGGCATCCTGCCGCACCGCCGTGAAGCCCGAGTCATCGCCCAAGTGGATGAAAATCCGGCCTTCTGCCTGATCGCCCGTCACGTCCATCCAGCCACGCCCGCTCATCGGGTCGTTCTCATCAGCACCCGACCAAGAGAACTCCACACGCGCCACGCCAGCAGCAACACTGACACGGGCATCGATGTCGCCTTGCACCAGGCCGATCTGGAACGCCCCTGTCAGATCGTCGCGGAGCGTGATGTGCGCCGGGACTTCCATATCAAAGTAGTCAGCATCCCAGACTTCCATGCCGGTGATGCGCCAAGTGCCCAGCACAGCCTTCTCTGATTTCTTCATTCTCCGCCCGCCAAGCCGGCTTCCAACCAAATATGGTCGAAGTCATCGCTCACGCCCCAGCCGACGTTCTGCCCGAGCTGACGCACCCGATCCAGCCGCGCAAGGAATGTGGCCTGCTGCCCGGCGGGCAAGGCAAGCACATATTTCAGCGCCTGCTCGAACATCTGCACCAGCGCGTCGTAAAAGCCCTCGTCGTCCATGCCGCAACCGGCCAAAAAGTCGAACACCTCTTCGCAATAGAACACCGTGAGTTCAGCCAGCCCCTCAGGTTGGCCCAGTGCCTTTTTGTAATCGCTGATGGCCTTCTTGGCCTTGGCTACAGAGATCGGATTGCGGAAATCCGGCGGATTGATCCAGCGGATGATCACATCTTTGTAGGGCTCCAGCGGGTCGTTGCCCAGGCCAAAGCGCGCGTGCAAAAAAGCCTTGTTGTCCTTGCTGGCGGCGTACAGGTCTTGCACAAGCCCAATCAGACCAGCGCGGTCGAAGTCGGCCAGCTTGGCTTTGACGTCGCTCCATGAGGGCGTGGTTTTGTTGGAGGCCATATCAGCTACTACCTGTCGCCATTTGGGTTCCGTCTGCGGAGGCAGATATTCGAGAATTTCGAACGACTGAATCTGATCGAGAGGTTGTCATGAACAATGCATCGAGGCTGCCACACTGCGGCAATAGCAATCGTTTGTCCCGCAGGCAAAACGGCAACACC
>JBMFGX010000097.1:0-2338 GCA_049977105.1 Acidobacteriaceae bacterium | reverse complement strand
GTCGTTGTGGGCATAGGTCCCCGCCGAGGCCAGTTCCCCGGGCAGGCGGTAGGCGGGATAGAAGAGAAAGTAACTGCCTAGCCCCGTGCCCAGATAAGGATGGCTCAGGAAGATGTGCCAGGTGGCGATCCACATGAGGCTGCGCGATACTGTCGCAATATTCGATGAGATATAGTGTGGATTGAGCTGCCCGAGGATGTCGTAGTCCTTCGGATAGTTCATGATCAGAAAGGTCAACAGTACAAGCCCAAGAATGGCAGCCCATCGTCTACCCGCTCCCGGAACCCCCCGAAAGCCCCAGATCGCAAAAGGCAAGGTGCAGAGCCAAGCCAATAGGCCGCCACGGCTACCGGTACTGAAATCTGCCAATAGCAGTACGGCGATGGTCAGAAGGTATCCCAAGACCCTCCAGTCTATTCGCCGCCTCAGGAAATGGGGGGATCTCTGCGCGTCGAGATAAAAAAAACGCGCCACGAGCGGAAAAAACAGCAGGTTCATCCAGGCGGAATAGCTGTTGCAGTCCAGAAGAGGACCCTGAGGGCGCAGACCCTGCCATCCTGCCCCCTGGCCCAACAGCCGGTAATACTGGCCAAGTCCGATGGCCGAAAGCACCCAGGCGCTGATCACTATCCCCGACCAAAACCACGGCCAGACCCTCTGACGATCCGTATCGGACATCAGAATCCAACCCAAAAATCCCAAAGGTACCGAGCCCAGGGTCCAGAAATAAAACCAACTGCTGTAGGGGACGCGGCTCCATAAGAGGGTCGACCAAAACCAGAAAAGCCAGAGGAGCATAAAAATGGGCAAGTAACCCTTGGGCCAGGGCAGACCCTGGCCAAGCCGCCCCCACCCAGCCAGCGCGGCAAACAGCAAAAGCAGGACGCTGCTCAGCGCAAGCAGGGGGATGATTTGGCCGTTGTAATACCAGCTGCTGGCATAGGCCATCAGCGGCAGCAGGCTGAGCCAGAGTGTCCGGGCGAGGGACGGAGCTTGGAGGCTGGTTTTTTTCATGAGGCGCATACCGTAGCAGAACCTGATCAGTCTAGCAGAGAGCGGTCCGGCACCGGAAATTCCTGGCTGCCGCAGGTGGTCTGCTCTGCGCGGCTCTCGCCGTGACACTACTACCTGGGCTGTCGGGCCTGGCCTTGACCAGAGCACGAGTTCGGCTAAATAGGCATGGGCAACCCTGAGTCGTCCGATGGGGGATCTATGTTGCGAAAGCGCCACAGTTCATTGACAAGCTTCGCGAACGGGTGCTATAAGCTTTGCCATGGAAGGAATCGACGAAGGACATACATGCGCTTCGCGGTCAACAAGATTGACGCAGTCTGCCGCACGGCGTTCTGCTCAGTGCCTCTCGGTCCGTTTGAGAGGATGAAATCCGTGTACCTGCTGGGCATAGGCACGGCGCCGTGCCAAAGGCTCTCGATGGCGAGGTACCCGGTGGGCGGTCCTTTGGACCACCCTTCAAGGCCTTGAAGTTGAACTTCATCCTGTTAATGAGGAAATCTCGTATGAAAAAGCAAGAAATCGCCAAGCTCAGTCCGCTCGTAGCGGCCCTTGCGCTGGCTCTCTCCGCTCCCGCGGCGATGGCTGCTCTGCCCTCGGTTGCCAGCAATCAGCTGCCGGGTAGTTTCTCCACCAACCAGTCAACAGGTGTCTCCTACAGTGCTGGATCGGGTGCCAGCGCAACAATCTCGATCTTGTCCAGCGGCGCGACTGTGTTGCAGTGGGGAGGTAGCGCGTCATCATATTCGCCGGTGGCGGCACCCTCTGGCATCAACGCTCAGTCGGGGTTCAACATCGGCTCCGCCGCCTCTCTGACCATCAGTGGCAGCAGCACCCCTGTGCTGATCTCTGATCAGACGGGCAATCCGTCGCAGATCTATGGCCAGTTGACCGCGGCCGGCGCGACGGTCTTTGTGGCCAACGGTAACGGTGTTGTGGTTGGTAGTGGCGCGACGGTGTCGCTGCCGTTAGGCGGTGGTTTCATTGGTGAAAATGTCAGTACGGGTTCGTTTACTTCTGCGAGTGAGTTGGTTTCCAACACGCAGACGGGCAGTGTGACGCTGGCGGGCACGGTGTCGGGTAGTGGCTATCTGCTGGTTGCTGGCAATGGCAATGTCAATGTCGGCGGATCGATCTCTGGCTTCACAACGACGTCGGTGGTAGCAGGGTTCTCCTTTACCGGCTCTACCAGCGGCGCGGTGGCTCCTACCATCGGTTCCCAATACAGCTCGGCCGTAGCCAATCTTTCGGCAAACTCTCTCACGGCGACGGTGTACGACGCTGGCAACGCTAACCTGACGGGCAGCGGTATGACAATCACCGCAGC
>JBMFGX010000096.1:0-2346 GCA_049977105.1 Acidobacteriaceae bacterium | reverse complement strand
GACGCCGGGACAAGAACTCGGAATACTGCCGGTTGATTTCCCGTTTGCGCTGGAACATCGCTTTCATCGGGGTGTCGGGATGCGACGCCATGTCGGCATAGTACTGGTCGATCGTATTGGAAAAATCGGGGTCGAAGCCGCAGTGCGACAACGACGCGTCGAGGACGCGGTACTCATACCCGATCGTCGGATGCGACCAGGCGCGCCCTCGGGAAATCACCTCGGCATTGAACAGCACGTCTTCGGCAAAACGCACGTGTGGGCGAAACCGCACCTGGCGGGCGACTTCTGTGCGCACCACGGGCAGGAGAGGGTGGTGAATCTGCGCAAAATCGCGCTCCGTGGCCCACCCTTCAGGCATGCCGTAGGTGCAGATCCGCTCCCGGGAAGGCCATCGCACACAGCGCACCCCGAGATAGACCGCCTCGGCAGAGGTCTTGCGCAGCAGATCGCCAGCCGCTTCGAGAGACCGCCCGACGTACACGTCGTCGGCATCCAAAAACGACAGCGTCGGCATCGTGACCAGATCGATGCCGACATTGCGCGCGCAGGATGGCCCTTGCGCGTGACTTCCCGTGCAGGCATGGCGCCACCCGTGCGGCAGACGTGTGCGGAGATCCGCCGCGTACGCGTCCGCGGTGTCGCGGTCGTGATCGAACACCACCAAAACTTCGGCAGCGCCTGCGTCCAAGGCCGACGCAACGGCAGCCTGCAATAACGCCATGTCGGGCGTATAAGACGGAATGATCGTGGTCAGGGCGGCCCAAACCATCAGGGTTTTTCTTTCAGTATGTTAGGTCGAGAGAGGCAGATTCGTCCCAGATCCGGTTCCATTCCTGCGTGCTACGACGGGTAACCGCCCCGCAACACACAACACGACGCGGCCAAGATCAGTGTAGAAGGCTTGAGAAGCAGGCCATCGTTCTGTCTTAGCGGCAAGAAGGCTGGTTCAGGTGGATGCCTGGATGGGATATTGCATATCGGCGCCTGGCGCATCGCCCATTGGTTCTGCGTTTTTGTAGTTGTCCCGGATGGCTGCAGACGTGGCGGCATCAATCTTGCCTGTCACCGGCAAGTGCGCAGCAGCTTGAAACCGCATCAACTGCTTGCGGGTGATCGGGCCGAGAATACCATCAGGCTTGCCGACGTAAAATCGAAAATCGTTGAGCGATTTTTGAACCTCGATCACCGACATCACGCGCTGGCTAACGGGGGCTGACGGTTGAACCACAACAGGCGCCGGCGGCGGTGCGATGTAAGTCGATTCGGTGATCTGACTGCCAGGGGCATAGGCTATGGACTGGGTGCCTGGCGGAGCGAGCGCGATGGATTTGATGTTCGGCCCCACCATGGCCCAACCAAAGCGCACCCAGTAGGCCTCCGTCTTTCCGATAGGCCCCGGCAATGTTTGCGACTTCGCACTCCAGGGCAATAGCCAGGGAGTATCCCAAACCGATCCGCTCCAAAAAACGAGTGTCTTCAAGCCAGTGAATTTGACCTTTTCCTCTGCCTGGAGCGCATAGCCATCCGAGGTCGAAACGATCTTGCCGTGCAATAGCACCGGGGTGGGCACCGTCCAGGTGTTCAGGAATGCACCGCCATTGATGGTGATCAGCTTCGACGCATAAGACGTGGATGTCATGCCGGATTGCGCCACGGGAGGCTGCACTGCAGCGTGCGGTTGCGCCGCAGGCGGCGTCAGTGCAGATTCGAGTTGTTGCATCGGATTGGGGTTGCCGGGTGCGCAGCCACTCAACAACGTCAGGGCGCCGAATGCGGCGCAGCCGAGAATGATTTGAAGTTTCATTGGGCTTTGGGCTGAAGTCATGCGAGCGGGTGACAAGATTGGCGATTAGCGCGCGGTCCTCGCGATGCACTTGGTGTTGAAGGTGACGTGGAGCGCAGCACCTGCTCCATGTAGTCATTGCTCCAGGCGACCTGCTTGCGCCGCCCTTTGAGGCTGGCGCGGGCTTTTGCGTCTTGGCGAATCAGGTTCATGGCGATTTTGCGCAACACGGCGAACCATCAACCATTGTGATTGTTGTATTCCACACGAAACGACGAGGGGCCGCCGGTTGACGGGTGGATGACGACTCAAGGAAACGCCACCGGCGAGACCAGCGCGGGTTCGCCAAATTCAGCGAGGGTTGCGTCGGAATGCGCGAAGTAGCCTTGCCAGAACTGTTTGAGGTGCAGCAGGGTTTGAGGGTCCCGGTAGCCATTCATTTCGGCTTGCGTGCCGTGCTGAGCGGGCGGCATCATGGCCCCACCGAGAACATAGACTGTGGCACCGCCGAAATTGCCGAACTCATGCGCTGCGTCAGCCTTGGCGAGCTCAACCTTTGG
>JBMFGX010000095.1:0-2784 GCA_049977105.1 Acidobacteriaceae bacterium | reverse complement strand
ACCACGCGCGTTCCATCGGGATCGTCATCCAGCGGCGCCGCATAGGACGGGAACAGTTTCAGTTGCCGCGCATCGTCCTGGGATATCACGTCAATCGAGCGACTGCGATTCTGAGCCCGCTGCAGTAGTCCTTTGGCTTGCAGATTCGTGATGTGTTTGTGCACAGTGGCAGGGAACTGAGGCCCAGCCCGGTGGTGATCTCTTCGTAGGACGGGGAGTAGCCGTTGCAGGCTATAAAGCTGGAGAGAAAGTCCAGTACCTCTTTTTTGCCGACGAGTGATTCCCAGAAGCCATGCTAGCGAATAAAAGGCGAACTGGTGAACCGAGTTTCCCGGAACCAAAGTCGTCATACAGCCCCGTCAGAGCCAAAAAAGGAATCCTCCGAAAGCCAATTCCGCTTTGGGAATACACGATGAGATTTACATAAGAATCGGTTGTCGCAAAAGAGGGAATAGGCGCAGATTAACAATAGTTCACATAGAACAAGGGCTCTCATGAGACGAGCATTTCAGGCGGAGCCTTGTGTTTGACGTCATGTTTTTTCTTCAAATCATCGATTTATAAGCATTGATAGATCTGGTAATCCAATGGACTTGGTTGCGACGAATGAAGATCGGAACTTTCGGCAGGATGCGGCATGGAAGCATGCAAAGCCCTCCCGCTGTCTGAATTTATTGATTGTGGATGAGAATGCTTCGCTGGCCAATCTGCTGCGTCAGGAGCTGGAAGCAGAGTCCTACCGGGTGGAGATTCTCCAGGATGGGGAGTCCGCACTCACGGCCTTGGGGGAAAGGCGCTACGATCTGGTGATTCTGGATCTGAACCTTCCCCGGCTGGATGGTCTGCATCTCATCCGCCGGGTGCGTCCGGAGCGGCCCAAGATGCCGATGCTGGTACTGACCTCGCGCTGCCAGGTGGAGGACAAGGTGCAGGCGCTGCGCAGCGGAGCGGACGATTTTCTGGGCAAACCGTTCTCCTTTGCGGAGTTGCTCGCTCGGGTGGAGGCGCTGCTGCGGCGCCACTCTGGGGTGGTTCCTAATATCTCTGAGGTGGGGGACCTAAGGCTCTTCCGGGAGGAGCACCGGGTGGAGAGGAACGGGCGGAGGATCGATCTGACGCCGCGAGAGTTCTCCATTCTGGAGTGCCTGCTGCGCCACACAGGTCAGCCCGTCTCGCGGGCCACGCTCTTTGAGGAGGTATGGAACCTGCCGCATAATCCTTCCAGCAACATTGTGGATGTGTATATGAAGTATGTACGCGACAAAGTCGATGGACCGGGGGAGAGCAAGCTCACCCATACCATCCGGGGGTTTGGCTACGAACTTCGCGATACCTGATAACTGAGCGGAAGGTGGGTGGGTTCGCGACATGGTGGGCTCGGTCATCGACCGTCTCCGACTGGTTCTTCTGGTCTATTCGTTTTTGGTTAAATGATTTCTTTCCTAATTGAAGTGCCTCCGCTGATCGGAGGCAGGAGTGGCAGGCGATGCACGCAGCGCAGTTCGTTCCGCAGGAAGTTCTGGTCCCGACCAACGTCTTTGTTGTCAGTTCGAACCTGCAGATCCAGGAGGATTTGCGGAAAAAGCTCAGCCATCCGCACTGGAAGGTGGTGGAGATCGGTAGTGGGGCCGTGGCGCTGGAGGTGCTCCAGGAGTATCGGGATGAGGAGGGTGTGCTGCTCCTCGATCCGGAGTTGCCGGATCTGGAGCCGGGTGAGTTTAAGGGGATGATCTATCGCCGCTTTCCCAATACCTCGGTGGTAACGATCAACTCTCGAACCGGAGATCTCATCTCCGCGGATGGATCCTATCCGCTGCTGTCAAAGTCGCTGATGGAGGTGGTGAAGGTGGCTGGAATACCGCCCCTCCGCCAGTTCGATGATGCGTCTGGGCGCGCCATGCGCGGGCAGAGGTGCACGCTGCGCGGCATGGTGGGGGATACAGAGCCGATGCAGACCGTATTTCGGTTGACCCGCATGGTGGCTGTGCGCGATACCACGGTGCTCATCACCGGGGAGAGTGGAACAGGCAAGGATCTGGTGGCTCAGGAGATTCATCAGATCAGTCCCCGCAGGAAGCAACCGTTTGTCGTGATGAACTGCTCGGCGATACCCGAGTCGCTTCTGGAGGCGGAGTTGTTCGGCTACAGCAAGGGTGCGTTCACGGGTGCGGTGCAGTCTCGCATCGGGCGCATCCATGCGGCCCACGGAGGAACCTTGTTTCTGGATGAGATTGGCGACATGCCGCTCTCGTTGCAGAGCAAGCTGCTGCGGTTTCTGGAGCAGGGTGAGGTGCAGCGTCTAGGCGGGAACGACAATCTGAAGGTCGATGTCCGAGTCGTCGCGGCTACCAATGTGGATCTGAAGGAGAGGATGGCGAAACAGCAGTTTCGCGAGGACCTGTACTACCGCTTGGCGGTGTTTCCCATCGTATTGCCTCCGTTGCGCGAGCGGATGGGCGATTTGAAGGCGCTGGCGTTGAGCTTCATCGCCAAGTTTCAGCCGGGCAAGGTACTCAGCGAGGGGGCGCTGCAGAAGCTGATGGAGCACTCCTGGCCGGGCAACGTGCGCGAACTGCGCAACGTGATGGAGCGGGCGACGATTCTCGCGGGGTCCGAGGTGGAGCTTCTGACCGAGCACGTCCTGCTCTGATATGGAGTGACCCTGTCAATGCCTGCACGGATGTGGGGTTGTTTTTGCTTTTGCTTATGTTTTTCCGAGGACAGGGCCAGCAGCAGTCGAAGCAGAATGGGCGACGATTGATCAGTCTGATATTCGCGGGTCGG
>JBMFGX010000094.1:0-2885 GCA_049977105.1 Acidobacteriaceae bacterium | reverse complement strand
ACGGGCGGCCGCAAAGTCCACTATGGTCTCTATGGCGACGTCTACATCTTCGGGCAGTCCACCACCTACGGATACCATGCGCACCTGTGCATTTTCTTCGCGCTTCTGCAGGTGGGCGGCCAGCGCCTTGCCGCCGTTATGCAGGGTGATTTTATTGATCATGGATGCAGGACTCCACGCACGGCTTGCAGAACCGGAACGAGCGCTTCCTGGATATCCCGGATGGCGGTGTCACGGGTCGGCAATATGGCGCCAAAACGGGGTCGGCATAATGGCGCCACTTCAGGGGCGGCGTAATGGCGCCAGTCCCGGGTCGGCATAAAGGAGCCAACTCAGGGTCGGCGTAATGGCGCCACCCACATAGTGCCTCAGTAGGGTCTTGAACTTCCCTTGATCGGTTACTCTCCCAGCTTTTGGGAGGTGACCATGAGTAATCGGAGGTTTGAGATGTTTACGATTCGCCAAATCCTGGTGCGGATGCGCCAAGGTGATCGGGACCGAGAGATCGCCCGTTCCGGACTCATGGGGCGCAAGAAGTTAGGCGTCTTACGTCATCAAGCAGCACTGCACGACTGGCTGGACCCAAAGCGACCTTTACCTGAGGACGGTGAGCTCGCCATTCTGCAGCAACATCGCCAGCAGACTGCCCCTAACCAGTGTGTTTCCACCCTCAAAGACCATGAGGAACAAATCGCCAGATGGGCAGCAGCAGGTATTCAGGGCACCACCATTCACGCCACACTGGTGCGCAATCATGGCTTCACTGGAAGCTACTCTGCCGTCAAACGTGTACTGCGACGCGTCGTTCCGGTACCACCACCTGAGTCGACCATGCGCCTGGTCTTCGCACCCGGCGAGGCCGCGCAGGTGGACTTCGGCGCGGGCCCCACCATGATCGATCCGGTGACCGGACAGATCCGCAAGACTTGGTTCTTTGTCATGACTCTCTGCTGGTCCCGGCATCAGTATGCCGAGATTGTCTGGAATCAGACGACGATGACCTGGCTGGCCTGTCACCGCCATGCCTTCGCATGGTTTGGTGGTGTTCCAGGTCGAATAATTATCGATAACGCCAAGTGCGCCATCACTAAGGCCTGCATCAACGACCCCACGGTCCAGCGTTCTTATGCCGAATGCGCCGAAGGATACCTGTTCAAAATCGACGCATGTCCGCCTCATGACCCCGCAAAAAAAGGTATCGTGGAGTCTGGGGTTAAATATATAAAGAAAGGTTTCATGCCCTTACGCGATTTCCGTGACCGCGACGATGCCAATCGCCAGCTCCAGGAGTGGATCCGGGCAGAGGCGGGCAATCGAATTCACGGCACCACCCGTCAGGCACCCCTCACCCAGTTCGTCGAGGTGGAGAAATCACTCTTGCAGCGTCTACCGGTAGCGCCTCCCGAGCTCTCCGAGTGGAAGCAACCCCAGGTACACCGGGATGGCCATGTCCAATATGCCTACTGCCTCTACTCGGTCCCCTTCCGTTTGGTAGGTCAACGGCTCTGGCTGCGGGCTACCGATACCACCATCCGGATTTACCAGGAACATGAATTAGTGGCCACCCATCCCCGGCTGTTCCAGCACGGCACCGCATCGACCGTAGCCGACCACCTGCAGCCAGAAGCACAGGCCTGGCAGAGTCAGGATATCCAGTGGTGCCTGCGGATGGCAGAGGCCATCGGTCCGTATTGCTACGGCGTCGTCCACCAGCTCTTTGCCGATCGCGTGCTGGTCAACCTCCGCACCGTACAGAACATCCTGCGGCTGCGGGACAAGCACAGCCCTCAGCGGCTGGAAGCGGCTTGTGAACGGGCGTTGCGTTTCAGCAATCCGCGTTATGGCGCGATCTCCCAGATCCTCAAGAAAGGTTTGGATCAGGAGCCGCTACCCCCCCTAACCACTGAATCTGGAAGCACCTATACCAACGGTGGCCGTTTCCTCCGCGACAGCACCAAGCTATTTCATTGAAAGGAGTTCTCATGCAAACCCAAGAGTTAAGCAATCATCTTCGCGCCCTGCGCCTATCCGGTATCCTGGATTCCCTGGAAGCTCGTAATCGCCAGGCGGTGGATGGCCAGATGGCCTACACCGAGTTCCTCGCCATGCTACTACAGGATGAAGTGGCTCGCCGGGACCAGCGTAAATTCGATACGCTCTTGCGTCAGGCCCACTTCCGTAATCACAAAACCCTGGAAGACTTCGCCTTTGACCGGTTACCGAACCTGAATCGCTCTCTGGTGCATGATCTGGCTACTGGTCGCTACCTGCAGGAGCAGGCACCTGTCCTGATTGTCGGGCCCTGTGGCACCGGCAAGAGCCATCTCGCCCAGGCGCTTGGGCATTGTGCCATCCGACAGGGGGTGGACGTCCTCTTTATCACCCAGGGTGATCTGGTGGGGTCTCTGCATGCAGCCCGGGCCACCGGTGGCTTTGACCGGCGCTTCCGCCAACTCGCCAAGGTAACCCTACTCATCATTGATGACTTCGGACTCAAGCCTATGCGCCCGCCCCATGATGAGGACTTCCACGATCTGATCGCCGAACGCTACGAGCGGGTTTCTACCATGCTGACCAGCAATCTCGACTTTCCCGAGTGGGGAGACGTCTTCCCGGCCAACCGCATGCTCGGGGTGGCCACGTTGGATCGGCTACGTCACGGCGCCTATCGACTGATCCTGGAAGGCGATAGTTTTCGCGCCCCCAGACCGCTCCCAGAATCCCCCAAAAACACCATTGCGAAAGGAGCCAAAAACACCCATTCTTGACACCGTTCGAGACCCCATTTCAGGCACTTTGAAATGGCGCCATTACGCCGCCCTTCGGTGGCGCCATATTGCCGGCCCGTGACAACTGTTGGGTTTTGGGCTCATAGTCATTGCCCT
>JBMFGX010000093.1:0-2939 GCA_049977105.1 Acidobacteriaceae bacterium | reverse complement strand
ACCTTGAAAATCGATGAAACCGATTTTCACATTTCCACCGCCACGACTAGGACGAGCAATCTTTCCACTTAAAAACCACAAAAACTGTCCGAACATTCCGAACCACCGCAGCCTGCAGCCGCTCCATGATGCCATCGGCGAAGGGTTGGTCGCTGTAGCCGCCGTCCACCAGCACACTTTCCACGCGTCCGAGATTTGGCTTGCAGCGGTCGATGGCTGCCAAAGCTCCGTTTCGCTCGGTCACCTCGGCCGTGGTCACAGCCACAGCATGAGGCAGTCCCTGAGTATCCACTGCAATATGGCGCTTGATGCCTGACACCTTCTTGCTCGCGTCCTATCCCTTCTGCTCAGCGCTATCGGTGTTCTTCACGCTTTACGCGTCCAGGATCAAGAAGCTGGTCGAGGCGCTGCGCCCCCTGTTTCTCGCGGGCCACGCCAACGGATTTTTTAAGGCCCTCTCCAGGGCGCTCACTCCATCCTGGTCGGGCGCGCTCCACTTGGCGAAGTATGAATATACCGTGACCCAGTTGGGGAACCCCTCGGGGAGCATGCGCCACTGAAAGCCGCTTTTGATCAGATAGAGCACGGCATTGAAGACTTCATTCAGATCCACTTTGCGCGGCTTGGTGCGGTTGCGTAAGCCTTCCAGCAAGCGACGAATCTGCTCAAACTGCTCCATGGTGACGTCGCTCGGGTGCGATTTTCTCTGCTCCATCCCTCTTGATTACAGCCCCGATGAGCCGCCTGCATAGAACTGCCTGGTGTCTCCTCCATCAAGGTGCAAAGATCGTAAACAGGTTCTAAAGGAGTTCGGCGGCGAAGAGGTCGTCGAGGGTCTCCCGGCGGCGAATGAGGTGAGCCTGGCCCTGATCGATGAGGACTTCTGCGGGATGGACTCTCGTGTTGTAGTGAGAGGCCAGCGAAAACCCGTAGGCTCCAGCGTCAAGGAGCACGGCGAGGTCGCCGGAGCGAAGCTCGGGAAGGGCGCGGTCACGGGCGAAGAAGTCTCCACTCTCGCACACTGGACCGACGACGTCGACGGTCAATGTGGGGCGTGGTGGAGATGCTTCCAGAACGGGCAGAATCTCATGGTGCGCCTGGTAGAGAGCGGGGCGGATGAGGTCATTCATGGCAGCATCTGTGATGACGAAGTGTTTGGCGCCGTTCTGCTTGGTGTAAAGGACGCGGGTGAGCAGAGCGCCTGCTTGGGCGACGAGAAAGCGGCCGGGCTCAAGCAGCAGGTGGACCTGGAGGCCCTGGAGTACAGAGCGGATGGCGGTGGCGTAGGCTGCTACGCTGGCGGCGGGGTCGAAGGGCGCTACGCCGTACTCGATGCCGAAGCCTCCACCGCCATCGACATAGCGAATGGATAGGCCGTCGAAGCGGAGTTCTTCCACAAGGCCGCGGACGCGTTGCAGGGACTGGGCAAAGGGCTCAACGGAGCGGATCTGCGATCCGATGTGGACGCTGACACCGGCAGGTTCGATGCCGGGGAGGCTGGCGGCGTGCCGGTAAACCTCGCGAGCTCGCTGGATATCGATGCCGAATTTGTGCTCACGCAGTCCGGTGGAGATGTAAGGATGGGTCTCAGCGAAGACGTCAGGGTTGACGCGGAGGGCGATCCGGGCGGTCTTGCCGGAGAGACTGGCGCGCTGACTAAGCACCTCCAACTCGGCTTCACTCTCCACATTGAAGAGCAGAATCTTGCTCTGCAGGGCGGCATCGATCTCCCAAATCTGTTTGCCGACACCGGAGAAAACGACTTGGCCAAGAGTAGAGGGCTGCGAGCGACGGACGCGTTCCAGTTCGCCACCGGAGACGATATCGAAGCCACAACCGAGGCTAGCTAGCAGCCTGAGTATGGCCAGCGAGGAGTTGGCTTTGACGGCGTAACAGAGGGTGTGCGGAACGTCGGCGAAGGCGGCCTGGAGCAGGCCGACGCGCTCCCGAATGGCCTCTGCGGAGTAGACGTAGAGTGGCGTTCCGAACTCCTCGGCGAGTGCGGTGAGGTCCACAGAAGAGCAGGTGAGGCGGTGATCGGCGTAGACGAAGGGGCGAGGCGAAGGGGAGGGACTCACCTTGCTATCGTAACGCCTTGGCTGGGGACGGGTTGCGAGGGGCTGACGCGCTGGGTTGCTGGGAGCAGGGCCGGTTGGGGATGGAGGAAGGACTGACCGTGACGTGGGGGACGGTGGGCGAGATGCTGAGAGGGACGGGGCTCCGGCCCGAAAGGCTGTGAGCATGAAATGCCATCCGCCGCGGAGCGGCAGGAGCGTGGAAGCCAGACCTACATCCGATACGCGAAGGAGCTAGCCCCGAGGGCCGCTCGCCGGAGGCACCGGCGTAGCACAGGGCCAGACTAGCGGCTGTTTGGGAATTACAATCCAGGCGACAAAGTACGCAATGACCGGCGCGCCGAAGCCGCAGAGGACGATCGCCAACAGAGCCAGACGAACCAAGGTGACGTCCCAGCCGAAGTGTTGTGCGATGCCGGCACAGACGCCGCCCAGCATGCGTTCCTCGGTGTGACGAAAGAGACGTGGTGCAAGGGTTGGGGCGAAGCCCCGGACGGCGACCGCCTGTCCACATTGACTGCAGAATCTTGCTCTCGGGCCAAGCTCTTTGCCACATGCCGTGCAGTTCATGGGAGTCCTCCTGCCGGCGCAATCTGCCGGATTGGGTGCTATTACGTTGCAGCGTGGTGATCGGTTCCATGGCCGTGGCGGCTACCAATCCAAGTGATAGCGCATGGTTTGAGGTTCAGAGGTTCAGCGGATGTTTGAAGATGGAGCCGAGCGAAGGCTGAGAGCGCCGGAGCCGCGAGATTGCTGGAGTCGCGAGGAGGAAGAAAGCCGCCTGGGACTAGCCCAAGTTCGTCACGAGAGCGGTTACAGATGGGCTAAGTGGTTCAGAATCAGTTCAGGCTACCGCCGAATTTG
>JBMFGX010000092.1:0-3009 GCA_049977105.1 Acidobacteriaceae bacterium | reverse complement strand
GACTTTTAGACGACAGGAGCCGCATGCAAAGTCAAAGATCTTCCCGCTACTTTTCGGCGCTGCGCGCCGGGATTTCAGCCCTTGCACTATCGGGTCTGAGTCTTTCTGGATGCGCCATCATGACCGAGGGGCCGCCGCAACCGCACCGTGAGGTGGCGCCACAGGCTCATATCCTGCCGTCCGCCGTGGTGTCGGAGCACAGTGACCAGCTAACCCCTGCCACCTTGCAGCGTTTGGTACATAGAAGCCTGACCTACCACCTGGGAGCAGGGGACGTGGTCTCGGTCTCGGTCTATCTGCACCCAGAGTTGTCCGTTCCGCCGCCAGCCGCGACCGGCACGAGCCTTGCCGGCGCCATTGTCTCCAACGACGGCAATATCCAGCTACCCTTGTTGGGCGTGGTGCACGTGCAGGGGATGACCACGGCGCAATTGCAGGCCAATCTGACCAAGCTCTATAGCCAGTATATAGTGGATCCGAAGGTGGCGGTGCAGCTGCAGGTGGCCCACAGCATTCGCTACTACCTTTTGGGCGAGTTCATCAAACCGGGTCTAGTCTATTCCGACCGCCCCCTCAATCTGCTCGAGGCCATGGCTCTTGGGGGATCCATAAATCTCAAGGATGCCGATCTGCGGGGGGCTTACGTAGTCCAGGGCGACAAAAAGCTACCGGTCAATTTTCATAAACTGATCATGGAAGGGGACCTGAGACAGAATATCCCCATCCAGTCTGGCGACGCCGTTGTCATCCCCAGTGTCGCTACCATGCGGGCCTATATCTTCGGTGCCGTATCCAAGCCCGGTCCGGTGCCTTTTGTCAATGGCCGTTTGAGTCTGTTGCAGGCGTTGTCCAACGCGGGCATGACGCCCACGAGCCTCAGTACGGCTCGCCTGGAACAGGTGCGGGTGATTCGCTCTGAGGGCGCCTCGGGCAAATTCTATGTGGTCGACGCCCAGCGCATCCTGGAAGGCAAGGCCGCGCCTTTCTACCTAAAGTCCGGCGATATCGTCTATGTGCCGCAGACCACCATCAGCACATGGAATCAGGCCATTCAGCTCCTCTTGCCCTCTTTACAGGCTATCAGTGATTTGCTGAGTCCTTTCGTATCCATCAAGTTCTTGCAGCAATAGACAGGAAGCCTTGTGACCAATCAGACCATGCAGACGCCCCCGCCTTACCCGTTCGCGCGCCTTCAAGCACAGGGTGGCGCAGGTGACCCCGCTGAGGATGAGATCCAACTGGGGGCGATTGTCGACGCCATGAAAGAAGGCTGGCGTTGGCCGGTGCTTTTGGGTGGCCTGTTCGCTGTTTTAGCCGCAGCAGTGGTGCTTTTCACCGCCCCGGTGTTTCAAGCCAGTGGCACACTTTATCTGGCAGAAGCCGAAAAGGGACAATCCCCTGCTAGTGCCGTGGGTGGTATCTCCCTGTTGTCCGGTCTCTTGAAGCAGGGTTCCGGCATGGAAACCCAGGTAGAGATCATCGACAGCCGACATATGATCCGCCGCGCCATCTTGTCCTCCGGCATCAACTCTGAGGTCTGGCCAAAAGATCAAGAGCCGCCTTCTCTGACCTTTGCGGGCTGGAAACTGGGCGGTCAGCAGCTCTCCATGTATGCTCCTGGCGCCGATGCTCTGAAGGCATTCTATGCCCATGTCAATGATCCTGCCCTGCAGGGCAGGACCTTGACTATTCTCTTCGGCCCAGGAGGGAGCTATAGGATCGTTCGCGGCCAGCAGGAACTCCTGACCGGCAAGCTCGGGGTTCCCGCAGTAAGCCCCAGCCTGCGGCTAAAACTCACCGCTCTCAAGGACGGCTACGTTCCCCCTGCAGGGGCGGTGTATCGTCTGCGTATTCGTAACGCCCTGGAGGTCTATCGCGCCATGATCAAGGCAGGAGCTATCTCCGTGGTGCGGGGGATGGGCGGCGCCAACAGCAAAGAAAGTTACCTGGCCACCGTTTCGGTGCACGACACCAACCCCTTCGTGGCCAGAGATCTTACCGCAGCGATCATGGATACCGATCTGGAACAAACCCGCTCCTGGACCACCGACCAAGCAGGCGCCACCTACGAGTACCTGAGCCGCCAGCTGCACAAGATCCGCAAAGCACTCAGTAATGCCGACGCCCGCTTGTCCAGCTATCAGAGTAAGAGTGGGGTGATTGCCGTTTCTGCCGGTGCCAAGGAAATGATCGCCCAGCTCGCCGATCTGGAGACGCAAAGGGCGCAGGCCAAGATTACCCTGTACGGGCTGCAGCAGATCCAAAAAAATCTGAATCAGCCTGGGGTATCCTTGAACCCGTACCTTTTTAGTAGCAAAGATCGGGTATTGGATGGTCTGGCCACCCAGCTGGCTCAGGCTGAGGCCAAGCTCAACGAGTTGCGCCAACGCTATACCGCCGCCGCGCCGCAAGTGGTAGAAGCCCAGACCAATATCCAGTCCATCCGCACGGCCATCGGGACTCTGGTGCGAAACCAGGAAAACATTGCCACCCAACAGTTGCAGTCCATCAATGACTTGATCAGCCAGCATCGGACGGTCATGGGTAAGTATCCGCACTCGGAACTGCAGGTTATCTCACTCACCCGGTCCAGCGAGGTGCTGGGTAAACTCTACATGTTCCTCCTGGAAAAACAGGAAGAAGCCGCCATCAGCAAGGCCAGCACTCTGACCAAAAATCGGGTGTTGAATTCGGCCTTGGTGGCGCGGGTACCCATTGCCCCCAACGCCAAGAAGGACGTGATTCTCTTTGCTTTCTTGGGGGCTTTTCTGGGCTTGAGTGTGGTGCTGGGGCGCTTTTTGCTCCACCCAGGGTTCCGTAGCGACGATGAGTTGCGTCAACGTTTTCCTTTTTTACCCGTATACGGCCTGCTTCCGGCTACCCCCAGCGTATCCCGAAACAAGGAGGAATCCTTTACCATGCCCGACCCGCGTTCGGGATACGGCGAGGCACTGCGCCTGTTACGGGGTAACTTTTACCTCGCTGTAGGCGAGGGAAGAGGACAGGTGG
>JBMFGX010000091.1:0-3040 GCA_049977105.1 Acidobacteriaceae bacterium | reverse complement strand
CTGGCTGCGCAGCACGTAGATGGTTCCACTCTCGATATCATCCGGTTCGGGCGTGTCACCAAATAGCGGCCCCAGATCCAAGTCGCTCAGTCGACGACCGGTGTCATCCTTATAAAGCGCCCGTTGTAGCGAGCGGCGCAGCAAGTTGCTTTCTGTACCGTTGGCATAGATGACGCGCAGACGTGCGTCACTATCGCCATTGGGTGCTCGAATGGTTTTACCAATCTCTGCCACATAGGCAAGCTGTCCGCCGAGAATGAAGTAATCTCCGCTGGCGATGCTGGCATTTTGCCCAAAGCGCTGCGCTATTCTATGACCAGATTTCAGATCTCGCTCGACCTGCTCGAACAGCGGCTGAAACTTGTCATAATCCGGACACGGCGTGCGTTCAGCGATTTCCTCTGCTGCACGCTTTTCAATGTGAGGGCGCACATGACGAAGCACGGAGATATCGTTCTGATCAGCGAGGTCGTCGCCGACACCCAACTCTGCAAGCAAGGCATCCTCATCCATGTCGTCCACATCGGCTGGGATTGATGCTGCTCCAGACAACAATCCTGGGTCATCCAGCTCGGCCAATAAGGCTTGCGCTTCTGGTAACTTGCGGATCTGGTCCAAACGCACGGCATACAGACGTTCGAAGATATCACGACCCTCACCATGCTGTGGGGCTCGACCATGCGCTTGGTGGAATCGCAGAATATCCTCAAACCCCGCGATGATGCGCTCTTCACGCGGGGTTCGCGTGGAGACTTTGAGCGGGGCGACTTCTACGCCCAGCGCATCCAGCAGTTCATCATCGTCCATCTCAGCCATTAGTGGATTCTCCTTGCGCCTGTGCTGCCTTAACCTGTGCGCGGTAACGCGCCAGAGCAGCTACGCCTTCAGCCATGCGCTTCTCCCAGGGATCGGAGGAGTTAATGACGGGCAGGCGGCCACGCTCGTTCTTGAACAGCAAGGCGCGTTTTGCCAATTCACGGGCTTCGTCTTCGGGGATACTGACTTTCTTGGCGGCAATAGTGGCCTGAACCTGGCGCAGAGATTTCTCATCCATCGACTTCGCCAGCACCGCATAGGCGGCGTCGAAGGGATTGATGCGGTCGATCAGATCAATATCCAGGTCGCGCACATTGACGAACTTGCGCACGCCATCCAGCAAGGCCGTATTGCCCTGCGTTACACCTTCGGCATCCGCCTGGACTAACGCCAACTTGGCCTGTTGGGTGATGTTCATGGCGGCGATGGCATGCTGACGAATGGACTCCTGATCAGTCGCATTCAATTCCGGGTAGCGCTCCCGCACAATCTTGCCCATCTGTAACTGGGTCAGCTCTTCCGGCAAAGTGTTTTCCTGGTCAAACAGACCACGCTCCAGTACGGTCTTATTTTGCAAGAAACTGGTGACGACTTCGTTCAGATCCTCCCTGCAAATGCGCGTAGCCTCCGGGCTTTGCGGTAAGACCAGTCCATTGATCTCCACATGAATTTGGCCGGTGTCCTGGTTTACCCCTATATTGTGGCCACCGTCTTTGTAACCTTCCTCGCCGTAATCAAAGCCCTCCTTCGGGCCGTTGTTTTTGGGCGTGAACTCATAGCGCGGGGCTAACACTTGTTCCATCAGCAAGCTGGCGGAAATGGCCTTGAGCATGTCGTTCACGGCCTCAGCCACAGCCGCTTGTTCTGCTGCGGGTTCGGCAATCAGGTTGGTGAAGCGTGCCCGCTCCTTGCCCTCCGCATCGCGGGTGGCGCGGCCAATGATCTGTACGATTTCGGTCAGGCTGCTGCGGTAACCGATGGTCAGTGCATGTTCACACCAGATCCAGTCGAAGCCTTCCTTCGCCATGCCCAGGGCGATGATGACATCGACATAATCCCGGTTATTTTTCTGAGCGGGATCTTTCAGGGCCGCCAGCACGCGTGAGCGCCGAGCCGGATCACTGTCGTCCACGAGATCGGCCACCTTCAATAGGCGACCGCCCTGGGTCTGTATCTGGTGGAAGCCGGTGGCCGGATCAATGCCCTTCCATTTACCCAGCGCGTGCATGATCTCATTCACTTCGCGTTCTTTGTCCTGCAAGCTCTCGCGCGAGTTGACGTTGGGAATATGTACGATGGTCTTGAGTGCCGGATCGAGCACCTTCTCCACGGCGTCCACATACCGGCCCGTATAGAAGAAGTAACCGATATCCAGCGATTTGAGCCAGCTGTAGCCATTGAGCTGCTCGTAGTAGGTGTAGGTGATCGTCTCGAATTTGGCTTCATCCGATGGGATCAATACGGCCTCGCTGTCGCCTCGGAAGTAGGAGCCGGTCATGGCTACCACATGCACTTTATCGCGGGCGATGAAGGCGCCTAATTGACTGCCCAGCTTGTTGTCCGGGCTGCTGGAGACGTGGTGGAACTCGTCGATGGCAATCAGGCGATTATCGAAGGCCTCGATACCCAGTTCTTCCACTGCAAAGCGGAAGGTGGCGTGGGTACATACCAGTGTCTTGTCGGTACTGGCCAGAAACTCTCCCACGGCTTTAACCTTGGACTTGGCGACCTTCACATCGTCTACGCCAGGGGCATTGCACAGGTTCCATTGTGGAGCGACCTGCCAATCCCAATAGAAGCCGTGCTGACTCAGGGGTTCATCGGCGAAGCTGCCGCCAATGGAACGCTCCGGCACCACAATGATGGCCTGCTTCAAACCCTGGTTGTTGAGCTTATCCAGAGCGATGAACATCAGCGCACGGGATTTGCCTGATGCCGGTGGCGATTTGATCAGCAAATACGGCTCACCGCGCTTGGTATAGGCGCGCTCCTGCATGGCACGCATCCCCAACGCATTGGCCTTGCTGGATAATCCCGTGCGTGCCGTGGCAATAGACACGGAGGGCACAGTGTAGGCGTTGGTGGGATTCATCGGGTCAGTCATTACAACGTTTCCTTTGCAGGTTTATCGTCGCCTGTGAGTTCGCGCTCAATCTGCTCGATACTGGGCAGACTGGTTTGCAGTTCTTCTGGCAGGGATTCGAGTAATTTGTATTCGGCGATG
>JBMFGX010000090.1:0-3108 GCA_049977105.1 Acidobacteriaceae bacterium | reverse complement strand
ATGAAGATGCAACTGGACGAGCATCTCACCGAGCCGAACTCGGGCCTGGGCCAAGCCATCCAGTACATGCTCCGCCACTGGTCCGCGCTGACCCTGTTTCTACGTCAGCCGCGTGCTCCACTGGATAACACGATCGTGGAACGAGCGCTGAAGAAGGCCATACTCCATCGGAAAAACGCGCTCTACTTCAAAACCGAAAACGGAGCCCATGTAGGCGATCTCTTCATGAGCCTGATCCATACCTGCGAATTGAACGGCGTGGCGTCGCTCGGCTATCTGATCGCTTTGCAAAAACATGCTCGCAAGGTAGCCGAGCACCCGGCAGCCTGGATGCCGTGGAACTATCGCGATACCCTCGCGCAAGCCGAACAAGGCTCCGCTTCCCTCTAGCGCTACCTGGCCGGAAACGATCCTCTGCAGCCATGCCCAGGGTGCTTCGTGAAGTGTCCGTAAAGCGGTCCTCCGGAAGGCAGAAATCGCGAAGGCTTTTGGCCACCCTGGCAAACGGATGAAAACCGCGCTCCGCGCCAGCCTTGCCCACGCCCGGCAAAACGGCTTCCGTCTCGACTGGCGATTCACCACCGCTCTCCAACCAGATCCGGCCCGCAAACTCCGTCGCTCCGGCCTCAGCAAATCCTCGATCGCCTGCCAACTGACCATCGCCCGCGCTTCCGTGCGCCGCACCCTCGCCTCTCCGCCCAAGAAAAAGTGGTCGCAGCCTCAGTTACGCAGGCTTACCGAAAGCTCGCAGAGCAACCACGTCTATCTTGGCGTAGATCTCCGTGGTCGCGACCGAACGGTGCCGGAGAATACCTGCAATCTCCTGCAGCGACGCGCCGTGCCGGAGCATAGAACTTGCCACGGAATGCCGGAGGACGTGGGCTGCGCTCCGGCTCGGGCAAGTGACGCCAGCCCGGTGCATCGCTCGGGTAACGATCATCGATACCGCGCAGTGGTCTGCGAGAGCACGATAAGGAGCGCGCGATCGGAGGAATAAGGCCTCAGTGTCGGTCGGGGGGCGACCATCCTTGATATAGGTGACGATGGCATCGCCCATCTCCTGCGTCAGTGGCAGCAATGCCTGACAACGGCTTTTCCCTGCGACGCGGATGCTGGCTTCCTTCCAGTCGATGTCGTCCAGACGGAGCTGAACGATGTCTCCCGCGCGTAAACCCAGGCGAGCGAGAAGGAGGAGAATCGCACGGTTCCTCGCGCCAATAGGCGTGCCGGGATCACATGAAGCAATCACTCGCTCAACGTCCTCGGGCTACAAATACCGGGGTAGCGCCGATAGCCGCCAATGAGCAAAAGCGGGGATAGCTGCATCTAACCCGGCTGTACATCTGCCATCGGCAATCAGAAAGCGCAGAAACGCTCGGACCGCCGTGGTACACCTTTTCGCTGCGGCCCAACCGCATCGCTGCGTTCTCTCCAATACGAAGTTTCGCAGCGCCTGCGCATGAAACCTGGCCGGATCCTCTCCTAGCTTCTTCAATAAATCACGAAGATCAAGGCCGTAGTTGTAAAGGGTGGCATTGCAGGTTCCGCGTTGTTGCCGCATCCAGTTATCAAAAGAAACCAGTAGGGTAGGCTTCTCGATGGGCTCCTCATTGACCAGCGTCGTGAGTACGCCAGTGCGCCGGAGATACCCGATAAACAAACGGACACCGTTCTCCAACTTCAGCCTATGCAAACGACCATACCCTGTGCATCGGCATAGATTCAGATGCTGGGAAAACTCTTTTATGAACCGCTCTTCCAAGGACGAAACCGGTATGCCTCTACTACAGGTCCAATAAACGAGGTGCTCTGCCGCTCGCAAATGTCTGCAAGCCGTGAGTCTCGCATAGCCAGCCTGGTACAACTCTTGAGCAAAGCCTTCCAGCAGGGGACCTGCAGTGCCGCCGCGGATTTCCTTGATGCGTATAGACGAATCGAAATACTCTTCCAACATGACTTCCTCCTTTCCAGGACGTCATTATTATGCAAAGGTTACGCCCACCGAATGCGCAACCTCAGCTTGATCTGGAAGGGTTTAACCACGATAGCGAACGTCGGCTACGCATAAAAATGGACTTCGCATTAAATTTGCTCTTCTCCGAATGGTCCACCAAGATCCCCAACGCGCGGCTGTGCAAGGCGATGCTCGACCGGTTGACCGATCGGGCGCACATCATCGAGACCGGAACCGAGAGTTACCGATTCCGCAGAACCATGGCCCGAAAAGGAGGCGAGGCATGACAAGCAAACAGTGGTACTACGCCCAACTGCGCTGGGCAGTGATGGTGGAAGGCAAAGAAGGGCTGCGGGAGTGGAAAGAGGCAGTGCATCTCTTCCTCAGCGAAGATGCGCAGACGGCCTTCCAGCAGGCTCTGCGCATCGGACGCCTGGGCGAGGATCTCCACACCGAAGGCCGGCGGGAGGTGGAGACCAGGCTGGCAGAGGTCGTAAGACTCGATTGCCTGGGCACCAACCAAACTGAGTTCGAGGTCAGGCTCGGTTCAAGCAGAGCCAGCCGGCGCTTGCCCTTCGATCATGTCTTCAAACCGGAGGAGCACATGCCCGAATCGCCCTTCTAACGTCGCCTAACCACGCCAGCAACGCCGCCCCGTGTTGGCCTTGGCTCCAGTCGCCCTTCGGGCTCCTGCCGCCAAGGCCAACACGGAACAACAAATCACATGCCCTCAGGTGGGGCCAATTCAGACCATCGAAAGGAGCCAAATCAAGTTGACGAAACCAACTGTAGGCGTACCCCTGCGGATGGGCTTGCCGGTACTCTTCCCACAGCAGTTGAAGGGTCACATTCTTGCGGCTCTTCGGTTCCTTGTGAATCGCCGCGCAGTCCGGTAGACAACGCTCCTCGGACGACGCGACAGGAGGCGGCGGAAACAAGCGCCGCTCCAGCGCCACCTCATCCAGTTCGGTCGGCAACGGCCAACTCAGTCCCGCCGCCTTCAGCCGCTCAAGATAGCGCTGGACGGTGCTTTTGCTCACCTTTCAAATCGTGGCGATCTGCCCCGGGGCAAGGTGGGATTGAAAGTGGAGGCGTAGGATTTCTCGCGTGTGTCGCATGGGTAATCTCTTTTCTGGCAAAATGTTCTCCTTTGA
>JBMFGX010000089.1:0-3344 GCA_049977105.1 Acidobacteriaceae bacterium | reverse complement strand
GGGTGGAGAAGGCGGGCGGCAGCAGCCCGGCGGAGTTCATCTACTTCAACGGCAAGCCAGTGGCTCTCTACAATCCGGCGAGCGGCGCGTGGACAGACCTGCTCTGGGCGGGCAACAATCTGCTGGCGGAAGTAGCGGGCACGCAGGCGGCCACGCCGGAGTACCGGCTGCTGGATCACGAAGGCTCCCTGGTAGCGACCACAGACGGGTCAGGGAACGTGACCGGGACGAACCTGATGCTGCCCTACGGCGAAACGATTTCCTCCAACACAAACGATCCGTATGCGTTTGCGGGGCTGTATCAGGACACGGAGTATGCCGGCGACGACGCCCGGTATCGCAACTACTCCACGGAGCCAAGCCGCTGGCTGACCCCGGACCCCTACAACGGCAGCTACGATCTGATGAATCCCCAGAGCTTTAACCGCTACATGTACGTCAACGGCAATCCACTCGGGTTTACCGACCCTAGCGGACTCACCTTTGGCATCCTCAATGGTGTTGGAGGTGGTATTTGCAAGGCGGATTCTTGGCAGTGGAATGGAACAGTACCCATTGGCAACGGTGCTCTTGGCATCAATCCGTGTAATCCCGTTGGTTCATTGATTGCCGATGGGGTCGTTGCGGCTGTTGTGTATGCAGAATATGCTGATGGCGCGATCACAGCAGCGTCGTACGGCAACGCTTTATTAAGTTTTAAGGGCTCGGACACCTATATGGGAACTGTTGCTGCTGTAGGTGCAGCAATCACAGTTTTCTGCAGCATTGATCATAACAATGCTCTTTGTGGACCGACGGGAGGAATCTCGTATCTTATCGGCGGCGACGTAGGTAAGGTCGTAAATGACTCTCTTTCTGTTGGGGGGGCAGTTGCGTGTTTAGCCGTGCCAGGCGGATGGGGTTGCCTTGGCGATGCAATCTATCAAGCGATCAACGGTTTGTTGACAGCTTTATTCGGTCCACCTCAGTTCACTGGCAGCCTGCTGCCACGCCCTTCCGATCTTGGCGGCTTGGGAACCGCGCCCATTGGGATACCAAACCAAAATCTGACAGTACAGCAGCTATTGGGAAGCCAGTCCAGGAGTGCGGTTCCGTCGCCGGGGATGGTTCATCCGTGATCTTTGGGGTTGATCTTCGAGTCTTCTGCACGGCGCTTCCCGTAGGAAGCATGTCGCGCAGTGCCGTTCTTGTGTTGCTCGCTTGTGTGGTTCTGCCGCCATGCGTCGCCGCCAAGCTCCATCAGCACCGCATTACGGGTGTCTACTTAACGCATGATGGACAGGTTATCCAGACCTTGGCGCGACGCACTCCGGGAATCTACTGGATCGACGGATACAGCATGACGGTCACGAAGCAAACGCAGACATGCTGGCACGATGCTCCGTTGAAATTTGGTCCTGTACTGAACAAGGATGGTCGACCGATTCCAAGGCTTACGGTGAAATCGCCATGCGAGAGTACACCGCCGGTTAACTTGAAAAAGAGCGTATGGCTACAATACCAGGGAATCCAAAAATACCGAATCCATCCGTTGTCTCATATGTTCTATCTACGGATGGATATCCCCGCAACACGTATAGATATCTGGAATGGTGACAATGGAGACGAACAGTCTCAAACCGCTCCAACACAGACTTGGCGAACACTCTGCGCATCGGCTTCCCCGCATGAACTCCGCTATCCGAATGAAGGCCCTATCAATGTGGTTTGCGACACGAGGGTAAACAGCTACGTCGAGAACGTATTCTCTTCCCTGCTGAAGCCCTCTGCAATCACTCCTGACGCTCCCATTGCGAAACAGGAGACACCCAGTTTCTATGTCGTGGAGCCGTTTCAGGTGGAGCACAACTACGATTTTGAGGCCATGGATGGGTCCACGGGATACTTTGACCTTGCCAGCAATCAAAGTTGGTACAAGAATCCGCACGCTCATTCGACAGTCCGGGAGATCGTCTTCGCATCGGACGGAACAATGCTCATACCCGACATTGCCTTGGCGCATCTCAAAAATGAAGCCGAACTCGCCGCCTTGCTTTCTTACTCGCTTGCAGCCGAGAATCAGGAAATCATTGCGCACTTCTTTCAGGTGCAGAGGTTCAAGGGAAAACCGTGGTCCACCAACAAAGGTGGAGCAAACAACCTGATTTACACAGGAAACTATCTCTTGCATATCAACGAGCAAGTGCTACGACTGGGCATCCGCCAAATGTACCTTGCTGGGTATGACATTCGCTATGCGCCGTTTGCCTGGTCAGTCGAGCAAGGCAAGCGGATCAAAGGTTCAGTGGACGAGCCGAACAAGCACATGCCCTGGTATGCGGCCTATGCCTTCAACGCCATCAACCAGCTCTACCCGAACGTGGACTACAGCAAGCTGAAGCGCGGCGAGAAGGAATACCAACAATTCCTGCAGGAGTTGCGGAAGGCCGATCCTGGGGCGTTCGCGGGGAAGCAGCAGACGGCGAAGCCATAGCCGGAGTCGATGCGCTGGCGGTGTGCTGGGCGGGCGGGGAAAAAGCGTGTCCATGCTTCGCATGGGGAGTAGGGGTGACACGTCACCCCGGAATGGGTGCTGTGGAGTAACCGGAAGTTACCGAAGAGGAACTTGCTGAAAGCAGGCGGCGAATAGAAAAAAGGGCCGGAAAGGGTTAGGCTAGAGGCGAGCGCAAGTTGCTGTAGGGTAACCCACTGAGCATGAACCCCTTAGCCCGCCTCCTGCCCCTTCGCTGTTTCGATGGCGACGCGCGGCCATCATATGGTCTCCCTCGAAAATCCAATTCAAAATCCCAGCCAGGCGGTGCGGGATGAAGCCGCCGCTGCGTACAAAATCCGTGGGCACCAAGGTGAGCGAGGCGGAGTTCGCGGCGCTGGAGGCGCGTGCCCAGGCGAGCGGGCGGACGCTGTCGGAATGGGTGCGGGATGTGCTGCTGTCCGCTCCCGGGACTGGCCGTCCAGGCAACGAAGGGACGGGCGGCGAGGCGATGGGCGCTCCCGACAACTGGGCGGGCGAAGTGGTGCTGGCGGAGGTGCTTGCGTTGCGGACGTTGTTTTTGAATCTTCGCCCGCTTCCCGATCATGATCTTCCGAGCGCTGGAGAGGTACGGGCGGAGATCGCGCGGGTGGATGCGACGAAGATGCAGCGGGCGCGGGAGCGGTTGGCGGCGCAGAAAAAAGCGGACGAGGCGGGGCGATGAGGGACTATTTCGCTCCGCGCCGGTACTGGAAGTGGACGCGCCTGACCAGCAGTTCTAACTGAGGGAACCAGCCTCGTTACTCCGGTTAGGAGGCGCAGAGTGCTGAACTGGGAGTATGCAGATTTTGGAGGAGTTGCTGGGCGGCTTGCG
>JBMFGX010000088.1:0-3416 GCA_049977105.1 Acidobacteriaceae bacterium | reverse complement strand
AGCTCTCAACTTCGCGCCTCTACTGTTGTAAAACAGGATTCTCAGGGGTTCCAAATGGCTTCTGTGCATTATTCAGGAAACATCCCTCCCGGGCTGCTCTGGTAGGCTCCGCTGGTTAATGGGAAGTTTGTGGAGGTGGCGGTTCCTCCGACCCATACCTCACCGTCTGGCGTGACTGCTATCGATTCGCCGATGTCATTGGACGTTCCGCCGAGAAATGTGGAGTAGAGTAACGTGCCGGAGGGGTCAAATTTCGCGACGACCACATGGTAGATGTCCACGCCCTGGTAGGAGCTCTGATATGCGTTCGCTGTGGTCGGAAAGTTTGGGGAGTACGACGCGCCGACAAGGTAGGCGTCTCCCGCTTTGTCTACGCTCATGCCATAAACTTCATCGTCGTTGACGCCTCCCAGGTAGGTTGAATAAAGCAGGATGATGGTCGGGTCAATGATGAGCGGCTTACTGTGGTCGTAGGGTACTGCGGCAAAGCCAAACTCATTTTTGGCGATCTGGCGAAAGGTTCCCAGCGTGGTTTGGCGCTTGCCGGCAACGTCCTGGTAAAAGAGCGGACGGTTGAGGCGGATGATTCCGTTGGCTCCGTCGAGAACAAGGTTGCCGGCAGCATCGATGGTCGGTTGGTGTTGGCCATCGACGCGGAAGCGGATCTGGGATGGATCGGCTCCGGGCCGGATGACCATGTCATATTCCAGCTTCTGCTGCATGCTGCTGTAGTAGATAAGATCGATGCCGGGATAGATCGCCTGGTAGCGGACGCGTTTGTAGGAGGGTAGGTTCCGCTGCCAGAGCGCGGGATTGTTGCCGATGAGGTAGTTGGTTTTGGCGCCGGTGGGATCGAGCCCTTGGATGCGGGCGTTGGGTGCGGCTCCCAGAAACTGCACGTGAATGCTGCTGGTCTGCGGGTTCTGGAGCGCTGCGGGAAGTGAGCCTGCGCGGCTATTGGATGCGTGGGCGTGGTCCAGTGGCCCGGCCTTGGCCGCCGGCCGCGATTGCGTGGTGGCAATGCTGAGTCCTGAGCTATCCAGCGCCAGAGCGTAGTGGATGCCTTGAGAGACGTAGCGGGCTCCATGGGGACCTGCGAGCGGGGTGAAGGAGACGGGGTAGGTCCCTGCGAGTTTGGCTTGAAGGCGCTTGGGCGCAAGATGCTCCGGCGTGGTTGGGGTCGGCGATCCGGGAGCGGGCTGAGCGGCGTTGGTATTGTTGCCGACGCGCGCGTCCGCGCCTGCCGCGGCTTTGGCCACGGCGCCGTGCCCGAGAATCAGCAGGCCGAGCCAAACGAATGTGCGAACGAACAATCCGGGGAAGGTTGATTCTGGAAGAAAATAGGACTTCACGGCGTCTCTCCTCTTGATGGTGCGTACCATGGCGGCTGCATCCGAACCTGCGGGGAGTGATCCTTGCCCTTGTGCCTGCTCCATGCCCAGGCCAACGGCCGGGACAGGGAGGTTCCAGCGCCGGCTTCGGGGTGCGAAGAGGACGCTGAAGGTGACAGCAAGGACGCATCCGGACAACTGGTGGTTGGGCTAGATGGATCCACTCAGCAGGGAACTGATAAGCGCTCTGTCCTGCAGTGGTAGAAACCGGGAAGACATCACGAATTTTTTTCAAGGGGTTCCGGGGTTGGGCCGGAGGGGCTTCTGCGTGACCCGAGATGAACGATTCTTCATGCTAAGGCTGGGATGGGCGCTGGAGTGCGCATGGGGGACGCAGAAAGATTGAGTCTTGAGGCGAAGGGGCCGGTTTGGATTGGCGATGGGTGTGGGATCCGATGGGCGCCTGCGACGGCTTTCGAGATGGCCCGGTATTATGGCTATAATAGCCATCAGGTGACGGGATGAAGAGCGTGAATGTTGCTGAACTCAAGAATCGTCTGAGCGCCTATCTGAGCTTTGCGCGGAACGGCGAGGAGATTGTCATCCGAGACCGGAACCTGCCCATTGCCAAGCTGATTCCATTTCCCGCAGGAGATGCCGACGAGGAGGAGATCCTGCTGGTGGCGGCGGGTAAAATGCGGTTGCCAAAGCGTCCGGTCGACGCCGGAGCCTTGTGGAAGATTGGGACTGGAAGCGTACCCTCCAGCCGAGCCGTGGACGCCCTGCTGAAAGACAGAGAGGAAGGGATGTGAGAAGGACGACGGCCTTTTGGGACGCCAGCGCCTTGGCTCCGCTTTGTGTCGAAGAAGCGGCCACCCGACAGGCCCGCGAATTTTTCCGGCGGTTCGCGCCCGTTGCCTGGTGGGGAAGTGTGGTGGAGGTGCATAGCGCTATTGCGCGTCTGCATCGGGAAGCAGCCGTTACTGCCTCTGAACGAGACGGCGCACTGGCGCGTCTCAGCCTGCTGAGGGACGGTTGGAGGGAGATTCTTCCGGGCGACGCTGTGCGAAATCTTGCCGAAACGCTCCTGGACGCCTATGCCCTGCGGGCCGCGGACAGCTTGCAACTGGCGGCGGCGTTGGTATGGTGTCACCAATGTCCACAGGGAAGGGTATTTCTCTGCGGGGATCAGCGTTTGAGTGCTGCTGCGAATGCAGCAGGTTTTACCGTTGCAGCGCTCTCCAGGCCCAAGGGATAAGGCTCGCGGCGGGGTGGGTCCGTCGGGATGCGCGGGCTCAGGAGAGCCAAGACTTGGGCATTTCTGTGCCCTTTATGGCTTCGCGGCGCATGCGCCTCGGTAGGTTCCCACAGACCGCATGACGCCGCTCGCAGTCATGGGACTCCCGCCGGGGTAAGAGGTGGTAGTCGTCGTACTGCCCGTAGCGGTAAAAGAGTTCCCGCCATTGGAGAAGATCTCTGTCACACTGGACTGCATCTTCCATGCCACCGGACCGCTGCTGCCGTTGCAGGCAAGCTGGACGTGCACGCCGCTGGGCACAGAGGTGATATCCGGAGGCTGGCACTGCATAGCGGCGTTCTTCTGTTTCCAGAAGTCAGAGGCGTCTTCCGCGCAGACGCTCTGCTGCGAAGAGACGGACCGTCCGTCCACGGTCACGGTGGAGTTCACCTGCCACTCGCCGGCCTTGAACGCGGCAGCGCCGCTCTGCCCAAACGCCGCTGAACCCAGCAGGACAAGAACGCAAGTAAGGGTAGAGAGACTTCTAAAGTTCGGCATATTTCGAAAATCTTAGCACACCACCTGCGTAGCCGAACCCCGCGGCCCGGCCTGCCTGCTACAGCCTCGCCACTGCCGTCGCAGCGCCAGATCTGTTCCGCTGTGCCGCCCTTGTAGCGCTTGGTATGGCTGGGCTGCGAGTACCAGCGGGTAAAGAACAGCGTATGGCCGTCGGGCGTGTAGACAGCCTGCGCTGCATGGGCAAGCGGAATCAGCTTGCTGTTGCCCTGGTTGTCGATCAGGGCCACCTCAGTGCCCGGCAGGGTGGAGTAGCGCGACGTGGATACCAT
>JBMFGX010000087.1:0-3419 GCA_049977105.1 Acidobacteriaceae bacterium | reverse complement strand
GTGAAGTGGGCCTCGGCGAGCTTTCAACTCCACATTTGTCTGGCACTAAAGAGATTCCAGCCAATCCAGTACCGTGCGGTCTTTACTCCAAGGCGTGCGCTGGCGGCGTGGCACCGGCTTGACCTTGGCGATGGCCTGACGCTTCATCTCCAAATCGACTTTGGCATAACGATTCGTGGTGGTTGGACTGGCATGCCCCAGCAGATGGCTGATCGTCGATAAATCAACGCCCGACTTGAGAAGAGCGACGGCCGTGCTGTGTCGAACGCTATGCGGATGCAATCGCTTTTTGCAGAGGTTCGGAGCCCTTGCGGAAGCCACAGCAAGGCACCTGGCGAGGATGTGTCGGATTCCAAAGCGAGTTAATGGTTGGCCGCGGTGGTTCAGAAAGATGCGAGATTCCGACCGCAGATCCAGATTGCGCTGCTGACAGAACGCTCTCAACACCGCTGCGGTCTGCGGCCAGAGCGGGCAATAGCGTTCCTTTCTACCTTTGCCAAACAATCGTAGTTGAAATGGCTTGGTCAGCTGGAGATCGCAGACGCGCAAGTCTGCGATTTCCTGGACACGGCCGCCAGTGTTAAACATCGTCGCCAGAAGGGCGTAATCCCGGCTGCCCTGGACCGTGGCCCGGTTGATGGTATTGAGAATCGCGTCGATCTCCTCATATTCCAGGTAGTCGATGGTCCGCTGTCGCCCACGTTTGAAGGGGATACCAAGGATTCGCTGAGCCAGCTCGATGTGCTCTGGATTCCGTGAGGCCACAAAATGAAAGAAGGCATGGATAGCTGAGAGTCGCACGTTTCGCGTGGACACGCCATTTTTGCGCTCTTCCTCAAGGTAGGTCAGGAAAGCCAGGACCCCAGGCGGATCGAGATCAGTCAAATCGAGCCGCGTGATGGGAATGGCTCGCTGTTGGGAGAGAAATCGCAGCAGCAGAACAATGCTGTCGCGATAACTGTGGATGGTGTGTGGACTGGTGCCGCGAAGGCGGGGCAGGTGATCGGTGAAGTAATCGCGGATTGCCGCCGCGAGTAGATTCGGAGGCTCCGTTTTCATCCTCGCCTCCGGGACAATGGGGGTGGTGAAGAAACCAGCGCGCCATAGTGCTTGGCGAACCGTTTACTGGATGCGGTGCGGAGAGGTTCGATAAAGTGCAAGTAATAATGCGTTGAGACTGCTGAACCATGGCCCAAGTAGGTAGCGAGCAAGGGCAGTTTGGCTTCGACATCGGCACCGGCGCGGTACCATCGCAGCAAAGCATTAACGGCGAAACCGTGACGAAAATCGTGAATTCGAGGCGGTGTTCCCTTTGCGGTTACGATGCCGCATTCTTGAAGCAGCGATCGGATGCAGCGACGCAAGCTTGTGGTGCTGTAAGCCCCTCCACCCCAAGACGGGTTCCAAATGAGTGCCGAGTCGGAAGAAACGGGGAATTTCCTCTGGCCTCGCGCACGCAGATAGCAATCAATCTCATCCGCGATGCCGTTATTAATGGGAAGCAACCGGGATTTATAGAATTTCGTTTCGCGGATGTGCAAGGTCAAATCCCGGCGGTCGTAATCCCCAATTCTGAGATTCAGCAGTTCACATCGGCGAACTCCTGTCGTGTGCAGCAGGACGATTGCAAGGCGGATGGTCTCGGGGCGCAGCGGAGATGCGGGACATCGCTTCAAATCTGAGGCCGCACCGAGTAGTCTTGCGATCTCGGCGTCGCAGAAAATATATGGCTTGAGCCTCTGATGATAGAGCGGGAATGAGTTGATGTCCGGAATGAAGCACCGGGGCTCAGTCCGGCGGCGATACAAACAGAAGGCGCGAACCTCGAGCATGCGAACCCGCCGAACTCCCGACGCTACGTGTTCATGGGTGTGACACCATGCCTGAAATGCGGTCGTATTAAGGTCCGGATAGTTTGCTTTGTTGTTGTGAAGGAATCGGTCCAGGTTTTGCAGCGTACGAGCTGGGACTTCGAAGCGACGCCCCAAAGCTCGCTTCAGTTCGACATATCGAGTAAAGACGGGGGCCAGGCGAGACAAAAATGTCGGAGTGAAAACCAACTTGCCACGTGCCATCAGTTTCCCTCCTTTCGGCCGTACTGCTTACCCGGTACTGCGAGGGCTACTTCGCGCAAGTCTGAGACTGCCAATCGCAGGTACATGGACGTGCTCTCAGCAGTACGATGTCCCAGGATGTCGCCGATGGTCTTCAGACGCGTTCCCTTCTTCAGGAGATGGAGTGCATATGCGTGCCGAAGGCAGTGGGGGCCTTGGTAGGGAATAGCAAGGCCGCTTTTGCGGACCATCGCCTGAAACGCCTCCGTAACGGCCGTGGGTTTAAGAACGCCAAGCGGAGCGCGCATCCGCAGGAAAACTCTCCGGTAAGGTGCAGGTGGCGGCGTCCGTTTCAGATGTTTCACCACCGCTGCCATGACCTCATTGGTGAGCGGCAGTTCCAATGGTGAGGAGGTTTTGCGCTGGTGGATTCGCAGGATGCCTTGCCGCCAGAGGATGTCGTCGACGCTCAGGCCGACGACCTCGCTGGCACGCAGCCCATACGTGGCAATCAAGAGAAACATCGCATAATCGCGAATCCCCATGGCAGACTTCGTGTCGATGGATCTCAGAAGCTCCGTTACCATGTCCCAGGGCACGGCGCGAGGTAGTTGCTCAAGCCGGTATAGACGAGGAGTATCAATTTGGCGATCCAGCCCAGGGCGGATTTTCCCTTCTGTGGAGAGAAAGCGCAGGAAGCCACGCACCGCAGCGATTTCGTGCTGTAGACTTGCTCGGCTAAGACGCTTCCCCATCTGCTTGATGTATGTTTCGATGTCCTCCGGCTGGATCGAACTGACAGGGACCTTCTTCACCTTCAGGTGATCCAGAAAACACCCGGCCGTGTATCGATGATGGCAGATGGTCGAGTCTGCGAATCCGCGAACTTTACGCAGGTGATTCCCATACTCATTGCTCAGAACCGCAGAGACGGATCTCCGGGCTGTTTCGGTTCCGTGAGTCGCGATCACGCTCGTGGTCACCAGATATCTTTCCAGCGACCGCACAGATCCCGCCTTGGTTGGGTAAATCTTGATGAACCGGCGCCAACAGGCATGGAGCAGCACATGCGTCAGGTCCGAAACATCGCGAACGCGGCGACGACGCAGATCTGCATCCAGATGCGGCAGCATGCGGATGATGTGCTTGCGCGAACCAGCCGCGTAACTGTTGGCGATCAGCCAATCGTCGAAGCCATCGGTGATCGGCCCCAATAGAGGCAAACACAGAAACTTGTTGTGGGACTTTGGGAGAAGCGAACGTAGCATCGGGTACCTCGATAAAAGTGGTCTCGCCGTCGAACGGCGGCAGCCCCGATGCTACTGCTTAAATGTGAAGTTGAAAGCCCCCCAAAACCCCGTTTCA
>JBMFGX010000086.1:0-3462 GCA_049977105.1 Acidobacteriaceae bacterium | reverse complement strand
AATGGCCCTCTATCACACCCTTGGACGACTTCCAGAACCCGAGTCCGCCCACAGATTCTGCTGAGGAAGCGGAATTTCTGAAACCGCTGGTGCCGATGCAAGTGCAACGCCATCTCTCGCACAGCTTTGGAGGGTACGCACCCTTCAGAGAGGCAATTACCGCTCATGACGCCTTTGGTATCGACCATGACGACTTGGTGTCCGGCCTTGGCCAAGCGGAAGGCCGCGGGATAGGCACCACCCCCCGCTCCAATCGTGATTGGATCGACAGTCTTTATTGTGCTCATCGCGGCTCCTGTATATTGTTGATGTTGAAAGGGCAATAACGACAAGATCAGGCTTAAGATGCCTGTCGCTTCAGGGTTGCTTTTGGCTGTTTGGAGGTGCGGTTTTTTCATTATGGCCGCCAAATCCAAATCGAAATGCGGAGAGCACTTTTTCGGCGAAGTCGTCCTCGCCGCGCGAGCTGAAGCGCTCAAACAATGCCGTGCTGAGGACTGGGGCAGGAACGGACTCGTCGATGGCCGCCTTGAGGGTCCACCGGCCTTCGCCTGAGTCCGAGACGTGGCCCTCAAACCTGGCGAGCTGCGGACTGTCGAGCAGGGCTGTTGCGGCGAGGTCCAAGAGCCATGATGCGACGACGCTGCCCCGCCGCCAGACCTCTGTGATGTCGGTTAGATTGAGGTCGTACTGATAGTGCTCTGGATCGCGCAGAGGGGTGGTCTCGGCATCGAAGGACGCCTTTCCTTTACCCGCATTGGCGTGGCGTAAGATATTGAGTCCTTCGGCATAGGAGGCCATCAGGCCATACTCAATGCCGTTGTGGACCATCTTGACGAAGTGTCCTGCGCCGTTGGGTCCGCAGTGGAGATATCCATGTTCTGCGGTGCTGGGCGCTGTGCCGGCGTCCTGCTTCTCGCGGCCGGGCGTGCGCGGTGCTTCTTCGATTCCTGGGGCCAACGCGGCGAAGACGGGTTCGCAGCGCTTCACGATCGCAGAGTCGCCGCCAATCATCAGGCAATAACCCCGCTCCGATCCCCACACTCCGCCGCTGGTGCCGACGTCCAGATAGTGGATGCCCTTTGGTTGTAGTTCTGTGGCGCGGCGTATGTCGTCGTGGTAGTACGAGTTGCCGCCGTCGATGATGATGTCGTCCGGCTGGAGCAGTGGAAGAAGCTGTTCAAGCATCGGATCTACCACGGCTGCAGGAACCATCAACCAGATGGCGCGTGGCGCGGTGAGTTTCTTCACAAACTCTTCAAGGGAGGTTGTGCCGAATGCTCCCTCTTTTGCAACGGTCTGCACCTTTTCTTCCTTGCGGTCCCATGCGACGCAATGATGTCCCGCCTTTTGCAAACGGCCTACCATATTGATACCCATTCTGCCCAGCCCAAGCATTCCAAGTTCCATGGAGTTCCTTTCAGTTCGGATCTTTCCTCAACTATGAGATATCGTTTGTGGATCTGATGTCTGTTCCATAGTGCTCAGACGCTGGCGGCAGGGAGTGAAATTGCCCAAGCAAAACGTAGCCCATAGCGAGCTGCCGCCATGGTGAACGAGCTGCCGCCATGGTGGAGGGGATGCAACATTGAGGAAGGCGCAACGAGGCAGGTAGATGCTGGAGATTGAGGAGGTGACGAGGAGGCTGGCGGAGCCCGGCCAGAGCATCGCGGCGGCGCGCAAGCCCGGCTGAAGGATTTGGGAGCGGGCCGAGCGAGGTTGATTTTGCAGATTCGGAGTCGGTGGGTGAGAAGGATGCTCGCCGCCATCGAGCTCGGAATGTTCGATTGCACGAGGGTTGCAAAGATTGTCGAAGGAGTGGCCGATGGCCTGGTGTCGTCGATTCTCGGGCGTCTCGATTAGCGGTTGTGCAACGAGGCTGGCGGTTCTGGTGCAGCGGTTTCTTATGCTGCGGCTCCCTGGAGGTCCGCAATCAGGGTGACAGAGAGGAAGCGGATGTCGTCTTGCAGACCGAAGTTCTGTGCGGCTGCGGCGATCTGGGCCGCGGTGGCTGGGTGCTGGAGCAGGGCGTGCATGCGCTCAAAGCCGAAGAGATGGGCGTCCTTGTCCTGCACCTCCAAAGATGCCGTCGGTGATTGCGACCGCTGCGACAACAGGAAAGGCCGCCGTGCTTTGGGATTTGGGATTTGGAATTTAGAGTACAAAGACGAGGGAGGCGGGTTCTGCGGTAATGGAGATTCCGCTCAGCCGGCGCGATCGAGCCGGGTGGGGAGGCTGGATTCAGGATGCGACTTGGCGGAGGCATCCAGCATGCGGTAGAGGGTGGAGCGGCTGATGCCCAGGACCTCCGCGGTGCGCAACTTATTGCCGTTGCAGGCCAGCAAGACCGAGCGAATGTGCTCCTGGATGACGTCCTGGAGGCGCATCATGCGGGTTTCGCGGCGCTGGTTTGGTGCGGGTTGGAGCGCACTGCCGAGGACGAATTCCAGGTCAGAGGCTTCAAGGACGGCTCCGCCTTCCAGCAGAGCTCCGCGCTGGAAGATGCCTTCCGCAGCGGCATAGAGTTGGGGAAGGTTGCCGGGCCAGGGAAGGCGACGGGCGGCTTCCAGCAGATTGGGAGAGAGCTGGGGTGAGGAGGTTCCGGCCTGAGAGGCCATGCCGTCGAGGATCTGGGTGAGGAGTTGAGGAACATCTTCACGGCGGTCGCGAAGGGGTGGGATGACGATACGCAGAGCCCCGAGGCAGTCTGCCAGTTCCGCGGAGAAGCTGTTGGCGCTGACCAGCGGGCGCAGGCCGCGTTCCGCAAAGGCGACGATCCGCGGCGCTTGGGGGCCAAATTTGCGCACCAGGTGCAGGAGCACGTTCTGGGCGCTGCGCGGGATGCGCTCCGGACGGGGGAGATAACACATCCCTTTGCCGACCAGTGCGTTATGCGGATCCGGGCGGCTGAGAAGACGCTCCGCCTCCGCGGAGGTAAGCACGAGGAAGGGACGATCTTTGAGGGGAGAGAACTGGTGCAGGAGGCGGGCCGCAGCTTCTTCTCCACAACCGCGCTCGCCGGTGAGCAAGGCTGTTCGGAAGTAGGGAGCGACGCGGCGGATCTGGCCGCGCAACTGGGTGATGACGGCGCTGGCTCCATCCAGCCAGAGCGCTGGTGAGGGTGACTGCGGATTCATCTCCTGAGGGGGAAGGTTTACGGTCGGAGATGGATTGGGTCTCCGATGGAGGTCAGACATGATCTACCTATCGGCAGATCGAAGAGATCGTTTAGCCAGGAGCAAAAATAACCAATGGGCCGCGGCTGGAACCGGAGCTGCCGGGCGGGGTGGGGCAGGGATCTCCGGCAGCGCCGGCGGGCGGGGGATGGGAAGAGATGAGCCGACTGGGAGCGGCTTGGCTGCGGTTCAGGCCCGGCTGCGGTTAGACCGAAGTTCCTCGGCCCTTCGGGCAGTATTCTTCTGATTTCTAGGAAGATAGGCCGAAATTCAGTTTCCAGTTACT
>JBMFGX010000085.1:0-3547 GCA_049977105.1 Acidobacteriaceae bacterium | reverse complement strand
GTAGAGTTGAGCCTCAGTATCGAGAAGAGCGTGGTCTTTCTCGGCGGATTCTGATAGTTGCGCGGCCACAGCTGTCAGCATAAAAATGGCGTTCTCCCCCATCCGATTCGGAAAGGAGTTCGCTATGTTGTCTGAGTACTTCAAATCGCCATTACGCGTCCACACACTGCGACATGGTCCATGCGGATCGTGGCTTGAGGGCTTCGGGAGCCATTTGTTTCAGAGTGGCTATTCCCAGATAACTGCCCGTCAGCACATCCGCTCGGCGGAGCATTTGATTTGTTGGGCTAGTCATCGTCATGTTTCCTTGCTCGATATCGATGGCTCTGCACTTCAGCGTTTCAGGCAGCATCTCTCCCGCTGCCGATGTGGCCGTTTTTCCTGTTTTAATCGCCGAGAGATCCTGGCCGGGGTGCAGCTGTTTCTGAGGCATGTACAAGGCGTCGATCAAGGCAGCTCAAGTGCTGGACGGATCGTTTCTGAACCGGAACTGTGGAACAAATTCTGTGAGTGGATGACCGCACAACGGGGAACCACCAAGCAGGGTTTGAATAATTACCGAAGGCCGATCCTGAACTTGCTTCGATATGTAGGAGAAGATCCAAGTCAACTCGACGCGTTTCGATTACGGCAGTTCGTTGTTGACGAGTGCCGCGGTCTCAGTCGGGCGGCGGTAAAACACTGCACGACGGCGCTTCGGATGTTTGTACGATTTTTGGCCGCCAAGGACTTCTGCAGAGTGGACCTCTTGGGAGCCGTTCCCACCGTTGCCTGTTGGAGATTGGCCTCTCTCCCACGATATCTGGCGGAAGAGGATGTGGAGCGCCTGATTGATTCCTGCAATCGATCTGCTGCAGTTGGCAAGCGTGACCGGGCCATTCTTCTTCTGCTTGCCAGGCTCGGACTCCGGGCAGGCGATATTGTGCATCTGCGATTACAGGACATCGACTGGCAAAACGGGTGGATTCATGTCAGCGGAAAGAATCGTCGGGAAGCACGATTGCCGCTAAGCAAAGAGGTGGGCCGTGCGATTGTTTCGTACCTGCAAAACGGGCGGCCCAAAACGACCAGCGATGCTGTGTTTGTGCGGAGCCGGGCTCCATTCCGCGCTTTGGCCTCCCACTGCGCCGTCTCCGTGCTCGTCGACCGCGCCATAAGGCGTGCCGGGATCATCCGCCCGGGCCGAGGAGCGGCCCATCTGCTGCGCCATTCTTTAGCCAGCTCGATGTTGCGGAATGGAGCGTCTTTGCAGGATATCTCCACCCTGCTTCGGCACGGCAGCATTGAAACGACGCAGATTTACGCGAAGGTGGATGTCACGGCATTGAAACAGATTGCTCAGCCTTGGCCGGAGGTGCCACTATGCTAAGCGATTCTGTTCAGTGCTATCTGACGTTGCGCCGATCGGCAGGCTTCTCTCTCAAAGAGGTGGCCCTCCATCTCAGAAGTTTCGCCGCATATTCCGACCGGAGAGGTTACCAGCACATCTGCGCGCAAGCCGTGATTGAGTGGGCAGAGCAAGTGCCGTCTTTAGTTCAGCGGGCTCGCAGACTGGGAGACGTTGCGCGCTTCGCTCGGTATCTGAAGGCGGAAGATCCGCGGCACGAAATCCCGCCACGGATCTTCGGCAGCGAGCACTTTCTACGTCCGACTCCCTACATTCTTTCCGATGAACAGATCATCCGCATCCTCCAACTGGCGGGCCAGTCAGGTTATCGCACTTTGCGTCGCCAGACCTACGCCACACTGTTCGGCCTGCTTGCCTGTACAGGCCTTCGCGTCTCCGAGGCGATCCGGCTCAGATACGACGACATCACCGCCGACGGCTTGGTGATCCGCGCTTCCAAGTTCCGCAAGAACCGTTTGGTCCCGCTGCACAAAACTGCTCAAGCCGCACTCGAACGCTACCTCGAACTGCGCCGGCCATACGCGCCTTTTGACGATCACGTATTCATATCGATACGCCGCAAGCCGCTCTTGATTGCAGACGCGGACGCAGCCTTTCGCACCGTGGTTGCCAAAATGGGCTTGCCCGTTGGAGGAAGGCAGCGTCGGCCGACGCCGCACTGCTTGCGCCACACTTTTGCGGTCAGATCCTTATTGACTTGTCCCGATGGAAGAGACCACATCACCAAGCACATGCTCATGCTGTCTACGTATATGGGCCACAGCAATGCGGCGCTCACGTACTGGTACCAGGAAGCGGTGCCGGAACTGATGCGCAGCATTGCCGAACGCTGCGAACAGCATTTCGGCGGAGGTGCGCTATGACAGTGCTGGCTCCGCATCTCACTGCCTTCTTTCAACAGCGTCTTGCCCAGGAGCAACGGGTGAGTGTCCATACCAGCGATTCCTACGCCTACGCTTTCAAGCTGCTGCTGGATTATGCAAGCAAGCGATTGAAGGTCGTACCATCGCGCATAGCTCTCGAACAAATCGACGCATCCTTGGTCGTAGACTTCCTCAACGGCCTGGAAACCGCCCGTTCGAATCGACCAAGCTCTCGAAATGTTCGCCTGGCGGCAATCAAATCCTTCATGCATTTCATGGAATTCCGGGTTCCGGCAGCGCTGGATCAGATTCGGCGTATCCTTGCCATTCCCATGAAGAGGACAGAATCACGTTTGGTGCGGCACTTGTCCACCAAAGAAGTCCAAGCACTGCTGGACGCCCCCAACCCTGTAGACTGGGCCGGCATTCGCGATCGCGCCATGCTGCATCTATGCTTCGCTGCCGGACTGCGCGTTTCTGAACTGACCGGCCTCCAACTCAAAGATGTCTCCTTGCACCCACAAGCCAGCCTTGTGGTCCACGGCAAGGGACGGAGAGAACGTTGCCTGCCCTTGTGGAAGCAAACCACTGTAACCCTGCGCGCATGGCTGGCGCTTCGCGAAGCAGTTCTGGTCCCTGAGCTATTCTTGAACGCGCGCCGCACAGCCATGACACGATCAGGCTTCGAATACATCCTGAAAAAACATGTTGCGGTCGCTGGCAGAAACTGTCCATCCATCCTCTGCAAGCGCGTATCTCCTCACGTGCTAAGGCACAGTTGCGCCCTCAGCATTTTGGAAGCGACTAAGGATCTGCGCAAGGTCTCACTCTGGCTCGGACACGCTAACCTGCAAACTACAGAGATCTATACGCGCGCGGATCCCTCGGTCAAGCTTGAGGCGCTTGAGGCGGCTACGCCACCCCATCTCCGGTCGGGCCGATTCCACGCCAGCGACAAGTTGATCGCCTCGTTGACAACCCCTTCTTTTATGCGCCGACAAAGAGCCGAAACATAGAGCAAAAGCGGGCTCTCGGCAACGGGAGCCCCGCATAACAATACTCTCAGCATTAAACAAGTAATGCGCCGCGGCGCATTACAAGTTGCTGGTGATCAGCGTGGAAGCTCGCTCATAGCGCTGGCTGATGGTCTCGAACAGCAATTCGGCGCCAGTCTTCGACAGCGGTACATAGCCAAGCTCGTCGATAAATGTTCAGCTGAACATTTATCGACTAATGTGAAGTGGTCAGTAATGTGGAGTTGAGCGGCCGAAGGGCC
>JBMFGX010000084.1:0-3548 GCA_049977105.1 Acidobacteriaceae bacterium | reverse complement strand
GGGTCCACACATAGGCGCGCTGATAAAACGGAACACAGTATTGACGACGGTTCTGAAAAAGCTGCTCTACGGATATCGTGTCAGACTTCATCAGTTCCTCTCTTAAACAATTCGACGTTCGCTTGCGAGTCGTTTAACCATTTACAAATGCAAGCAAACTTATGCTAGCATCTCCAACGCTCTACTGACTTCGTCCATGGCAGGGCAGCCGACTCTATTGCAAGTTGTATCTTTCCTTTTCACTTCACGCCCTCGGGTAGACCGACTGGGGCAAGAACCGACCGTCCAATTGTGTGGGGAAGGAGCACCTTCCCTCGCTCCAGCCGGCCTTGCCGTCTTGTGCGACCCATCCCAGCGGGGTCGGGTAAGGGAACGGCATTGCTGCCGCTCCCTCCCCTAAGAACCGGACATGACAGTTTCCCGTCATCCGGCTCAAGCCGTGTGTAAGCCCCGCGTGAACGGAGCCGGTAGAACACATCACCCAAGGAGTCAGCGACGGGGGTGGGCTCCCCTAAATCTCTTTCGAGACTCGAAGTAGCCACGCCACAGTGGGTCGAACGGGTTGGCGTCCGACTTCACCTTCACGTAGCGCCGGATGGCGATATCGGTGGGGTCAACCAACCGAACGACATACGGACGCGACCGTTGCGCGTGAGAACCAGCCAGTGCAGTAAAGTACCACTTGCTTTGCCCGAAACAGTCCCAGTACCGATGTAGTATCCAGCCAGAAGACTTGTTCGGATGTCTCCGCTTTGCCCATCGCCAGAGCGAGTACCAGAGTGCCATTCTCACTTTCCGATACGCCGAGTCTGCCACGGTATGGCGGTGATAGTATGCCCAACCACGGATGATCGGGTTGAGCAGCCTGATCAGATTCTCCTGTTTCGCGGTGCCATTCGAGCGAATTTCACCACGCACTTTCTCCAGGAAGGCGTGCATGTTCTTCTTGGAAGGTGTAATCAGGAGCTTGCCGCCGTACTTACGCAGGTTCTGCCCCAGGAAGTCGAAGCCCTGTTCGATATGCGTGATGCAGGTTTTCTCCGGTGAGAGCTGCAAGCCCCGTTCGGACATGAACTGTTCGACCAGGGGCTTGACCTCATTCTCCAGTTGCTCTTTCGAGCGGCCGGTAATGATGAAGTCATCGGCATAGCGCACGAAGTTTACCTTCGGCCAGTAGGACCGCCCTCGGATTTTCTTCCTGCGGAAGGTCTCCTTGAGCAGTCGCTCCAACCCATCCAGCGTCAGGTTCGCCAGCGTGGGCGAGATGATTCCGCCCTGCGGTGTACCTGCCTCCGTGGGAAACAGCATTCGATTTTCCATGAAGCCCGCCTTCAACCATTTCCTCAGCACCTCTTTGTCGGTGGGGATATGAGTGAGCATCCATGCGTGACTGATGTTGTCAAAACAGCCACGGATATCGCCTTCAAGTACCCACTGAGGGCCGACCTTGCGAGCCAGTACCCCGAAGCACTGCTCGATGGCGTCGGCAGTGGAGCGTTTCGGTCGAAAACCATAGGAGTTGGGATCGGCGGTAGTCTCTGCGATTGGAAGAAGCGCCAGCAAGTATAGAGCTTGCATGGCACGATCCTTCATCGTAGGGATGCCGAGCGGTCTCAGCTTTCCGTTGGCTTTCGGGATATAGACGCGCCGCAGCGGTTGCGGTTGATACCCGCGCCGTCGCAGTGTGTCGATGGCCTTGTATCTGGACGCCGGTGTGCTCCAGATCGCTCCGTCCACTCCCGGCGTGTTTTTGCCCTGATTGTGTGTCACCCGCTTCACGGCCAACGCTCGACCGTAGAACGAGTGGGTCAGCAGCCATTGCAGGGCTTTCACCTTGCCATGACGGCCTTCCTGTGTTGCCTTGACGATACGCTCTTGTAGTCTCCTGACCTTGAGTTCACACTGGGACCAGTCGATCCGTTCCCATTGCGCCTCCGGGCCGGAGGCTGCACACATAGATTGCTCCACGTTCATTTGCAATTTCCTCCCGCGAAGATTCTGTAAGTTCTCTCGTCAACCACGACCAACTGGAAGTCTGCCTGCTTTCGCAGTGGAGTAATGTCACAACTCCTATCCGCTCCATTACAGAGTGGCATTCGCTTTTTCCAGCATCCTTTACCCGCTGCCCTAACAGCGCGCCTCGCGGCAACACCTGCCTCCGAAGAGGCGGGGCATCGGGCTTACTTTGTTCCGTTTGAATGACACGAGTGACGTAGTCCCCGCCTCTACACCGGCAGCCTTTATGTCCGTGTGCCCCAAACAGACCGTGGAGCATCCGGCTGCATGCCTTTTGGCCAGAGCCTGTCAGCGTCTTTGGCTCTTCGGAAGTGACGGCGCCTTCGGCGGTTCACATTTGTTGGACATATCACTCAGCCTGGCCCTCCCACCGCCTTGACGCTGGCAGTGGCAGAGAACGCCTCACGGCATTCTTCTTTGCCCAAGGACAGAGGTACGTTGTCTCGACAGCTTTCGACCCAGCCGTTACCAGCTACGCCGATGTCGATAGGCTACTGCGGACGGAACCGCAGGTTCAGCTCACTCCTTTCGTGTTGAACAATCATTCAAACGACCTCAAGTCGCACATCCGTTCCTTCCCCCCAACGCCCCTCCCTGAAAGCCATGCGGAAGGGTTCCTGGATCTCTTCTTCGTTCACGTGCCTCCGCTTCAGGCGGCCTTATGGCAGAGGCGGTCGGAACCCGCCAAGGTCCTCCGCATTCGCTCCGGCCGCCGTGCGGCGCCTGCGGCGACCTCACGCAGAAACTGCCGGGCCTATGGCATTGAAAAAGGCGCACCATCGCTCCAAAACCAGGCGGTCTCCGTCGCTCAAGCCGCCGAAGAACAGCACGTAACAACATTGGCGGCCATCATCGCGTCCCGATGCGGAAAACCACTGAAGTTTATGGATGTCGGAATCGCCGGTATGGCTGATCCGGCATCAGCCAGCGCGTGTCATCCGATCAGAGGTTTCGCGATGTCATATGTCGGCCAGCGTGCGCGAGGTGTGCCAACAATGCAGCGGTTCGCTGGTTCAAGGAGATAGCACGACGGTGTATGCCTGGCGTGGGCTAGGCATGAAATTCCTGAAGGAAGTGCTTGGCTTGGTCCAGGGTCAAAAATGGCCTTGGCATAATTAAGAAAAAGAAGTATATTTTTTCTTAATGCGGACGCGGGATAAGCGTATGGAAACCATGCGGGATCAGATAGTTAACCGCATAGACCGACTCGGCGAAGGGAAGGCGTTCTCGGCAAAGGACTTCCTTGACATCGCAAGCCGGACGACGATCGACGTGACGCTGGCGGAACTGGCCCGCAAAGGCACGGTGCGCCGCATCCGCCGGGGTCTATATGACAGGCCGCGCATAAATCCCGCCCTTGGTGGGATGCTCAGCCCCGACATCGACGAAGCCGCGCGCGCGATTGCGCGGCGGCAACGCTGGAAGATCGTGCCGGATGGAGCATGGGCGTCAAACTTGCTCGGGCTTTCGACGCAGGTTCCGTCAAAGATTATCTATCTGACCGACGGGCCAAACAATGAAGTGCCAATTGG
>JBMFGX010000083.1:0-3553 GCA_049977105.1 Acidobacteriaceae bacterium | reverse complement strand
GATGGTCTTGCGGATGCCGTCTTCAAAGCGATGCTGCGGCTGGTAGCCTAATTCCGTGCCAATCTTCTGAGCGTCGATGGCGTAGCGGCGGTCATGTCCTGGCCGGTCTTTGACATACCTGATCAGACTTTCGGCGGGCTGTCCGTGGCAGGCAGGCATCTGCGGAAAGCGCTGCCGCAGTTCTGCATCTCCGGCGAAGGCTTGGTCGAGCAGGCGGCAAATCAAACGAACGATATCAAGGTTGGTCCACTCGTTATGGCCGCCGATGTTATAGCTCTCCCCCTCTCGTCCCTTTTCGAGGATGAGTGCGATGCCCTGACAATGGTCTTCCACGAAAAGCCAGTCGCGGATCTGCTGCCCGTCGCCGTAGATGGGCAAGGGGCGGCCGTGCAGGATGTTGAGGATGACCAGGGGAATCAGCTTTTCCGGAAAATGGTAGGGCCCGTAGTTGTTGGAGCAGTTGCTGGTGGTGGTACAAAGACCGTAGGTGTGCTGATAGGCCCGTACCAGATGATCCGAGGCGGCCTTGCTCGCCGCATAGGGGGAGTTGGGTGCGTAGGGGGTGTTTTCGCGAAAGGCGGGATCCTGGGGTCCGAGGGAGCCGTAGACCTCATCGGTGGAGATGTGATGGAAGCGGTGCGGAATCCTGCCGCCTGGTCCATCAAGCCACTGCTTGCGCGCGGCTTGCAAGAGGGTGTGGGTACCGAGGATGTTGGTGCGCAGAAAGGCATCGGGGTCGTGAATGGAGCGATCGACATGACTTTCGGCAGCAAAATGAACGATGGTGTTGAGCTGATGCTCCGCAAGCAGCCTTTCGACCAGGGCGTAATCGTTGATGTTGCCGGTGACGAAGAGAAATCCCTCCTGTCCCTCGAGGGGTTGCAGGCTGGCGCGGTTGCCGGCATAGGTGAGGGCATCGAGAACGACGAGGGTGCTCTGCGGATGGCGCTGCTTCCAGTGGTGGCAAAAATTGGCGCCGATGAAGCCCGCACCCCCGGTTACCAGCAGGCGCATATCGGCGATGGACAAGGGCTCGGTCATGGTTTTTTTCCTTCTGCAACTTCGTGCAACATCTGTCGCAGCGGCACCCGCCAATGCGGGGCGCTGCCAAGGGCCGCGTAGCTGCCGCTTTTGTCGAGGACAGCACAGGCAGGGCGCTGCGCCGGGGTCGGATAGGCGATGGCCGGGATCATCTGGATGGGGATCGCCCGCTTCAGCAGGCCGAGCTGCAGAGCCTCTTCTTGGATAGCCACGGCAAAGTCGTACCAGGAGGCAACCCCGGCATCGGTCCAATGCTGGGTGCCAACAAAATCCGGTCGCTCCACCGCTTTCCACAGGGCTGCGGCCAGCCCCCCGGCCCAGGTCGGCGTACCGATCTGATCGCCAACTACCGACAAGTCCTCCCGCTCCGCCATCAGGCGCAGCATGGTCTTGACGAAGTTGTTGCCAAACTGGCTATAGACCCAGGCCGTACGCAGAATGAGGGCTTGCTCACCGAGTTGGGCACGAATCTTTGCTTCTCCGGCAGCCTTACTCGCCCCATAGACGCCCAGGGGTGCAATGGGATCTTCGGGACGATAGGGCCTTCCCTGCTCGCCGGCAAAGACGAAATCTGTCGATACATGCAGCAGCCGCGCTCCCTGTGCCACCGCCCATTCGGCGAGAATCCCCGGCGCCTCGGCATTAACGGCGTAGGCCATCTCGGCCTCTGATTCGGCACGATCGACGGCGGTGTAGGCGGCTGCGTTGAGAAGGATCTGCGGCTGCAAACGATCAAGCAAGGCGTGAATTTGCTCTGGCCGCGCGAGATCCACCTGCCGCCGATCGATGGACTGCAGCTCGAAACCGGCAGGAACCCGGCGCTGCAGTTCTTGCCCAAGCTGGCCGCTGGCGCCAAACAGACAGACGGTGTTGGTCATCGGCATCCTCAGGGAAAGAGATCGCAGGCCGAGAGGGGCAAACCAGCAGCATCCTTGCTCGCCAGCAAGGGCGATGCACCGGCGGGGATCGGCCAATCAATGCCCAGCTCGGGATCATTCCACAGCAGGCACCGCTCCGCCGAGGGCAGATAGTAATCGGTGGTCTTATAGAGAAACTGGGCGTTGGCGCTCAGCACATAAAACCCATGGGCAAAGCCCGGCGGCACCCAGAGCATCTGGTGGTTGCTGGCGGAGAGGGTAGCCCCCACCCAGCGGCCAAAGGTTGGCGAACTGCGGCGCAAATCTACCGCTACATCAAAGACCTCGCCTTCGCCCACCCGCACCAACTTGCCCTGGGGCTGCTGCAGTTGATAGTGCAAGCCGCGCAGCACCCCCTGCTGGGAGCGGCTGTGGTTGTCCTGCACAAAATCGAGATCCAATCCCATACTCGCAAAGGTGCGGCGATTCCAGCTTTCCAGGAAAAAGCCACGCTCGTCGCCAAAAACCCGCGGGCGCAGCAGGCAAACCTCGGGAATCGCTAAACGTTCGAGTTCCATCACACCCCCTCCTGTTCCAGACAGCGCAGCAGGTATTCCCCATAGCCGCTTTTGCGCAATGGCTCGGCTAAGCGCACCAATTGTGCGGCATTAATGTAGCCCATGCGCCAAGCGATTTCCTCCGGGCAGGAAACCTTGAGGCCTTGGCGCTGCTCGAGAGTGCGGATGAATTCGCCGGCATTGAGCAGGTCGTGATGGGTACCGGTGTCGAGCCAGGCCGTGCCACGATTGAGGATTTCTACCTGCAGTTGTCCGGCTGCCAAATAGCGGGCATTAAGATCGGTAATCTCCAGCTCACCCCGCGCCGAGGGCCGAATCTCCCGCGCCAGCCGACTGGCCTGGGCGTCGTAGAAGTAGAGACCGGTGACGGCATACTGCGAACGCGGATGGGCCGGTTTTTCCTCGAGGGAGATCGCCTTACCCGCGGCATCGAACTCCACCACCCCGTAGGCGCGGGGGTTGGCCACATGATAGGCAAAGATGGTGGCGCCGGCATCTTGTTGGTTGACGCGCTGCAGGCCCTTGCTGAGATCGTGGCCGTAGAAGAGATTATCTCCAAGAATCAAGGCAGAAGGAGTGCCTGCCAGAAATTCCTCGGCAATGATCAGGGCCTGGGCCAAGCCTTCGGGTCGCGGCTGCTCGGCATACTGCAACCGTAACCCCCAATCCGAGCCATCTCCCAACAGACGTTGAAAGTGAGGCAGATCCGCCGGCGTGGAGATGAGCAGAAACTCCCGAATCCCCGCCAGCATCAGGGTGCTTAGAGGGTAATAGACCAAGGGTTTGTCGTAGATGGGCATGAGCTGCTTGCTCAGCACCTTGGTTAGCGGATACAGGCGCGTACCCGAACCGCCAGCCAGGATAATCCCTTTGCGCATCTATCAGTTCCTTGTGCTATGTCAATTAGCTTATACTACAATGGGCCCCCGGTGTCAGGGTAGTTGTCGCCTCTCCGAAATAGAGTGGGACATAAGATTGGGGGCGGAAAGTTGGCGGATATGTGTCAATCAGCGTCGAAATTTGAACAGGTATCAGCGTCCAATTTTGAACAGTTTCAGAGGGGGAGAGGGCGGCGCT
>JBMFGX010000082.1:0-3624 GCA_049977105.1 Acidobacteriaceae bacterium | reverse complement strand
GAGGCGTAGGATTTCTCGCGTGTGTCGCATGGGTAATCTCTTTTCTGGCAAAATGTTCTCCTTTGACTTCAGGAAAACATCTGTCTGGGATTACCAACGCCCCCCGCTCCGGCCCTGGCCCACTTCACCGTTACGGTGCTTCTGAGCCATCGTTCCATTCGACGTGGGCCGCGATTCCGCCATCTGGGCCACGATTACGGTGAAACAAAAATTGCGGCCCACATCGACCGGAATACGCAAGAAGGAGACGAGGTGGTCGACCTCTAATGCGACCTTTCGCTTGCCTACCCTAAGTTGGACGCTGGATTTCGCCCACCTATCGGCTTCCAGACGGTGCCAGATCCACAATATTGTGCGGTAGATTCCGACCCGCTCGCGGCTCGTCGCGGAGATACCGTTGATGTAGGAGGATGCATTTGGGATCAGTTCGTCTACCATTGCTTTGAAGCGCTCGTCCCAGGCATTGTGTGCTTGTGTGAGGTCGTGGCAGGTTCGTAACTCTTTTAGTAGCTCGGCGAGCCTACGCGAGTAGGCCTCGACTGATGTTGTCGAGGAGCTTGACCACACCCCAGCCCATTGTGAACCAAATATCCATCGGTCAAGATATTTGTCTATTGATTGTTGGCACCGCTGCTCGAAGTCGTCTCGCTGAGGTTCGGATAGGGCTTGGGTCGATTTCCAGATTTCGGCAACATAGACCCAGCTCCACAAAACAGCCAAGGCGTAGAGCGAGGAGAAGTGTCCACTTTGGCCGTATTCGAGTCCCCGGCGCTTCAGGGAGTCTGTCGCCTTCCCGATTGCCCCACTCGCGACGTTCCACCGACATGAAAGGGCGGATGCCATAGGGCGCGTAACCTCGCCCTTCAACAGATCGCCGTTGGCGAGTAAGCGGCCTTCGTTCTCTGATACCGACCAGAGGAAGGACGCAGCGCTCACGCCCTTTTACCCGCGTGGCCAGACCCGCTCTGCGGCCTTTTTCGGCTTCCGAAAAATCTGCAAGCCGCTAAAACCGGCTAAGATTTGCAGGTTGCGACCACCGGCTCCGGTCTGGAGATCGAGTTCGACTCGCTGGCAGCTTCTACCCGGTGCAGAGCCGGCTCATGCGGATAAATCTTTGCCGCGGTCAGCGCTCCGCTTTGAATGCATTCCGGTATGCCGGAGCCGTGATAGGCCGCACCCACCAGGTGCAGACCAGCATGACTCGCCACTCCACGCTCAATCTCCTGGATCAGCACGCTGTGTCCCACGTTATATTGGGGAACGGCCTTCTTCCACCGATAGGCGCGAGCAAGGATAGGGGTTGCAGTGATTCCCAAGCTCCGGTCCAGTTCCTGGCGCGCAATCTGAATCAGAACATCCTCGTCCTGCTCTGCCAGATCCTCAGCAAAGGCGCCGCCAATGAAAACACGCAGAAGCACAGAGTCCTCCGGGGCACGATGATCAAACTTGGTCGACGACCACGAGCAGGCATTGATCCGGCGTCCCTCCGACTTGGGAACGATAAAGCCGAATCCAGGCAGCGAACACGCGATCTCACTCCGGCGAAAGGCCAGCGAGACGGTGGCCGTCGAAACATAGCGGATCTTGCGCAGGTGATCGGCAAGCGCCGGATCGAGCCGCTCCACGATCTCCGCGGTCACATAGGCGGGCGTGGCAAAGACCACGTTCTTTGCCAACACCACGGAGCCGTCACCCAGAATCACGCGGTAACACCCCCCTTCTGTGGAATCAGTTTCCCATCCCAGCGACCGCACCGGGCAGTTCACCCGCACCCGCTCCGAATCAAGCCGGGCGGCGATCGCATCAGTTAACTGCTGAACCCCGCCGCTGAGCGTAGTGAACATGGAGGAGTGTTCCGCAGAAGCAACTCTTGACTCCGAGGCCCCGCTTTCAGCCGCACGCCGGCTCTTCTTTCGCTTGATCATGCCCAGCAACAGGCTGCGATACTTCGCCTCCAGCTCCACAAACATAGGGAAGGTGCTGCGTAGGCTCAGTTTGTCAGGATCCCCGGAGTGAATGCCCGCCATGAGTGGTCCAGCAATCTTCTCCAGCGTCTCAGAGCCCAGGCGGCGGCGAACAAAACTTCCCAGGCTCTCATCCGGATCCGTGGTGTTCCTGCCCACAAAGACCTCAAGCCCCATGCGCAGCTTCCCCGGCCAGGAGATAAGCCGGGAGCGTAGGACAGGAAGAATCATGGTTGGCGCCATCAGCATCATGCCTTCGGGCATGGGATGCAACTTGCCTTTGCTCAGAACGTAGGTGGAAGGGGTAGCCATCCGATTGGATCCGATCAGTTGATCGCCCAGACCAAGCTCGCGACAGAGATCCAGCGTAACCCGTTTCTGGGTCAGAAAAGAGTCCGGTCCCCCCTCCACTAAAAACCCCTCCAAAGGCCCATCTCCCGCGTAGGTAATAATCTTGCCCCCCAGACGGCCAGAGACCTCCAGCAGAAGGTAGTCGGCATCCCTCCCCTCAAGTTTCTTCAGAAAGTACGCTGCCGCGAGGCCAGAGATTCCACCACCGATGATGACTGTCTTTATCCTCACGCTGTCACGCTTTCCATCAACATCCTCACTCCTAATGAACTTCTGGCAGACGAGCGCCTGATCTTCTTTCGCCCGCAAGATGGCAACCACCTTCGTCGTCGCTCATTACGTTATCCAAGGATCCCCGACCACCCTGGGACTCGAATCACAGGGTCATAGCCTCAACCATCAGAATACCCAAGACCAATCCGGCGAGCCTTCCGCACTATCACCTACTATCGACCGTAAGCCGATTGAAAACAGCGGTCAAGATGGCTCCCGGCTGCCGCGTATCTTTCCCCACCCTCACCCGCCGTCATCCACCCATCACCGCCAGCAAAAGACTCTCTGATCCCCAACCGAACTCGATCCAGTCTCTGCCCTGTCAGCCCAACGCACGCCTCTGCACCTCCGGCCAAAAGGACAGAGACTTCTTACCAACTCCGGCCATGGCCACCGAATTTGGCAGACACCTTCAAAGGCAACTCATTCCCAATTCCGTCGGCTTTCCACCCACGGAACAGTATTCCCTCGCCTCCACGCTCAGCAATCTCCCCGATGAATCGGAACACTCCGTAAAAATAAAACAACGACGGCAGATGGCCATGATCCGCCATCCGCCGCCATCGTTTTGGAAAAAACAGACCCACCCGACGCTGAAGTCCAGGCAGGAGTTCGAGGGCAATCATAAGACCGAACTCCGCGCGGATACTGCTTCACCTCCGCGCGGAACCAGCCTCGTTCTCCGACAGCACCTCCTCAACAGTGGATCTGCGTTAGAACCAAGCGATAACGCCGAACGCAACGGCATCCGATGTGGCGACATTCGTATTCGACAGGGATTTCGGTGCTGTCAGAACCGTCGACGACTCAGATTCGTTGTGATCATACTCGGCGACAGCACTGGCCCAGCTTCCCAGACTGTAGCGCAACTGGCCGATCCACAAGGCGTTGTCCCTCACAAGTCCGCTCACGGTGTCCTCCGCGTTCGCCGGAAGCAGCGCGCTCATGCCGTCGCTCACGCCCATGGTCCACTTCTTGTAGGTGTACTGACCCTGCACGTAGTAGCCGTGAGAGGGTCGCGCCACCCCGGATGGAC
>JBMFGX010000081.1:0-3685 GCA_049977105.1 Acidobacteriaceae bacterium | reverse complement strand
GGCGCACAACAGCCGCACCGAACTGGCCTTCGACATGCTGGCGCGCTTTCGCCCCAGCGGGGTGATGGAGCTGACCGCGACACCCGATCTCGAACGCACGCCCAGCAACGTTTTGCACAGCGTATCCGCCGCCGAGCTGAAGGCGGAGGAAATGATCAAGCTGCCGGTAGTGCTGGAAACGGAACCGAACTGGCAGCAGTGTCTGGCCGATGCCATTGGTCGTCGCGATGCCCTGCACAAGCTGGCCGATGAAGAGCGCCGGGCCGGTGCGCCCTATCTTCGCCCGCTGGTGTTGATTCAGGCGGAGCCACGGCGCGCGGGGGTGGAAACGCTGGACATCGAAAAGGTAAAAAACGAACTGATCACCAACCACGGCATCCCCGCCAGCGAAATCGTGGTGGCCACCGGCGAGGAAAAGGGGCTGGAGAGAATCGACGCCGAATACAAGCTGGGGCTGTCCGATCCGGCCTGCCCGGTGAAGTTCGTCATCACCCAGAAAGCGTTGGCCGAGGGCTGGGACTGCCCGTTCGCCTACATTCTGGTGAGCATGGCCGAACTCAAATCGGCCACGGCGGTGGAGCAGTTGCTCGGCCGCATATTGCGTCAGCCCGATGCCGCGCACCGGCAGGCAGCGGCATTGAACCAGTCCTACGCCTTCGTGGTGTCCAGAAGCTTCGCCGAGACCGCTGCGGCATTGCGCGACCGCCTGGTGGAAGGCGCGGGCTTCGAACGGCGCGAGGTGACGGAGTTCGTCACCGCCGCCAAGGCCGAGCAGGCGCGGCTGGATCTGGCGGGACACGCCGGGCGAGTGGTATTTCAACCAGTCACGATCACCTTGGCCGAAAAGCCCATTTTTTCGAGCGTGCCGAAGCCGGTGCGTGACAAGGTGAGCTGGGACGGCAAGCTCAACACGCTGACGATCCGCGCGCCGCTCACGGAAGATGAGGCGAAAGTGCTCAAGGCATCGGTGACCTCGGAAAGTGCCGCAGCGGCGATTGTGGAAGCCGCTGAAGTCAGCCGCACCACGGCGATTGAATTTTTCCAGACGCCTGCCGAATTGGGCGAGCGTTTCCGGGTGCCGCAGTTGGCCTTGCGTGTGCAGGGCGAACTGGCGCTGTTTGATGACCCGGAGGTGCTGGAGTATCCGTGGGACCTTTCACCCTACGATGCTGCACCGACGGCCGATGACCTGACGGCCTTGGGTGCCGCGCTGAAGGTATCGGAGGGCGGCGAGATCGACATCGATGCGGGTGGCCACGTGGTGTCGCGCTTCCTGCCCGAGTTGCAGCGCGATCTGGGCCTCGTCTATCAACCGGAAAACTGGGATGAGGTGCGGCTGGCCACCTGGCTGTGCCGCAACCTGCCCGAGCCGTCGCTGACCCATGCCAGCAAGCAGGCATTTGTCGCGGCGTGGCTCACCGATTTGCTGCGCCGGGATGGCTTCACGCTGGCACGCGCCAACCTGCAGAAGTTCCTCATCCGCAATCTGATTGAGGCGCGCATTCGTGAACTGCGCAAGCAAGCGGTCGGCAAGGCATTCCAGCAGGCGTTGTTCGGTGACGATGCGGCCATGCGGGTGGCGGTGACGGATCAATACGCCTTTGAGTTTCATGCGCAGGCCTATGCGCCCAGCCGCGACTACGACGGGCGCTTCGGGCACTTCGATTTCCGCAAGCACTTCTATGGGCGCATCGGCGACTTCGACAGCAAGGAAGAATTCGAATGCGCCTGCCAGTTGGATATGTGGGCGCAGCAGGGCCGCATCCAGTTCTGGGTACGCAACCTCGTGCGGCGCGAAGGCAGTTCGTTCTTCCTGCAGAAGGCCGATGGCCGCTTCTATCCCGATTTTCTATTCCAGTTGCCCGGCAGTGCAGACAAGCCCGGGGTGATTTTGGCGGTTGAGTACAAAGGCGCTGATCGCTGGAACGGGGCTGAGGATGATCGTTTGATCGGGGGCCTGTGGGCCAACCTGTCGGAAGGTCGCTGCCGATTCGTGATGGTCAAGGATAAGCGGTGGGATTGGATCGAGGAGAAGCTTTGATGGCCGAGACATACTGGTTCGTCGGTGCAAGCTACGACCGCACCAATGATCAAACACCACGATTCCTTGCTGATGGCATTTGGGAAAACGGATACGACGACCGCTATCTGGATCAGGTCAAATCCATGCGCCCCGGCCAGCGCATCGCCATCAAGTCTACTTATACCCAAAAGCACAACCTGCCCTTTGATGCCAAGGGGCAGCCTGTTTCTGTCATGGCGATCAAGGCCATCGGCGCCATCACCGAGAACATGCAAGATGGTAAGCGCGTCAAAGTCGACTGGGAAAAAGTCGATCCTCCACGCATCTGGTGTTTCTACACCAACCGACTGACCGTCTGGCGCGTGGAATCTACGGACTGGTGCACCGAAGGGCTGATTGACTTCACCTTCAAGGGGCAGCCCCAGGACATCGACCGGTTTCGCAATGCCCCGTATTGGAAAGACCGCTACGGCGATCAGTCGACGTCGAACCAGTTCGCATGGACCGAGTTCTACGAAGCCTTTGCCCGCAAGCTGCTCGAGTACCGGCACAACCGTGCTCCTCTGATTGACGGCCTGCGAACGCTGGCAGAGACACAGCCTCTGTTGACCTACCTCACCAACGACGAAAACCCGGCCAAGAACCGTATTGAGCTGGATGATATTTGCCCATTCACCCTGATGGGCGGTTTCAATCGTGGCAAGGTCACCAACAAAAACCGGACGACGATTGCCGGGCAGTTGGCCAAGATGATCGGCATCGACAACGATCCGCCGACGTCGTTTGACGGCATTCCCATCCTCAATCCGCAGAACTCCTGGTTTTTCTCATACGCGTACCGCCGCAAGCCCGATGACATTGAAAAGCTCTGGCGCGTCTTTGAGGCCGCGATCAACCTGGCCGACGACGAGAACGGCACAACCCGCAATGAATTCATCGAGGCATACAACGCTGCCATTCAAATTCGCGGCACGTCCTGGAACCTGAGCCAAGGGTTCTATTGGGTATTGCCCTGGCACTATCTGACGCTGGATGGTCAGTCGCGCGATTACCTCGAAAGCAAGTTGGGCATCCAGATTCTGAAGCCTGGCCAAGGCGCACCCTGCAGTGCAGAGCGTTACCTTGAACTGGTTGAACAACTTGAGGGGGAATTTGCCAGCAACCGTTTCCCCGTCCACGATTTTCCGAGTCTGTCGCTTGCAGCCTGGAAGTTCGGCTCAGATGCTGATGAATCGCCAACACAACAGGCAGCGGTAACTCAGAAACTGGCAGCTCAAGGAGGCGGCATGAGCAAAAACGTCATCTACTATGGACCTCCTGGCACGGGCAAGACGTATGCATTGATGCAACTGCTCAAGCGTGACTACGAACGTGCCACCTCCGATGTATCCAGTGATGAGTGGCGCCAGCAGTTCATCGCGGACAACTTCTCGCATTTGAAATGGTGGGAGGTTGCCGCTGCCGCGCTATACGAGATGGGTGGCAAGTCAGCAACCGCGAAGGTCAGCGATATTGCCAAGCATCCCTTTACCCAGGCCGTGGCGGCGAAGAAGGGAGCAAAGCTCAGCGTCATCCAGAACACCCTGTGGCGCACGCTGCAAAACCACACCGTTGATGAGTCCGCTACGGTCAATATGAAGGTGCGAATTTCACCGGCGATTT
>JBMFGX010000080.1:0-3818 GCA_049977105.1 Acidobacteriaceae bacterium | reverse complement strand
CGGCGCAGCGTCGCTTGCAGGCTGTCCAAGGTCAGCGCGTGGCGCGTCTGCGCAATTGCTTGCAGGATGACCGTGGCCGCCTTGCTCAGGCGGCGCGCGTCAGGGGTGTGCGCGGGTGGCATGGGTGTTCAGGAGGAACAAGACCTTTTGCGCCAAACTGTCTACTTCGCCGCGCCGCCTGGTTGCCGCCACAGAGGGAAGCGCCTTGCTTCACAGGGGGCAAAACAAGACATTTGGATGAATGACGCGGCTCACGCAATCGCAAAGGCCGTGATGTCCTTGCCTGCGGCGATCTCTGCTGCCAGCCAGCGCGGATGCTTTCCCCGCCCCGTCCAGGTCTGGCCAGTGGCCGGGTGGCGGTATTTGATGGGGACTGGGGCGCCTTTGCTGGGATGCATGCGCTTGCTGCCAAGATCATCCGGGGTGATGCCGTAGTCGGCCATCTTCTGTTTGATCTCGGCAATCGCCTGGGCCTTTTCGGCCTTGCGGGCGGCCTCCGCCTGGGCGGTGAGCTGGGCAATCTGGGCTTGAAGTTCGGCGTAAGTGGGCATCGTTTCTCGGTGAAGTCTATAATTCCTTGAAAGGTCGCGCTGACCGGTGTAAGCGCCCGCCCGCCTCGCAAGAGGTTCGCACCCTAGAGTGGAATCACCAAGAGGCTCCGGATTCACAATGCCCAGCTCCGTGCTGGGCATTGTCTTTTCAGGGCGGCACGCGCAATGGCTTGCCAAGATAGCGGTTCAGCAAGATGAAGTGAAGCCGAACCGGCTTCTTGTACCGAATGGCATCGGTGCGTTCGTGTGCGCTGTTGATGAACAGGTTCAGGTCGGAGCCCTTTCCTTTGCCGGATTTCGTGACTGTGAAGAACACCACGTAGTCAAAGCGCCGTCCCTCCTCGATCACCTCGACCGTCAGGAACTCCTCACGCCCTGAATGCAGGCAGCGCCTGGATTCCAGAGTGGCGATGATCTCTGGCAGCCGCTTGGACAGCGCCCAACGCTGGGGATCGAAAACCCGTCGCTCCCGGCTATCCGCATACCACCTATCGTCTGGGACGACCTCTTCCGGTGCCGCCTGGCGTGTGAAGCAGTGCATGCTGAAAGAGACCGCAAGCAAAAGCCGATGCTCAGGGCTTGGAGGCTTGGATGGAATGGTCACTGTCCATTGCCACGGGTGCAAGTGATCCAGGCAATAGATCTCCCCGCCCATCGTGTGAGGTTTCCATGCGATACCGCTGGTTGGTCTTCCCATCGCGTGGTAGTCCCTAAGAGTGATGACAAGATAACAAAATAACAATTCATCAAGGTGGCACATCACGATGATATGATGACACCAAACCATTCAATGGCGTCATCATGAAAACCATCGCGTTCTTTTCGCAGAAGGGTGGCAGCGGCAAGAGCACTCTGGCGATTCATGCCGCCGTCGCCGCCAGCGTACAAACGCAAACCATCCTGATTGATTGCGACCCACAAGAGACGAGCGCGACATGGGCACAAGGCAGACATCAGGCGAGGCCCGCTGTGGCGCGCGCAACACCAGCAAACATCCAGGAAGTTCTTGCCGCAGCCAGAGCGCAGGGCTATGCCATGGCGTTCCTAGATTGCCCGCCTCACGCGATCTCCGGTGTGGTGGATCTGATTGCGTGTGCCGACTATGTGGTGATTCCAGTTCAACCCACCATGCCAGATCTCGCAGCGGCCGGCCGTGCAATGGCAATGGTGCGGGCTCAGAACAAGCCCTATGCGTTTGTCATCAACCGCGCGCCTTATCGTGCGCCGGAGATTGTCCAGGCACGCGCAGCGCTTGCCCCAGGCGGAGAGGTGTGTCCCACAGTCATCAGCGACAGGCGTGCGTACTCCCGCGCGCTCATAGATTCAGTTGCAGTCACCGAGTTTGAAAATGAGGACGGCAAGGCCGCCCAGGAAGTCATGCAGCTTTGGAGCTGGGTTGAGGAGAAGATCAGATGAGCGCGACAAAGAGTAATTTGGACAAGTTCACAGTACGCCCAACGCAAGAGGCAAAAGCCTCTACGGCGCCCCAGGGCGAACGGATCACCGTGACGCGCGGGAAGGAATCACGCGTGGGTATCGCTGTCCGCCTGGACAAAGAAGACTGGTATCGTGTTCATGAGTACGCTTTGCGGCAAGGCACGTCGATCCAGCGTCTGATCGTGGCGAGTCTGAGCGACCATATGGAGAAAAACGGACTACCTCCGCTCAGTGGGAAGTGATGGCTTGATGGCTTGATGACATTGCATCAAGCCATCAATTTCAGAGGGGTAGTTTTTGCTGTGGATCTGGCTGGAACGTGAAGACCAATCCCGAGACCTTGCGGCCTGCCTTGACCTGCTCCCACTCAATGACGCGGCCTTCTTTTGTGCGAAGCTCCCTGATTGCAGGCTCGATGATTCGGCGACGAATCTCGCCGAAGTTCTGGCGTTGTTTGGCCGTTGCGTCCATTGCTGTGCAGAACTCTTCAATAGTCGGCGCCCACCGACCCTTGTCTTTCCACGACTGTATGCACTCCCACAGCCTCCAGGCGTAGATGCTGCGTAGCGCTGCGGCCTGCTTCAGCCGGTAGGTCGTGAATTGACCCCGCAGTGCCATGATGTGTGGAGAAACCTTTGCGTGGAAAGTCAAATCCACGGTGCCTTGGTGTTCCTTGTAGACCGCAAGACTCGCCCACTGTCCTCGCGTGATGGTCGGCCCTTTCTCGCCGCGAATGTGTTCAACAGTCGTCCAGAGACGTTTCATGAGCGCATCAGTCGCGCTTTTGAGCTGGTCATAGGCCGTGTCCAGCGATACATCGAAAGTCTCAGCGTAGTCGTGCGCAAAAAGACGAATCGTCCAACCTTGGCGTTGTGCATCAAATAAGTTTTTCGCAGGCAGGCTGTCAACGCTGGCCAGGGCGAGCGCGACGACCCGTTTTTCCGACAAGCTAAGGGCATGTGATCCGCGCGCCAACGCATTGCTCATGCTGACGCTCCGATCAGGAAACGCCATATCGGTCTTAGATTTCTTTGGCTTCCGCTGCTTTGTTGCGGAGGTGTCTTCTGCGATTGGAGTGGCAGTGCGCCCCCCATGTCGACTGGCAAGAGACGCTGCTTTTTCGCTCAGCCGAGACTTCATACTATGGCAAGGTTCCGGTTAATAAGGCAGAAAAATACTTGCCATGATAGCCTGTGGATAGAACCGGAAAAAAACCACACTAACCGGAAAAAAGCCACAATAAACCGGAAAAAAACCACAATAGATCGGCAGCCAAATCCCTCTCCAACCCGCGTCATTGCTTGCTTCCAGCCCATTCCCTCGCGCGCGCGCGCGAAGAAACAGAAGAAACAAACTACAAGAAACGCGCGCGCGCCTGCGCACGAGCCGCAGCAGGTGCGGTGGTGATTGCCAACAAAGCCAGCCCCCGCTGCGCGGGGGCATCACGCCCCGTTGGGGCTTGTGGTCCCCAGGCGGCGGGGACTGCCGTCCCCCTGTCCTGCGCTGCTCAGCCCTACGGGCCTGCGCTGCTCGCCGCCTCGACCCCCAGGGGGCCTAGCAGCCCCCCGCCTTTGGCGGCACCCCCCGCAACCAACCCCGGCTTAGCAAGAGGAAGGGATTCGGGGCTGTGTTTTGTCTCCACTTGGCAGCTTGAGCAAGGCGCAGCCGCGCAGTGCCCCGTATGTCGCTGTAGGAGCCGACGCAGCCGGTGGGCGAAGTGTGGGCAAGGGGGTGGGTGCGGCGTGGGCGGCGCAAGCCGTCCAAGGGCCTTTTAGGCCCGTCCCGCATCCATGCCTTGTCCACACGCAGGCCGCCAGGCCATCGTCCACG
>JBMFGX010000079.1:0-3901 GCA_049977105.1 Acidobacteriaceae bacterium | reverse complement strand
GCAACTTTGTCTGAATACCATCCTGCCCATGCGATGCTGCTACCCGATAGGCATAGATAGCCAACGTTAGACCCAACGACGCATCGCGATCCGGATCGCATACGCACAGGACCTCTCGCAGCTCCGGGAGCAAAGCAGCCTGCCGCATGACAGCGTCCCAATCCTGGGACAGAATCGCCTGAGTCAAGGCATCACACACACGAGATTCCGTCTCGATATCCCGCAAGTGCAGTATCACCGGCGTCAGAGCGGTATCTGGGCGACCCTGCTTCGGTTTTCGCTTTCCATTGGCCGGACGCTTTTTGATAGGCATCCCCTTGTCTCCCCAGATAGCCATTTGCGATGGTTCCGCCGCCATATTGTTTCCTCCTTCAACAGCGGGCAGGCCTTCCAGCCCGCCCGAAAAAGGTGAATCCTAGAAAGGGATATCGTCGTCAAAATCGGCGAAGTCCCCTTCGCTGGCTGGAGCCGTAGCACCACCCCGATTCCCGCCGTTTTGGCCCGAGGACCGGCCTCCGCGATCTGCAGATCCCGTGCGGTTGCCGCCACCTTCACCACCACCATCGTCCTCGCGGCGGCTGCCCACGAGGGTCATTCGGTCACCGATGACCTTGGTGGCGTACCGCTCGATGCCTTCCTTGTCGGTGTACTTCTCGGTCTGGATGCGGCCCTCGATATACACCTGGGAACCTTTGCGGAGATATTCTCCAGCGATCTCAGCCTGACGATCCCACAGGGTCACGTTGTGCCACTCCGTGCGTTCCTGGGTATTGCCCTCCTTGTCCTTGTACCGTTCCGAGGTCGCTATCGCGAGTCGCGCCACCGCCTTGCCCGACGGGGTATACCGGACCTCCGGATCCTTCCCCAGATTGCCCAACAGAATCACCTTGTTCACTCCAGCCATCACTTCCTCCTGGTTTCACCACAACATCATCGCGGGATAGGCCGCGCCCCGGACACTCCTCGCCAGTTGCGAGAAGGGATTGCTTCTGCTCTCGAAAAAGATGCCACCGATCCCAAGCTTTGGGACCGTACTGCGCCAGACATTCCTCCCACCAAAGCTCGGTTTGCACGGAATCCAACACACCTGCGGGCAGGCATTGATCAAGATACCTGAGAATCATGGCCGACCAGCGACTCGGCTTGCTCGATGATTCGGCGGCGTCGATCTTCCATCTCCCGGCGCTTGCGTTCGCGCTCGGCTTGTCTGGCTTCCATCTCAGCCTTCTCTTCCGCCTGGGCCTTATCCAGGGCCGCACGCATCATTGCGGCAAGTTTCTGAGCGTTGGCCGATGGATGGGGAACGACCTTCCCGGTAATGAACCCGGCGATCATGGCCCCCTCTTCGGTGATCTCGGAACCCAGTTCCGCCAGATATCGATTGGCGTGCTCCTCAGAAATGTATTTCTTGGCTCTGGCCCTGCATATAGCGGCTCGACGACGCTCTTTGTCGTATCCAAGGGAGATGACGAATGCCGGGCTTCGGCGCTCTTCCACAGCGTCTTCGACGTAGCGCTGATACGCTTTCAGAAACGCGGACCGGGCCGCAACCAGGTCTTTCTTGTCCACCAGATGCTTTACATCCTCATAGGCACGCGCAGCCTCGGTCGTCCAGACGATAGTTTCGCTCTCATCCGCCGCCTTGATGGCATGTGCCCACGCCTCTTCTGGCGAAAACCAGAGACCTTTGAGTCGATCCACGATGCGGGTATACAGGTCGGCAGGCTTTGGGGCGAAGCGGCTGGTCCTGAGGGTCTCCATGGCCGCGACCTCCACCGCATCGAACGGAAACTCGTGGAGCGCGACCCACCAGATGTCCACATCGGCATTGTCCAGATGGATGCCAAAGGGCTTGTTGATGGTACGGATAAGATCCGCGAATTTTGATTTTTCCTGAATGTGCATGGCTACCCTCCGACCGTCCTGCGGATCACTTCGCCCTCGATGGCGTCGGCTCCCATCCAGCGTTGCAACGTGGAGGAAACGGGGGACGCCTTGGGCTCTTGGTTTCGGTACTCCAGGAATCGCTCGAACTTCTCGGCGTTCCGGAAAATCAGGGTGAGGTCGTCGTAGCGCTCTCCACGATCGTTCTTGCCCATGTGCCATTCCGACCGAGCACACCCCTCGATTGCCAGAATGCAGGCATCGTAGCCATAGGTCTTGAGCGCCCATTCGATGCGCGTCTGGCGCTTGCGGTCCAACTTGGCCCTTGGTTTGTTCATGATACGTTGCCACTGGGCAAACACATCGCGGACCTGCGCGCTCAGCGCAGGTCTTTCAGGCAAACTTGACGTATCTTTTTTATAACCTGAGGGTATAGAGATACTGTTAGAATATATATTACCTAATGAATAATGATTAATGATATCGTGCGGGTTGTCCGGGCTCTTGCGTTTTTCAGATTGTGCGGGTTCCGCAGCATGTGCTTCGCAAGCATCTGTTTTTACTAGGTTTATGTCTAGCACTCCCTGTGCGGGATACCCTGTGCGGGTTCTGTGCGGGTTCTGTGCGGGTTGTTTTTGGACAGACCACCCCGCATACGCGTATACGCTTTTGAAAACAATGGGTTGCACGAAGCTGTGGGTGGCTGTCAAACCTGCCGGAAAACCTCCCGAACCCCCTTGTGCTGGATGTTGCGCGACTTCCTGTGCGGCATCTTGTGCGGGTTGCTGCTCGGCTTTCTCCGAATTACTGCTGCATCCATTTGTTTTTTTTGAACTTTTTTGAGCTTCTGAAAGTGCGCCTTCCTGTGCGGGATGCTGTTCGGCTTCCGGTGCGGGATTGGGTGCTGGATCTCTTCCGGCAAGGTGGTCAGCGTCCAGGGCCAGGGGGAGCCGGAACATGATGGGCTCGCCACGTTCCTTGGTCCCCAGATCCTCCACCAATCCGGCTTTTTCTAGCCAGGCCATAATTCTTGCCACACGAAAGCGCGAAGGCGTTCCACTTTCGGTCATGCCGGAATGTGGCTCGACATGGAGTGCCGACCGAAGCGTCATCCAGGAAATCTTTCGTGTCCGACCAACTATGCCCGTTTGGTAGTCCATGTGGCGCTTGAGGGAGACATAGAGCGCCATGACCACAGGAGGCTTGCCCTCTAAAGCATCCAGCTCTCTTTGCGTCAGCATTACGTATTCTTTGGTCTTACTCATAAGCCTGAGCCTCGCCGATTGCGGAATTGCTCCGCTTTTTGCTTTAACCGGCCCTCGATCGTCGGATATACGACCCGAACGGCGATGCATTGGGCTTCCTGAACGCCTGCCTGTACTCGCTGTACGGCCAAGGTCGATGGCGTCGGGCAACGATGAGCCGGCCAACCCACCGATTTGGCATGTTGAGCAGGTCCGCTGGTCAGCATGCGGCTCCCTCATCAATGGCCGCCCGTGCCAGCACGCGCAAAGCGCGGAGATACTCGGCTTTCACGACCGTAGTCTCTCCATCGCCATGGTATTCCGGCTGGATCTCCAGGAAGGCAAAAAGGTCGCATATCTGGTCCATCTTGAGTCCGCCTTCACCCGCTAAAAAACGGGAAAGCGTGGACTCGTGTGTACCGATTGCATCGGCAGACTGGCGCTGACCTTTCTGCGCGATTGCCCGTAGTATGAGGGACTGCATTCGTTGGCTTGCCGATACGTTCAATGCACACCTCGCTTGCAAGAGCAATCAAAAGCGGGCCACCGATATTCATCGCACTTGCGCGTCGTTCTGGGCATTCTGAGCGCATGGAAGGTCGCGGAATGGAGAAACCGACATGCAAGGGAAGAGAGAAAAGACCCGGCACTACGTGCAAATACAGCTGGCGGACCAGTATCCCGATCTGGGGAGGCGCACAACGGCGAGGTCGCGCGCACGGCGGCAGGATGCCGATCCGTTCCAGTCTGCCGGGGTCGATGCCAGCCGAGAG
>JBMFGX010000078.1:0-4003 GCA_049977105.1 Acidobacteriaceae bacterium | reverse complement strand
CATGGCGGCCAGCTTCGCCGGGTTTTTCCCCGATGCGTCCGCCTGCAGGTCGGCGTGCAGCACCGTCCTGGGCACCCGGTAATGCGTCACCACATGAAAATTGATGCTGGTGGTCGGCGGCGGCACCTGCGCCACAGCCAGGCCCGGAAACCCCAGAAGCAGCCACAGAATATGCGCGCGCCTCATGCCGCCCCCGCCAACTTCCAATCCCGCGCAAATTGCGCCTGCAACCTGGAAATATCCGATGGGTTGGTCAGGATCAGGCCCATCTCGCGGTTCTCCTCCAGTGAAGACATGCTGTAGTTCTCGCTGCCCACAAAGGCGTAGTGGCTCGAAATTTCCGCCTTGGCGTGCATGTATACCGGACGTTTCGGCATCAGGCGCACATGGACTCCGTGCCGCTCCAGAAAAGCCACGTTGCGACGGTCATGGCCGCTGATGCTGGCCGGAAGGATCACCCAGGCCCGCGCGCCCTTGGCGGCGATGGCGCCCAGCATTTCCCGGTCATCGCCCATCTCCTCGCTCTCGATCTCCACGGTCCCGGGGTGGTTGATGACGGCCAGCATTTGTCCAGCCGACGTGCCTGGCGACAAAACCAGCACCCGATGCGCCCAGGCCGGAGCCCGCTGATTGGCCCAGTCAGCCGCGAATACCGCATTGGCCGCCCGAACGATGTTGGGGTTTCTGGTCACATCCAGGTACTCCCGGTTGCGATGAAAGGCGGACCAATCGAAATTGGCCGTACCGATCTCGCATTCGTGGCCATTGCAGACATATTTGGCGTGGTCAAAGACGTACCGGCCCGGTGACGCCTCAAAGTGTGGCGGCGCCCACTGCAATGCGGCGCCCGTGGCCTGCACGGCGCGGACTTCCTTCTGGATCATCCAGGGCTTCACGCCATAGGGATGCTCGTCCAGAATCACCTGCACCGCGACGCCGCGAGCGCGTGCGTCCCGCAGCGCATGCAATATGGGCCGGCTGGACAGATAATAGACATTAAGGCTCACCTTGCGCCGGGCCGAGTGGATAACCTGGACGATGGGTTTCGGGCCCGCATACGGTTCGATGTAGAGCATGTTCTCTTCCCTTCAGTCTGGACTTGGCATGTGAATCGGCGTCATCGCCTGCCTACAGATCGGCTTCAAGGCGTGGCCAACACCAGCGGGCGCAATATCATCACCTTGGGGCTTGATGGATACGCGCAAGTGTTCCCCATGTCGAGCGACGCCCGAGATCGACCAGACAAAAGATCCCACCGGGGACATCGGATGAAGTCCGCCGGGATGGGCCACATGCGCCCAGCACGGGCGGCGAATTCTATCCGGATGATGAGCTCATGCGTTGCCATGGGGACCTCTTTGGGGGTTGCGCTCGGCGATACTGAATGCGTATTTCGCTTAGTGCAACAAGCAGCCTGAAAGCCAAGATGTTAGCTCCCGCAAGCCACCGTTACCAGCCATCGGCGTATCATTTGGTCGTCGGCGGGATCCACCCCATCCATTAACCTCGCTTCGGCGGCATGGACCAGGGCGTTGCAGCGCAGGAGCAACTCTTTGCCGGTATCCGTGATTTCCAGGATCTGAATTCGGCCATGTTGATCGTGCGGTCGCCGGACAACCCATCCGGCCTTCTCCAGATTGTTCACGATGACACTGACGGTTTGCGGGGTCAGCAAGGACAGTCGCGCCAAGTCGGCGCCAGAGATGCCGGGATAGGATGCAATCATTGTCAGCACCGAGAACTGTGGTGGGGTCACACCCAGATCAATGAGCGTCTTCTCCATCATAATCCGGTACGCGGTACATGCCTGCCGCAAGAGGTAACCGATGTGGCCCCCCTCTCCCCGCTTGCCCTCTCCAGCCCTCGGGATGGAAGAATGATCAGATGCTTCCTTGCGCATTATGTCAGAGTTCGAATACCATATAAGTGTTCGAGTTCTGATAATATCGGATCAGGTAAAGGAGAGAAAGATGGAGAGCTCAGGTATCCCTCGCATAGACCGCAGGGAATATGAGAGAAATGCGCCTGACGTAGTGGCGGCTCTGCGCGCCATCGGTACGGCTGTGGAGGAGTCGGGCATTGATCTATCGCTTATCGAACTGCTCAAGATCCGTGCTTCGCAAATCAATGGCTGCGCATTCTGCCTCCAGTTCCACTTGAACGCGGCACGCAAGCTGGGGGTTGCGCCGACCAAAATTGATTTACTGGCCACCTGGCAAGAGGCGGGGATCTTCTCCCGGCAGGAGATGGTGGCATTGGCCTGGACGGACTCCCTAACCCTGATGGCGGATAGCCCAATACCGAATAGTGTGTATGTAGACCTAGAATCTGAGTTCACGGCAAAAGAGATCGCGAACCTGACGGCAGCCATCGGCTTAATCAATGCCTGGAACCGGATCGCGGGTGGCCTGCGCTTCACGCCTCCCGTCCCAGCCTTGCGTCTTTCACCAGAGAGCCTGAAATGAGTGCGGGGCAGCTGTCGTTTCGCTCGGTTGATGACGGCGAGGCCGTATTGAGTTTGTATCCTCTCATTGTCCAGCTGCGCCCGCATCTCACCTCTCCAGAGGATTGGCTTTCGCGATGGCGGCGTCAAGCCGAGGAAGGATATCGACTCCTATCGCTATGCGAAGGACAAAAAGCGGTCAGCTTGGCGGGGTTTCGCGTGCAAGATAATCTGGTACAGGGCCGATTCCTGTATGTTGATGACCTGGTTACCGATATCAAGATGCGGGGGCAGGGCCATGGAGAGCGTTTGATTCAACACTTATTTCACCACGCAGCATCTCTCGGTTGCACAAAACTGCTCCTGGACACCCCAATGGCAAATTTGCCCGCACAACGCTTTTATCAGCGCTGCGGGCTTCTGGCTACGGCATTACGTTTCAGTCGCTCATTGGACAGCAATCTGACCGATCCAGTTTACTTTTAATCCAGAAACGGCTATGGAGTATAGATAAATTGAAAGTTATCCGATCCAGAGATTTTAAGGCTGATCGCCCGTGGGATGCAATCACGATTGCAAACATGGGCGGCATAACTACTCGCCTTCACTGGACAAATCAGCCCTACGTTTGGCATGTTAACGATGGAGAGGAGGTTTTCGTTGTCCTCGATGGTCGTGTAGAGATGCGCTTTCGCATAAATGGCGATGAGAATACAGTAATTCTTGAAGTTGGCGATATATTTTTTGCTTCTTTTGGTACTGAACATATCGCCCATCCAATCGGGGAGGCGCGTATATTGGTTGTAGAATCAGCGTGTAGCGTGTAGCGATTAACATTGCCGATAAAATTGTGATGAAACTCCAATATATGACGTCATGCATTGCTAAGCACAGCGCTTATTTTTAGATGGGGCCTGTGCCCGAACGGCCGCTTACGCTGCTAAGGTGTCGTTCGGAATTGGTGGTCTGATGCGTGATAGGCCCGAACAAGAGGACGTAGACCGGAAGTCGAACCACAATTAGGCTTTGCGTCTAACTGATATTTCGTCCTTTATCAAAGCACTTCCCAGAGAAATGATCCGCGCTCGTGCTCGACTAGATTGAGCACAGCGGTGAGCGCCGGATCAGTCTTCTTCCGGCTCGGAATCGTCTTCGGTATCGTGGGCATTCCAGGTTTCCTCGGAATCGTCGATGGAATCTGAGTCCGGCATATCCTCGGGGTCCGGCTCTGGATCCCCGTCTAAAAGCTGCAGCATGTACTCGATGGGATCCTTGATCGGGCCAGACGGGATTTTCCCAGCGGCTTTCAGCTCGTGGTACTCTTTGGGCGTGAGGAGCTTTCGCAGATTCGGTCGCTCGTGCATATCACGATAAGCCCTCTCGATCTGTTCGCGTATCTCCTTCGGAAAAGAGCGCAGGCCCTTTTCCGTTAGGTGAATCTCGTCGATGGCAATGCCCTCGATCATCGCGGTATCCAAGATCGTCTCGCACCGCTTCTGGAGTGCCTGCCTGGCCCGCTCACGCCGGATCCGCATTTCCTGGAACCGCTTATGCCAATAC
>JBMFGX010000077.1:0-4169 GCA_049977105.1 Acidobacteriaceae bacterium | reverse complement strand
CTCGCCTTGACCTGTCCAGAGCTGAAGGAACGCGATTGGTCGCATGACACACACCTTCAGATTTCGGTACTCTCAAGCTCAATACAAGAGGCCTCAAAAATCATGATTTTGCTCTCACTCTCTGTTTCACGCTCTCGGTCTATTCCGGCCTGCTTACCGAAGATTTCCTATAGGCCAGCAGGAGCCATCCGCTCGTCTTTACTGAGCGGCTCCATATGCGTCGCCACCGTGCAGCCGGACGGAGGAATTAGCTTCGCGAGCATGCGTTACTTCTCAAAGATCCACGCAGGAGGGATACTGCTCAAGGGCAGTTCGTTGATAGCCCGGCCAACCAATGCATAGCCCGTAGTTGAGGCGGAGGTCGGCATTGGCGGAATAGCCACAATCGGTCGCGGCATGGAGTCGCCATGCACGCGCGTGCCGACGAGCAAAAACCCGTCCGTGTCATTCCCGCCGAAGGCGGTGATGACGTATCCCGCGTCGGCAAGCGTTGTGGCCGCCGTCCCAATGTTCGCGTAGCTAACGGTCAGCACATCGGTGTCGTAGACAGTCGTCTTGTCGGATGCCCAGCCGTAAGAGAGCAGATTCACCAGGCCTGTGGCGTCGTTGAAGGAAACAGCCGTCACGACTCGGCTCGCTGCTCCGCCCTGCGCAACCAGCGCCGGGAGCCCGGCCAAGGAGGAGGTCTCAAGCTGGTAATCGAAGCCGCCCGCCGCGCCCTGCAGAAAGGACACTGCGAACTCGCCGCTGGCCGACTCGATGTCCATGGAGGTGACGACGACGTCGGCGGTGCTCCAGGATTGAAGATCCGTGCTTAGACTCGCCAATAGGTCGCTTCTGTACGTGACGGAAAATGTCGTTCCCGCCGGCGCAGGTCCCGTGGAATAACCCCAGGCACACTGCAGCGCCACGGCTGCGCAAATGCCGGCTCCGATTTGGAGGGGAGTGCCTACGGAGTTGGGATAGCTGAAACCCCACGGGTATTGCATGCAGCAGTGAGGTGTCCAGCCGAAGATGCCGTTTGCCGTGGCGGGCGAATCCACCAACTGAAAGCGCAGGTCACCCGCCGCCGGGGACCGTGGCCCGACGGTCAAGGTCGCTGAGCTGCTGGTAACTGTCGCGCTGCTGTCCTGCACTGTCACGGCGAACACGTCGCCGGTATCGGCGCCCGTCACCGGCTGCGTGGTGTAGGAGGCCCCCGTGGCTCCAGGGATGGGCGTCCCATTCTCGCTCCATTGATAGGCCGGCGCGCCTGAGCCGCCAATCACCGTCACAGTGAAGGTCGCCGTCTGGCCCAGAGGCGTGCTCGCATTCTGCGGCTGGTACTGAATCGTCAAGGGCGCGCCCGACGGGAGCAGCGGCGGCAAGTTGCGGGACGCTCCGCAGCCCAGAAGCACCAGGACGAGCAGCAGCGGCGGAAGGTGCAGTTTCCAGGGACGCCGAAAGCGGCCATTCTGGATAGTAGGATGGTCCGGCCTGCCCTCCATGCAAGGAGTCTCAAAAAACATGATTCTGCCCTCACTCTCTGTTTCGCACTCTCGGCCTATTTCGGCCTGCTTACCGAGGATTTTCTGTAGGCTAACAACAGCCATCCCTCATCTGCGTTGAGCGGCTCCAAATGCATTGCCACCGTGCTCGGCGTAGAGGGGCGGATCATCTCCGCGCGAAAGTAATACACGGCCCCCGGTTCCGCGGTGAAGCCGTAGAGCGCGATGGTTGCCGCAGGTTTCGAGCGCCCTGCACTGACACATAAGCGGTGCCTCCCTGGCCTAACGTCAGCGCTGATGTAGCTTCCGGCGCAGGCTGCGCCGACCCACGCGCCATCCAGCCCGACATTCGGGGCGAATCCGGCGAACCCGCAGCCGGATCCCGTGCCGATGGTTTCCGCGAACACCACGACTCTGGCCCCTCCATTCGGAGGCACAGAAAGAGACGGCCGCGGGGGCGCCTCATGCACAGCGAACTTCGCCCCCATCGGGCCGCAGGCCTGGTCCAGAGGAGACGGAGCCTGCCCGTGCGCCCGGGCTGGCGCCGACAAGAGGCACGCGACCATTGCGCCGCGCTGAAGGAATGTTTTCATCGTTTCTCCAAAGGAGCCTTTGCATCGTTGTCTATTGGCAGCTCGCCGGCGGCGGCTCCGATAACGCGAACGCGAAGGTGTGGTACGTCGTGTCCTCGTAGATGTCCACCGACTCAGAGCAGCCCACGTCGGAGGTGTCCAGCGTGACCGTGGCCGTGTGGGCTTGCCCGTTCGAGGCACCCGCAGTCTGCGTCTGAGAGAAGGTGAAGGTGCTCCCAGCCTTTATGCTCAGCGAGAAGAGCCCGCTAAGGCTAAAGCCTTGGCTGTATCCCACCGAGTAGCCCGTCCCGTCCGAGGTAGTCTCGGAACTCATGCTCGAGTCGTTAATATAAACGGTGTTCGGGGTCTCGTCCGAGCCGGCTTGCTGGGGGCCGACGAGACGCGCATTGTCATAGTACACGTACCGATTTGGGTCGATTGTGCTCGGCGGGGTGCTCTGGTCGGTGTCGTTGGCCAGCTCATCCTGCGAGACGATCGTCGCGAAATCAGCGGGGGTGCACCCGCAGGCGTTCTGCTGAGTGCACTGGCTGGGAGGGAGCGGGTTCGCGCAGATAACGTCCAGCCCGGGCAAGGTGGTCCCCGGGTCCGGGGCCCAGGGCTCGAGGTCCAGCAGCGGGATACCGTCGTTAGCCGGGCTCTCCAGCCCAGCGATATTCGAGTACAGCATGTCCGGCGGAACCCCCCCGTAGGGCGCGAAGTTCCCCGTGGCGTCCATCGACGGTCCTATGGAGTAAGAGCCGCTTGACTCGCCGGTCTGCGCCACAGTGAAGGTGGGATCGACCAGGAGGTAGATCTGATCCTGCGTATGCTCTATTGCCTGGGTGTTGGAGTCGAGCTGCGACCCGGTCCCGGCTTGGTACGAGGTGGTGTAGGAGGAGGAGCTTCCAGCCGACTGGCTGGCGCTAAACGTCACAGAGTTATCAAGTCCCAAAAATCCGGAGCTGAAGCTCAGGCTGTCCGTGCTGGAAAAATTATCCGAGACCGATGTCGTGGCGCCCGCGGAAACGGAGTTGCTGAAGCCGGTGCTGCTCAGGTTACCGGGCGGGTCGTAGAGTATGGCGAGAACCTGATATTTCAGCCCAGCCGTAGCGGTAGCGACTATGTCGTCTCCCTGCGAGGTCACGTAAATTGACAGGCTGGACTGAGTGCAGTCGCTCTGACAGGTGTAGCTCGCCGTGAATGAGCCACTTAGCGAGCCGCCGGAGGTGTTAGTGGTAAGCATAATCGGCAAACTTAGAAGCTGGCCCTCGCCGCCCAAAGAGAGGCTGCTCGGCACGCTGATCGTGCCGCCGGGAGTTTGAGAGGAGCCGCCACCATAGAAGCTGCCCCTGATCGCCTCTGTCCCTTGCACCAAGCTATAGACCGTGGTTGAGGTTGTTGAGGTGGGCGATCCGTACACGTTCCCAAAGGCTGCATCCGCGCTCTGTGCGTTGGATTGTGGGCTGCATAGCAATGCGGCAAGCGGCAGGAAGAATGCGAACAGCCTGAGCCTTCGCCCAAACGGAATAACCGATTGCGCCTTACGGCGCAAAAAAGAGATAGCCCAGGACCTATCTCGGGGGGCGACTTGACCGGAGATACAACAACAGGAAGAAAACATAAGGCGCAAATCTCCTTGCAGGAAGAGTAGCCTCGTCCCTCGCGATGGAGCTGTCCAAGACGAGACACCAAGGCAAGAGCAGAAAGCAGCTTACGCAAACTTCAAAGGACAACGACCACTCTGAACTCCCCGAAGCTAGAAAGTCAAGAAGAATCGGACGAACTTGCATGAATTTTTTGCGAACGACAGACGCAGCCCAACCTGGAGCACCGGAGCCAACAACAATAGAAAGCGCTGCCGACCTCCGCTCTTCAGCGCTCCGGCGTCTCTGATTCAAGCAGGATTCTGCCCGCCGGCACGCGCAAAAATCCGGCATAACATGTCCGCGCAGCGCGGCGCGGCCGAGCACAAAGACGCAAAAGAGGCAGCAAGGGACACGGGCTGCCATCCGCTGCGAACTTGCCACCCATCCGGAGGAGTACGCCGCCGTCGCGGAGATCGGCATGCTCGCAAAGACTTCCACCAGGCTCTTAACCAACAGCCTTCGGC
>JBMFGX010000076.1:0-4452 GCA_049977105.1 Acidobacteriaceae bacterium | reverse complement strand
GTGCGTATCTGGGCCTACACGTCCATGAGGACGGTGGCGTCTGGAGGCTGGACACCGAATCGGCCCGCGAGGGCTGGTGCGCTGTGGAATCGCTGCTGAGTCAAGCGGTGTCCGGTGTGGTTCAAGCTGCGAAGGGTGGGCGGTTGCCTGCCAGCTTTGGCATTCGTGCCAGAGATAGAGCGGCTCTTGCTCAAAGTGGTGCAGAGACGGGGGAAGATTCCGGATGTTGTAGCCACGTTGCTTCGGCGATGGTGGTGAGAGCCGGAAAGACCCCCGAACTCCGCACTAGAACCCCCCCGGCTTTAGCCGTGGGGTGATTCAGAGAGAGGTCCGCCATACACGTCAGATCCAATGCCAACGACGATGGTAAGCTCGTGAGTCGCCAGGGGCTCGGCTCGTGGCCGTCCCTGGTACTCTTCTCCGGCGACGTCCTGGCGCTGGCGGCCGCGTTCTATTTTGGGCGCATCTCCCATGCCATCTACTACGATAAAGGCATCGTCCCGGTCTTGCTGCATTGGTGGGGAGCGGCATTTTCAGCCAATCTGCTACTCTTCCCCCTCATGGCCTGCATCGCGCTCCTGTGGTTCTTCCTCCGGGGTCATTACAACCGGGCCAAGGCCTTTTGGGATGAGTTGGGCGAGGTCCTACAGACACTTAGTATCCTCGCGATCTTTAACGCGGCCTTTGCTTTTTCCGGCAAGTTGCCCCTCTCACGGCTCTGGCTGTTCAGCACCTGGCTATTGGCGCTGATGTTGTTGCCTCTGCTGCGTGCATCCCTCCATATGCTCATTTCCCGCAGCCGTCGCTGGCTACGTCCCTATGTACTGCTGGGCTGTGGGGTCAATGCAGGAGAGGCAGCACAGGCTTTTGCCAGTGAGCCCCTTCTCGGCTACCAACTGCAGGCGGTTCTGTTACCAACGGAAACGACTGCGGTGACGGGATCCTTGCCCGCAGACGTTCCCCGTATCCCTCTGGGAGCGGATCCGCTGGAGACCATTGCCCAGCTCGGCAACCCCCACGTGGTGTTGGCCCTGGATATGGACCAATGGCAGACCATGCAAGGGTTGGTGTGGAGCTTGGGGATGCGTTACCCCGATCTGACCATTGCTCCCCCCTTGCGCGGCCTGCCCATCTTTGGCCTGGAGACCTTGCATTTTTTCAGCCACGAGGTTTTCATGCTGCGCTCGCGGGACAACCTCGCCCGTCCTGGGCCGCGGATCATCAAACGAGCCTTCGACCTTGTCGTGGCCAGCATCCTGGTGCTGTTTTTGTCACCCCTGTTGCTCTTTTTGGCCTGGCGGATTCGCAGGGCCGATGGCGGACCGGTGTTCTTTGTACAGGAGCGGATTGGGCTGGGCGGGCAACCTTTTCCCTGCTACAAATTCCGCAGCATGGTACCGGACGCCGAAACCCACCTGCAGGAATACCTCACCGCACACCCGGAACTGCGCACGGAATATGAACGCAATTTCAAGCTGCGCGATGACCCGCGTGTAACACCCATCGGGCGATTCCTGCGCCGCACCAGCCTGGATGAGCTGCCCCAACTCTTCAATGTGCTTAAAGGCGAGATGAGTTTAGTGGGACCCCGGCCTTTATTAGATCGGGAGTTGGATCGATATGGCGAGGGAATAGTCCTCTATCGTCAGGTGCGCCCCGGTATTACCGGCCTGTGGCAGACCAGCGGTCGTTCCGAGACCACCTTTGCCGAACGCACTTCCCTGGATGCATGGTACGTAAAGAACTGGTCGCTGTGGTACGACATCGTCATCCTGTTACGCACCGTGAAAGTGGTGCTGCTTCGTAACGGCGCCTATTGACCCGGATAGCATCTTGCCACCTGAGACAGAGAGGATTCGGTTGCTCTGATGAAAGCCCATAACAAAGCCTCCACCACCCGCGTGCTCTGGCTGAGCCTCCTTCCTCTGCTTGCGTATTTCAGCAGCTGGTACTACAACGGCGCTCTGATACCACTGCTTGCGATCAGCAGCGTTTTACTGCTGCTCTTTGGCGCGGTGGCCGTGTGGCCACGGCTTCGCCAGGGACTGCCTTGGCCCAAGGGCTACCTGCCCGTCTTCATGTTGCTCTGGCTTTTTTGGTACTGGGTAACCCTGTTTTGGAGTCGTGTGCCCTATAGCAGCTGGTTTTACTTCTGGACCTTGGGCTCTGTTCCACTGGGATTTCTCGGCTGGATTGCCATGACCGATGCGGACAGAAAAAAAGTATGGCCGTGGTTTTGGAGAGGGACCGTCCTTAGCGCCTGGGTGCTTGCGGCCATGGGCCTCTGGCAGTACTACCAGCTGCTTGGCCAAGGAGCGGGGTGGCAAGCGCTCCGTCCCCAAGGCCCTCTCCTCGATTGCAACAGCTATTCCGCTTGGATGAATCTGTTGTTTTTCCCTTTGGTTGCGCGATTTTTCTATCTCGACGCGCAGCGAACCGCCACACTCTCGGATCGGCGGATAGATTGGCCAGTACTGGGATACTTGCTCACCATCGCTCTGCTATTACTGGCGGACTTCAGTACTGGCAGCCGCGGTGGCTTGTTGGCCTGGCTCTGCACGCTGCCGTTTGCCCTCTGGGGGTTTCGCGGCTTTTCGGGAATAGGGAGACGATGGGCGGTGATCTTCGGCCTGGTGCTGCTGGCCTTCCTGTTAATGAACTACCCCAAGGGTTACGATATCTTTGGTCAGCTCAACCCACACTACATCTCCTCCAACATCGCGACGGTGTCGCGCAGCCTCATGTGGATCGCCACCTGGCATATCTTTTTGAGCCATCCCTACCTTGGCACAGGGCTTGGCAGCTACTTTCTGTTCTATCCGGCCTACCGTTTGCCGGGAGAACTTGCTTCGGCGGGAACGTATGCCCACAACGATTATATCGAATTCCTGGCCGAGGGCGGGTTGATCAATCTGGGGTTTTTACTCGCCTTTGCCGGGGCTTTGTTCTACGCCCTTTATCGCCTCATCGTGCGGCCGGCCCGGTTGGGCATCTCCGAGGAAGATCGCTACTGGGCCTTGGGGTTGGTGCTGGGCGTGTTTGCCATCACCGGCCATGCCCTGGGCAACTTCATCTTCTATAACCTGCCCCTTAGCCTCCTCGCGGGCATTTTCCTCGCCCAGGCTTGGCGGCTCTACCATCGGCCGGGGGATACCGCGCCGATTCTGCCGCGTTTGGGTGTCCGGCATCCGCAGGTAATACAGTTTGCCCTGGCTCTGATCGTTGTGGCAGCGGCTTGGTTTCTGGCCCTCGATGCTGCGGTCTTTGGGCTTTTCAGCGACAACGCTTGGCTCGATGACCTCATTCCCAACGCCAATGCCCGCGCGGTGTTCCTGATGCGAGCGGCCCGTTTTTTGGAGGTGGCACGTCCGCAGGCGACTCAGCCTTGGGTCTATATGGGCAATGCCTATCTGAACCTGGTCGCACAAGATCGTGCCATGTCTACCCCTCAGAAAAAAATACTGCTGGAGGCCGCTCTTCACCAGTATCACCAGTCGCTCGTTGGCATCCCCCGTCAGGCGGGGGTCTACAACGCCATTGGATCGCTGTACTTGCACTACGGCAGTAGCGTCCTGAGCCTGAGCCCAACGGTGGCCCGGGATAAGGCGGTCCTCGCTTGGCGCAAGGGTCTGGCCATCACCCCTGAGAGTGTCAATCTGCGCAGTGAGATCGCAACACAAGCCTTCTTCAACCGAGGCGATGTAGCGGGCGGCATTGCCTTCTTGAAAGCAGGCCTCAAGCGGCCCCTGTTTCCGGAGCCCCGTGCCCTCCTGGAGTGGGTCATCGCCCGCAGTCAGTGGCTTCTGGCCCATGATCCCCGGGCGGCGGAACAAACCTTGCTCCAAAGCCTCCAGGCGAACCCAGATTTTCAACCCACCCAGACCTTGCTGCAGGAGATCGTCCACGCCAGCGCCATTCCCCAAAAGGCCGGGCTGACATCCTGAAAGACGCCATCGACGCTGTTGGTGGCAGGTCTTATAGCCGCCGCTCGTCGGGCTCTTTGACACCTGTACGCAGCTTCTCTATGCTCTAGCCAAAGTTCAATATATGAACTGGGACATGCTCGACGACGCCACGCGATACGTAAGTCCCCGGTTTCCGACGTTCTGGAATGTGGTGATCGAAGGAGGCAGGCTATGGAGCCTGCGTGGATATCAGGCGGGTTTCCAGCGATGGGGAAGCAGTTCGGAGAGGTCGGCCGCCTTGGCCGAGGGCATACGGGTGAGGACGTCCTTGAGGTAATCCCGGGGGTTGTGCCCGCAAAGGATGGCCGAACGCAGTAGAGACAGCAGGATGGCAATGGCCTCGCCGCTGCGGACGGAGCCCACGTAGAAGAAGTTTCGCCGGCCCATGGCCACTGGCCGCATGTCGCGCTCGGCGGCATTGTTGGACAGAGGCAGACGTCCATCTTCGAGAAAGCGGGTAAACGCCTCCCATTGGTTCAAGGCATAG
>JBMFGX010000075.1:0-4875 GCA_049977105.1 Acidobacteriaceae bacterium | reverse complement strand
AGCGCATGTTCTTCAGCCGTCTGGCCTCGTCCTTGCTCTTGGCCTGCAAGGGGCTGAATTCATAGGGGTTATGGGCGCACTACTGGTACACACCGCGCAATTCCAGTTGAAGCCCTATCGTATTGATTCCAAGGCGGATGCGGCGACACTACTCGATCCTGCCGCGCAATCCCAGATCGAAGCTGGTGCATATTCGGGCGGTAGCGGGGCAGAGGACGCAGGGTATGCGGCTGGAATTTCATCAACTGGAGCGGCGGCTGGAGCATCTTCGGGTGCGCCGGCCTGAGCGGCAGCGGCGGTTGCTGGCGTCGTTGGCAGCCAGTGGTCAGCAGACGCCGATCGCGTGGTGGTGGCGACCGGGCAGGCAGAGCATTACCTGGTCATCGACGGCCATCAGCGCATCCGAGCGCTGGAACAACTTGGACGGGACACGGTGGAGGCGGTGGTCTGGTCGATGAGCGAGACCGAGGCCCTGCTGCTGGACCGGTCGATGCGTTGGGGCGAACGGGAGACGGCGCTGGAAGAAGGCTGGCTGCTGGTGGAGTTGGAGCAGCGCTTCGGCTATGGGCAGGAGGAGCTGGCGCGCCGTTTCAACGGCTGCGCGGTTGGGGATGCGACGATGCCTGCCCAACCTTCACCTCCGGGCGCACCGTTTTCTTCGTGTCTTTTCGGCAAGGCTGCGTGACGGCGTAGAGGGAGACGGGCAGTGTCGAAGGAGAGCCCCACAAGGGCGAGGAGAACCGACTTGGCCAAGGATGCGGAAGCCGAGATTCCAGCCACGTTGCGGCAGGTTCATCGAAAACTGGAGCGCTGGCGGAGCGGATATCGCGGGCGATCGCCGCTGCCGGAAGCGCTAGGGAGGGTGGCGCGGAGGCCGCACGGGAGCTGCCGGGACGATACCCGATACTCGTCGCCCCAGGCTCTCCGCAAGCAGACGCAGAATTCACTCCCTGGCTTCATCATCCTCAACGTCGTCCCGCTCATCTGCTCCCGCCCCTTCGGCCGGCAGCGTCGGCGAAAGCAAGGCTGTTGCCTCCGCCGCAGGAAGCTCCTGAACGTCTTTGAGCTTCCGGCCAATGGCGCGCGACCGGACCTTGGCCCTTTCGATGGTGTCGGACGCTTGATTGAGCTTCTTCTGCACGGCATCCAGAACCTCGCCGTACTTGGTCCACTCCGTCTTCACTCCCGCAAGCAGGTTCCACACCTCACTGGTGCGCTTCTCGATTGCCAGGGTGCGGAAGCCCATCTGAAGACTGTTGAGAATCGACCAAAGCGTTGTCGGCCCTGCGACAATCACGCGGTAGTTGCGTTGGATGCCCTCAATCAGGCCGGTCCTGCGGATGGTCTCTGCAAACAGACCTTCGATGGGAAGATACAGAATTCCGAAATCCGTGGTGTTTGGCGGAGCCAGATACTTCTCGCAGATGTCCCGAGCACAACCCCGAACGCGGTTCTCAAGTTCCTTCCCTGCGGCCTCGATGCCATCGAGGTCGGCACGTTCCTGAGCTTCAATCAAGCGCTGATAGTCTTCAACCGGAAATTTGGCGTCAATCGGAAGCCAGACCACATCGCTCTTCGCGGCGCCTTGACCCGGCAACTTGATTGCGAACTCCACCCGCTCGGCGTTGCCCTTCGTTGAAACATTCGACGCCCACTGGTCAGGGCTCAGCACCTGCTCCAGCAGCGCCCCAAGCTGAACCTCGCCCCAAGTGCCACGAGTCTTCACGTTGGTCAGTACCTTCTTCAAATCACCAACCCCGGTGGCAAGCGACTGCATCTCTCCAAGCCCCTTGTGTACCTGCTCAAGACGCTCGCTGACCTGCTTGAAGGATTCGCCCAGCCGCTTCTCCAACGTACCCTGAAGCTTCTCGTCCACCGTCAGGCGCATCTGCTCAAGCTGTGTTGCATTGTCAGCCTTCATGCTCTGGAGTTGAGCCTCCACCGTCGTACGGACGGCTTCAAGCCTTTCACCACTGGTCTTGGTGAGGGACTCAATCTGCCTTGAAAACGCATCTAATTGGAGTTTCTCCGCAGCGGCCAACTCCTTCAAAGTCCTCGCCATGGCATCTGAAATCGTTGTAAGCGTGCTGACAACTTCTTCCCGCAGCTGCGTTGCTGCTGTTGCAGACTCGGCACGGGCGCCGTCAAGCTTCTCACTGCTGGTGTTCGCGAAGGTAGCCAGTTGAGATGCAAACGCCTCAAGCTGTGCCTTTTGCAGGTCGGCAACGTCGTTCATGCGTTGCCCCACGAAATCACCGAGGGTCTTGAATGAGCCGGAAAGTTCTTGTCGCTGGACGCTGGCAGCCTTGTCCACTTCGCCTCGGCTCAAAGCAATCTCTTCCTTCACTACGCGCTCGGTGCGCTCCTGTGCCTTCTCAAACGCTTCAAGACGCGATTCCAGATCGGCGGAACTTTGCCGGGACACTCTCTGATACATCAAGCCAAGCAGCACCAGGGCGATGAGGAGGAGAGCGAGAATGATAAAGGCAACCGTTGCAAGCATGGCTGAATCTCCGCTCTCAAGGTTAACACTCCATGCAGCGTCATGGCCGGTGGATGGCGAGCTTCGCGCATCTGTCCTGGGCACACGTTCGGGCTATGCGATCCACAGAATCGACCCACTCCAAACCGCCCTCGGCCGAACCATCCTGTGGCGTCGCACCCACACCACCAACGCAAAGGCCGCCCGATAGGGCGGCCTTTGCGAACAACAGAAGGAACACAGAGCGATCAGTCGTTGTCGTCGCTCTCGCTTTCAGCCTGCTTCCACTTGAGCAGATCACCCAGGGTCGTGCTGCCTGCGTGGGCGCTGGAAGAGCTACTACCCTGACCCTTGCCACCCTTCCCCTTGCTGGATTCCTTGTAGCTCTCCACCTCAGCGCGCGTGGCCTCTTCGCCAATGGCCTTGATGGAAAGCCCGACCTTCTTCTCTTCCTGGTTCATCTTGACGATCTTGAACTCATGCTCGTCGCCAACTTCCAGCGTAATGTGCTTGCCCGTCTCATCGCACGCCTCGGAGACGTGGCAAAGACCCTCCACTCCCTCAGCAATCTCCACAAAGGATCCGAACTGCGCCGTGCGCAGAACCTTGCCCTTGATGACATCGCCAACCCGATGCTGAACAAAAAACGTCTCCCAGACATCCGGCTGCAGTTGCTTCACACCCAGTGACAGGCGGCGGTTCTCCGGTTCCACGCCAAGCACCACTGCCTTTACCTTCTCGCCCTTCTTCAATACCTCAGAGGGGTGCTTGATCCGCTTGGTCCAGCTCAAATTTGAGACGTGAACCAGACCATCAATCCCATCCTCGATCTCAATAAAGGCCCCAAAGTCCGTCAGATTCCGCACCCGGCCCTCAATCACCGCGCCCACGGGATACTTCTCTTCCAGTTGCTCCCAGGGATTCTCTTGCAACTGCTTCATCCCCAGAGAGATCCGGCGATCCGTCGGATTCACCGAGAGAATGATCGTCTCTACCTCGTCGCCCGGCTTTACCAGCTTGGACGGATGCTTCATCCGCTTCGACCAGGTCATCTCAGAGACGTGAACCAGACCCTCGATTCCCTGTTCGAGCTCCACAAAGGAGCCGTAATCCGTCACCGAAAGCACCCGACCGCGAACATGAGCCCCTACCGGGTAACGTTCCACCGCGTCCAGCCATGGATCAGGAGAGAGTTGCTTGAACCCCAGCGAAACTCTCTGCTTCTCCCGGTCAAACTTCAGTACCTTCACCTGAATCTCGTCACCCACATTCACCAGGTCACGAGGATGCGTCAACCGCCCCCAGCTCATGTCCGTGATGTGCAGCAGACCATCCAGACCGCCCATGTCCACAAAGGCGCCGTAGTCCGTCAGATTCTTCACCACCCCCGTAAACACGGAACCCTCCTCCAGAGTCGCCAGAGTGACCGATTTCTTGGCATTCTGCTCCTCTTCCAGAAGCTCCTTGCGAGAGATAACCACATTCCCCCGCTTCTTGTTCAGCTTGATCACGCGGACTTCAATCTCAGTGCCGATGTAGCCATCCAGGTTACGAACCGGACGAATCTCTACCTGAGAGCCCGGCAAAAACGCCTTGATCCCTATGTCAACCGTCAGACCGCCCTTGACCCGGCTCACCACCATCCCCTTCACCGGCGTCTTGGTGTTCGCTGCTTCTTCCAGCTTGTCCCAAACCTTGTGACGCAGGGCCTTCTCGTAGCTGACAAGATAACCGCCCTCCTTCTCCTCCCGCTCTACGATCACCTCAACCACATCGCCGATGTTGAACTTCGGCGCGCCCGTGTGGTCCAGAATCTGCTCCAGCGGAATCAACCCCTCTGACTTCAGCCCAATATCCACCACCGCATGCTTGTCGGTGATCTTCACCAGCGTGCCGGTGACAATCGCCTCCTCGGCCGTCAGCGCCTGCGCGGCGTCCTTCTCCGCTGCCTGCTCGCGATCAAAGCTCTCCAGCGCCTTCGCAAAGTCCTCTGCGTCGTACTCAGGCTCCGCTTCCGCAGAAACATCCACAGACACATCCACAGACCGATCCGCAGATACAGCTTGCTCGGCCTCCGCGCGCTCCATCATCTCCTGCGCAGCGTGAAGACCCGTAGCACCGGCCTGATGCTCTGCAGCACCGACATCAAGACCAGCAGCGCCAGACTGAAGCTCGGTAGCGCCGGCATGAGCCTCGGCAGCGCCAACGTGACCCTCGGTGGCGCTCGTGTAAAGCTCGGTGGCGCTCGCGTGAAGCTCGGTGGCGCTCGCGTGAAGCTCGGTGGCGCTCGTGTGAAGCTCGGTGGCGCTCGTGTGAAGCTCGGTAGCGCTCGCGTGAAGCTCGGTGGCGCTGGTCGGAACCTCGGCATCCGTGGGGTTAGAGGAATAGTCGGT
>JBMFGX010000074.1:0-4935 GCA_049977105.1 Acidobacteriaceae bacterium | reverse complement strand
TTTCGCAACCCGATTCTTTCAGAATCAGGCTGGACCGCCGCTCAACTTTCAACTACAGCCGGGACACCCTCACCGCTGTCGGCGGTCTGCGGCCGCAAACTCGATTTCCTCACTGGCCTCCAAAAACCGGCCAACTCTCTCCAAACTAAACTTTTCTGCGTCGTCCATGTGAATGTTCACACCCCAGCATGACCGACCCTTCAGGCTCATCTTGTATTGGAATCAAAGGCCGCCTTCAGGCTCATCTTGTATTGGAAGAGAGTAGAGTGAGACATTCTCTTTCGCTCGTGCGACAATGAAATCGTCACCCATAGCCAAACTTGGCTGGGTGACAGCAGGGAGTTTCTCTTATGGGCGATCTATTGCAACCATGGCATCTGATTATTCTTGCGCTGCTCGCCGTTCTTCTCTTCGGCGGCAAAAAGCTTCCGGAACTCGGCAAAGGCCTCGGGGAGGGTCTCCGCGGCTTCAAAGAAGGCATGAAGGGGATTAACGACGAGGTCAAGACGGACATCAAGCCCGCCGAAGCAGGTCATACGGTCACCTCCAGACCCGATGAAGCCTCCAAACCTCCGCTGGCTTGAAAACCAGCGAGTCTGGAACCAAGTAGCCTCAAGGCCTACAGCCTGAAACTAGCCGCCTGAGCTGTCGAAGCAGAATCTCGGCCATTCGCTCCAATCCTCCCGCATGCGCCTCGGAGCCGCTGTCATCTCCCAGAAGACTTCCCTGCTCGTTTCCAGAGAAGGCCGCGGAGACCCGTAACACTTCGCTCGCTCCGTCCCCCGCCTCGCTTCCTTCCATCACTCCCCACGCAGCACAGGAGCGCAGGAGCACAATTTCATCGCTGCTTCAAATCGGCTGCATGGACCTTCAACCCAACCGGCGCCTGTCCTTCCTCTCTTAGCCTCTTCCTGAAATCCCTACCCCACGCAGCCCCTAACCCTGCAACGTGATCATCACCACCGCTGCAAGCGCGGCCAGCATCCCCACAACCTGGCGCCTTGCAGGTCGCTCTTGGAGCACCCACGCGGCTAGCAGGATAGTCCCCACCGGATAGAGACTTGCCAGCACAGAGACCACATCCAATCGCTCCCCGCGGGCTGCGGCCATAAACAGCAGATTCCCTCCTGTATCCAGCACCGCCACGGCGCAGGCCCATCCCCACACTGCCGGCCATTGTCTGCGTTGCCGTGGCGCCGCCTGCCCCGCTCGCCGCAAAGAAACCCTGCCTCGACCAAAGAAAGCCATACCCGCCAGGACCAGGCTGCAAAGTGTAACGCTGGTCAATCGGGCCACTGCCATGGAGACGATCAACCCCAGCGGGTTGGCCATCTTCAAAGCGATGAAGTAGACCCCAAACATCACCCCGGCAAACATGGCCAGCGCCATCGTGCTGCCTGAACCATCCTTGCTCTCCGTAGAGTCCCCTGCGGCAATCAGCCAGATTGCCCCGGCCGCCACCCCAAAGCCGGCTAGCCGCAAAGCAGAGGGAACGCCCTCCATCAGGCTGGAGGCCACAGCAGGGATCCCCGCAGCCAGCAGCCCGCTCAGGGCCGCTGAGATCCCCATCCCCCCTCGGCTCAAGGCAATATAAAACGCCACCAGACCAAGCGCTCCGGTCACGCCGGCCAGAATCGCCCATTCGGCAGCACTCTCTCCCCAAAAGACCCCTCGGGAGCCGTACCGTGGCACACTACCAATCCGAGTGCGCTGTCCAGGCCCCATCCGAAGAGCGTCTCCGCTGACGTCCTCTACCTGCCGATGCCATGCCGAGCCAATCCAGGCGCTCTGGCTCTTCTCCACAAAGACACCTCTGGAGCAGAGCGCAATCGCCACCAGTGCCGTCAGACTGATCGCATGGGCCAGCAGGACAAACCCTATCGCGCGTGACGTCCGGTTGCCACATGCCTTCACACCCATTCCGCCAGAAAAATCTCCGCCGCCCCAAAAGGCGGCGGAGGAAAGCGCAATCAGCGCGTTGAAATGGATTGCAAACGCCATCGGTCAAATGGACCTGATACGGATTCTGAAGCAGTCTATTGTGACGTCGGCTGATGCCCCGGCGTAGTTCGTGCATTGTCAGCCGCGGATGGATAATATCCATCCTTGCAGATGATCGTCAGCCCCGGCCGCATAATCCGAATCTCCGTCCGCCGATAGCTCTCGTCGTACGGGTTGGCATGGGTGTAGTAACCCACCGTGTACTGGGCACGAATCTGATTCGTAATCTGCACAAAAGCCTGCTCGATCCCTTTCGGCCGGAACTCGGAATCAAACTCCCCACCCGTCTCGGACGTATACCTCGGCAGCACGTCGTCGCGCATGGTCAGCGGAATATGCAGACCATCAAGAAATCCCATCCCCATGATCGCTGAATCGCCCACCTGCGTGGCCCATACCGAGATGTTGTTGGTCAGCAGATACTTGATCACCTGCTTCTCAGTCGCCTGGCTCCCATACTCTTTCCCGTCTGAGATCACGTAGATCACTCGCCGCCGGTTACTGGGCGCTGTCGAAACCTCCTTGGCCGCCTCCAGAATGGCGTCATTGAGCGTGTGATACTCCCTGGGCACCGTAAAGGCTAGCGTGTCTGGCTGATGCCCAAAGTCGTTCACGCCATCAATGGGCATATTGTTGATCACCGCGCCATGCGACAAGGGTCCAGTCAAGCCCATCAAAGGGTCCCGCCCAACTCCCTTCGACTGTTCCAGCACTGCGGCCAACCGTGGGCTCTGCGCCGCCGTAAACGCAGTTTGCTGGGTCACTCCGTTGTTGTAGGTGTAAACCGCAACCTCGTCATAGGGAGAAAATGCACCCTGCAGGGACCCCAGGGAGTCGTTGATCTTCTCCATCGTGTCATGCGTCACACCTTGGTCGATCACTATAGCCACGGCCAGCGGCGCTGGGTCCGATGTAAATACCCGAATCTGTTGCCTCACCCCGTTCTCATACACCCGCACGTCCCGCCAGGTAATCCCGTAAACCAGCCTTCCCTTGGAGTCCTTCACCAGGAATGGAATCTCATGAAACTGGACGTTCACGCTCAAGGTGTTCAGTGCGCTCTGGGTCGTAGCCGGCGGTGGCCCCTGATCGCCTTGATCAGTATCTAAGGCCTCTGCCGCAGCAGTCGTGTGCGCAGCTGGGCTCGGCTTAGCAGCGGCGGCGGGGGTTGGCGAAGCAGCGGCTGGCGGCGCCGCACTCACCGGAGTGATGGTGTTCAGTTGCGGCAGCGCCTGGGGCTCTGGAGCATCTGGTACGCTCTGTTGTGCTTGCTCTGCCTGCTGCGCGCTCTGCGCCCACGCCAAGCCTGTGGCGGCTGCCAGCAGCAGCGCCAGGCCAAACACCCCAGCGGCTACCCGTTTCGTTCGCTTTCCCAACATCATCCGTCTTCCTTTTCTGCGAGCCAACCGGCCTCGGCGCCGTAGCGCCGCTCCTCTGAGACTATCAGCGCGCAGCGCCCGGTGTCTCTTCTCATTTGCCCCGGCGCCTCCATCGGCAACTACTCTCTCAGACGCAATCTCTGTGAGGTTCGTTGCGCAACTTCCCCAACCGCGCGTCGTCACGCTCGCCCAAGATCGTCAAACCATCCCCTCGCGGCCAAAGCTGGTTGGCAAAATTCAGGCGATCACGCCATCCACAACACACCCCTACCTCCATTTCAACCCAGATGCACCTGCGCCAAAAGACAGCGTAAACTCTCTAACCAAGCTGCCGAGGCGGAGGATCGAATACGTTAAAGCTCGTCTGCCGCCACAATTTTAGAAGTAAAGTTGCCCCCATCTGCAGCGGAACGCTAGGAGCGATCTGCGCAACAGCAAGGCAGTATCTTCCAACAGGAAGCTTACTCCGGGCTTCCCGCCCCCCCCGCAGGACCAGGATTGAGCTTCTGCGCGGCTATCTCCGACGCAGCTCCCGGACGGCCATTCGCATCCTTGTCCTTGTCCTTCAGCAGCGCCAGAATCTCGCGGGCTTTGTCTCGTTCGCCTTGGGACTGGTAGAGCTCGGCAAGCTGCAACTTCGCCAGGGATGCGGGTACCGTCACCGCGCGCCCCTTGCTCAGTTCGGTGTAAAGAGCGATCGCCTTGTCGTACTGGCCGGTCTTCTGATCCAGATCAGCCAAAGCATCCTTTCCAAGCGCTGCCAGACCGCTGTCCCATCCGGACGCGACCTTCTGAAAGGCCTGTTCCGCACAGGCTGTCTGGCCCTCATCCTCACACGAGAGACCGACAAAGTACTCGGCCAAGTGACCGGAACGGGTCAGGCTATACTCGCTGGCAACCTTCTGAAACCCCGTCAGCGCCAGGGCGGCGCGCGTCTTTGCGTCCGGAAAGTACTTCGCCCCTGGAATCGGCTCCGTCGAGGAGTCCGCCAGCGGCGTCTGGTAGATCTGCATCGCTTGGCCAAAAGCCGTCGCTGCAGCCGAAGAGCGATCCTGGTAAATCGTGTAGGCCGCTACGATCACAATCGTAGCCACAACGGCAATCACGCTGTAAAGAATAGCCTGCTGACGATGCTCCTCCGCCCAATGCACGCTGGTTTCGGTGAGAGCCATAAACTGGTCGTGCTTCTTCAACTGACGCTTGGTTGCGTTATCCACGAACGATCCGTCCTTCAGGATGACAGAAAGATGACCGGGCCTGCCACCCAAACATCCCTTTAGTTTAGCAGGTTCGGAGAACACGCTCTCCGTCCACCAGACGTGCCGTCCAAACCCGCCCAGCCCCAGCCCTGCCCCTCTCCCGGCAGGCACTGCTGCCGCTAACCGAAAACCACGCCAGCAGCAGTTCTAACTGAGGGAACCAGTTTCGTTACTCCGGCTAGGAGGCGCAGAGTGCTGAACTGGGAGTATGCAGATTTCGGAGGAATTGCTGGGCGGCTTGCGGCAGGTATGCGGTGGTTTTCCGGATGTACGTCAGTGGCGTCCGGGGAACCTTC
>JBMFGX010000073.1:0-5135 GCA_049977105.1 Acidobacteriaceae bacterium | reverse complement strand
CTCGTCTCCACGCATACTCGTTAGACGCTCTACACCTTGTGGATCGCCGCAGAATCGATGCCTATTTCAACAAGTTCTTAGAGCGCCGCCACGCCGGATACCAGCCCGGAACTTTCCGCCTTCGCCATCCGGGTTTTGCGCGAGTCTGGCCGCCGCGGCTTCGCCGAAGCGGAACGGCGAGTGGTGCTGGGCGATGGTTCGACCTGGATCTGGAACATCGCATCCGAGCTGTTTCCCGACGCCACGCAGATTCTCGACCGCTTTCATGCCAAAGAGCACCTCAGCACAGTGGGCAAAGCTGTCTTTAGCGACCCGCAAGCGGCCAAGGCATGGATCGAGCAACGCTACGAGGAGCTCGACCAAGGTCGTTTGCACAGCATCGTCCACGCGTTCGCTCCCTTTGCCGAAGAGCACCATGAGGCGCGTTAGTGTATCGGTTACCTCAGGAACAACCGCAGCCGCATGCGCTATGCAAAGTTTCGCCAGCAGGGCTTATGCACCTCCACCGGCGTGGTGGAGGTGGGATGCAAAGTTGTGGTCGGCGCCCGCCTGAAACGCGCCGAGATGCACTGGACGGTAAACGGCGCCAACGCGATGACCGCCCTCCGTTGCTCCAAACTCAGTGGACGCTTCGAGGATTTCTGGGAACGCCGCTCAGTCCAGATGAAGGCCGCTGCATGACTTCATCCCACAAATCTGACGTGCGCCCGTTGGAAGATTCCTGAATATAACAGTTGCGCGAGACCTGACGGCTGGACCTGACGCCCATTTGCAGAGAGCGAAGCCGTGGGACCCGGATGGGAGGCTCCGCTGGAGCGCCGAGTTCAAGAGCGTGGAGGCGAACGAGGGTGAGGAGGCCGGAGGCAGGGCGGTTTCAGGTTGGAGTGGGTTGGTTTGCCTTGGTGAACGCTGCGCGCCTGCGGCAGAACCTGTTTCGGCCGTGGGAGGGCCTTCCCCTGTCGCAGGATTCGCGGGGAGATGACCGGCTTTGATCTTGCGCTTCTTCTGCCCGCAGCCGGATCTGCTGTGAGATCACGGGATGCGGCGTGACTCCTTAGAATGGCGCCTTGGAATACTGATCCGGCATGAAACGAATGCGTGGTTTCAACGTCTAATATGGCATGAGTACATGCGATGGAAGGAAGTTGTCTGAGGCAGCGCTGAATGAGCGGCGCCGACGGGCAGTCAAGATGGTTCTGGGTGGCGCGACCATTGCCGTATCGGCCAACCAGTGCGAGTTGGCCGAGCGGACGGTATGGGGAACAGTCAAGGCATATCGGCAGGGTGGATGGCAGGCGGTGAAGGTGCGCCACGGACATCGTCCGCAGGGCGCGGGGCGGGCTTTGAATCCAAACCAGGAACGGGAAGTGCAGCAGCTGATTCGCGATCATGTTCCGGACCAATTGAAGATGAACTACGCGCTGTGGACGCGACAGGCGGTGGGCGAGTTGATTGCGCGCCGTTTCGAAATCCATCTGGCCGTGCGCGCGGTGGGAGAATATCTCAAGCGTTGGGGCTTCACGCCACAACGGCCGCTCAAGAAGGCCTACGAGCAGAACCCTGCTGCCGTCGATAGGTGGGTCAACGAGGAGTATCCGAAGATCGCGAAAGCCGCGAAACAAGAGGGCGCGGAGATACAGTGGGGCGATGAGACTGGCTTGCGCTCGGACGATGTGCGTGGCCGGGGTTATGCGCCGAAGGGCAAGACTCCGGTGGTACTGGCCAATGCCAACCGCTCGAAGTTGAGCGTGATTTCGACGGTGACCAACAAGGGCCAGATGCGCTGGAAGGTCTTCTCCGGCGCGCTGAATGCGAAGATCCTGATCGGCTTCATGAAGCGGCTGGTGCATGGACGCGAGAAGCGGGTCTTTCTGATCCTGGACAACCTGCGCGTGCATCACTCCAAGGTCGTAAAGCAATGGCTGGAAGAGAACGAAGAAAGGATCGCGGTGTTTTATCTGCCCAGTTATTCGCCGGAGTTGAACCCGGACGAGCTGCTCAACGCCGACCTGAAGCAGCGCGTCACCAAGGCCGCACCGCCGAGGACGAAGATGGCACTGACGCGCACCACCATCGGCGCTCTGCGCAGTATCCAAAAACAGCCTGATCGAGTCGAAAACTACTTCGGGCAGAAAGATGTCGCCTATGCCGCATAACCGCATTCGTTTCATGCAGGATCAATAAGATTGCAGGCCGGCGAACCTGAATGAAGAGATGCGTCCTGCGGTAGACTAGAGAGAGCTGACTTTGGCTGTTCCGCAGCCGTAAAGTTTTCTGCCCTAAGTCGCAATATGGCGCAAGCGGATGCGATGTGACGCCATCCGTGGCCGAGGCGCACTCTCTTCCAGATGAACAGAACAGGACAAGTTTCGCAGTGACTGACTCGACGACCGCCCAAACGATTCGCAATATCGCCATCATCGCCCATGTAGACCACGGCAAGACGACGCTGGTGGACGCCATGCTCCGCCAGTCCGGCACCTTCCGCAGCAATGAGGTAGTGGCCGAGCGGGTGATGGACTCCAACGACCTGGAGAAGGAGCGGGGCATCACCATCCTGGCCAAGAATACGGCGATCCACTACAAGAACTCAAAGATCAACATTGTGGACACGCCGGGCCACGCCGATTTTGGTGGCGAGGTAGAGCGGGCGCTGAAGATGGTGGATGGGGTGGTGCTGCTGGTGGATGCGAGCGAGGGTCCGCTGCCGCAGACTCGCTATGTGCTCTCCAAGGCGCTGGAGGCCAAGCTGACGCCGATTGTGGTGGTAAACAAGATCGACCGCCCGGATGCGCGTCCGCAAGAGGTGCTGAACGAGGTGTATGACCTGTTTATCGACCTGGATGCGGATGAATCTGTGTTGGATTTTCCGGTGATCTATACCAACGGAAAGGCGGGGACGGCGACGCTGGACCTAGTCCAGCCGGGGACGGATCTGCAGCCACTGTTCGAGTTGATTCTGACTAGGATTCCCGCGGCTCCGGGCACGGCGGATGGGCCGTTGCAGGTACTGGTAACGAATCTGGATTACTCCGATTATCTGGGCCGACTGGCGATTGCGCGAGTGTTCAATGGCACCCTGAAGACGGGACAGGAGGTGAACCTGTCGCGCCTGGATGGGACGCTGGAGACGGTAAAGGTGACCAAGCTGTTCACCTTTGATGGGCTGAAGCGCATCGACACCGAGCAGACGGTGGTGGGGGACATCATTGCGGTGGCGGGGATACCGGGGATCACGATCGGTGAGAGCTTCTGCGCACTGGAAGACCCGCAGCCGCTGCCGATCATCAAGATCGACGAGCCTACGATTGCGATAGTGTTTTCTGTGAACAATGGTCCTTTTGCGGGGCGTGAGGGCAGGCAGGTGACCTCGCGGAACATCCGGGAGCGGCTGGAGCGCGAGTTGCTGACCAATGTGAGCATCCGGGTGGAGGAGACGGGCAGTCCGGACAGCTTTAAGGTGCTGGGGCGGGGCGAGTTGCAGCTTTCCGTACTGATTGAGATGATGCGCCGCGAGGGCTTTGAGTTGATGGTCTCCCGGCCAACGATTGTGACGAAGCGGATCGACGATCAGTTGATGGAGCCATCCGAGATTCTGACGATTGATATTCCGGAGAACTTTGTGGGAACGGTGATTGAGCGCCTGGGGCCAAGAAAGGGCGAGATGGTGAAGATGGCCAACCATGGTTCCGGGCGGGTGCGGATGGAGTTCAAGGTGCCGTCGCGGGGGTTGATCGGCCTGCGCAACGAGATGCTAACCGAGACGCGAGGAACGATTGTGATGAACTCGATTGCGGGTGAGTATATTCCGTATACGGGCGAGATTCCGCAACGGCCTACAGGGGCACTGGTCTCTGACCGGCAGGGCACTACGACGCTTTATGCTCTGGACGGAATCCAGGACCGCGGCATCCTCTTTCTGGGCGATGGGGTAGAGGTCTACGAAGGCATGATCATCGGGGAGCACTCGCGCGATAACGATCTGGATGTGAACTGCGTGCGAGAGAAGAAGTTGACGAACATGCGGGCCTCAGGATCGGATGAGGCGGTGCGGCTGGTGCCGTTCAAGAGCCTGACGCTGGAGCAATCGATCGAGTTTATCGCCGACGACGAACTGGTAGAGGTGACGCCGAAGTCGCTACGCATGCGAAAGAAGATCCTGCAGGCGAGTGGACGGAAGAAGGCGAACCGAGAGTAGAGGCAACGGGCTGCGGTCGGCTAACAAGTCCAGGGGTTCGGGCGCAGCGGTTTGTTCTGCCGCGGCGGCCTGGAGATACGCAGTCCGGATGACGGACAGAAGATAGCAAGGTCTGGGCATGGTTGCCTGGGGCCGCCGGGGAGTAGCATTGAACAGCTTGCGGGCTTTCTAGCACAGCGAGCGCGGCTCCAGGTGCGAGTCTGGAGATGCGGCACGGGCTGGATGCCGGAGCGGCAGACCACCTGCGCACATCGCCCCGTAGAAAGGCCTTGCAAAGACCGATTTCGACCGAGCCGCTACCACTCGCTGAAGATAGCGAGTATACCTTGGCAGAAGGAACAGTAGATCGTCGCCCCTCACGACCAAAGCTTCCGTCACTTCGACAGTCAGGAGCTATCGCGCTCGATCCATGTTGGGAAGTATGGGGAGTTCATGTATGCCAAGGGGCTCCCAGCCCCGCTGACAGAAGGGAGTGGAAGCCTGCCTGCAGAATGCCTTCTCTACGACGATGGCGTGTGCGGAGTGGAGATGGATCCCCTCTTGCGCTGGATCTTTCTGTGGGCTCGCATGGAAGAGCGACCAGCGTTGCATAGACGCTCCTGCCACTGACGCCAGAGGGAGCGAGAAGAAGGATCACGCTGTGCGTTCCCCCCGCCGCGAAAGGCCAGCCTGTCGTTGCGTTCTGTCTACCTTTTGGGCGCACGTCAGGCGGAACTTCCTTTTCGAAAAAGTGGGGTAGCTGCCTTATTGATCCGGCCCGATGATACTGTTACGCGGCATATGCGATTCTGGGGTCTTTGAAGAAGGCTTTGACTCTGTCAGGATTCTTTTCGATTGTGGTCATGTGTTCCGCTGCTGCGTTGCGCAACTTATCTTTTGTTCTGCATGGAACGCGAGTTTCGATGGCCTGTTTCAAGTTTCCGTTGAGCCGTTCGTC
>JBMFGX010000072.1:0-6332 GCA_049977105.1 Acidobacteriaceae bacterium | reverse complement strand
AACAAGATAACGGGCTCCGCCTTCAGGTGGGGCCAATTCAGACCATCGAAAGGGGCCCATTCAGAGTAGCGAAATCAGACGTAAACGCCAGCCAGCGTCCATCCTGACTCCACTGCGGCGAGCCTACATCGTCTTTATCAAACGTCAACTGGATGTCCTGTTTGCCATCCCAGCTCACCATCCATAACTGGCTTAAGCTCTTATCCTCGGCGACATTGATCGTAGTCACCGTATAGGCAATCCACAAACCATCGGGTGAGACCTGCGGTTCGCCGACGCGGTGAAGCTTCGCGAGGTCATCCAGCGTGATGCCGTGCCTGGTTGTGGCGGTCGGCTGCGCGAGCAGGATTGGTATAGCGGCTGTCAGGAGGGCCATTGCCGAGCTATGGAGAGAGCTGCGGAGAGTTTGTGTGAGCATAGGCGGGAGTGTAGCACCCCAAAGCTGATTGCCAAAGGCGTTTCCATTTCCGGAGGAGAGCGCGGTGGTGGGGCGATCGTGACGGCTGGGATCTCGTGTTTCTCGGGGCGATCGCCTTCGACAAGTCATTGCGAGCGCTCGAGGACGTGGGTAAGCTCCTCTAGATGGCGCAACTTCCGTCTTCCCTATTGGCGTCTCCGGCCATTTCTTTGGTCGATGGCAAACAATATGTATTTCTCTCTTCCAGGAGCGGACGGAATGACATGCCTAAGGGCGGGGGTTCTGTAGCCCTGAGGCTACCCTCAGCGAGAGATGGTAAGAGACGCCAGGGCGGTGAAGCCACGGAAGCAAGCGAAGGCGAGAGGGTGGGCCTCGGATTTGAGAACAGCCTCCGGATGGGCGCGGGCGGGAGCCCCTTGATTGACGTAGCTCGTGACGTGTAATCTGCGTGGCATGGTTCATCCTTTGGGTGACTCCTTGAAACAGGCTTGCGAAGCTGCGAACTCCACATCCCTGCTGCCGTCAGCAGGATTCCTTGGCGCTGCAACGCGGTTGCCTGTGCATGATTGAGGAAACGCAACCAGTTGGAGGTGATGGCGTGGAGGGAAGGGTACTATTTCCGAAAGCAGTTTGGAGGGTAGAGTGATGGTTTCTCGCAGGGAATTTCTGGGTGGGATGACCGCAATGTCGCTGGCATCTCTGCATCCCTTGAGTGCTGCAACGGTGCAGCAGGTTGATGGGACCACGGAGGCTCATGAATCTGGAAGCGCTGCAGCAGGATTGCCCATGCTGGGTCAGGCAGGGAGATCGGCAGAACATTTTGAAGCAGCACGCGCTCGGGCAGTGATGCTTGTTGCCAAGATGACCTTGCAAGAGAAGGTGTCGCAATTTGGCGTTCGGGTGCCCGCCATCCCAAGGCTGAAGCTGCCAGCCTTCGAGTATTATGCGAGTGAGGCCCTGCACGGGCTGATGCACATTGGTCCAGTCACAGCATTTCCCCAGCCGCTTGCACTAGGATCTTCGTGGAATCCTTCACTGATCTACCTTGTGTACGAAGCTGTCTCCGATGAAATATGGGCCTGGCACAAGAAGAGTGGACAGGGATTGGCAATGTGTTCGCCGCCGACCGTCAATATGGGAACCCGCGATCCTCGTTGGGGACGTATTGCTGAGAATTACAGCGAAGACCCCTATCAGGTGGGGCAGATGGCTATTCAGACCATCCGCGGCATGCAGGGGGATGATCCTAAATATCTGAAGACGATTGCCTGTGCCAAGCACTACATTGGGAATGACACTGAGGATGACCGACATGTTATGTCGGCCTCGATTGACGCTCGGAGCTTTTGGGAATACTACACGCGTGGGTTTGAGGCATGTGTGAGAGATGCAAACGTATTTGCCGTCATGAGTTCGTATAACGCCTTGAACGGGATTCCTACGAGCGCCAGCCGCTTCTTGCTGACGGATGTTCTGCGGGAGCGGTGGGGATTTCGTGGATATGTCGTGTCTGATTGTGATTCGGTTGCAGACATCTGCCGCGGACATCATTTTGTTCCCGACTACGTGAAGGCAGCGGCGCTTGCTGTGAATGCCGGCTGCGACATCAATTGCGGACAAACCTTGCAGAAGTACCTAGAACAGGCCGTCGGAGAGATGCTGGTGAGTGAGTCTACCCTGGACGACTCGCTGATACGTTCCATTACGGCGCGAGTGCTGCTTGGAGATTTGGATCCTCCCGGTCAGAGCCCTTACAGCGGCATTTCGGAGGACTGCCTGAGCAACCATGCCCACCGGGAACTTGCCCGCGAAGCTGCCAGGCAGTCTATCGTACTGTTCAAAAATGAAAACCAAACGCTGCCGCTGGATAAGGCGAAGCTGAAGAAGGTGGCTGTTATCGGGCCGATGGCTTATGCCTGTCACCTGGGCAATTACAGCGGGACGCCATGGTTTCGCGTCTCGCCACTCCAGGGGATTCGGAACGCATTTGGAATCACGGCCCCTGCTAGTTATGAGAAGGTCGGGTCAGAATTTGTGCAACTGGGCGAAGGTCCCCAAGGGATCCCATGGCCACAGTGGTTCGATAAACCCCAACAGGGCTGGTGCTCCGAAGGCGGTGAATGCCTGGAAAATAATGGCCAAGGCTCCTGGGCATCCTATGAAAAGGTGTACTGCACAGGTGCAACGGAGATTGAGGCACGTATTGCTAGTGATTCTGACGATGGACACATCGAAGTGCATCTCGACAGCCTTGATGGACCGCTTGTGGCGACGATTCCTGTTCCGAATACCGGGGGAATGCAGAAGTGGATTGACGCAAGCGCCCCATTCGAGCGCGTTGAAGGCGAACACGGAATTTATTTGCGATTCAAGACTGAGCCGAAGGCGACGATCAGCCTGCAGTCGTTTCGTCTGAGCCCGAAGGGTCCGGTTTCGGATGGATCGAGTGGACCCACGGAAGTTACTTATGCACTGGGCTGCTCAGTAGATGGTGCTGAGGATGGGCGGCATATTGCGGAGGCCGTAAAGACGGCAAGGGAAGCTGACGTGGCTCTGGTATTTGTGGGTGCGAGTCAGCATACGGATGGCGAAGGTCGCGATCGCCGTCATATTCATCTACCAGGCTCGCAGCATGAGCTTGTGAAAGCCGTCTACGCTGCCAATCCGCGTACCATTCTTGTCATCTCCTCCAATTGCCCTGTGGCCGTGAACTGGGAGCAAGAGAACTTGCCGGCAATTGTAGGTGGAATCCTGCTGGGAGAGCAGCAGGGGAACGCGCTTGCTGATGTATTGTTTGGTGATTACAATCCGGGTGGCAAGACGAGCGTTACGTGGTACCGGCGGATCGACGATCTACCAGACTTTCACGATTACAACATCCGGGAGGGACGCACCTATATGTACTTCCTGGGTGCTCCACTTTATCCATTCGGTTACGGTCTGAGTTATACAGAGTTCGACTATAGCAATCTCCGCATCAGCAGCACCATCTTGAGCCCTGGAAAGACAATCACAATATCGGTTGATGTATCCAATCGAGGAAGCCGTGAGGGAGATGAAGTGGTGCAGGTTTACGTTCACGTCAATGGAGGCACCGTTATCAGGCCGATCCAGCAGTTAGTGGCATTCGATCGGATCCATTTGAAACCGAGAGAAACGCGCACGCTAACTTTCGATTTGGCGCATGACCATCAGGCCCTGGGTTACTGGAGCGAAGACAAATATGCCTTTGTTGTTGACCCGGGAATGCTGGATGTAATGGTGGGTTCATCATCGCGGGATATCAGGCTGAGAGGAACTCTTCGATTAGAGGCGATGGGATGAGTGCGGAGAGGGCGGGACGTGAGTGGCGTGGACGGACAAGCACAAATACGCTGAGGCGCGAGTGCCGATGAGCCATGCGTGGCTAGACGGCTTCACTCTTCCGTGCTGAGTGCTATCTTGCGAGTTCGTCTAAGCGCGGTTGAGCTGCCCTGGAGAAGATGCCATGAGGCCCAGTGCGGTGAATCCGCAGAACCAATGGAAGGCAAGGCAGCCGGTCGCATGCATAAGAAGAGGCTTGGAAACAGGAGTTGCTGAGCCTGGTAGGGTTGTCGTCCCATCGTTTTATGTTTTACTGCGATTTGTGTGGACACCGAGCGAAGCGACTTGTTGAGGCGAGGTTGACCAGGGATTCCACCGGCGGCGCCTGGAAGGGGTCAGAGTAGGAGTTGGATTTCCGCCGGGGTGACGCGGACTGCTGGGTCTACCGAGGATTTACCGAAAAGGAGGATGGAGTGATGCCCATGATCTCAAGACGTAACTTTCTGAAAGTTGGCGCTGCAGCGGCGATAACCGTGCCTTACCTATCGGAGGTTTTGGCGGAGCCTCTGGGCAAACCTCCTGGCATTCAGCTGTACACCGTTGCGGATGCGCTACAGGCGGACGTGCCCGGGACTATCCATAAGCTGAGGAAGATCGGCTACCGCATGGTGGAGTCCTTTCATTACAAAGGCTTCAACGCGCAGACGCTTCGCTCGGCGCTGGACGAAGTGGGTCTATCCTGTCCGAGCTGCCATCTTCCCCTGGGCCACGCGAATCTCGACCCATCATTTGAAGAGGCTCATGTTCTGGGTGCTCACTATGCGGTAAGCACTGTTCTGCTCCCCCCTGGCCACGTAGGCTCCAGCGGTGGCCACACTTTCAGTACGCTTACCGCAGACGACTTCAAGCGCATTGCAGCCCTGATGAACTCGGTGGCGACAAAGGCCAGAAGCGCAGGTCTGCAATATGCTTACCACAACCACAACTTTGAATTTCGCAGGTTGAACGAGGGCCAGATTGGCTACGACATTCTGCTGAGCGAGACGGACCCGAGCCTGGTGAAGTTCGAACTGGATTGCGGGTGGATGGCGGTGGCAGGGTATAGCCCGGTGGAGTATTTTGAGAGATATCCGAGGCGCTATCGGATGATGCACGTGAAGGACTTTGTAAAGGGCAGCAAAAAGAGCACGTCTTTGCAGGGCCCCCTGCGGCCGGTGGGTACGGAACTGGGGCGAGGGATGCCAGACTATCGGCCGATCTTTGCAGCAGCGGCGAAGACCGCTATCCAGTACTACTTTGTGGAGCAGGAGCCTCCCTTTGTGGGAATGACTTCCCTGCAGGCCGCTGAGGTAGATTACGCGTATCTGGAGACGATTTAAGCCCGTGGAGGAATGAGATGAATCGTCGGGAGTTCGGTCGAATCGTGGCTGGGACAGGTCTTGTCCTGGCTGCAGGCAAAGGTGCTGCGCCTGTCTTTGCGGCCTCGCCGCCGAGCGGGTTTAAATTCTCGGTGATGGCGTGGACGCTCGAAAAGCAGCGTCCATTCGAACAATGCATCGAGATGGCTGCGCAGGCCGGCTACCAAGGCGTCGAGCTAGTCAGCGAATACGCTGACTGGACCACGGGAGATATCCGCAGGATCCTTGCGAAGATGGGGTCGCTGGGACTACAGTTCGACGCGATGAGCGGAGGCCCCGTGACTCTTGCCGATCCCCATGCCACGCAAGCGCTGCTGGATCAGCTTGAAAAGCATGTCAAGCTGGCTGAACAGCTCCATTGCCGCCAGATTATTCTGACCTCTGGCTGTCGCGTGCCGGGTCTGTCTCCGGAGGCGGAGCGTAAAGCAATGTTGGAGAATCTGAGTCGCGTGGCGGAGTTGGCGAGCAGGAAAGGCGTTCAGGTGGTGATTGAACCGATCGATCTGCTGGAAGCTCCGAAGGCCTCTCTTAACTCGGTTACGGATGCATTTGAGATCGTGCGGAGCATCGGCAGCCAAAACTTGATGGTACTTTACGACTTTTACCACGAGCAGAGAGGCGCAGGGAACCTGTTGGAGAAGCTGGAGAAGAATATTGACTGGGTGGGACTGGTGCATGTGGCAGATGTGCCGGGCCGCCATCAGCCGGGCACGGGCGAGATCAATTACGACAACATCTACCGCAAGCTGGCGGAGTTACGGTATGAGAAGTTCATCGCGATGGAGTTCTATCCGATCGGAGACCCGGTGCAGGTTCTCAAGGCTGCGCGGCAGGAGGCCGAGGGAGATGAGGCTGCCGTTTCCGCCTCCTGAGCGTAAGATTTGGGTCGTTTGACGCGCGCCGGTGGCCGCGCGTGTGATGATGGTCCATTCCTTTCGCTCTGAAGGTGCGAAATCTATACTCCATCCGCCGCATCTGGCGGATGCTGCTCCAACGGCTTAGCCTACATATCTCACACGCCGACGGTTAAAGGGGAGAGTCTGCGGGCAAAAATTTAGCTGGAAAGAGCGTCTTTTCTGTGTCATAACTACGTTGTCAACGGTGGTTATGGCTGCGGAAAGGACGGCCTTTCACATGACACAGTGTACTCAAGAAGTTTTCTCCTTTGCATCTCATTTTTCGCGCCGCGTGGA
>JBMFGX010000071.1:0-6354 GCA_049977105.1 Acidobacteriaceae bacterium | reverse complement strand
CGTTATCTGCAACAAAAGAAGAACCCGCCGCGGTTGTTTCTCTATGACGGAACCAGCAGTTCTCTGGAGGGAGAGCATAACCAGTTAGCGGCCTTCGGATATAACCGCGACGGCAAGCGGGGCAAGCTGCAGATCGTCCTTGGCCTGCTGACCGATGAGCAAGGCGAGCCGCTGGCGGTGCGGGTGTTTGAAGGCAACAGCGGGGATCCGACCACGGTCGCCGATCAGATCAGAATTCTTCAGCAGCAGTTCCGGGTGACGGAGCTGGTCTTTGTGGGAGACCGGGGTATGGTGAAGAGCAAGGGGAAGCAGGCTCTCAATGAGGCCCAGTTGCACTACATCACCGCTCTGACCGATCCCCAGATTCGCCGTTTGCTGGGCGAAGGCGTTCTACAGCTGCCCCTGTTCAGCGAAACCATCTGCGAGGTGGAGCATGAACAACTGCGCTACGTGTTGCGCAAGAACGAGTCGGAAGCTCTACGCGTGCAGCGGCGCTTGACCGACAAGCTGGAGAAACTGGAAGCTCGCATCCAGGCGCGCAATCAGAAGGTGCAACAGCAATTCCTGTGCAAGCCGGAGGTGGGCTTGCATCAGATCCAGCTCTGGGCGCAAAGGCACAAGCTGGGAGATCTGATCCAGCTTCGTCTGGAGGGCGGCCAGATCGTCATGGAGCCTCAACCGCAGGGCGTCGCCAGGCATCTGGAACTGGCTGGCTGCTATGGGATCACCACCGATGTTGCCGCTGTCGGCATGGATGCTCAGCAGGTGCACGACAGCTACATGGCGCTGCAAAGGGTGGAGCGGGATTTTCGCGCCATGAAGACCGGCGCCCTGGAGGTACGGCCCATCTTCCTGCAGAAGGCCAGCCGGACCAGAGGTCATGTCTTCTGCTGCATGTTGGCGCTGAAGCTGGTGCGGGAGATGGAGCAACGGCTGCGCGCCACCTTTGCAACCACCGGAGACAATCCTCACGCCATCACGCTGCCCGATGCCTTGGTCGCGCTTAGCCGGTTGTGCCTGTTGCATTACCCGACAAACAAGAGTGGAGAAGTGGTGACCAAGCTTCCCCACCCCAATGAAGCCCAGAGGCAGATCTTGCAAGCCCTGCATGTCAGCTTACCCAGACTGTAGGCAGACACTGCCGATCTCGCAGATAGGCACATCCCCAACTGTTCAATCACTTGCAAGCGGATTTACGCTTTTTCGAAAAGGAAGTTCCGTCCGATGACCTTAGCTGAGCAGGCCCTGGAGGCTGGCGCCGGGATGTATCCCTGGGCAGATAGCTTCATCCTCCACTACCTGGATGCGATTCTCTATCCCAACCTTCCCGTATCGCTGCTGACTGCGCTTGGAGTGGCCGTTTGTGTGGGGAATCTGCTGATCTACGCCTTGCGTCTCTACCAGTTCCTCATTCGTCCCCGCTAGCAGATCACCCTGGGGAAGAGCGCCAAGGGGATAGAGGTAAGGAGTGCGGAATCCCTGCACAGCCAAGTGTTGATTAAGGTTCTTCTCCCGGCTTGGTCTTGCGGATCACATAGATGGATGCCACCAGCACGGAGATCAGCAACGCCAGAATCACTGCCTCCACCATCGCCGCATGAAAGTGCGACTGCGTATCGGGCCCCCACGGCGTATTGCGCGTAAAATCTTCAGCCTGCAGGGTCAGCACGAGGGTGCGCCGAATAATCGCAATCAGGCCGATCACTAGAAAGGGCTCGACGAACAGGTTATGCGAGCGAATGGAGATTCGCACTGTGTGCAGAAGTTCTACTAACATGAGCACCAGCAGCAACCGATCGATGAGCACGAAGATTGTGGTGGAGGACATCAGGTGGTTGCGGTTGCTGACGAACAGGTGAAGGCAACCGGCAACGGCAAGAATCGCCGTAACACCCAGCAGGATGCCCAGCACCATGTAGATCACAGTTTCCACATGACCGAGCAAATCGTAGGGGCGGGAACGTTCCTTCTCTGTCATCGTCAGACGGTGCCTCAGCTTGAAAAGCATCACCTGGAAGGGCGTGGTCGTTTACTCCGCGGAGCGGGCGGTTCACTTTCCTCAGGTCTTACTGCCATGCTAACCGATGCCACCCGGGCAAGTTCAGGCTGGTCATTCTGTTTTGCTCTGCAGCACGTCGTCCGTGTCGACGCGTGCCGGGATGAGGGTGGATCGCTCCATGTTTTGCACGGGTGGGCAGGGAGGGCTAGAGCCATGGCTTCAGCATTCCAATTGCTAATACGGTCTTGCCCATTGTGCCCTGCGCGGTATTTCAGGAGTGGTGCCGCGCATGCAGGCAAATGACAGGCAACGGATCTATTGGGCGATTCATTTCAATGAGTTACGCTCACCGTGTCGTTGTTCGTCGCAGATCGTCCTGATGGAATTCAGCATTCGCGGTAGAGTGGGAGGCGAAGCAAATCTTCACGCTCCTGAAACAGGGGAAGGAGAAAATCAAATCGTGATCAAACATCCGATGCGCTACGGCTCCCTTTTGTTTCTGCTCTCCGCGGTCTGCGCTGCTCAGACGACCATCCATCTGCCGTCCAGCAAGGAGATTCTCTCTCCAGTTCCGGGCCAGCCGCAGAAGCTGAACAGTCTGCCGATGTCGGTTGCGTGGTCGCCGGATCATCGCTATCTGGCGCTGGTGAACGCAGGCTTTGGCACGGTGGAGTCAAATTACGATCAGTCGGTGGCCATTCTCGACACGCGCACGGGAATACTGACAGACTTTCCGGACCCACGCACTGCGCTCCATGCGCCACAGACCATGTATTCCGGGATCGGCTTCTCCCAGGATGGCCGCCATCTTTATGTCAGCTTCGATTCGCTTACCGCACCGGATGGCGTTTCTATCAACCCAACCCGCCATTCCTCACGGCAGCAAGACCATCCGCCAGCCATGACCGGCAACGCGGTTGCGGTGTATCGCTTTTCGGCGGGGAAGGATGGCGGCAAGCCCTCGCTGCAGCAGGAACGGTTGATACATGTGCCTTTACGCGACCTTACCGGCAACCAGATGCAGAATCATGGGCCGCTCAAGCTGGCGGAGGACAAGGGGCTCCCTGCGCCTGCCGGCCTGGCGGTTATCCATGGTGCGACGGCCGATGGGGAGCGGATTCTGGTAGCTGACGAGTACTCTGACGATGCTGTTCTGCTCGATGCCGCTTCCGGCAGGCTTCTGACGCGCTTTGATCTCTCTTCGGGGCCGGTGATTCCCAGTACGTACCCTGTGGCGGTGATCGCCGATAGGGAGGGGCGGCGGGCCTGGGTATCGCTGTGGAACGGCTCTGCTGTGGCGGAGTTGAATCTGCGCACGGGCAAGGTACAGCAGACGTTGCCCCTGCTTCCACCCTCTCGGGACACGGACCCCAGTTCTCATCCGGTGATGATGACCCTTAGCCCGAACGGCAAGACTCTATTTGTCGCTCTGGCCAACCGGGACGCTGTGGCCGCCGTGCGAGTTACCAGAAGGCGCATGCGCCTGGCTGGGTACTACGATACGCGGCTTCCCGGGCAGAAGTACTTTGGTGCGATGCCGGATGGACTAGCCGTCGCGCCGGACGGGAGGACATTGTACGTCGCCAACTCCGGCTCTGACGCGGTAGCCCTGTTTGAAATCGCCAAGCCGTGGCGACTCCATCTCCGCAGCAAGCCTCTCGGCTTTATCCCCACGGAGTGGTACCCCACCGCAGTCGCCGCGGACGAGACGCATCTCTACCTGGCGACAGGCAAGGGTGAGGGCACGGGACCGAATAACATGCCGCAGCCAGAGCCGGCCCAGAGTGCACCGGGTTTGAAGGATGCCCAGCAGCGTCGGAGTACATATATTGCCACTCTGCTGCAAGGCTCTTTGGCCTCCATCGATATCGCTAAGGCGCGCGCTGAGTTGCCGGAGTTAACCAGCCAGGTGATGAAGAGCAACCTGATGAATGCTACCCCGGAGACAATTGAGTTTCAGGGCGGCAAGAACCCCATTCGGCATGTGATTTACATCATCAAAGAAAACCGGACCTACGACCAGATCCTTGGCGATCTGGGAGCGGGCAACGGGGACCCAGCGCTGACGATGTACGGTTGGAAGATCACTCCGAACGAACACAAACTTGCGCTCCAGTTCGGTGTTCTGGACAACTTTGATGATTCCGGCGAGGTTTCTGGAGACGGCCACGTCTGGTCCACCGCCGCCATCAACAGCGATTACCTGGAGCGCACATGGCCGATCAGCTACCGCGGCGGCGAGCGGGTGTACGACTTTGAGGGCGTGGTGGAGGGGGGCTATCCGCTACGCGAGCACATTCCCGACGTCGATGCTCCAGACAGTGGCTACATGTGGGGAGACTTTGCGCGCAACCACATCTCCTACTTCCACTTTGCAGAGTTCATCTCAACCCAGTGGTGCAATGCGTCGGGAGCTCCTCCGGCTTGGCAGACAGGGAAGGAAGGTACGCCCGAGGGTACGCACTATTGCAAGAACGCCTTTATCCAGCCCGGCCAGCGGATCCCGGTGAGCTATGGGGGTGGAAATAGTCCTTACCAGTGGCCCATACCGTTGGTCTATCAAAACGTGGCGACCAAGGCTGCGCTGGTGGGGCATTTCGATCCGATCTATCCGGACTTTGGATTGCAGTTCCCGGACCAACTTCGGGTGAATGAGTTTCTGAACTACTTTCGCCGTTGGGTCTCCGGCTTGAGTCGAGGCTCCGATACGATGCCGTCTTTTGTGATGCTGCGTCTGCCGAATGACCACACGGCTGGAACGCGCCCTGGATCGCCCACGCCTGAGGCTTCCGTAGCTGATAACGATCTGGCCGTAGGCCGAGTGGTTGATGTTGTCTCTCACTCCGCTTACTGGAACAACACTGCAATCTTCATCCTGGAGGATGACGCTCAGGATGGCGCGGACCACGTTGATGCTCATCGTTCCATTGCGCTGGTCATCAGCAAGTACGCTCCGTATCGCGCTAAGCCCTTTGTTGACAGCCGTTTTTACACTACCGTCAGCACCGTTCACACGATTTTGACTCTGTTGGGCGCGCCGCCCATGAACAACAATGACGCGCTTGCCCCGCTGGAGTCGCCAGAGTTCAGCGGCGCCGGCAACCAGCCGCCCTATCAAGCTGATTACCGCAACCAGAAGAATGGCCTAATCTACAAGGCCAACACGGCGCACTCCTATGGAGCGAAGCAGTCAGCCAGCATGGACTTTGACCACGAGGATCATGCTCCGGTGCGGGAGTTGAACATCATCCTTTGGAAAGAGGCCATGGGCAACAAGCCTGTGCCCTATCTGCTCCTGCATCCCTATGCCCCGCGTGACGGCAAGACGGATAAGGATCACGATGACGGTGATGACGGTGGGAACTAAGAAGGTTAGATGTCGGCGATCTGCGTCCAGCGGGAAGTATATTGGCAGGCCGCGCCGAAGGAGCAGACGGAATCTGTGGTTGATAGATTGCGATTTTTCTGCGTCCGGGAGATACTCTGATTGTTGAGTGATTTCGTCCGGTGCCGAGTGACGGCTGCGTAGTGGGTCGCATGGGCGGGAGTAGTTCAGTGGTAGAACGTCAGCTTCCCAAGCTGAATGTCGCCGGTTCGATCCCGGTCTCCCGCTCCATAAAAGCTGAAACTTACGAAGAGGTTCGCATCAAGAGACAGAGGGAATGGCGAACTCCTGGCAGGCCCATTTTCTGCCGGGCTTCGTTGGTGTGTTGACGGAGATGATGGTGGGAAGACGGTCGGGTTGTGACGCGGGCTGCGGCAGAACTCATCGGCAAGCGAAGTATGTCTCAACCTGAGAATTCGCTTTCGCGGTCGGCCTAAGTCTGGGAGTCATTTGAAGATTTCCCCAGCCCCAGGCTAACCTTCCGTGCAGCCACGGTCCTGTGCAGCATTCGTTAGAGCGGCATTCCGCGGGGCTGGGGGTGGGGACTACTCGCTTTTATGGAAGCGAAACGAGAACTCATCCAGAGACGAGCGCCATGGGAACAACGGCAACGATGCTGCTTGAGCCGCGGATGCTTCTGGTTGACTTCGGCCGGGAAAAAGATAATCGTCGGTCGACGCAACGGCTTCAGCCATGCGACGCTTGATTGCGTATCAAGAACCAGGCTTGCAAGTATCGCCGATCCGCTGAGCGATCGAGCGGAGCAGTCGCTTTTGGCATATCAGCCCAAAAGCGCCGAGAGCGAATGCCTTGCGAAAGCGGCCCCAGCGAAAGAAGTTGATCGGACAGATGCCGCCAAAATGGAGCCATTGCCGGCAGAACGGCCAGATTTTCTATTGCAAAAAGGAGAACCCCCGGCTTTGCCGGGGTGGCAGTAGAAGTTTGACGATTCCGGGAGTATGCCTTTCCA
>JBMFGX010000070.1:0-6395 GCA_049977105.1 Acidobacteriaceae bacterium | reverse complement strand
ATGGTGCAAGGACACGCTCCCCCAACCTGATCCCGCCCCAGGGTTACCTAGCGGGTTCCCTCAGTTAGAACTGCTGCGCCAGGAAAGTCCCGCACCCGCCATCCCCGCCCGCCGACCCGGGGCCATCAACCAGACCCAAAAGAAACCCAACCCAGACCGACGCCTGCTTGTTACAGCCCCCCTACAGCACCAGCCGAACCTACCTACCTGCCTATCTCCTGCGTCTCCTCCGCCTGGCTGCCTCCGGCTTCGTGGCTGAACAGCCCTGCGGACCACCCCATGAACGCATGCAGGTCACATCGATCTTTAGCGCCTGGGTAGCCCTGGCCCCGCCTCTGCCCCGCGGCTCGGGGAGCGCCTCTTTCAGTCCATCCCCAAGAGGAGGAGCCAGCGCCCGCAAAGCCCCTACCTGGGCGCCGGTCGCCATCCCGGTCAGCTTCAGCGTATAACCATCCCTCCCTGCCGTCCCGCTCAGCACCAGCGGCCCCGTCTTCCCCGGCGGCGTCAGATCAAACGGCGCCAGCACAAACTCCATACTCCCTCCGCCACCGTCGGCCCCCACCGCAAAGGACACCGGATGGACGAAACCCTCCCTGTTCGCGCCCTTCCAGGGAAGCACCCCAACAATCTCTCCCTGCAAGGATCCCTGCCATTCCTTCCCGGCCGCCCCCGGCATGCCCATTGGCTTGGCGCGCCGCTGCCCCCTCCTCGCGCTGCCCCCCGGTTCGTGGCTCGTAGCTTTCGGCTGAGCGCTGGTCAGCAGGATGCTCCCAGCCATCGTTCCACCCGGAGACTCATCTGGCGGAATCCGTTGCGAAAACAGCCGGGCCCAGTCCAGCAGCCAAGTGTTCGGAACCCCAGCCATCGCAACGCGCAAAACGCTCACATCGCTGGCGCGAAACGCTGGAAGCTGCACACTCTCTGCACTGGCGACAATGCTGCCTGCCTCTTTGGCCCCTCTTGCCCGGGGCGTTGCCACAGCACAGTTCGCTTCCTGCAGAACCGCCCTCGTAACATCCAGAGTCCCTCCGCAAACGGCTTGCACATCGAGCGTCTCTACCGGAACAAAATCCGCCCGCCGCAGATCTTCCAGATGAATGGTTGTGCGCAGCCTCGCTGCATCCAGAGTTCCCGAGAGCGACGCTGCAACACTCATCTTTCCCCGCCAGCCTGCATCCGCTCCCCTCAACAGAACGCTTGCCTCGCCCAAAGGCGCTCCATCCCACGCTAACGAAAGATCAATCGGAACCTGCGCCATGGTCGCCGCGCGGCGCAGCCAACCCTCTAGCTGAATCGTTCCCGGCTCAAACAGGTTTCTGTCAGTGCGCGCCGGCGTCCCGCGCAGCCGCACCTGCCACTGCTGCGCGGAGTTCAGCCACAAAGAAAAGTCGGCATCCGTCAACGAGAACGGCGTCTTCTCCTCTCCAAGTTTCAAATTCATCCTGGCCCCGCTGGCCTCGATATAAGGAAACCGGGGCTCCGGGCCCGCCCGGCGCTGCGCCGTGGGGGCAGAGTTGACCTGGGCGGCATGCATCAGCAGGCTCTGCAGGTTCCACTGGCCCTGCGCATTCCGCACCAGATTCACGCTCGGCGAATCAAAGGAGATCGTGGAAAACTCCACATGCCGCCGCCACAGGGAACTGGGCCGCAAGGTCACATCCACCGTATTGGCGCGAATCGTCGGTTCAGAGCCAAACGCGGGATCCTCACTCACCACCAGGTTCTGCAACTCAAATCCCGGCATCGGCAACAGATGCAGTGTCACGCTGTCCAGATGTACCGGCCGCCCCAGGCTCAGGCTGATGCTCGCCGCAATTCGCCGCTGCAGCCGATTCACGTTCACCAGCGGAGGTGTCAGCACCAGCAACAACACCACCAGCAAAGCACAAGCCCACAGCCACCTCCGACGCCACCTTGCAGTGGACGGCGTCGCGCGGCCCGCTTCTACCCTCTCGTCTGTGCCGTCAGTGCTCACGTAGTCTGTGGCTTCTACCCAGCTTCTCACCATTCCCGTTGCATGCCTGGAGTTCACTGGATGACATGGAAGGTCCTCCTCCAGCGCGTGTCTGAAAAGACATGCGTCACAATGTGGAACATGAAGCTGATTCGATCGCTGATGGAGGTCTTATCCTCTTCGTCGGCGGGTGTTCGGAACGACCAGTAGACAAACAGTGGCCGCCCCAGGATGTTCTTCACCGGAACAAACCCCCAGTACCGGCCGTCCAGACTCTCCGTGCGGTTGTCTCCCATAGCAAAGACGTATCCCGGAGGCACCACCAGATCATCACCCTGAATATGTTCGGGTAGCTCCTCACGCCACAACTCGGTCACCTCTTCATCGGGCCCCGGAGTAACGGAGGGGAAATCATCCCGATATGGCTCGTAGGCGTGGCTGGGATCGCCATCGTCACTTGGCTGCAGGGCATACGGTTCCTTCTGAGCCACGCCGTTCAGGTACACCACCCCGTGGCGCAGATGGATCCGGTCTCCCGCGAGCGCAATCGCCCGCTTCACCAGAATCAGGTCCGGGGTCTCAGGATTGGGCTTCATGAATACAATCACATCGCCCCTCCGCACCGGCCGATAATGCACAAATGGAGCCCATTTGGTCGGCGGCGAAAGCGTCACCCGATCCACCACCACATGGTCGCCAATCAGCAGTGTGTTCTCCATGGATCCGGATGGAATCTCAAAGTTTTGAAAGACAAACGCAAACAGGAAGAGCCCCACCGCCAGGATGGTGCAGATCGAAGCCAACGCCTCCATCGGCGTCTCCGCCACCTCTTCCTTTGTAGGAGTCTTCCCCACCACCGTCTGGGTTGCCGTCTCCGTGCTCAATGAATCTCTCACCTCGCCTTTTCTTGCGCCGGTCTGGTTGAGCAGAACGCTCTCAGATCTCCCAACGCCGGGGGTGTAGCCAGTGTACCCTGCTCACAATCGCGCGTGTAGAGCAACTTCTCTCCTCTCGCCCTGCGGGTCCCTCTCCGTCGTTGAGCCAATGGACTCCGCCCCGTCGCACCCGGAGCTTGCCTCAGGGTTTGGAGCTTCGGGGAGTTTGGAGCTTCGGGGAGTTTGGAGCTTCGCCGCGACGGTTGCTATACTAAGCTTCAACGTTCTCGAATGCTCCGCCGGCCGGCGGAACTGCTACTCCCTCCCCCACAGGCAGGCGAAGCTGAGACGCAAGAGCCCGGCAGGCGAACTTGGCTGCCTTGATTACGGGTTCATGCATGAGGAATGCCAAGGCCAGATAGCTCAGTGGTAGAGCGCGGCCCTGAAAAGGCCGGCGTCGGCGGTTCGATCCCGTCTCTGGCCACCACCAACCCATTCCAGCACATGCCAGCCCTTCCTGACTCAGGCCATCATTCCATCGCGGGAATCACTCCAACGCAGTTGCAGTCGGTCTCGCCGCTCTGCAAAATCAATCCTCCCTCCCTTGACCCTGACTGCGATTCACGCACCGGTCCCTTTCTCGGCTCAGATGGCTTATGTTCCATCGCACGCGCCCAAAGGTTTCCTCCGCTTGGCTGCTGATGACATTCCCTGACGGGCTACGCGTCATCCACATCGCGCTGCGGCAACCGCTGGACGCCCGTGACGACGGGACGCAGAGCGTCTCCAGGATGCAGCATTTGCCTCTGATGTCCATCACACCACCGCCGCTGCTGCTGATGGATTACCCGCTGGTGCCCAGCCTGCGCGGTATGCCCAAATGGGCCAAGCCCATGGCAGCCCATATCAAGTAGATACCGGGCGTGCGTGCCTGCGACCTCCGCCGCAGGCCATGCATCCAATGGGTATGAAGGAAAATCTCCCCCACGTATTTCGCCCCTTACAGCTGGGCGCGCTCCATCTCTCCCATCGCGTTGTTATGGCGCCACTCACCCGGATGCGGGCGGCCCAGCCCGGGGACGCTCCCTGGAGCTTGAATGCCGAGTATTACGGACAGCGCGCCTCCCAGGGCGGCCTTTTAATTAGCGAAGCGTCGCAGATCTCCGACCAGGGCAAAGGCTATCCGGCCACACCGGGGATTTACAGCCCCGAGCAGGTCGCCGGATGGAAACTGGTGACTGACGCCGTCCACGCCCAAGGCGGCTATATCTTCCTCCAACTTTGGCACGTTGGCCGCAGCTCCCATTCTTCGCTCCATCGCAATGGCGAACTGCCCGTGGCTCCTTCTGCCCTTCCACTCAAAGGAAAGGTGTTGACCTCGCAGTGGAAGCAGGTCCCCTTTGAGACACCGCGCGCGCTCACGCTGGAAGAGCTGCCCGGTCTGGTGGAGGACTACCGCAACGCCGCAGCCAACGCCAAGGCCGCAGGCTTTGACGGAGTCGAAGTCCACAGCGCCAATGGCTATCTTCTCGACCAGTTCCTGGAAGACAGCAGTAACCAGCGCACGGACGCCTACGGCGGATCCATTGAAAACCGCGCGCGCCTGCTCATGGAAGTAACGGATGCTGTCGTGGATGTCTGGGGCAACGACCGCGTCGGCGTGCGCCTTTCACCCTATGGAATCTTCAATGATATGGGCGACAGCGATCCTGTGGCACTGTTCACCTACGTCCTGCAAAAGTTGGGCGAACGAGGCATTGCCTATGTCCACCTCATCGAACCCCGCGCCAGCAATGCTGGGGGAGGGGGTGGTGCTTCGGTGCAAGGCGTCCCCAGCGCGGCGCAGGTCTTCCAGAATCTCTTTCCCGGCATGCTGCTCTCCGCAGGAGGATACACGGCACAGACTGCCGAAGAGGCCATTGCGAAGGGCTTGGCAGACGCCGTGGCTTTTGGGCGCTACTTCATCTCCAACCCCGACCTGCCGGAGCGCCTTCGAATAGGTGCGGAACTGAACCCCTACGATCGCTCCACCTTTTATGGCGGCTCCGAAAAAGGCTACACGGACTATCCTGCGCTGGTTAAAGTGTAAGCCAATCCTTCGCGGTTGGAAGTTCTTTGTCAGCACGGCGGACGGCGTAGGCGTCGCGCTGTTACCGCATCGACAATTTGGCGCGGGGGGCAAGGGACATTGCTACGGCTCGTCCCTTTGCCATCCGGAGCTGCGTCAAGGGATGGATCTGTTGCCGGATTGGAGCACGGAGAGCGCAGAACATATGGCTGCGCAACCATTCTCGCGTGAAGATCTTCAGTCGGCATCGCTTTAACGTGTATGCGGAAGCAGTGACCAAAACAGCCCCTCAGTCCATTCATGTTGCCGATCGCTGGCGTCTTCTTCAAAACCTGACCAAATGGACAAATCCACTGCTATAAGGCGAAGACATAGAGCAGTGGGAGGTTCTATGGCACAGGCAGCACGCGGGCGCGTTTTTATGAGCGGGGGAGCCAGCATGTCACCATTCCGCGAGAGTTCCGTTTTCGCTCTTCCGTTGTGTCCGTTCGCCGCGATCCCCAAAGCGGAGACCTGATCCTCACCGAAGTTCCCAGCCTGGACGATGTCTTTGCTGCGCTTGACGCCGCCAAACTCCCCGAAGACTTCATGAGTGATCTGGATTGCGACCCTCGACTGACTGAAAATCGGCCCGCACTTGACCATCTCTTTCAAGCGGCTATGGGCGCAGAGGAGCAACGGTGAAGTCCACCTACTTGCTCGATACCAAGATGTTCGGCTTCATCGCCAAGGGCAATTCGCCGACCGCACGCGCCTAGTTTCGGCGGCTCGCCCAAGACCCCGGCAATCAACTCTGCATCTCAGTCATCACAGAAGCAGAAGTGCGCTACGGCATGGCCAAAAGAAATCTATCTCCAGCCCGCCGCGATGCCATCGAGGGCCTGTTTGCGAACCTTGAGATTCTTCCTTGGGGTTCGGAAGCAACGGATGTCTATGCCCAGACCAGGCCTTCCCTGGAGGCAAGGGGACTCACCGTCTCCCTGCTGGATCTCCTCATCGGCGCTCAGGCCGCCGCTTGCAAAGCCATCCTTGTAACCCATGACAGCATCTTCGCGCAAATCGCAGAAATTAAAGGTGTCTTCGCCACTGTGGATTGGGCGAAAGACCTTTAGACCGCCGGCTTGAGCACCCCTGGAGAGTACAAGCCACGGTTAGCCTCCTCCAACGGCCCGCGCTCAACTCTGTGAGGCCTCAAGCCATAGCCTCGCGGCGCGTTAAGCGTCTTAAGCAGACCTTTGGAAATCCGCCTTGGCGGCCCGCAGCGGGATGTGGAACTATTCGATCCCTTGACCGCCTCGAGAAGCCAATCAGACCGGCGCTTGAAACTCGACCAGATCCGCAACCAACCTTTTGGAACCGAGTTGCGTATAAGGTCGTAGAACGACATGATACACCCTAAGGAGCTCTGGCCAACCGATCGGGAGGATGTCCCGCGCGTAGTTGAAAGTTGCGGGCGGCGGATAGGTTGATGTTACTACGCCGTCTTTTGGCTGGCGGT
>JBMFGX010000069.1:0-6582 GCA_049977105.1 Acidobacteriaceae bacterium | reverse complement strand
CTGGGAACAAAAACCTCCATCTGGCGCCTCCGTCCAGATCTCAGCAATCCGTCACCCGAAAACCTTGGCGCCATGCGCTTCATGGAACTGATCCATGTTCACGCAAAACTCGGTCATGATGCAGAGGTTACTAACGATCTCAGAAAGATCGGCGACACCTGGGTTAAGACCGATCCAAACTTTCATTATTGTGTTTACCAGCAGATCTTTGGCAATGCGAAGGACGATTCCTTATTGATCGAGATTCCCGTCAAGTCGCTGGCCGATATTGACAAGCACCAATCGCTCGTCCCGCAATACCTCAAAAACATGGGTGAAGAACTCCACAAGCAGATGCTGGAGGTTCGCAGCCAGGACTACAACAGCATCGAGTCCAACCTCTATGTCTTCGATCCCAGCATGAGCCGGCTACCCGCGAGTTGGATTCAAGAAGACATGGACTTCTGGAATCCAAAGCCTCTCACCCCGGCGTCAGCGAACAAACCGGCGCCAGCGAACAAACCGGCGCCAGCAAAGTAGTCCATTCAAGCACCCCACCCCCGAGGTTCCTTCAGGATCCTCGGGGGTATCTTTTGTCCATCCTGCGCAGTCAGAGTGATCGAGGAGAATCATTCCACCTCTCCAAACCCGCGTGAAGAGATCTTCTGGGCGAGCCAATATCTTCGTTCAAAAGGCCCGCCAGGCCTCTTGACTAAGCCAGTTGTTCCATAGCTTCTATCATCTTCCCACCGATCACGCCGAACGCAACGAGTCATCTCCATTCGGCAAGGCTCCATCCATCTCTTGATTTCTGCTTCTACCAGCGGGAGGTTCTGCCACGTGAAACCCTGCTTCAAAATATTCTTATCCTTGCCCCTGTAAGTTATGCAGGATCGCACCCCAGAAAGCAGCGGCTACCCTCTGAAGAACAACCGCTTTTAACCTTACCTCTACCCCTGAAGTTAGCGACGACCACCGCCCCCGTGGAACCCACCACCGCCCCCGTGAAAGCCACCACCATGGAACCCTCCGCCATGGAACCCACCACCATGAAAGCCACCACCTCCGCCATGGAAGCCACCTCCTACAAATCCACGACCACCACCCCAGCCACCGCCACGAGCCCATCGACCTCCGCCCCAACCACGGCCCCAGCCACCACCCCAGCCGCGGCCCCAGCCACCACCCCAGCCATAGTGATACCAAGGGCCCGCTCCTATAAACAGGCCACCATTAAACCACTGCGGACCGTAATAGCCATAGGGAGCGCAAGCATAGGGCGGGAAAGAGTAGTATCCCCACTGGCATGCTGGTGGACCCTCAGGATAACCACCAATATCAACTCCAAACGAAATCTGCGCCTTGGCCGTTACCGCCAGCAGGAACCCGAGCATCGCAACCAGTACCGAATATCTGAGACTACGCATAGACGTTCTCCGTGATCTGCCTCGCCTCTAGCCCACCTGTTTTGCAGTGCGCGGGTCGAAACCTCCGGGCGTTTTCCAGCGACCGGTGTGTATAGATTCGAACACTAGCATACCTGAAGAATCTCGCCAGAGTCGACCGCGCTGCTCAGCAGAGTCCGTTCCAGCCCTGCCCCACCCGTATCATCCTCTCGCTCCTTCCACCCTGCACTCCACCAGGCAATCGGCCCCAGTTGAAGACTCCACCAGCCACTCACCCTTCCTGCTGCTCCGCCCAGCACGCGCTCCTCTTCACCGTAACCCCTAACCCCATTCTTTCAAGCTTCCAGGCCGACTCCCGATCCTATCACTGCCTCTCCAACGCCTTGTGCTTCAGCCGCTCAATCACGTTGGCAGGAACCATGCTGCTGATGTCTCCACCCAGCTCAAAGACTCCCTTTACCAGCCGGGAGCTCACATACGTATAACGCTCGCCGGGAATCATAAACAGTGTCTCGATCTCAGGATTCAGCTTGCGGTTCATCATCGCCATCTGCAACTCATACTCATAGTCAGAGACGGCGCGAATACCCCGCAACACGGCGTTCGCCCGCAATCCCTTGGCAAAGTTCACCAGTAGACCATCAAAGGTAGTCACGCGCACGTTGGCCATCTCCGTCGTGGCCTCGCGCAGCATCTCCTCCCGCTCCTGAAACGTAAACAGCGGTTCACCTTTGTCTGATCCGCTGCGTTCGGAATTGCGATGCACGGCAACCACAAGTTCATCCACAATCTTGGCCGCACGCGCAATCAGATCCAAGTGCCCGTTCGTCAGCGGATCGAACGTCCCCGGATAAATCACCTTGGTCTTCTTCACTGTCTTCATCACCTCGCCCAGAATACCCCGTCTCCGCGGCGCAGAGGAAATGCGCAACCAAACTTACCCTTCCTGCGGCAGATAGTATCCAGTAATGTAATCCCGCACTCCGTCCTCCAGGCTGGTAAAGGGCCGTGTGTATCCCGCGGCGCGCAGCCTGCGCTCATCGGCTTGGGTAAAGTACTGGTACTTTCCCTTCAACGCCTGCGGCATCTCAATAAACTCAATTCGCGCAGGCTCTCCCATGGCACTGAAGACGGCCTGCGCCAGATCAACCCACGTCCGCGCCTTACCTGTTCCACAGTTAAACAACCCGCCCGGAGCATCCGCCGGTTGCAACGCAAAGTGCAGCGTCACATCCACCGCATCCTTCACATAGATAAAATCGCGCTTCTGCCCACCATCCGCGTACTCCGGTCGATAGCTCTTGAAAAGCCGCACCACCCCATCCTCTCGAATCTGCCGATAGCTCTTGGAGACCACCGAGCGCATATCCCCCTTGTGGTCTTCATACGGTCCATAGACGTTGAAATACTTCAATCCGACGATCTTCCCTCCTCCGCGCTCGCTGGCCCGGCTCGGCCCTCCATCGAACAGTCCCTGCTTCAGCCCCCACAGATCAAACATATGTTTCGAGTAGCCGTACATATTCAACGGCTGCAACAAACCGGTTACCTCGTCGGAGTCGCTATACCCATGGCGCCCGTCTCCATACGTCGCCGCACTTGAGGCGTACACAAAGCGGATATCATGGGCCAGCGACCAGTTGCACAGCACCCGTGTGTACTGGTAGTTGTTGCGCAGCAGAAAATCGGCGTCCCGCTCCGTGGTTGAGCTGCACGCCCCCAGATGAATCACCGCACGCGCGTCGCTGTAGGCATCCTCTTCGATCAGTCCCAGAAACGCCTCCGGCGAGACAATATCCTCATAGCGCAAACCAACCAGGTTCTTCCACTTCTCATCCTTGCTCAGCTCATCCACAAGGATCAGCTCTTCCTCACCCCGCGCATTCAGCTCTGCAACGGCATTGCGTCCAATGAATCCAGCGCCTCCCGTCACAATGATCGGCCTCGCCATTGCTGCTCAACCTCCCTCTCTCTGCATCCATTCCAGCAGAATCTATCCGATCATACCTCCATCCCAACACAAGCCCGCTCTGCATCCAACGTGCGTTGCTGAAAAGTCCTCCATCGGCGAAAATCACGGAGTAACCTCGACCGGAAGCGAGGAGTATAGGAAAACCGCCGACATCGGGGTACCGTAGAAACATGAACCTGACCGCCACAGCCAACCACCGGCAGCCAGGAGATGCTCCAAGGAGCCTACCTATGCGCAGGATCATCCCCTTACAAACTCTTACACCACCTCTCACAAGACGAGAGCTACTTCAGGCCACAGCAGCAATCAGCGCAGGACTGGTGCTCAACAACTCTGGTCTGGCTTGGGCAGACCACGACGAGCCAACCCGTCTGTTGTCGCTCGATTTGGGCGGCGATAGCTGGACGATGCAAGAGGACGGAACAACGGAAACCCTCCCCGCCCTGGTGCCGGGCAGCACCTACACCAATTTATTAACAGCCGGGAAGATACCCGATCCCTTCTACGGAGAGAACAATAGCAAGGTCCAATGGGTGGCGCAGAAGAACTGGATGTTCGAACGCACCTTTGAACTTCCCTTGGAGATGCATCAGAAACAGCACGTGGAGTTAGCCTGTCACGGTTTGGACACCCTGGCCGCCATCTGGCTCAACGACCGCCAGATTGGCAACGCGGACAACATGTTCCGCACTTGGAGGTTCAACATCAAGCCGCACCTCCGTAGAGGAGTCAATCACCTCCGCATCCGCTTTGACACCTTAACCCCATACGTCGACAAGCAACGGGCATCGTACAAACAGCAACACGGCATCGATCTCCCCAATCCTCGTTCCTGGGTCCGCAAAGCGCCCTACATGTGGGGTTGGGACTGGTGCCTTCCTGTGCTCACCCAGGGCATCTGGAAAAAGATAGAGATTCTCGGCTACGACGCCCGTATCCAGGATTTGCACGTAGTGCAGAACCATCATCCGGATGGCAGCGTTCAACTGCAGATTCACACCACGGTTGACGGTTCCACAAAGGATTCCAGCGTCAAGGCTCAGGTTCTCCTGGCCAGCGACATCGTTGCGGAAGCCACAGGGCCAGTCGCTCAAGGTGCCACCGTCCTTCATGCCACCATACCCAGCCCTCAACTCTGGTGGCCCAACGGCATGGGCAACCAACCGCTCTACACCATCACAACTCAACTGACGGACGCCAAAGGCCATACCGTGGACTCAGCCACCCAGCGCATCGGTCTGCGAACCGTTGCCGTGCTGCCGCCCTCCGGCGATGTCGCCATGCACCTGCAGGTGAACGGCGTGCCGGTATTTGCCAAGGGGGCGGACTGGATTCCCGCCGACAATATGCCGACCCGCGTCACTCCTGCCATCCTGCGCTGGTATATCACCAAAGCAGCGGAATGCAACTTCAACTTCATCCGCCTTTGGGGTGGCGGCTATTACGAAGAAGACGCCCTGTTCGATCTTTGCGACGAAATGGGCATCATGCTGCAGTTTGAGTTCAAGTTCGCCAACGCCAGTTATCCCGTCCATGATCCGGACTGGATCGAAAATCTACGGGCAGAAATCCAGCAGCAGACACGCCGATGCCGCAACCATCCTTCCATCGTGATATGGAGCGGCAACAATGAAATTGAATACTTCCCGGGCTACAACCACCTGTTCAAAGATCTCATGGGAGACATCGTTCACCAACTGGCGCCGGACGCGTTTTATGAAGTCGGCAGTGGAGCCGCCGGCAGTGGAGATATTCACACCTGGGGCGTCTGGCATGGCTCGCAGCCAGTCCAGTCCTACCGCAGGATCCACGGCTTTGTTACCGAGTTCGGCATGCAGTCCACACCGGTTCCCATCACCGTGCGCGCCTATACCGACGCGGCGAACCGCCAAAGCATCCATTCAGAGATGATGCGTTACCACGAACAGGACGGCAGTGGCCATGGCATCGGCATCATCATGCATTACACTCAGGATGACTTCGGCCAGGCGCCCCAATCGTTTGATGACACGCTTTGGCTAACCCAAGTCAATCAGGCCTGGGCCATGCGTTACGGCGTCGAGCATTGGCGACGCAGCATGCCCCGCTCCATGGCGGCCACAATCTGGCAGTACAACGACTGCTGGCCTGACTCAACCTGGTCCATGGTGGACTATTACCGTCGCGCAAAGGCCGTGCTCTACCAGGCAAAGCATTTCTTCGCGCCCATTCTCGTCAGCGGCCTGCCCGATGCGGAGACCGGACTGGCCGCAATCTACGTCACCAGCGATCGTCAGCAGGATGAAAGCGGCGAGTTGCAGTGGACGGTGACCAACCTGGCAGGCGATCTGCTCCGCCAAGGTTCCAAACAAATGGAGATCCCAGCCCGAACCAGTCAACAAGCCGAGCAACTCGATCTTGCCGATTTGGTCCGTACCCACGGAGCAGCCAATCTGCTTGTGTTTCCTCAAGTGCTCGTTCAGGGCCAGGCCGTCGCCAGAAACACACTGCTCTTCGTCCCACCCAGGCAGTTGAAGCTGAAGCAGCCAAAACTGACCGTTCACACCAGCGGCGGGGAGCGGCGGTACAACCTGCTCCTTGAGTCTGACGTTCCCGCCCTGTGGGTGTGGGCCAACGTGCAAGATGCCGACGCCTCCTATTCCGACAACTTCATCGATCTCCGCCCCGGCCACGCAACAGAGATTCAGATCACCCTCCACCAGCCCCTGGCCCCGTTTGACCTCCGCAGAAAGCTGGAACTCCGCAGCATCTACGACATCGCGCCAGAGATGCGTGGTGCCTGATCCATCCCGAACGATCACCACCCGGCGCCCACACCATGGATCGAGAGGATCAGCGGACCCCGAACCCCGGCAACTCGCCTTTCAAGGATGCATAGAGACCTACGCTTCACGTTGACCGCAGAAAGCGAACTCGGCCAGAAACAGCTCGGCAGCAAACAGAGCGCTTGTGGAACGACAGACTGCAAGGAGATGCGTGCCGCGGGGTGCGCACATCATGGCCCACCATAGCCTTGCCTCAGGCTGGATCAAGGGCCGTCCACGCAGGTGCCGGGCGCGAACGTGCCCCTCTCATCCAGGCTGTCTCCAGGATCATCCAACCCGACCTCCCGGAGGATCTGATTCCTATCCCGGGAAGATCACAGATACGCTTCCTCAGCAGAATCTGTGGGCGGACTCGGGTTCTGGAAGTCGTCCAAGGGTGTGATAGAGGGCCATTTCCATG
>JBMFGX010000068.1:0-7697 GCA_049977105.1 Acidobacteriaceae bacterium | reverse complement strand
GTTGGCTGTGCGCAGATCCCATAGGCGGATGTAGTGCAGGATGAGTTTCGCGAGCCAGCCCCGAAAACCCCGCTCCAGACCCGCCTCGCGCAGATACTGGTGTTGCAGATCCCAAGCGTAGCGGATTGGAGAGTAGCAGAGGCAGATGTGCAACTGATCAGGCCCCGTGATCACCCCCTTGGCCACCGCATGGCTGCTACTGATCACAAGGTCATATGCGGAGAGATCGAACTGCTCCACGGCCAAGGGCATCAATGGAAGGTAGGTGCGGTAGTGTTTGCATACACCAGGCAAGCCCTGAATGAAACTCGTGCGCACCGATCGCGATCCAAGGAACCCGCGATCCCGCAGGGGGAGGCTGTCCACCAGAGCAAACAGGTCCGCGTCCGGATACATCTGAAGCAGTCCTTCTAGGACCCGCTCCGCACCAGCGTAGACGGTGAGCCAGTCGTGGACCAGCGCGATTTTTCTCATCTAGACCCTATACCCTCCAGAATCGCTGGGATTGTCTCATATTTTCTACTTGGGCGCGCGCTCCTCCTGGTATTGACCACAATCGTAGCGTGACTCAGAATCCACGCATGCAGCTTACAGAGTTTCGTGGTCCGTCCTTGTTTCGGTCGCGGTTCGCCCGCTACTGGCAATACCGGGACTTGGTCCGTAATCTCGTGAGTGCCAGCCTCAAGGTGCGCTACCAGGGGGCAGCGCTCGGTTTTTTGTGGTCGCTGGGCAATCCTCTGGCGCTGATTCTAATGTACTATTTTGTCTTCACGCATGTTTTTCGAAGTAATTTGCCAAATTATATTTTATACTTGGTTGTTGGTATTTTGCATTACAATCTCTTCGCTCAGGCTGTTACTCAGAGCTGCGAGAGCCTTACCGGTGCATCTGGATTGCTACAAAAAATCTATTTCCCGCGGATACTGGTGCCTACCTCGAGTTTGTTGTTCACTTTGACCTTATGGTTGGTTGCCATTGTTTTGTTGTTCGCGCTATATCCATTTCTGGGGGGTGTGTATCATTGGGGACTGTTTCTTTATCCATTTGCACTAGTCCTGTATGTGGCTTTCATTTGGGGTATTTCCCTGGCCTTTTCCGTGTTGCAGGTCGAGTTTAGAGATCTCAAACACCTCGTGGAAATCGCGGTGATGTTCCTTTTTTGGTTTACCCCCATCGCCTATGGCATTGACACCTTATCCCCCAGGATACAGTTCGTCATTTCGCTCAATCCCCTGACTCAGTTCATGGACATCTTTCATGCACTACTTTATTCTGGAACCCTCCCAGGCCTGAGGCATATAGAGTTTGCTTTCGCGTGGACCGTGGCCTCGCTGAGCTTCGGCATGGGGCTTTTCAGGAGAAGCGCGGCGCGTTTGGTGGAAGACCTCTAGATGTCTCAACCAGCACTTATCGTTGATGAGGTGAGCAAGCACTTCGTTCTTCGCCACAACCGAGCCATGGGCCTAAAAACCAAGTTTCTTGCGGTGTTCCATCGCGACAAGCGCGAACGCAGGGAGCTTTTCACGGCGCTGGACAGGGTGAGTTTCTCCGTGGATCCGGGAGAATCGCTTGGTCTTTTGGGACACAACGGCTCCGGTAAGAGTACGCTGTTACAAATCGTAGCCGGAATACTGCAGCCCAGTTCTGGTAGAGTATGGGTCCGTGGCCGGGTTGCACCGTTGATTCAGTTGGGGGTCGGGTTCAATCCGGAATTGACGGGGCTGGAGAATATTTTTCTCAACGCCAGCCTTTATGGTTTCACCAATAGAGAGATCCGAAAGCGGCTTGATCGTATCATCGAGTTCTCGGAGTTGGACAAATTCATCGATACCCCCCTCAAGAACTACTCCTCAGGGATGCAGATGCGCCTAGGCTTTTCCGTGGCCGTACATCTGGATCCAGATATTCTCCTGGCGGATGAGATCCTCGCGGTTGGCGATCGGGTTTTTCAGGATAAGTGTCACGATAAGATTGCTGAGTTGCGTCATGGCGGTATGACCCTGGTACTCGTGAGCCACAGTATGGATCAGGTCAGCAAGTTCTGCGACCAGTATGTACGTCTGGATCACGGCCGCATGTTGGAATCCGGGCGTGTAGATGCACTGCACAGGAGCGCCGAATCTCTCCCGCAAGCTGCATCGGTTTGACAGGGTGGGCCGTGGACACGACAATGCGGGCCTGCTAGAACGCGATATGAGGAGCGCCTGCCTGTGCCTGTGATGTCGACACCTTTTGTGCCGCCCAACCCTCCTGCCCATGTGCGGGAGCTGCACGTCGTCAGCGCTGGTCGTCATCCCATCATAGTTTCGAGCAATGGGTATGTTTATCGCGTAACGGGCAACACGCTCCTGCCGGATGCGAGTGTTCGACGAGCCCTCGCACAGGCAAAGACGCCGGAGGAGGCCGTGGCGGCGCTGAATGCGGCGTATCACAAGGCCGGATTCTTCCTGGTGGCTATCAAGGCGAGTCTTGAGGGTAAACAGATTCTTATCGAGGTCATCCAGGGCGAGCTAACCGAAGCCCGGATCGCGCCGGGTCTGGGATGGTTCTTCGACGGCCTGCGTTTCCGACCTGACCTCAAAGAAAACGATGTCGTAGCGCGGTCGGTGCTGGCCAACGCCTACGCCCAGCGCAATGGACAAAGTATGCAGATCGGGTTCGTCCCTTCCAGCAATCCCGGAGGGAGTGCGATTCAGGTAGCGCAGAAACCGATCCCGGGTTTCCAACCGCTGACAGGTAATATCTTCTTTGGTAACTATGGCAGCCGCTACTCCAGTCGCTATCTCACGGGTGGGAGTCTCAGCTACAACCCGGGGTGGGGACTCAACCTCAACGTCAGTGGCATGGCTGGTCTACCGACACTTACCAAAGCCAGTGCAGGGAGCAGTTATAACCAAGAGAGTCTGAACGCCAGCAGTATTACTCCCTGGGGCATCTATGCCTTCAATGCCCAGTGGACACGCTACCGCCTTGGCAACGTTGCCTACCCCCTGAATCCCACGGGCAAGATCTTCACCTGGTCTTTCACGGGCAATCAGTTACTCTACGCGACGGAGCGCAGCCGGTGGAGCTTGTTGGAAGGCTACAACCATGTGAGCAATCACGTTCGGGTTTACCAGGACCTGATTCCCGGCGGTTACCCGCTCACTGTACAGGACTACAACTACTTCGACATCGGCACCCAATTCAATACGGCGTACCGTTGGTTCGGCCTGGTGGGCAGTTTCAATGGATCTCTGATATACAATCAGGGGTTGAACGGCAGCCACGGTACGCTGAACAACCAGATTCCAAGCTACCCTTCAGCGCAGTTCCACTATTTCGATGCAACTCTGTCCGTTAACCAAGCCTTGCCCTTGGGAATGAGCGCGTCCTTCACGGCCTCCGGTCAAGGTGCATTCAACACGCTTCCTCAGCAAAACCAGTGGGTTTTGGGTGGTTTTGGTAGTCTGTCTGCGTACTATCCTGGCATTCTGGTCGGAGATAGTGGTTACAGTGGCCGTCTGCAGGTTCAGAGTCCGCCCTGGAGCTATCATGGCTTCAGCATCAGCGGTAACGTTTACGCAGAAACCGGCGGAACGACCTTCACCTACCTTGCCCCCGGGCAGGCACCATGGCAGAGCCTGACCGATGTCGGGGTCGGCGTAAGCTTGCAAACCCCTTGGAAAACGAGCATCACGGCGCTGTCGGCGCTGCCCGTCGGCTGGAATCACGTTTCGCAAGCGGTGCGAAGAGCCAGTCGGGTTGACGCCTATTTTGTTCTCACTCAGAATTTTTGACGGGGTATCATGCCAAGATTCTTATTGTTGCTCCTGTTGTTTCTTTGTCCGGCACTGGCACTTGCGCAGACTCTGGTGACCGTCAACGGTGAGCCCATTACCGAAGCCATGGTGTTGGCGGCCAACCCTGCCGCGCAGAGCGACACGCAAGCTCGGCAGCAGACCTTGGATGTACTCATCTCCCGCATGCTACTGGCGCAGCGGGCCGAGCGGTCCGACTGGCTGGATGCCGCGCATGTCCAGGCGGCCCTGGCCACGCAGCGGCTCGACCTTCTTGCCAATGCCGAAGCGCAGCATTACTGGCAAACGCATCCCATCCCAGAAAAAGAGCTCCAATCTGCTTACGATAAGGCGGTGGCGGCTTTACCCAAGCGCGAGTACCGGTTGCGCGAAATCGTGGTTACCGACGTCGGCACGGCCAAGGCACTCTTGCAGCAGTTGCGCCGGGGCGTATCGTTTTCGCAGCTTGCAGCGGAGCACTCAACGTTACCCAACGCTGCGGTTGGCGGCGAGATGGGCTGGTTGGGTGAAAATGCCGTTCCTGCGTCATATCTGAAGTTCGTCCGCACGGCCAAACCCGGCGAGGTCTTTGGGCCTATAGTCGTCCCCCAGGGTTGGGCCATCCTGCAGGTGCTTGGGACTCGGGAGACACCCAAACCCAGCCTGGCCAGTGTGCGTGGGCAGCTGGAGACCGCCCTGCGCAACGAGTCTCTGCAAGGCTACGTGGATCAACTCAAGAAATCCGCCCAGATCATCCAGACCCAGGAGGACACGCGAAATGCTCCCGCCGCGCCAGACTCAGCAAGGAAGTAATCTCCCCGCGCAGCGTTTGGTCCTGCCGGCGCTGCTGCTCGCCCTGGCCGGTTGCGCTGCCGGTCCTCAGGTTGCGGTGAAGCCCATATCCACTCAGCACTATGCGCCGAGTAGCCTGGTCCAGACCCTCGCCGCACCACCGGCCAAACCCTATGTGACCATAGCGCAGCTTTCCATTGTCGGCGCACCTGGGGAAGACCGGGCCCAGCTCATGGCAGCCTTGACCAAGAAAGCGGCCAGCCTTGGGGCCAACGCCATCCTTGTCACGCGAGAAAATGCCGAGACCCGGAATTCCGGACCCGTCACCTTCAACCCAGCCGGCGGTAACTACGTGGCTGCTGCTCCCCAGAGCGTCCTGCACATCCGCGCGGAGGCCCTGCGCCTGGGTGATGCCCAGTCTCAGGCCCCACGATAGAGGCACACCATGAGCCTACCCATCGAAAACCCCAATCCTCCGACCCAGCGGACGGTAAGCCTTGCTGAGGCCCTCCAGATTGCGGTGGCCCAGCACCGTCAAGGCGCCATCCCTGCTGCGGAAGAACTCTATACGAAGATCCTGCAGGTCGACCCCAGTCAGGTCGATGCCTTGCATCTGTTGGGCGTGATCCGTTGTCAGCAGGGTCGCTTGGACGAGGCAGAGCCCCTGTTGTCCGAAGCCCTGCAACGCGTGCCCGATTCTTCCGCCTACCACAACAGCTGGGGACGCTTGATGTTGCTCCGCGGTCGACGGGACGAAGCCCTGGCAGCCCTGCGCCGGGCCCTGGAGCTCTCCCCCCAGAATCCCGAGGCTTACTTCAACCTTGCCGAAGCGGAATTGGGGAGCAAGGATTTCGATGCCGCCATCCGCCATTACGAGCAGACCCTGGTCCTGCGCCCCGTCTACCCCGAGGCACGCTTTGGCCTCGCCCAGGCCATTCGCCAACGCGACGGCTGGGCAGCCGCCATACCCCACTACCAATTGGCGGCGGCGCAAGCCCCGGACAACCCCGTTCTCCTTTACCACCTGGGTGTCGCGCTCCAGCTCTCCAACCATCTGGACGATGCCCTACAGGTTTTCCACGGTATCACCCAGCGCTGGCCGGAGCACATCGACGGCTGGATCGGCCAAGCCGCCATCCACTTCGTCCAGGGCCGGCTGGCCGAGGCCATCGCCGCCTACGAGCGTGCCGTAGCCATCGATCCACAACGTCCCGAAGCCCTCGATGGCTTGGTGGAAACCCGACGTCGCGCCTGCGACTGGCGTGACGACATTGGCGAGTTGGAAGCAGCTCTCGTAACACATGTCCAGCAGGCCGTGGCGCAGGGTCAGGGACCACGCATGCGCATCTTCACGGCGCTCTACACCCCCTTTGGTCCCGACGAGCTTCTGGCCATTGCCCGCGCCAACGCCCTGGCCGCCATGCCCGCCGACCAACGTCCTCGCTGGAACGAGCGCGCTCGGGCCCCAGGCCGCCTGCGCGTCGGCTATCTCATTGCCGATGTGCGCGATCACCCCAACGCCCACAATACCCTGCTGCTTTATGGCCTGCACGATCGCGAACAGATCGAGGTCTTCACCTACAGTTGGGGGCCCGACGACGGCAGCAGCTACCGCAAGAAGATCATGAGCGAGAGCGAGCACTTCATCGAGATGAAGGGCTGGTCCGATGAGGCCATGGCGCGCCGCATTGCCGACGACGGCATCCAGATCCTCGTGGACCTCATGGCGCACACCGGCGACAACCGCATCGGTGTGCTCGCCCGTCGGGCCGCGCCGGTACAGGTCAACTATCTGGGTTTTCCCGGCACCTCGGGCGCGCCCTATGTCGACTATATCCTGGGCGACCCTTGGGTAACCCCACTGGAGAGCGCGTCGCACTTTTCCGAGGCCATCGTGCAGTTGCCTTGGAGTTACCAGATCAACAGTCACCGGGTTGTGGAGCGTGGGCCAACCCCTGCGCGTTCGGAGCTAGGGCTGCCTGAGGAAGGTTTTGTCTACTGCTGCTTCAACAACAGCTACAAGATCGATCCGCGCGTCTTCACGCTCTGGATGGAGATTCTCCAGGCGCAGCCTCACAGCGTCCTTTGGCTCTACCGCACCAGCGATCTCGTGGATCAGAACCTGCGCCGGGCAGCCGCCGAGCGGGGGATCGACCCCGCCCGCTTGATCTTTGCCCCCTTCCTGCCTCGAGAGCAACACCTGCGGCGCCTGCAGGCGGCGGATCTCTTTCTGGATACCGACCGCTACAACGCCCACACCACCGCCAGCGACGCCCTCTGGGCGGGAGTGCCCCTCATCACCGTGCCTGGCCCGACCTTTGCCTCCCGGGTTGCCGCAAGCCTGCTCCACGCGGCGGGCCTGGACGAACTCATCCTCACCGACTGGGATCACTACCGCCGTGAAGCCCTGGCCCTTGCCCGCGAGCCCGAACGCCTCGCGTCGCTACGCAAACGGCTGCGCCAAGACCCCGCCCAGATGCCCATATTCGACACACCCAGGCTCGTCTGCGACCTGGAGCGGGCCTACAGACGCATGTGGGAACAGTTTCAGGAAGGCCAATGCCAAGCCTTTGTCTTGGATTGAGTCCGGCTTGCAGCGCCGCCATATTTTGCATACACTTATGAGGCTTCTCGGACCCAAGTCTCTGGCGGAGATGGAGAAGGCGGTGCGCGGCAGCCCCTCTTGCGAGGGGCTGTTGTTTTTCTGGGGTCTGTCGTACAACGTATGGGACGCTAGGTCTTCCCTGCTGCCGGTTGCGGTGGTAGGATAGGAATTGGTCTGTTGCAACAGGCTGTTGTAATGGCATCGCACAATCCGCCTAGCCTTTGTATAAAAAGGAGTTTTGGGATATGAAGAAGCAAGAGTTTCGCAAGAAGAGCATCGTGGCTGCCGTCGGTCTGGCCATGGCCGCTCCTTTCATGATCGCCACCGCTTTCGCGGCAGCGCCGGGCGCCGCCAACCTGCCCGTAAACGGTACGGTGGTCAATGGCAGTGTTAGCTCTAACTCTAATACGACCTTTACCACGGGATCGTTTGGCTCTACAGCGACAGGGAGCATGACGATCACTATCGCGTCGAGCACCGCGGTAATTGATTGGGGTAACCCGAACAACAACGCAACCATC
>JBMFGX010000067.1:0-8632 GCA_049977105.1 Acidobacteriaceae bacterium | reverse complement strand
GGCAACGACTCGGCGCGCGGTCGAAGGGCATCGATTCCCGGTGGAACACCAAAGGTTGCACGCACCTATTTGACCAGTGCGGATTTGACGACGTTGCCTTTCGGGCTGCGGGGAAGATTCGCACAGACCCTCAAAAGCTAGTCTAATGGCCTCGGCGCACCCCGGCGCAGCAAACTACCGCGAAGCGCTCACCATCCTCGCGCGTGCGGGGAACTGCTGCCCCGTATTCCCGCATTTGACAGCTTAGATCATGCAATGAATCGCGTGCTATAATTTGTACGCCTCTCGATGGCAACCACCGATCACAAAGCGCATCCGATCACTGTTCCATCCGCAGTGGTTTCTGAAGGGTCAACCGCAGAGCCGGTGATCTATACCTTCGATTCGTACCAGCTCGATCCCGTGGACCGTCTGCTGCGGTGCGACGGCCAAGACATCATCCTTCCTGGCCGTGCATTCGACGTCCTTCTTCTGCTGGTGCGCCGCGCCGGCGCCCTGGTGGGAAAAGAAGAGATCATGGCAACCGTATGGCAGGGATCTTTCGTTGAGGACTCCAATCTTACGGTGGCAATTTCGACGTTGCGTCGTGCACTTAAAGAGGAAAAGCGGGAGCGGCGGCTGATTCAGACTGTTGCACGATATGGATACCGTTTTGCCGCCGAGGTGCAGGAGGTTCCCAAGGTAGCGCGCCCTAAAGGCGTGGTCGCACCGGGGTTGCTGCCTGTCTCGGAAGATACTGCGGAAGCAAACGACGAGGTGACAACATACGAAGAGGCACCGCGGGGCGTTCGAAGTTGGAGCGGAACCTGGGGACTGTCAGCAGCAGTCGGAGCCACGCTGCTGCTTCTGATTGGCGCTTGGCTTATGCTACATCCGCGCCAACCCATCCGCTCTTTAGCTGTGCTTCCTTTTACAGCAGCCAGAACAGGCTCTCAAGCAGCCGCAAAGGAGACGACGACCAACGATATTGTCCTTATTGGAATGACTGATGGATTGATATCGGCGCTTGGAAAGGAATTTATCGTCCGCCCGACAAGTTCTATTCTGCGCTATACATCCGCGGGTGCGGTTGACCCGGTGGCAGCCGGGCGGGAGCAAGGCGTGGATGCAGTGCTTACAGGGCAACTTGGCAACAAACACGGTACATCAACGCTACACCTCGAGCTGATTCGCGTTCGCGACGGGTTTACGTTGTGGCAGGACACTTTTCACGCTCCCGACGACGATCTTTCGCGGTTGGAACAAGAGGTTGACGCATCTGCCATTAAGGCATTGCAGGGCTTTCGTTCATCCGACGTTCCACGAGGGATCTCGCAACCCACGGCGGCAGAGGCACACACAAACGACGCCGCGTATCAGGCATATCTGCTGGGGCGTTACTTCTGGAACCGCCGCACGGCCGATGGGCTGCGTAAGAGCGCCGATTACTTTCGTCAGGCAATCAACGCCGATCCCAACTATGCGCGCGCCTATGCGGGGTTGGCAGACTGCTATGCGCTAATGGCTTCGTTTTCGGTCGAGCCGGGTACGTCTGCCAACGCTGACGCGCGCTCAGCGGCACTCTCCGCCATTCATCTGGATCCCACGCTGGCTGATCCACATGCATCGCTGGGCATGATCTATTTCTTCACCGACTGGAACCTCGGCGGCGCGGAACGTGAGTTCGAAAAGGCAATCCAACTGAATCCCAACTATGACACTGCCCATCACTGGTACGCGCTGGACCTGGCGGCGATGAATAGGCCTGCCGAGGCGCTGTATGAGATCCGGCTGGCGCACAAGCTGGACCCGCTTTCCTTGATCATCGGAACCAATGTTGGTTGGGTGGAGTACCTAGCCCGCGATTATCCAGCGGCAATTCTTGATCTGCACCACGTCCTCGAACTGGATCCTGATTTTGCGCGTGCACGCACCCGGTTGGGCATGGTGGAGATGGCTACCGGCAACAATGCCGCTGCCATTGCAGACCTGACGATAGCGCTAGAGCTTTCCGGGGACGAAGATCCGTGGGTAGAGGGCCTGCTTGGAGATGCCCTGGCACGTTCAGGCGACCGCGCTGCCGCCGTACGGAAATTGGCGGAACTGAACCAACGCAGCATGACGCAATATGTTCCCCCCATCAGCCGCGCACTAATCCTGCTCGGCCTTGGACGCAACGCGGAGGCACTTATCGCACTGCAACAAGCCGTCGAAGATCACTCGACCTCCATGGTCTATGCGCGCGTCGATCCAGTTTTCGATCCAATTCGCACCGATCCTGGATTCCGGTCTCTGTTGTCCCGCAGCAAGCTGTGAAGGACTGCGGCAGACCGGACGCCGATGGGCCTTCCAATCAGGCCTTCTGCAAAAATTGCAGCTAACTTGCTGAAAGATAAGCTTAGGATTTTTTTAAGAACTTTTTTAAGACAATCCAGACAGGCATTGCCTAGGATCTCCGGCGTTGACTCCGGTAAGGAGTACCGCATTGCCTGCTCGGATCGAATCGCCGCTTTCTCACACCCCGATACGAGGCCAGAAACACGCTGTCTCCTCAGCTCATGTTAGAGACAGCGGAGGCTCATTCTCGCCGCGCAACCGGCAATATTGGATTCCAGCATTCTTGGCCGGCCTTGCTGGCTGGACTCTAGATGCCTTCGATTTTTTCCTTGTTGTGCTTACTCTGACTGCTGTCGGACGCGAGTTTGGCCAAGACGTTCGTCACATGACACTGGCGCTGACGGCCACGCTAGCCTTCCGCGCCGTCGGCGCATTCGTACTCGGCAGCATTTCGGACAGGTTTGGACGACGCCTGCCGATGATCGTGAATCTCTGTCTTTTTGTAGTGGTGGAATTGGCCACGGCTTTTGCGCACAACTTCACACAATTTCTGCTCATTCGCGCTTGTTTCGGTGTGGTCATGGGGGGGCAGTGGGGAGCGGGTGTTTCGCTCGCCATGGAAGAGGTGCCAGTGCGCTATCGTGGCTTGCTCAGCGGTCTGCTGCAGCAGGGGTACGCAATCGGTTTCTTGCTGGCTTCGGCGGCCTACTATCTGGTTGCCCCGGCGTACGGCTGGCGGCCGCTGTTCTATCTGGGCGTGGCGCCGGCTCTTGCTGCAGCTTTGGTTGTGGCGCTGTGGGTTCCCGAATCGCAGGCCTGGATCGAAAACAGGCCGTCGAGTTTCGCCAGCCTGGGGCAGGCCTTGCGCACACACTGGAAGCTATGTCTCTACTTCACGTTCTTCATGATGGCCCTGCACATGTGCTCGCACAGCACGCAAGATCTTTATCCCACTTTTCTCGAAAAGGATTGGGGCATCGCGCCGCGCGAGAAAGCAGTACTCTCGGCTGTCTCCATGGTTGGCGCCATCCTGGGCGGGCTGTGGGTGGGCTGGCTCTCTGACCGTATCGGCCGGCGGCGCGCCATTCTGATTGCACTTGCCGGCGCCTTTATCGCAATTCCGCTCTGGGCTTTTGCCCATTCACTAACACTGCTGGTGATCGGCGCGATCCTGATGCAGTTTTGCGTGCAGGGTGCTTGGGGTGTGGTGCCAGCGCACGTGGCTGAGCTCAGTCCCGATTCCGTGCGCGGCACAGCTCCTGGTCTGGGGAATCAAGTAGGTGTGCTGATGTCAAGCATAGTGATCTATGTGGAAGCCACGCTGGCCCGAGGCCGATCATATGCCGCGGCAATGGCCATCACCGCGGCCGCTGTCTTTTGCCTGGCCGCTCTGATGACTGTGATCGGACGGGAACGGCACGCGGTGAGCTTTGTCAAAGTTTAGAAAGGAGGCTTCGATGCTGTTCACTTTTCTACGTTCTTGTGTTTGTGGATGTATGCTTCTTGCATCTTTGGCAATCACCGCACAGCAAGTGCAATCTTCCGATTCCAAGACGGAACCGGCGGTCAACCGCTACATGCTCGATGAAACCAACAAGGCGATCGACGATCTGGCATGGCAGAACAAGGTAGGCGACATCGCAAATATTGAAAAGATCGTCTACACCGGGTTGCCGGACAGGCATCTCAAGCCGGCATCGGCGCAATACGGCCAACCCATGCTGCTCTATGCATATACGTTCATCCCCAAATCCCTAGATCGCGCCAGGAAGCATCCGCTGATTGTCTTCATCCATGGCGGCGTTCACGGCAGCATGCTGAGTGGAGGCCCCGATAACTCTGCGCGCATAGTCCGCGAATTGCTCAAACGCGGGTATCCGATCATCGCTCCCGAGTATCGCGGCAGCTCAGGCTACGGCGAGGAATATGAAAATGCCATGGACTACGGCGCCACGGAAAACGATGACGTGGTGCGCGCGCGAAATTGGATGGTCCAGCGCTACAGCTTTATCGACGCCAGCCGCGTGGGTCTGGTGGGCTGGAGTCATGGCGGCATGATCGCGCTGATGAATCTCTTTCAGCATCCGGATCTCTTTGCCTGCGGATTTGCCGGGGTACCGGTCAGCGATTTGACGGCGCGCATGACATACGTAACGAAGACCTATCGGCGCTCGATGGCTGCCAGTATCGGCGAGGATCTGGATCAAGACAGGGCGGAGTATCTTCGCCGCTCACCGGTAAGCTATGCCGCTCAACTAAAGCGCCCGCTGCTGTTGGAAGCCAACACCAGCGACCCGACGGTTCGCTTTATTGAGATCCAGCACCTGCTTGCTGCATTGAATAGCACGCACAGAAAATTCGTTTCGCATATCTATCACGATGCACCAGGCGGACACTTCTTCAATCGGATCGATACCAAGCTTGCAGTCGATTCACGCAACCAAATCTATGAATTTCTCGGAGGGTATCTGAAGCCATGAAAACCACGATCAAGCTCTTGCTATTGGCAGCGTTGTTCTCCTGCGCAGGACTACTCCTGGCGCAGGCTACTGGAACAATGAGTGGAACCGTAACCGACCAGAGCGGTTCGGTGATTCCAGGAGTTGCGGTGACTGCTCGCGATATCGCAACAGGTGAGCGTAGGCAGGCAAAAACCAACAATGCCGGGCAATACGCCTTTCCATCGCTGTCACCCGGAACCTACGAGGTTGAATTTGCAGAAAAGAACTTCGCGCCTCTGAAGAAGATCACAGTTCTCAACGTTACCGAGCACATTGCGGTGGACGCCACGCTGCATGTGGGCACAACCACCCAGCAGGTAGAAGTGGTGAGTACAGGAGCCACCCTGCAAACTGAAGATGATACCCTAGGCCGCGTGGTCAATGGCCACGCCATGCAACAGCTCCCGCTGGCCACCCGCAACTTCATGCAGATTCTCACACTCTCGCCGGGCACCAGCGCGCCGTTGAACAATGCCACGGCCCTGGGCCGCGGCACAGTGGATATCTCCGGTAACGGGGCTCGTACTGGGTCAAATGCGTTCTATATCGATGGTGTGGACGCGGTCAATATTCACATCGGAAGCGCAGCAAATAATGCCTTTGCTTCAAATGGCGTAGTCACGCCATCACCAGACTCCATTCAGGAGTTCAAGGTGCAGACAGGCTTGTACAGTGCACAGGCCGGCCGCAGCGGTGGGGCGAATGTATCATTGATCACGCGCAGCGGAACAGATCAATTTCACGGATCGCTCTTCGAGTTTTTGCGCAACGACGCTCTGAATGCCAACCTCTATTTCTTCAATAAGGAAGGTGTCAAGCGGCCCGAGTTGCGGCAAAACCAGTTTGGCGGTACGCTCGGTGGACCGATCGTCCACAGCAAACTATTCTTCTTTTTCTCCTATCAGGGGACACGCCAGGTAAACGCCGTCTCCGGATCCTCTACGCTTTCACTGCCTGCCATTCCGACGGCGCGCACCGCTCAGACTCTGGGTGCGGCCTTTGGTGGCAAGGCCGGCTATCACGGCGGTACGGTTCTGGCGACCGACGGATCGAATGTCAACCCAGTCGCATTAGCCTTGCTCAACCTCAAGTTCCCAAATGGCAGCTACGTCATCCCATCTCCGCAGACACCGAACACAACCGGGGTGAACTACGCCGTCTCAGTTCCTTCAACTTTCAATGAAGACCAGTACGTAGACGCGATGGATGATCAGATCACGCATGCAAATCATCTCACCTTCAAGTCCATCTATGCGCGGCAACCGCAGTTCAACGGCTTTCCTGCGGCCAATGTCCCCGGTTTCGGCACTACACAGTTGTTCCATGACGGTCTCTATAGCTTGACCGATACGCACATCTTCTCCAGCTCTCTGGTAAACGAGGCGCGCATTGGTGTCGCACGTCTCAGCGGGACCACCGGATTCCAGAACCTGATTCCCCTCTCTTCGATTGGAATGCAGCGATTTAATTCCACAGAGTTTACTGACATCCCTGAGATTCTTTTGTCGGGCAGCTTCACTTTGGGATATAGCGTGAACGCCGATCAGGGCGATTGGGACACCACCTGGCAGTACTTCGATACGCTTTCCTGGGTACACGGCAAACATCAGATACAGGCGGGAGCCGAAGTGCGCCGTTACGACGACAATTACTACACCAACAATCGCATGCGCGGCGAAATCAGCTTTCACACCATGCAGGACTTTCTGCTGGGTATGGCCGGAGGCCCTACGGCCCAGGGAGGCAATGGAACGTCGTACAGCAACATCACAAGCTCGACAGTTGCGAGCGGCATCGCGCACCGCAACGACCGCATCACTGACACGGCGTATTTTGCGCAGGACTCGTGGCGCGCCGCAACGAATCTCACTCTCAATTTTGGACTGCGCGCCGAATACATCGGACAGCCCGTCGATCGCTATGGCCGTAACGGCGCCTTCTACCTGAGCAACTACAGCGCACCGCCTGCAGGCGGCTCAACGTCGGCAGGCTTTGTGCTGGAAGGTAATACTCAGCACCCGATTTCCGGTATTCCTCTGGCCAGCAACACCTTGACGTACAACAAAAACAAAATGATGCTGGGACCGCGCGTTGGACTGGCCTTTCAGCCATGGTCCAAGGTTAACCTCCGCGCTGGATACGGACTGTCAGTCGACCGGCCATCCAACCAACTGGGCTTATTGGAGGCGCTCTCGCTGCCGAACTATGTAGATACGATTCTAAGCAATGCTGCTGATTCGACAGCGACCTTTCAGAGCCCGTTCCCCACTCTGCCTCTGCAGTCGCAGTTCCCGGTGGTGCCGACGATCTATGCGCCACCATATACAAACACTCAACCAGCATTGGCCATTAACGACGTTGATCCGTACTTCCGCACGCCTTACATCCAGCAGTATGGAGCCAACGTCCAGTACTCGCCATTCCAGAACGACGTGATTGAGGTCGGTTATGTTGGTACCCGGGGGTTGGCGTTGACGGTGGAGACATTGGTTAACCAGGCGCTCCTGGCCAGTCCAAGCAATCCCGTCAACGGAATCACGACAAATACCGCATCCAACGCTGCTTTACGTGTACCCTATCTCGGCTTTTCGGCGACGGGCTTGACATATCTCCAGACCAGAGCAACGTCGGATTACAACTCCCTTCAGGCCAGTATGCAGCAGAGCATGAGCCACGGTCTGCAGTTCATGGTTTCCTATACGTATGGAAAATCTCTTGACGACGCAACAGACGCATCCGATGGAACAAGCTTTAACGGATTCCTTGGGGACCAAACCAATATCCATCAAAACTACGGCCCGTCCGATTTTGATCGCACTCACGTCCTGATGATTAACGGCATTTACAATCTGCCTAAGCTACAGTCCGCCTGGGCCCAGAGTGCTTTGGTAGGCAGAGTGGTCAACGGCTGGCAAATCGCTGGTGTTGGCGTCGTGCAGTCCGGGCTGCCATTTTCCGTCGTTGACGACACCGGCGCTGCATACTACGGTATGACGACCAGCCGCGCCAACTTTGCGCCGGGCGCCACAGCGTCAAGCGCCAAATTGAGCGGCTCTCCGGAGAGCCGTCTGAACGCCTACTTCAACACTTCCGCCTTTGTCGCAGCCGGTAACTACTTTGGAGATACAGGACGCGGTATCCTCCGCGGCCCACTTGAAAGAAACATCGATTTTTCTTTCATCAAGGAAACACCGGTTCATGACACTCTAAATGCCGAGTTCCGTGCGGAGTTTTTCAATATCCTGAACTTTGCCAATTTCGCAAGCCCGGGCGATGCATTGTCCTCACCGAGCAACTTTGGCGTCATTAGCTCAACTGTGGGCAACCCACGCATCGTGCAGTTTGCACTAAAGCTGAACTTTTAGCTTACGGCCGCTCCGGTGACAGATAGCTGCCGGAGCAGCCGGACGTGGATTGTCTTTAGTGACTTGACCGATGGAATTTGGGCTGTCATTTCACCGTTTGAAGAGGCATCCATATGAAGCAAGGACCAAACACTCTTGAGAAGCCGTTGACGACAAACAAGCACTTGATCCGCTGGGTGGAAAAGATGGCGGAGCTGACCGAGCCGGATGCGATCCATTGGGTGGACGGCAGCCAGCAGGAGTACGACCGGCTGTGCGAGGGGATGGTCGCATCCGGCACCGCCATCCGCCTGAACAAGGAGACGTGGCCGGGATGCTTGCTGGTCCGCTCCGACCCGCGCGATGTGGCGCGCGTCGAGGACCGCACCTTTATCTGTTCGCTTTCGAAGGACAACGCCGGTCCGACCAACAACTGGATCGACCCCTTCGAGATGCGCCGCAAGCTCAAGG
>JBMFGX010000066.1:0-9121 GCA_049977105.1 Acidobacteriaceae bacterium | reverse complement strand
GCCGGCCCCTCAACCAACAAGAACAAGCCACAACTACCCCAAGGAAAGACAATCTACAGAACTTTTAGGACTTGACTCCCGGTCTTGCCAACATGGCAGCCAGCCCTCCTATGCCTGCCAGTTTCTCCAACAAATTCCGACGAGAAACCTTCATAGTCAACTCCCTTTGAATAAAACAGTGATTGCCATCGCAATGATTTGAATGGCGGGAGAACATCACAACATCACAATGCCAAGGAAGCTCTTCGGCAGGAAAATTCATGAAAATCTCGACATATTTCGGCGGCGAATATCTGCCTCTGCCGGTACGTTTTCCTGAGATCTCACGAATCAAGCAGCCATCGCATCATGGGGTCTGTACGCCTGGTGGCGGCCATTTGCCTTGCTTGCGCAATGCTTGAACCGCTTGTGGCGCAGGCGGTGGCCAAGGGTAGCCAACGGCTTTCAGTTGGCCAATTACCTGTTGTCGCAACCGCTCCTGGGGGCTGTCATCCACCGGCCGATCCGGCTTGCACCAGGTGGCCAAGGTAATGCCCGTATCTTCCGTCACCCAGGGTGACGCTCCATGGTCGAGCAAATATTGGACGGTACTCCAATGGCCTACTGTGGCGGCGGTCAGGAGCGCAAAGTGGCCATCACCGTCGGCTTGGTTCACCTGCGCATGAAATTCCAGAAGCAGTGCAATGGCGTTTTGCCGACCCAGCAGGGCGGCCTGATTCAGCGCGGAACTTTCATCTATACTGCCGTTGGGATCCGCGCCGGCTTGGAGTAGCAGCCGCGCGATCGAGAGATACCCCGCACTGATAGCCAGCGCGAGCGGAGCACGTGTTGGCCCGCCATTGGGATTCGCCCCAGCCCGGAGCAGCGCTTCCACCATCGCCCGATTCTTATGGTTTACAGCGATCAAAAGCGCGGTGACGCCGTCAGGTGCAATAGCGCTCACGCCATCATCAAGCGCCTTCGACGCTCGTAACGCCCGTGGAATGTCGCCCTTGGCAACCAACTCCGCAAACCGCCGCGCGGCCGGATCAGTAAACGAATCGGGTGTGAAATAAATGGTGGGATGGAAGAAGCCGGGAAACTTCGCTACCGCCAAGCGGGTGAGGAAGGCGAGCACGAACATATAGCCGATCAGCGCCGCGAGCATCATCTTGAGCCGCGGCCATCGCTCCTTGTCAGGAGCTAAATTCGTCGACGCCTCTGGGCTCACGGATGGAATCTCCACAGGTCATTCAAAGCGCCTGGGGCACCCGCCGCGCCCAGACCATCACCACCAAAAAGCCACAGATTTCCCTTCCGGTCTGTCCAGCTCGCAGGGCTGCTTCGCGCCCCAGGAGTATTGGAAAGGTTGGCTCCGCCCTTGTTTCCATAGACACCAGAAGAGTGAACATAATTCTCACCATTCATCCAGGTCCATTGCCGCGTCGACGGCTGGTAACGCCAGAGATCGTTGAAGATGCCCGAATTTGCGAGCGAGCCCCCAAAGAGCCAGAAGTTGCCTGACGCATCTGCCCAGCCAACGCCGTAGGCTCTCGCTCCCGGCGTGTTGGTAGTGGCGGTTACTCCGCGCTTGCCATAGGTCCCATAGAGGGGTACAGCTTGCACGGCGGTTTGGCCGATCCAATCCCGCGTTACCTTTGGAGGAACCGCAGTTGCGCCATACATCCAGGTCCATTGCTGGGCTTTCATGTCATAGCTCCACATATCGGCCAGGAAGTTGAGTAGTCCAGCCGCATCGTAGCCGTACCCGCCGAACAAAAGGAGATGGTTGTGATTGTCCGTCCATGCAACCGCCCCAGCGCGAGCTCCGGGCAGGTTTTGGGAGGCGGGCACACCCATGCTCCCATAGATTCCTCTGTTATTAAGATCGGTTGTCCCGCCCATCCATGTCCACTGGTGCGTCACTGGATTGAACATCCAAAGATCGGAAAGATAGTCTCGAGTGTCTGCGCTGGCTCCGTATCCGTTTCCACCAAACATCCAGAACATTCCTTGGGCGTCTCGCCACGTAACAGCTCCGTAGCGTGCGCTGGGCCAATTCGCAGCGTCTGCCTTTCCTTGGGTGCCATAGACGCCCGCAGTTGGCGCCTCTGGACTGCCACCCATCCACGCCCACATGCCGGTGCGCGGGTTGAAACTCCAGAGATCGCTTAAATATTTGGAGCGCCTGCCATCCCACCCGCTGATGCCGCCGAATACCCAGAAGACTCCGGAGCGATCCACCCATGCCATAGAGCCATACCGTGCGCCTGGTTCATTCCGCTGCTCGGCCACACCGCGAAGTCCTGGGACGCACCCTCCGCCACCGCTCGGGTCTCCGGCGACCCACTCCCAAGTCTTCTGCACGCTGTTATATCGCCAAAGATCGCCATAGGAGTTTTCGCGAGCGGTCCCACCAAACAACCATAGGTTTCCATCCGCATCACTCCAGGATGCCGCCATGTAGCGAGCCGCCGGAGCATTCGCCGCCGATGCGAGGCCGCGAGTTCCGAAGGCGCCGCTTGCGTTGACCTCCTCCGAGCCGCTCATCCACTCCCATGCAGGAGCAGGCTCCGGCTTGGACGCCATAGCCGAAGCCGTGGGCACGGCTGCGGAATGCGTGGAGCATCCACCTGTGACCGCGACAACTTCAGCCAGCGCAAGCGTCCAAATCGCATGGATACAACGCCGCAACCAAGCGCCCATAAACTTGCTCACCTCGCTGTCCACTCGTCCTTCCATGCGCCTGCGCCAAATCGGGCTCCCGGCATATTACTCAAAGAAGCTGCACCCTGTTTGCCGTACGCTCCACTTTGCTCCGTTGTGTCCGCGCCGCGATACCCTATCCACTCACACCCACCAGGCTGTTCCACGCGGCTGACGGATCACGATCTCATTCAAAAAGCTGGCAGCCTTGGTCAATCCCTCCTCTGGCGAGAGAAGGTTGTCCTCGTGCTCGATCGAGAGAACGCCGTCGTAGGTGCATAGACGCAGCGTGGAGAGGAACTCCTTCCACCACGCGGCCCCATGTCCGTAGCCGCAGGTGCGGAAAGCCCAGGCGCGGTGTTGCTCGTCCGCATAGCTCTTGGTGTCAAGCACGCCCGTTATGGAGAGATTAGCGCTATACATCTGCGTATCCTTCGCGTGGACGTGATAGATAGTCCCATTCAGGACGCGGACGGCCGCAATAGGATCAATGCCCTGCCAGAACAGATGACTTGGATCAAAGTTACAGCCAACGGCTGGGCCGGTGATGTCGCGCAACTTCAACATCGTTTCCGGGCTATAGACCACGAATCCCGGGTGCATCTCTATTGCAATCTTCACTCCGTGATCAGCGGCAAACTTCGCATGCTCCGTCCAATAAGGCGCCACCACCTCATTCCACTGCCATTCCAGCACCTTTCGGTAATCAGGAGGCCAGGCGCACGTTACCCAATTGGGGGCGGTCGCCTGCGGAGAGTCGCCCGGACACCCTGAAAAATCGACCACGACAGGAACCCGAAGCCGCTCCGCGAGAAGAATCGTCTTTCTGCTCACCTCCTGGTCATGCTGTGCCCGCTCACGGATGGGGTGGAGCGGATTGCCATGGCAACTCAGTGCGCTGATCGTCGCCCCATGATCCGATACGATCTTCTGGAACTCCACCATGGCGGCCGGATTCTCCAGCATGGAGAGCTTGCAGTGGGCATCCCCTGGATAGTTTCCCGTGCCCAGTTCTAAGGTATTGATATTCATAGCCTTAAGCTTGCTGAGAACCTGAGGCAACGGCAGATCAGATAGCAATGGAGTGAAAACACCAATCTTCACAATCTCTCCTTCGGCGGCTCCCTCGGCCGTTCACCGGCGCAATCCATCCTTCAAGCCGCCCCCGACAAAGTGTTCCTTCGTCATTCCCGATACCTTCTCGTATTCGGTCCACACAAACGTCTTTGAATCCGGCGCCCAGCCGCTGGTATTGCCTAACAGCCCTGTCCGCCATAAAAACTATCGCGGTGGTCAATCTAGCGGCCTTCGCGGCTACGCCATTCTTCAGGCGCAGTAGTTCCATCTTCATGCCTCCTCCAATATACGTGTAGTCCGGGCGTCCCATTGGGTAGGAGATCCTATAGGGCCACGTGCCATCCCGAGCGATGTGTGAAAACCAGTCCTGCGTGTCAGCGCTGCCGGCTACGCTGCTCAAACACCATACGGCCTCACCGCCAACTCGGTCGTCTCGCTCCCAGACTTTTTCCGCGCAGCAGCGCTCAGCTACGAGACAGACAACAATGCTTGAACTTTTTACCGCTACCGCAGGGACACGGATCGTTGCGGCCCGCTTTCTCCTTGGCCGTCTGGGCTTCCTGTGCGGCAATCCAGCTCATGACGTTGGCCGGCGGCCGACTGGCGGCCAGTTCGGCTGCCATAAAACGCATGTACGGATCAACGTGGCGGAAGAACATCTTGTAACCCGCACAGAGATAGTTCAAACCGGATTCTCCGTCCGGTGTCTTCGCAAATCGATGTTTCGGGCACTCACCATTGCACGCGAACCGCACATCGCAGTCGAGGCAGTACTGGGGCAGTGTGGAAGCCTTCTCCTCACCAAACCGGCGTTGCTGCTCGGAACTTACGAGCGTCTCCAGTGCCGACTCCATGATGTTTCCCAGCCGGTTCTCCGGATAAACAAAATGGTCGCAGGAGTACACATCCCCGCAGTGTTCGATGGCCATGGCCTGGCCGCAGGTCTTGCGGAAGACGCATAAGCTGGCCTCCATGCCCAGCCACATCTCCAGGCACACGTCGAACAACTGAACAAAGCTCCGTCCAACATCCTCGCGAACCCACTCATCGAAGATCGTGCATAAAAAACGCCCAAACTGTCGTGGTTCTACAGACCAGGGAGTTACTTTTGCGGTTCCTGCAAAATCGGGTGACACCAGGCTCAGCCCGTCAGTCGTAGTCTGCTGAGTGGTTCGCTCCACAATCGGGATGAACTGCATAAAGCCGCTCCCGGCCTCCTTCAGGAACCGGTAGACCTCCAAGGGATGGTCAGCATTGCCACGGTGCACCGTAGTCAGTGTATTGAAGTCCACCTTGTGTTGCTTCAGTACGTTGATCCCGCGCAGGACGCGATCAAACGTCGGCTGCCCTCCCTTGTCGACCCGGTACGCATCATGCAGATCTCGCGGCCCATCGATGGAGATTCCAACCAGAAAGCGGTTCTGACCGAGAAACTCAGCCCATTGCTCATTCAGCAGAACGCCATTGGTTTGCAGCGCATTTTCAATCCGCTTGCCGTTGGCATACCGCTGCTCCAGTTCCACCACGCGCTTGAAGTAGTCCACGCCTAGCAGCGTTGGCTCGCCGCCCTGCCATGCAAAGCTCACCGTAGGCGTGTCATGCGTCTCGATGTACTGGCGGATGTAGCTCTCCAGCACATCGTCCGGCATCGCCCACTTTGCGGCCTGCGGATACAGGACTTCCTTTTCCAGATAGAAGCAGTATTTGCAATCCAGATTGCAGATTGGCCCAATCGGCTTGGCCATTACATGAAACGAGGAACTGCTCATGGCTTAGCCTCCTGCAACTTTGAAGGGGATCTCTTCATCTTTATTCCTCCACGCACGCCGCACACCCTACCTTGCCTCGCTTCCGCGCACCGCTCGAGCGCTGCAAGTCGAAGACGGTATGCACTTGCCTTCAGGCACGCACCGTGAATTGCCGCAGCAGCGCCGGCCGCTCACGGTGCAGCTTCAAAACCAGCTCTCCGAACAAACCGTTCGCCCAGGCGAACCATGCTCGTGTATAGTCGGACGGGTTGTTCTTCTGGAAAGACTCATGCATAAAATCCGTGCCATCCGTGGTGGTGCAAAGGGTGCGTAGGCAAGCAACAATCTCTTCCTCGTTGTCGCTGGTCAGCGCTCGCATGGTAATCGACATTGGCCAGATAAAGCCTAGCCCCACATGCGGCCCGCCGATACCTTCCCCGGCGCTGCCTTCAAAAAAGTACGGGTTATTCAGGCTCAAAGCAAAGGCTCGGGTGCGGCGATAGAGCGGATCGTCCTGCCGCAATAGATTGAGATACGGGAGCGAGAGCAGTCCGGGAGCGTTGGCGTCATCCATCGCCAGGGAGTTGCCATAGCCGTCGATCTCATAGGCCAGAATCTGCCCGCAGGTCGCATGGTGGATGGTTCCGGACTGCGCGACGGCGCTTCGAATCGTCCGCGCGAACTGTGTGCATTCCTGGGCGAACTCCTGCTGGTGGTACACCGTCGCAGAGATCTCGCTGATGCGATCCAGCGTCAACGCTGCGAACAGATTCGCCGGAATGAAGAGTGGATAGGTGCAGGCATCGTCGGAGGGACGAAATCCCGAACAGATAAGTCCATTCGGTCGTATCGGACTGCCGTAGCCATTCAATGCCAGCGTCCCGGTGGGTTCCAGCGACATACGTTGGAAGTGGTATGGTCCCGGGCTGGAGATTCGCTGCTGCTCGCGGAAGGTTGCGACGATCCTGGTCGCGGCCTCCATCCAACTCGCATCGAACTGCGCCGTCGAGCCGCTGATCTTCCAGTATCCATGCGCCAAACGTACGGGATAACACAGCGAGTCGATCTCCCATTTCCGCTCCCCCACCCCCGGCAGCATCTTGGTTTTGTCATGTACCGCCCACGATAATGGCGGATCCTCCGTACTTCTCATGAAGGCGTTGGCATAGGGATCAATCTGAATAAGCCGCGCCTGGCGGCGAATCACACCCTCAATCAGCCGGCTCAGCGCCGCGTCTTTGGTCGCGAACTCCAGGTAGGGCCACACCTGTGCGGCAGAGTCGCGCAACCACATCGCGTCAATGTCGCCGGTGATCACGTAGGTATCTGGCTCTCCGTGCCTGCTTCCCGGGAAAACCGTGGTGTCCAGCGTATTCGGAAAGCAGTTGGTGAAGATCCGCGCCAGTTCCGGACTGCTGATGCCGGCACAAACCTCCGTAATGGCATCCTCAATCACTACGGAATGGAAGCGCCGCTCTGCGACAGGTGGTCGCCCGTCCAAACCCGTAAAGACCGGGGTCTTCTTCTGCTGTGCCGACATGTTCTGCTGCGCCGGTAGAGCCGTCGCCAAACCGGCCGCCGCTGTTCCAAGGAGCAGCTCGCGACGGTTCATAGAGATCTCCCGCTCCATGGGAGTCCTACGCCTGGCGGGTTCATTCTTCGATTGATCATCCGTGCAAGCCTTTTCTCCAGCGCTGTCTTGCGTGTTAGTGCAAGTCCCGTCATCCCGCTCTCAGCGGGGGCGGAAGAACTTAAGAATACCCTGAACGATCCATCTTCGGTTTGCAAGTTGGAAGCACCCTGCAACAAACAGCAGCCCAAAGAATTGTTCGTTCCCTCGAAGCACATTCGCCATCTTCGCTCGAATGTTGCGCGCCGCCCGCGCAGAGCGTCATCCGGGAGCCGTCGAAAGGAACCATCTCCGCTGGGGAGACATCTACTCATGTTGAGGCTACACCGATTGCAGAGAGTGAAATCAGCGCGCGTGCTGCCGTGCAACTTGGTTCCAAACCGTGTCATGCGGTGCTGGTCTTCGCCGTTTTGCGTCGGTCTGTGGTTCTGGCGTGCTCACCCCCCTACGGTCGGATTGGCGTAGTTCGGGGCTGGAACTCGGAGTTGGGGGATTTGAGGATGGGGCGTAGGACTGGGAATCCGAGGTGTCCAGGCTGGCATAGAAACTGGTCTTCCCGCCGCCGTCCGAGATCAGCACCGGTTCTAAAACCGGTCCAGTCTACCCAGCAGCCGGATAGACTGTGTGCAGCATGTCTAAGCGCAAGAATGCGACAGCAAGTGAGGCCGGCGCGCACAGAATAGGATCTGGCAAAGCCCAGGCCGCGGAGTCGGCACAGGCTACAAGGGGAGGGGTAGAGGCTGGGGACGACGCCATGCTCGCAAGGACCATGTCGCCATCCGAGTCAAGCGTCCCCGAATTGGAATTCTCTCCCCAGCGCTTCCGACGGCGCCTGGGGGCGTGGTATGGGGAGAATGCCCGGGCACTGCCTTGGCGCGGAGCGCGTGACCCATACGCCATCTGGCTCTCGGAGATCATGCTGCAGCAGACCCGGGTGGCCACGGTGGAGGGCCGCTATGTAGAGTTCCTGCAACGGTTTCCCACGATTCATGATCTTGCCACTGCGGATGAAGAAGATGTACTGGCGTTGTGGAGTGGGCTGGGCTACTATCGGCGCGCCCGGATGCTGCACCGCGGAGCCCAGTTTGTAGATCGGGAGTTTGGCGGCAAGCTGCCCAGGACTCTGGCGGAGTTGCGGACGCTACCCGGCGTGGGCGAGTACACCGGAGCGGCAATCGCCAGCATCGCCTTCGGCGCGAGCGTGGCCGTACTGGACGGCAACGTGGCGCGCGTTCTGTTGCGTATCCTTGGCCGGCCTGAGGAGAAGAGCAATAAGGCCAGAGCCCGGCTCTTACAGGTGGCGCAGCAGTTGATGCCGTCCTCTGGCCGAAGCTCTGCACGGGAGAATCGCGCCGGGGACCACAACCAGGCGATGATGGAACTGGGTGCGGTCCTCTGTCTTCCTCGCTCGCCGCGCTGTACCGAGTGTCCGGTGCGGGAGATGTGCAAGACGCGCGGCGAGCATCCCACCGGATTGCGTACCCGGATGCAGAGCCGAAGCGTGGCCTATCTGCTGACGGTGCGCAAGCGCGGCGTGGTCACAGAAGTCTTGTTGGAAAAGAGGCCGACAAATGTCAGCCTCTTGGCGGGAATGATGGAGCTGCCACCCCTGCCACTCCCCTTAACCCAGGGACGGGAACCGGTGCTGCGCCTGCGTCACGCGATCACCAATACCAACTACTATGTGCAGGTGTTCAGCGAAGGCGTAAAGCCCGGCGGCGAGCAGGAAACGTCCCTTGTGGAGAAGGTTCTGGCGACCAGGGCAGAGCGCAAGTGGGTAGCGACCACCCGTCTGAACCAGCAACCGCTGACCGGTGTTGCGCGGAAGACCCTGCAACGCCTCGGTCTCATGGCGGTGCCCAAGGTCTCTATCAAAAGCTAAGAATTATCTCCTTTGGCCACTCTGTCAGCGCCGGTGCAAAAATCCCCATAACGCCGGTTGAAAAATCCGCCACCCAGTGCGGGTGACGCGGCGGCCCGA
>JBMFGX010000065.1:0-9138 GCA_049977105.1 Acidobacteriaceae bacterium | reverse complement strand
GAAGAGCCACGAAGTTGAAGTTCCCGCCTATGCCGCCATGCAGAACCGTCAGCAAATGGGGGCGCGGATGCCGGAGATTCTGATGCGCGGGGTCTCGACGCGCAACTACAAGGAAGTCATTCCGGCGATGGCCGAGACGGCAGGCGTTTCCCGTTCCGCCGTCAGAGGTCGAGTAGTCGAGGCCTCGGAAGCGGAGGTGCAAGCGCTGCTGTCGCGGCGTTTCGATGAACTGAGGCTGCTGGTGATCTACATCGACGGACGGGTGTTCGGCGACTACACCATGATCGGCGCGATGGGCGTGGACAGCGAGGGCAACAAGCATGTGCTGGGCATCCGCGAGGGAACCACGGAGAACTCCACGGTGATCACCGAACTGCTCGAAGACATCGTCTCGCGCGGCGTCGATCCCAAGCGCAGGATGCTGTTCGTCATCGACGGCTCGAAGGCTCTCAGAGCAGCGATCAACGCGGTCTTCGGCAGCCAGCAGCCAGTGCAGCGCTGGTGCGCCCACAAGCTGCGCAATGTACTGGACTATCTGCCCAAAGAAGACCGGCCGCAAGTCAAAAGCGTGCTCCGCGCGGCCTGGAAACTACCGCCCAGGGAGGGCATGGCGCGCATCAAGAAACTGGCCGCATGGCTGGATCAAAAGTATCCGTCCGCGGCCGCCAGCCTGCTCGAAGGTCTGGAAGAGTGCTTCACCATCAACCGCCTGGATCTGCCTCCCTCGCTGCATCGCTGCCTGGCCACGACCAACATCATCGAGAGCCCACACGCCGGGGTGCGCATCCAGACTCGCCGCGTGACTCACTGGCAGAACGGCAAGATGGTTCGCCGCTGGATGGTCTCGGCGTTCCTGCGCACCGAAAAGCGCTTCAACAAGATCATGGGGTACTGCGATCTGTGGGCCCTGGAAGCGATCCTCAACCCCTCTGCGCAGCCTGCTTCCCCTGAGGTCGCTGCATAGTAACATCGACCTAACCGCCGCCCGCCACTTTCAACTATGGCTGGGACATGCTCCTTCTGCATCGCTCTTTCGGCCCACCTTCTCGCGGTGCAGCTTTCCATCGGTGTCGCGAAAGCGAATCCACCAGACGTCGCTGCCCGACTCGCGCTCCCAGACGCCTCGTACCTTCACATCTTCCGTCTTGCGCGCCATATTCCACTCCCAATATCGCCATGAGATTAAAGTATCACCGGGGCAAATGTTGAGCTGAACTGGGGGATGCTTGATCGCTGGAAGTTATTGATTCTATGGTGCCCGGAGGGGGACTTGAACCCCCACGACCGATTAAGGTCTGCGGATTTTAAGTCCGCTGTGTCTGCCGATTTCACCATCCGGGCTGAGCGTTGAACCTGCACGGAGTTTCATCGCTTCTTTGGATCCTACTGCACCCTTGCCGTGGTCTCAAGCTTACTCCCTGGCAAGGGGAACACGAGCATCATTCTGAGGGAGAAGGAGGCAGGCGTTTGCGACTTTTCCTGCTGCAATCTGGACAGCAAAAGGGTGCCAAGATGAGACGTCCAACCCCGGAGAGATCTGACGTGGGGGAGTGTGTCCTAGATAGAAGCAAGTATGCGCTACGGCTCCTCCTTTGAAGATGCCTTCAGACAGCTCAAGTGCGGGCGCCATGGAGACCTTGAATCCGAGCTTTTGAAGGCGCTTCATGAAATAGCGCTGGAGTTGGTGGTTGTTGATCTGTTCCAGGCAGTGGCCTGCGAGCTCACGAGAGCACTGGCTGATCTTCAAGATGTGAAGGCGGATCACGAGATGCTATAGGCAACGACCATCAATGCCTGCCTGAGGCCTGGCCAGACGGCGACGCTCTTGCACTGCGATGAGATGTAGCAGGTCTTCCTTCTGCCGGTGGCCCCGGCTGCCTGATACAGCGCAGGCCGCCGCGACTGCACTTCTCTTAAAAAGCTGCTTACAGGAAGGCAATTGTGATGCACTTCGGTTCATGGGGTCGGCCACGGGTTGGTATCCGATCGGCGCGGGCGAGAGGGGTGACCGCGTTCTGACGCGCCACGCCTACCCGCAGCACGCTGCTCCGATGCGAATCAGTCGAAAGAATGTCGAGTTTCTGCGCGTTGATGACGCGGGGCATAGAGTTGGTAAGCGAGATGGAGTCCGTTGCAGATGGCTTTGCTTTTCCAAGGTCGCGATCAGGTCCCTTTGAGGGGTCTCAGCAACCGTAAAATCTTCAGCCCTGCCGGAGGTTTTACTTCGGTAGCACTGAGCTTTGGACTACGAAACCTTCATCCGATCTTGTTTGCAGGTCAATCGGAACACTCTCCACGATCTCAATATCGAAACCCTGCAGGGCGGGCACATGCTTGGGATGGTTTGTCAGCAGGCGAATTTTGTGTATTCCCAGGTCAGAGATGATCTGACCGCCAAGACCGACTTGACGGAGGATTCGTTGATTAGGCTCCCCTGCAACGTGATCTAAAGTTGAGCGGTCACTGCGATGGATGCAAAGGCGAGCAGGGTGGGCTGTTCGGTCGATAAGAAAGCCGCGTTGGGTGTGATGAAGATAAATCAGAGCTCCGCAACCCGCTCTGGCGATTTCCCGAAGGCTGGCGTCTACTGTGGCGCGGCAGTTACAAGCCGTGGAACCAAATATGTTGCCGGCTAGACAATGAGTATGAACGCGGACAAGAACAGGCAGGCCGGAAGTTGATGCGTGAGCCACATCGCCGAATGTGAGCGCCAGATGAGCCTCGTCTCCGGAGCCAAAATCAGCAGTGTGAATCTCGCTTTCATAGGAGAGCATTCGGAATTCGCCGTACTGGGTAGGAAGAACCCCTTCCGCCACGCGCCGGATGTAGCGTTCATTGGCCATGCGATAACGGATGAGGTCGGCAACGGTGACCATCTTGAGGTTATGGAGCTTACAGAATTCAATCAGGTCAGGTACGCGGGCCATGGTGCCGTCTTCGTTCATGACCTCGCAGATGACCCCTGCGGGGATCAGACCAGCCATGCGGGCCAAGTCGACGGAGGCCTCCGTCTGGCCGGCGCGGACCAGAACACCACCTTTGCGGGCACGCAAGGGAAAGACATGGCCGGGGCGGGCCAGGTCGTGGGGCGAAGAGCTATGGTTTATGGCTACCTGGATTGTGCGCGCGCGGTCGGCTGCGGAGATTCCTGTAGTGACCCCTTCGCGGGCTTCGATGCTTTCCGTGAAAGCAGTGCCGAACCGTGAAGTGTTGTCCTGGGTCATGGGTCCAAGCCGCAAGTAGTCGGCTCGTTCTTCCGTCAAGGTGAGGCAGATAAGACCACGGCCAAATCGCGCCATGAAATTGATGGTCTCAGGAGTACAAAACTCTGCGGCAATGGTGAGATCGCCTTCGTTTTCGCGATCCTCGTCGTCGATCAGGACGATCATATGGCCGGCTCTGAGTTCTCCGAGAGCTTCAGGAATACTGGTGAATTGAGCGCCACTTTCAGTCATCGTACCCTGCAATCCAACGGCTTTGGCTGAAATCATCGAGGCTACCAAGGTACAGGGCAGCGGATGATATCCAGCTGTTGAAGATCATCTGAGACTCCGGTTTTGACATGCGACCAGTGACGGGTTGGGTGCCGCGGGGGCTATGGTCGTCGGGAATCTTCATGGAGACATGGCGCGCGCCACTGGGTGGAAGGTACAGCAACGTGCGCTTTGCAGCCGGGAGATCCAGCGAAGCTTGATGTTTCTTTTGGGACGCCGCTGGAACCCGGTGCTGTGGTAGATTTTATCCCGCAGCTAAAGGTTGATCATACGGAATTTAGGTGCTCTGAAGCGCAAAAAAGGAATACTAAAGGGTAGATTCGATTTCGAAGCCCCACGCTTCAAGCAGCGCCTCTGGAATGTACTTGGAGTTCTTGTTGCGCCGTGCCCACTCGCGAAGGCGGGTGGAACGGACGTATTGGTCTGGGGTGAGCTTGTACTCTTTGACGACTTGCTCGAAGGAAGTGATGGTAGGAACCACCGGGCCGATGGGTTCCGGCTTGCCCCAGTTAGGATTGCCACGGCGCTTTGCCATGTGTCAGGTTTCCTCCCTGTTTCTGTGGCTTTCTGCCACAACCTCTAATTCTACCACTTTGAAACGGTGAAGTTTGGGTGCGAGCGGTCTGCAATCCCAAGATGAGTGGTTCCTTCCTGTGCGAGCGGCAAGGGATATGGGAATGGAGGTTTCCTGAGCTCATTTTTTGAGCCGGATTGATATGACTTCGCGGTAGCTGGGCGCCAGATTGGTTCGGGATCGCGGTAGCTAAGAGGCGGATTTTTCCTTATGCGTGTGCTGCCAGGCCTTGACTTTCTGCTGGGCAGCCGTGACCTGATCTGCTGTCAGGTGTGACCAAGCGTAACTCCTCATGTGATTGTCATCCGGATGACCTGCTGTGACGGCCAAGTCGAGCCAGAAGTAGGCTGTAGAGAAGTCCAAAGGAACGCCCTGATGCCAGCAATAAAGGCTGCCAAGGGCAAACTGGGCCTTGGGATCGCCTTGATTGGAGGCTTTGAGATACCATGCGGCTGCTTTTGTGTAGCCGTCGTCAGAGTTGAGCCCGGCATAGTAATCGCCCAATTGGGTCTCAGCGGCGGCATCGCCGGCGTTGGCTTTGGCCAAAAGCGCAGGATCCTGGGCTTGGGAGACAAGCGGGGAGAGAAGAAGAAGACAGGCTATGACAAGAAGGAGGGCCTGAGAGCGTTGCTGCGTTTGGCAACTGTGGGACTGCTGCGCTTTGGCTGGGGCGACGGCTGGAAGATTCATCTCCAAATGCTTTTCCTCAGGAGAGAGTATACGGCAAACGGCAAGAGAGATCGTTTGTCTGTCGGCGGATTCTGCAGCGTGCAGGGTTGAGAGTGGGTTGATGCAGCCTGCTTGCTCCGGTTGGCTTGGTGTAGTCTGAGCGCTGTATGCGTTCCAGTTCGATTGCAGGGCGAATTGTGGGGGTTTCGGCGTTGCGGGCGGGGTTGATGGGCGTTGCCTGTGTCGCGGGATTGGCTTGGGGTGTGGGCGGGATGGCGCGGGCTCAGGTTGCGCTTACGGAGCCGGAGGCTCCTCTACTGCCGGCGCGGTTTGGCGGTTGGATTCGGACCTCGAATCCAGCGACGCCGATGCAGGCGCTAACGAGCGTGAGCCAGCAGGCGCTTACGGAGTGCGGGGAACGGCGGTGGAAGGTGGCAGAGTATCGGCGTGGCGGGAGCGCGGCGCAGATGGAGGTGTTGGAGTTTGGAGATCGGACCGGAGCGTATAGTGCGTTTACGCTGGTGGAAGAGGCGGAGCAGGAAGCGGCAAGTGGCGGGTCGGTTGGAAGGCAAGGAGGGACGGCTGCGGGATGGTGGCTGACGGGGCTGACCGTGGGAAAGGGAGAGGAGGCGTACCAGACGGTAGGGGCGGCTGCGCACGGTGGCGCGGTAGTGCTCTCCACGGTGGGCAAGACGGTGGTACTGGCGAGGTTTGACGAGGGGAAGCCGGAGGAGGATGCGCAGGAGTTGACGCCGCTGCTGGAGGCGATGCCGAAGGTGTTTGGTAGTGCTGCAGTGGAGCCCGTGCTGCCGACGCTGCCGCCTGCCAAGGGGCTGGTTCCGGGGAGTTTGCGCTATGCGCTGGGGCCGGTGAGCTATGCCGCTGAAGGAGGGGTGCTGCCAGTAGGGTCACTGGATTGGGCGATGGAGCCGGAGGCTGTGACTGCGCGGTATGACGACGCCAGGGGCAAGGAGACGCTGACACTGTTGCTGTATCCGACGCCGACGATTGCAAAACGGGCGGCTACGGTGATTGCGACTGAGACAGCGGAGCTAAAGGGGCGTGCGCGGTTGCAGCAGCAGGGCACGCTGGTGGTACTGGCGACCGGAGGTTTTACGGGGGCGGAGGCCGAGGCGATGGTTCAGGGGATCCATCTTCAAGAACTGGCGTTCAATCAGGAGGCCCATCCACCGTTTAAGGTTGTGGCGGCGCAGACATTTACGCTGCTGGAGAATATAGCGATCCTCTCTGGCGTGCTGGGAGCAGCGGCGGTGCTGCTGGGGCTGTTCCTTGGGTTTGGGCGGGCGGCGTACAGGGTGCTGCGAGGGAAGCCGCCGGCGGTGGAGGTGGAGTTTCTGAGCCTTCATCTGGCCCCGCAGAATAAGCCGGCGATCTTCAGCCAGCCAGAGGCTGCGGAGGATGATCGGAAGCAGGGCTGAGCGCGCAGCGCAGACACCTGGCCAGATTCTGAGGACGCATCCTTACGAAGCAAGTTGATTGAAGCCGGTGATCGTGGGTAACGGTATAAGGATGGCTGCATTCTATCTACGTGCAGCGCAGGCCCGCGCTTGACTTGAAAGCCTGCGCGCAGACGAAAGGCGGTTGCGAGGAGAGAAGAGATTTTGTGCCGGGCTTGAGTTTTGTCAGCGATGCAGCCGCGTTGTTTTCTTGAAGAAAGTTCAAGTGGCCAGGCGCTGCGTGGTTATGATTGAAGCAGAGATGGAGGGCTTGATGCGCGCGGCTTTGTTGAGAACTCCCGCTTCCGTTGATACGAATCCATTGCAGGTGGAGGATATTCCAGTCCCGGTCCCGGGAGAAGGAGAAGTGCTGCTCAAGGTGCTCGCCTGCGGCGTCTGTCACACGGATCTGCATATTGTCGAGGGAGAGTTGCCTCCTCGACTACCCTGGCTGATTCCTGGCCACCAGATTGTTGCGGAGGTTGTAGACCCTTGGCATTCGGGGTTGAAGGAAGGGACGAGGGTGGGTGTGCCATGGATTGGCGGGACAGATGGAGTGTGCTCCTACTGCCGGTCGGGACGGGAAAACCTGTGCGATGATCCGGTGTACACGGGTTACACCCGCCAGGGCGGTTATGCGGAGTACACGACTGCGCGGGCTGACTTTGTGGCTTTTCTTCCGGATGAACTGGGAGATGAGGATGCGGCTCCCTTGCTCTGCGCGGGCATTGTTGGGTTTCGGAGTCTTCGCATGGCGGAGGTGAAGCGAGGTCAGCGTGTGGGACTGTTTGGGTTTGGCGCGTCTGCGCAGTTGAATCTTCCCGTGCTGCGCGCCTGGGACTGTAAGGTCTATGTAGCGACGCGCCAGCCCCAGCATCAGCAGCTTGCGCGCGAGTTAGGGGCTGAATGGGTTGGTGAAGCAACGGAGATTCCTCCTACGCCGTTGGATTGCGCGATCACCTTTGCTCCTGTCGGAGAGGTGGTGATTGCTGCATTGAAGTCGCTGGCGAAGGGCGGCATTGTTGCGATCAATGCCATTCACCTGGATCGGATTCCGGAGTTCGATTACGATTCGCTGCTGTGGGGTGAGCGCCAAATTCGAAGCGTCACCAACTTGACGCGAAAGGACGTAGGGGATTTTCTGAAGATTGCTGCCGATATCAAGCTGAAGCCGACCGTTGATACCTATCCGCTGGAGGAAGTGAACCGGGCGCTGCAGACGATCCGCCACAGTCAGTTTACAAATCCGGCGGTGATCCTCCCGTAGATGCTTCGGCTGGGATTGTGCGGGCTTGCGGTACGGGTGAGCCGTGAACTTTGACCATAGAAGCTCCGTTCTGGCGCCGGTGCTTTGGCGGGGACCTTCAGATGGATGGAGGAAGTGGGCCGCTGACTTTCTCAGGCAGGATTGTTCTCCGCGACGATTGCATGGCCGCCGGTATCCTTTGTGGACTTGCGGGAGTAGCTGGTTGAGGTTCGTGGGGCGGAGGGGGTGATGGTGCTGGTCGTGACGTGACTTGGGTGGGTCGGCGGAGCGCCTACGGTGAGGGCTCCCTGGCGTGGCGCGCCGGATGCGGAGTAGGGGGCGGCAGAGGGGTTCGGGGGGCGGGACAGCGGTGCGGCAGAGGCAGGGAAGAAAACCGGAGAAAAACCCGCGAGAATGGCAGAAAATCCTGTAAAGTATTGATTTTGCTAGAGATGAGAAAAGACGGAAAACTTTCTTGACAGGGCAGAGGGTCGACCATACTCTTGCACCAGAGAGTTCCGATGGCTTTGCCTCCGTTGGAGCTGCCTCCCATAGAAGAAAGGGTCGCCCTGTTGCCGGGCGGCCCTTTTGCGTTGTGGAAAACGTGGGAGGAATTGTCGGCAAGAGAGTTTGACGAATTACGAATGATGGCTGTGGTTGGGGGGAGAGAGGCCACGATGGCGGCGTTGGAGGAAGAGGAGAACTCCGCGGCGCAGGATGAAGGCGTGGAGTTTGCCGATGAGGTGATGGGCGATGGAACATCGTTCTGGCGGTGTCATGTGGGCCTCGGCAGGGATGGGCGATGCCGGCGCAGCGTTCTGGTGCAACGTCCGGAGTTGCGAGCGGGCTTGCGCGCTGGGTGGATGAGGATGCGCTGCCGCATGCCGGCGTGGGGATACCCGATGATAGGGAAAATGCTCTAGAATGACGGAGGAGTTCGCCGACGTAGCTCAGTTGGTAGAGCAGCTGATTCGTAATCAGCAGGTCAACGGTTCAAGTCCGTTCGTCGGCTCCATTTTTCCCAGTAATTTCGGCATTTTTCCCTTCCCACAGATTGACTGTGGGAGTTTTGTGGGAGTTTCAGCCTGCTGTCTTCAGCAGGTATAGTGACTTTGAGCGATTGCGTTGATTGACGAAAGCCGCAGATCCACTGGTATCCGGATGCAGATACTTCATTGTGGTCTTCAGGTCCTCGTGCCCCATAAGCTTGGTCACCTCTACGATATCGAGTCCTTCAGCAAGCATGTCAGTCCCGAACGTGTGCCGGGCACAATACAGCTTCAGCGCAACGGGGATCGGTGCGATCTTCTGTTCGGCGAGAGCGAGGTTGACGGCCTCGACTGTCGCGGTCCACTTTTTGTTGACCGTCGTCAGGTGTCCACACGCCACCCGTTTCGATGGGAACACCCAGGGGACGTTGCCGGACGTTCGTATGCGCAGTAGACAGCGCATGCGATCGCTGAGCGGAACATACCGCTTCGATTTGAAGCTCTTCCCGAAGGGCACAAGCACTACTGAACGGTCCCAGAAGATATGTTCCTTCCGCATTCGCATGACTTCCTCGGGGCGCATGCCGCTGTCCATGATCGTCACAAGCACGTCAGCGAGAGGTTGAGGAGCGTGCTTGAGCAGCAACGCTTCAGTGGATGATTCGATGAGCGCTGTCCGCCCGTGCTCTTCGAGAAGTTTAATGCGCGG
>JBMFGX010000064.1:0-9183 GCA_049977105.1 Acidobacteriaceae bacterium | reverse complement strand
TCAAGGTTTCGCAACCCGATTCTTTCAGAATCAGGCTGGACCGCCGCTCAACTTTCAACTACAGCCGGGACACCCTCACCGCTCCAGAGCAATCCGCACCAATTTGTTCTGCATGGATGCGAGTTGTCCCTGCTCGTCCCGAGTCGAAATCACCGCCTGGTAATCCAATACCGCTTGCCGTGTGCCGGCAGCCACGGTCAGCCATAAGGGAACACCGTCTCGCAAAACCCGCTCCCTTGCCTCCTCCGGCTTGCCCTCGCCTCGGCTCTTCACCGCCGCCGCCAGCACCTCTCCCAATCGATGCGCGCTGTTATATGCCTCTCCATAAGCAGCCGTCATACTCAAATATCCCGCAAAATAACCCAACCTCTCCTTCTCTGTCGCAGAACGCGCTGCACTCGCCATCTCCCGGCATGCGCGTGCAATCCGGTTCTCCGAATCAATCACCCTATCTTCAAACGGAGCAAGCCAATACTGGAATCCCTGAGCAAAGTCAGGAGTCGTGTGGATAGTCACCGCGTCTCCCTCGCTGTCATATCTCCCCGTAAAGGTAGATAAGATCTCCCTTCCCCGGTCACAAGCCATAAAAATAGAGGCCAGCTTTGCGCCGCATTCCCCTCGTCCCTGCGTCGCGCAAAACTCGGCATAGTGCCTCTCCGCAGTCAGCGCCGGATCCCAGTTCGCCCGCGCAAAATATGTAGCCGTCGGATCCACAATCCTGCTCCGCCAATGGATTCCAAGCATACCTTGACAACCAAGATCCTCCGCGCGCTTCATATCCGTCTCAAACCGGCTGGCGCGCAACTGGGGTAGCCACATGGAAGGATCATCCTCCAGCCACGGAATCGGCCATCGTTCCCTCCCCTCCAACTCTCCAAACACCTCATGCACAGGATCCCAGCCCAGGGAATCGCTTAACGCCGAGAACACAATATCTCCCGGCAATCTCTGGTGAAGAGACTCAAAATTCCGTGTCACCCCACTCCATCCCGCCAGCACCAACCTCTTCGTCGGAGCATGTCTGCGCAGAAACTCGTGCGCTTGCGTATATGGCGTGATGGAAAGTGGAATATTCCTCTTGCGGCTCTCCCAGTTCGCGTTCTCATCCTCCCAAAGCCACACATAGTCCACCATCGGATAGCGGTCAAAAAGATCTCCCAGCCTGCGTTCCAGCAATCTTTGCGCCGTCTTTGACTCGATAAACCCTCCCGGACAAGACAGCGCCTCCGGCGGAAGTGCCTTCACAATCTCGGCCGGGTTGTGATACGGCTTGAATCCTATCCCGGTCTGGATTCCAAGATCGCCGGCATACTGCAACGCCCTTCCCAGCATCTTCGTTGTCCGCGCCGCCTTATCCCAGTTCCCAGCCGCCAGTCGCGTGGCGTCGCTTCCAAAAATCTCTCCATCATAAAACTGGGCGGAGCCCATCTTGTACGTCGATGTCCGCTGCGGCAAATAGCCCCAACTCGTCATCGTTGTATCTTCCAGCGCCGCCCGCTGTCCTATCCCGGCAAACTCAAAGGAAAGATAAGACTCCGCCGTCAAAGGATTATTCTGCGTGCACACATGCATCCCAAACATGTTCAAACGCATTCGCAGCATGTTGGCGAAATAAGCCTGGAAGTCTTCCTCGTTGTACACACTGATACAGTTCAAAAAATCTGGCCAGGGAAGCAAACCACGAACCTCAAATCTGGGGCTAGAACTCCAAGGCCGTGCTGCTGCGGGCAGCATCAGCGGCATCGGATCCATAGGAGTCGTGGCGCCGTCGATCCCAAAGATCATTCCTTGCCTTTCCAGAAAGTCGAACACCGCATAGAGCAGCGCCTGTTCACTGGCTGCCTGCAACACTGCACCATAGGGAGAAGCGGCTATCTCATACTCCTGATCATTCTTGAACCGATTGCGGTCCATTCGCAGCGTCAGAACCACGCTGTCGGCTGATGCTCCACCGTCAGACTCCACGATCTCCCCCGCTGTGCGCAACGATCGTAGCCCTTCCATCAACTCCATGGCTGCAAGTCGCACCCTTCGGCTCGGCGCCGCTTGCCTCTCAATCGCAATCCGTTTCGGCATGGAAGCCCGCGAAGGCCCTTCAGCCACCCCACGCAGTCCGCTCGCGGCCACCAGTGCCCCAGACTTCAGAAACTCTCGACGATCCATAATGTGTCTTCCCTCTTCCTCGATTCGTCAGTCAATCCCCCAGATTCACTCAGTCCACTCGACCCGCTCCGCCTCAGTATAGGGAACTGATCGTAAAGCAGGCACCCACCTTGCCCGCTTCAGGCTCACGGCCTCCTCCGCCGCGCTCAAGAGCCTTTCTCGCTCCAACCACCTTACCCTCCGCCACCAGCAACAAAATGGTTTCGGATACAGACAAAGCAACATCGAGAAACGCATCCAGCACAATGCTACAGAGGCAAAGATCCATCACCAGCCCGTGTTGGGGGGAAGGTAATGCATTTGTGGAGTTCATTACGTTCTACCACCTGAACAGCGGCCTGCAACCGCTCCGCGATGCCTTCCACAAAGGATTGGCCGCTGTACCTGTCATCCACCATTGCTCTAACCGCGCGTCCAGGATTCCGCGTGCAGCCATCGGTGACCGCCAACGCGCCGTTCTCACTTGATAACTGCCCGGAGGATTTAGGCAATATACTTCGCATCTCAAACCGTCCGGGCGTCAACATCGGAAACAGATTTTCAGAAATGAACCGGCATCGCTTCCAGGCGGATTTTTTGCGTCTCGCGGGGTGACACCCGGTCCGGTAACCGTAAATCCCTTCTATCCAGCCTTCGCGATTTAAGATTCTGGTAGAGCCCGGCTGATGTGCTGTTGTTGGATCCGAGTTGGTGACCCATAGAACTACGCCAACAGATTGGCGATGTGGGACTATTCTTTATCTTTTGGCGTGACGGCCACACCGACAAAGGAATCGGCTGCACCGTAATAGAGCCACCATCTTCGGTGAAAGAAGACAAGGCCTTCTGCAAACGTGGTCCCAGCCGCATATTGCCCGCTCCTCTCCCATGGCAACGTGGGTTGCAGAACTGGCAAGAGGGTGCGGGCCATCAGTCGACTGGGATCCTTGGAAGAGAAAAGTGCTTCCTGAACGCTGTAAGCACCCGCCCCGACGCTCGGATCCCCCTCACGGTCAACCGCATTTTTAGCGTTGTAAAGCAAAATAATTCCCTTCGAAGTTAGCACCGCTGGAGGGCCCGTCTCCGGGAATCCGCTGTCGCTTTTCCCCGGCCGTCGGCGAAGAAGAACTCTTGGGTTCCTCGTGCCGTCTTCCAAAGGTTGCCAATGGATGAGATCCGTTGAGGTTGCAAGATGAATCTCTCCTTCGCCCCAATACATCCAGTATTTGCCGTTGATCTTTGCCGCAATCAGGCGATTGCCTTCAAGGCGCGTGACGATACCCGCGCTCTTGTATTTGAAATGAGCATACTTGCCGGAGGTTCCGAAGATCGGACCATATTTCGTCCAATGTTCAAGATCGGTTGATGTGGCAACTCCAACCGTGAAGAAGTTCTTGTCGCGAGACCATTGTGTATAGGTAAGGATGTAACGCCCATCCGGACCTTCAACCAAACGAGGATCCTCCACCCCGCCCGGAGATTCGCGTCCCATCTGGGAGTCTCTCGATGGAAAGAAGACAGGCTCTGGTTCGCGAAGAAAATGGATGCCGTCTTCGCTCACGGCCATGCCAAGCCGCGAGGTATGGCCTCCAATACTCATCCTCCCGGAGTCGTCTTCCGCGCGGTAGAGCACAACAATCTTTCCACCTTTGACAATTGCCGCAGGATTGAAGGTGTGCAGAGCCTCCCAGTGAACCACCTTACCGCTGACGGGGTCGTCGAACGTGCTCTCTGGACGAGCTGTGATCACTGCGGACTGGCTCGCACGGACCCAAGGTCCGATCACCCAACCTTCCTGACTCTCCAGTGCGGGAACACTGACGCCGATGACGGCAACAAGCAGAGGTGCGCAAAGGATTCTTGTTCGCATGGACCACACCCAGAAAGGACGTTGAAGTTGACGAGTTCTCCGTTGGAGCGAAAGAGTCGCAAAGGGCAGAATTTGACTTTGACCTGCTTCCACAGGGTGGCAGGCTACCGTATGGAGGCAAGCTGTCCGCTGCTTTCGATACTTTCCCGCAAAAACGAAGCCGGACTAGCTCAGTCAGCTCCTACTATACTTCAGCCACAACCAGTTCTTCGTCTCGGTCTCTCTTCTGTCTTTGCGCCAGCGCAAGCAGCGCGCTCGGGCCAACCGGCGCCTTCACCTGCCAGGGAACAAGCGCCATGCGTGTGGCATGTTCCTCCTGAACCTCCCTTAGAAACGGCTCCTCCTGCCGTCCCCGGGTCCGTAGCAACCCATCGCGAAAATCACCGCTCGCAAAGCTCTGGTTAATCACCCAGGCAAAAGGATAGATCTCTGCCCGCACCAGATCTCGTTGCAAGCTCGCCGCCTCATGCACCGGGGTTGCCGCTGCAAGCGTAACAATCAGAACCCGCGTAAACTCCGGATCACGCAATCGCGGCAATAAATTCCGTACCGCATCCGGCAGATCACTCAAGTTGCGGGAAACTTCCCGATGATACGCCTCCGCCGCATCCAGCAGAAGAAGAGAGTGCCCTGTTGGCGCGGTGTCCAGAACCACAAATCCCTCTTCGCCGCGGGCCACAGTTTCAGCAAACGCACTGAACACGGCGATCTCCTCCGTGCACGGTGAGCGCAGGTCCTCTTCCAGCAAAGCCTTGCCTTGAGCGTCCAGGCCAGGTGCAGCCTTTGCAACTACCTGCTCAGAATATCGGCGCGTCTCTTCAGCCGGATCAATCCGGCTCACCGTTAACCGAGGAACGGAATCACCAATCGTGATCGCCAGATGAGCGGCAGGATCCGTCGTGCTCAAATGAACCGAATGACCACGCTGCGTCAACTCGACCGCAATCGCCGCGGCAATCGTTGTCTTGCCCACCCCGCCCTTGCCCATGCTCATCACCACCCCATGTCCACGCCTCTCCATCTCATCAATCAGCGAAGCAAGCGACGGCGCATCCACAGCCGCCCTCTGTCCCTCAACCTCCGCGGACACCTCCGCTGGCTGCTCAACACGGAAAACCTTCCCCAGCCGCTCAATCCCCATCGGCGCATAGGCTAGCAGCGGTATCTGGACGCGCGTCAGCCTGGCCAGAGCCTCCGGCATAGAGCGCACCGCCTCTTGCCCTTGCATCTCCAGTGCCACCGCAGCCGGGTCTCTCTGGTCCAGCGCCAGAAAAACCCCGTTCAGAAAAAGATATTGGTTCGTCACTCCCATCTCGGCCAGCTCTCCGCGCGTGCGCTCCGCTTCAGTCAAGGCCGAGCGCTCTGGCCGGCTCACCAGCACCAGCGTCGTCTGCGACGGATCAGACAACGTATGCAAACTTGCATCATAAAGCGCCCTTTGCTTCTGCAACCCTGCCAGCGGTCCAAGACATGACGTGCCCGTGGTGTTGGTTTCCATAAAGCCCGTCCACGCCGCCGGCAGCTTCAACAGCCGGAGCGTGTGGCCGGTCGGCGCGGTGTCAAAGATCACATGATCGTACCCGGACGTGGCCTCACGACTGCCCAATAACTTTGTGAACTCGTCAAAGGATGCAATCTCCATCGTGCATGCGCCGGAAAGCTGCTCCTCCATACTGTTCAGCGCCGCCTCCGGAAGCACTCCGCGATACGGACCAACCACCTTGTCCCGATACGCCTGCGCCGCGGCTTCAGGATTGATATTCATCGCGGAGAGCCCGGCGCAGCCGGGAACCTCGGTCGGCTGCGAGCCTAGCGCAACGCCTAGAACCTCGTCCAGATTTGACGCAGGATCGGTACTCACCAGCAGCACCTTGCGCCCACGCGCAGCCAGCGCAACCGCCGACGAACACGCCAGCGACGTCTTCCCCACGCCACCCTTACCGGTGAAAAACAATGTTCTCGTCGCGCGGTCAAAAAACGTCTGGCTATCCATCTTGTCTCCAATCTGTCCTGCTTGGTTCTATAGTCCTGGCAACTCTATCCACAGCAGCTTGTGGAGAGAATCGGGAACTCCGTGTTGCTCAAAGGAATGCCAACAAACTTGGCCAGTTCCTCACGGGTCGGATATCTCGCCTTGAAGATCAGCTGGCCATCAAGAACTGCCAAAGGCAGGCATCCATTGCCGTCCTTCGTCAGAATCTCCATCACCATCGGATTGGCCACAAAACTCTGCGGCTGCTGCGCAAGGTTGTAGCGCTCCACCTGCACCCCTTGGCTTGCAATCCATTGCAGATCCGCAGCAAAACGCGACAATGCCGGATCCACGTTCGGACCGCAAATTCCTGTCGAACAACACATCGGCGGATCAAATACTTCCAGTTTCTTCGTCATACATCTCTTCCTTTCATCGTTACCTTGCGATTACAAACCCGCCGCCAACGCTTTCATGCGGCGTAAAGTCGAGGCATCAATGCAGTACCCGGTCTTGGTTCCGTTCGTCGAAGCTCGTATCAAGCCGGCCTGCTTCAGAATCCTCAAATGCTCAGAAACCGTGGATTGCGCCAGAGGCACTTCGTTCACAATCTCACTACAAACACGCGCCTCCCGGCGCGAAAGCATCCGCACAATGCGCACCCGTATCGGATGTCCTAAAGCCTTTGCCAGCATAGCCAGCTCTGCATCAGCGTCACTGCCCTCCACCGGGCGTAAATCCCCTCCGTCATGGCGCGCAGACGTTGAACAGCAGGTCGCATCGAGTTTTCGTTTCGCTTTCATCGTTTATCGTCGAAAGACGATTATAGAGTACACCGCGACCATCCCCGTGTCACATGTACGCGGCGGCGCAAAAATAGACCACCCAGCCAGGCAGTAGTTTTACAGACAAGCAGGTTTCTTTGGGGTGCCGAAGTAGGTTCGGTGCCGTTAGGATGCGTGTTTTCTGTGGATACCGGAGGCATGAAGACGGTGGAGTTGTATGCGAGAGTGCGGCGGGCGGTGCTGGTTGACGGGATGAGCCGGCGGGCTGTGGCAAGGGAGTTCGGTCTGGCTCGCAAGACGGTCGGCAAGATGCTGGAGTTCTCTTTGCCGCCAGGTTACCGGCGGCAGAAGCCGGTGCGGCGGCAGAAGCTGGGCCCTTGGCAGGGCGCGATCGACGCGATTCTGGAAGACAACAAGCAGCGGCCGCGCAAGCAGCGGCACACGGCCAAGCGGATCTTCGAACGGCTGCGTGCCGAGCATGCTTACACGGGCGGCTACACGATCGTGAAGGACTACGTGCGAGTTGCGAAGCTCGGCGGCAAGGAGATGTTCCTCCCACTGACCCACGCGCCAGGTGAGGCGCAGGCCGATTTCGGCGAAGCCCAGGTGGAGATCGCAGGCGTGGAGCAGAAGGCGCACTTCATGGCCTTCGATCTGCCGCACTCGGATGACTGCTTTGTGCAGGCTTTTCCGGCCGAGACGGCCGAGGCGTTTCTTGAAGCTCATGTGCGCGCCTTCGAGTACTTCGGCGGCGTGCCGACGCGGATTCTCTACGACAACACCACGCTTGCCGTCGCCAGGATCCTCGGTGACGGACAACGGCAAAAGACGCGGGCTTTTTCCGAGTTGCAGAGCCACTACCTGTTTGCCGAGAAGCTCGGCAGGCCTGCCAGGGGCAACGACAAGGGCAAGGTGGAGAACCTGGTCGGCTATGCACGGCGCAACTTCATGGTGCCGATTCCGCGCGCGGCAAGCTGGGAGGCGCTCAACGAACAGTTCGTGCGCGACGCTATGGAACGGCGCGCGCAACGGCTGCGCGGCCACAGGGAGACCATCGGCGAACGCTTCGAGCGCGACCGCGCTGTACTTCTGCCCCTGCCGCCGGCTCGCTTCGAGGCTTGCGACAAGACGACGGCACGCGTCAGTTCCATTTCGCTGGTCCGCTACCGCACCAACGATTACTCCGTGCCCACGCAGTACGGCCATCGCCAGGTGCTGGTCAAGGCCTACGTCCACCGCATCGTGATCGTAGCTGGCGGCGACGTGATCGCCGGACACCAGCGCAGCTACGAACGCGAAGCCACGGTCTTCGATCCGCTGCACTATCTGGCCCTGCTCGAGCATAAGAGCCGGGCCCTGGATCAGGCCGCCCCGCTGTCAGGATGGCAGTTGCCGGACTGTTTTGCTCATCTGCGGCGGTTGCTGGAAGCGCGGCTGCGCAAATACCCCGCCCGCGAGTACATCCGGGTACTTCGGCTGCTGGAGACCTTCCCCCTCACGGAAGTCACGGCCGCCATCGAGCAGGCTCTGGGCTGAACACGATCAGCTTCGATGCCGTTCGGCATCTGGTCTTGTGCCGCATCGAACGACGGCCGACCAAGCTGGACATGGCCAACTGGCCGCACCTGCCGCTGTCCCAAGTACGAACTACGCATGCCGCCGACTACATGACCCTGCTGTGTGCATCTCCGGCCGAGCCACCCACACAGGAGGCAACGCGATGAGCATACCCACTCCCGATACACCACAGGTCCTGCTCCAACACCACCTGAAGGCTCTTCGCCTGCCTACCATGTTGCGCGAGTACGACAAGCTGGCCCGCACCTGTGCTCAGGAAAAGGCCGCCTTCCCGCACTATCTGCTGCGGCTGACCGAACTGGAGTTGCTCGACCGCGATCGTCGCGCCACCGAGCGCCGCATCCGGCAGGCGAAGTTCCCGGTCGTCAAGAGCCTGGAGAGCTTCGACTTCCTCGCCGTCCCGGCACTGAACAAGACTCTGGTCCTCGATCTGGCGCGTTCGGAGTACCTGGCCCGCAAGGAGAACATCCTGCTGCTCGGCAACAGCGGCACGGGAAAAACGCATATCGCCCTGGCGCTCGGCCTGGCCGCTTGCCAGCGCGGGCACCGCGTCCGCTTGCTCACCGCCGCTGCGCTGGTCGGCGAACTGATCGAGGCTCGCGATGAGAAATACCTGCGGCGCTTTCAAAAACAACTCTCAGCCCATGAGTTGCTGATCGTCGACGAACTCGGCTATGTGCCGCTGTCGAAGACCGGCGCCGAGCTGCTTTTCGAGACCATCAGCCAGCGCTACGAGCGAGGTTCCACTCTCATCACCAGCGACCTGCCCTTCGATGAATGGACCGAGATCTTCGGCTCCGAACGCCTCACCGGCGCACTGCTTGATCGCATCACCG
>JBMFGX010000063.1:0-9355 GCA_049977105.1 Acidobacteriaceae bacterium | reverse complement strand
GGGGACGTTTCCGAATCCGATCTATCAGCGGTGGTTCGCGGAGTACGCGATGGTCGATCCGGGCGTGCAGATCAACTATCAGTCTGTGGGATCGGGCGCTGGGATTCGGCAGGTCTCGCAGGGCACGGTGGACTTTGGCGCCTCCGACGGACCGATGACCGACAAGCAGTTGGCGGATGCTGCCGCCAACAAGGTGCATCTCCTTCATATCCCGACGGTGCTAGGCGGCGTAGTTCCGTCCTATAACATTCCGGGGACTACGGCCGAGCTGAAGTTTGCGCCGGACGTGATTGCGGATATTTATCTGGGTAAAATTACCAAGTGGAACGATCCGCGCCTGGCGAAGGACAACCCGGGCGTCAAGCTGCCGGATCACACCATTCTGCCGGTGTATCGCTCGGATGGGTCGGGCACCAACTATATCTTTACGGATTTTCTGAGCAAGGTGAGCCCGGAGTTCAAGACGAAGATTGGTTGCTCAACCTCCGTGCAGTGGCCTACGGGTGTTGGGGGCAAGGGGAATGAAGGCGTGGCGGGGACGATCCGCAACACCCCTTACTCGTTTGGCTATGTGGAGTTGATGTACGCGGTACAAAACCACATGCTCTATGGCCAGGTAAAAAACGCGGCAGGGAACTGGGTGAAGGCGTCGACGGAGACGGTAAGCGATGCGGCGGCGGGCGCGGCGGACAGCATGCCCGCGGACTACCGAGTTTCGATCACCAACGCGCCGGGCGCGAGTTCCTATCCAATTGCGTCCTTTACCTGGCTGCTGATCCCAGTGCCGATGGATTCACCGGCGAATGGCAAGGTGATGCACGCTTTTCTGGAGTGGATGTTGGATCACGGAGAGTCCGAAGCCGCCAGCATGACGTATGCGCCCCTGCCGGCACCGGTGATCGCCAAAGTTCGTACGACCATTGAAGAGGTTCATTAAAGCCTTAGCGAGAGTGGCCGGTGCGGCGCCAGCTACCCCCGGCTGCTAGACTTCCCGGGTGTGGCGTTCAGCTTAAATGTGGGTAGGAGGAACGCCGCGATGGATGGCTCCGGATGGAAGAGTGCAGCGTCCGGGCGTGAGGACGGGTGGCCGGTAGCCGATCTGGTACTGGTGTTGGCGGGATGCTCTCGGGCGAGAGGTTGCGCAAACGCTGGGGGAGGGCTTGGCAAGAGGACGTTGTCTTCTGGCGCTGTTTCCGGAGCTTCGCTTTTTCTGCGCCAGACAGGCGCTCCGAAAAAGTCGGAATTCACAGTCTATTCACATTCCTTTCATAAAGTGGAGTTAGGTGGGGGTTGGTCCTGAGAGAGTGATGAACGACCCAGAGATCATTTCGTTTTCTGCAAGGTCGAAAGCCGGCTTAGAGTCCTCTTCCGGGCCGAAGGACGCTTCCACGCCGCCGCCGGGGGGCGAGCGCGCAACAGGCGCAGAACTTCCAGGCCCGCGGATGGAGATACCGCCGGCGATGGCGGCGCGGGCAACGCCAGGGGAGCAAGGAAGCTCTGTGATCCGCAGTTTTCTGCAAAAGAAGAGCTCGGGCCGGATGGCGGATGGCGTCTTCGCCGGGTTGATGCTGATCTGCGCGCTGGCCATCTTCGGGATTGTGGTGCTGATTCTGCTGATGTTGATCGATCAGTCTCGTCTGTCGATCCACGCCTTTGGGCTGCGGTTCTTTATCAACAGGGTGTGGGATCCGGTGACGGGCAAGTTTGGAGCGCTGCCATTTCTCTATGGAACGGTGCTCTCCTCGCTGCTGGCTGTCTGTATGGCGGTTCCCCTGGCGCTGGCTGTGGCCATCTTCCTGCTGGACGTCTGTCCCAGGGCGCTGCGGGGGCCTATCTCTTTCCTGACCGAGTTGCTGGCGGCCATCCCCAGTGTGGTGTATGGACTCTGGGGAATTTTTGTGCTGGTGCCGATCATCCGCGACTATGTGGGCCCGGTGTTGATCCGGTATCTGGGGTGGACGGGTTTGTTTGTTGCGCCGGACTTTGGGGTGGGCATGTTTACGGCCAGCGTGATTCTGGCAATCATGATCTTCCCGGTGATCAGTTCCATCAGCCGGGATGTGATGCGGGTGGTGCCGGTGAGCCAGCGGGAGGGGGTGCTGGCGCTTGGAGCAACGCGGTGGGAGATGTTGCGTATTGGGGTGCTGCGCAATGCGCGGATGGGAATTATTGGATCGGTGATTCTTGGCCTGGGGCGCGCGCTGGGCGAAACGATGGCGGTGACGATGGTGATTGGAAACCATCCGGGGATGGAGAAGAATCTGCTTTCGCCGGGATACACGCTGGCTAGCGTGATCGCCAATGAGTTTACAGAGGCGACAGGAGATCTCTACCTGAGTGCGTTGATAGAGATCGGTCTGGCGCTGTTTTTGGTGACGATTGTGGTGAATGCCGTTGCACGCCTGATGGTCTGGGCAGTGACGCGTGGAAATCCAGGGAGCGTGCACGCATGAGTTTGCAGCAGAGTTCGAAGCCACGCTCAGCGCCGGTCCGCTCCCTTAGCCTGGAACGGATGATCCTCCTGCGCCGAAGCGCCACCAATCATCTGGTGACCGGCGTGGCCATCGTCAGCACGATTGTGGTGTTGACGCCGCTGGTTGCGATTCTGGGGTATCTGCTGCTGAAGGGCGCGAGTTCGCTGAATTTGGCCTTCTTCACGCGTCCGCCGATGCCAGTTGGCATGCCGGGAGGCGGTATGGCCAATGCCATAGCAGGCTCAGCGGCAGTGCTGGGGTTGGCCAGTCTACTGGGAATTCCTTTGGGGATTGGCGCAGGGGTTTACCTGGCCGAGTATGCGCGAGGGACAAGACGAGGGGCAATTGTGCGGTTTACGGCCGACGTGCTCAATGGCGTGCCTTCCATTGTGATGGGCATTGTGGCCTATGCGTTGCTGGTGGCGCCGGAGCATCACTTTTCGGGCATGGCCGGAGGGGTGGCGCTGGCGATTATGATGGTGCCGACGGTGGCCCGCACCACAGAGGAAATGCTGGCGCTGGTGCCCAATCCGGTGCGCGAAGCTGCCTTTGGCCTGGGCATTCCCAAGTGGCGCACAATACTCTCGGTGAGTCTCCGGACGGCCTCCCCAGGTATTATCACCGGTTGCATGCTGGCGTTTGCCCGGGTTGCCGGAGAGACGGCTCCCCTGCTGTTTACCGCCTTCGGAAATCAGTTCTGGAGCTTCGATCTAAACCAGCCGATAGCGGCCCTGCCGCTGCAGATCTTTGTGTATGCCGTTTCACCCTATGACGAGTGGCATCGCCTGGCATGGGCGGGGGCGCTGGTGTTGATGGTGATGATTATGGTTTCGGTGACGTTGGTGCGGATTTTTGCTGACCGCGGCGTTCTCAAGGGAGGAAGTTAGTGGGAGTCGACATTCGCGTGGAAGGCTTGAATGCCTGGTACGGTTCCACCCATACGCTGAAGGATGTGAGCCTGCACATCCCGGCTAACCATGTCACTGCGCTGATCGGTCCTTCTGGTTGTGGGAAAAGCACCTTTGTTCGCTGCCTGAATCGGATGCACGAGACGAATCCCATAGCGCGCGCGGAGGGAACGGTGCGCATGGGTGATGTGGACATCTACAAGGACGCGACGCCGGTGGAGATCCGGCGCAGGGTAGGTATGGTGTTTCAGCGACCCAATCCATTTCCTACCATGTCTATCTATGACAATGTGGCGAGCGGCTTGAAGCTGAATGGATTTCGGCGCAAGCGCATACTGGATGAGGTGGTGGAGCGATCGCTGCGGCAGGCGGCGCTGTGGGATGAGGTGAAGGACGATCTGAAGAAGAAGTCTGGAGCGAGCATCTCTGGCGGGCAACAGCAGAGACTCTGTATTGCGCGCGCGCTGGCCGTGGATCCCGAGGTGCTGCTGATGGACGAGCCGGCCAGCGCCTTGGACCCGGTATCCACCGCGAAGATTGAGGATCTGATCTTTCAGCTTAAGAGCCAGTATACGATTGTGATTGTGACGCATAATATGCAACAGGCGGCGCGAGTTGCGGAGAAGACTGGGTTCTTTCTGATGGGCAGGCTGGTGGAGTTTGATGCGACAACGAAGATCTTCACGAACCCCTCCGACAAACGGACAGAAGACTACATAACGGGGAGGTTTGGATGATCCGAATCAAGTTTCAGCAGAGCCTCGACGAGTTGAAGGAACGTCTTCTGGTGATGGCCGGTCTGGTGGAACAGGCGATCCAGCGCGCGACCGAGGCTTATTCCCACCGCGATTCCAGCATGTGCGAACTGGTGCGGAACTCCGAGCCGGCGATCAATCGGATGGAGTTGGAGATCGATCAACTGGCTCTGGACCTTCTGGCCATGGAGCAGCCGATGGCGGTGGATCTGCGCTTTATTCTGGCGGTGATTCACATCAACGTCGATCTGGAGCGGATGGGGGATCAGGCTGCCGGGATCGCGATGCGAGTGCTGGATCTGGGCCAGCAGCCCAAGGTGGATCTGCCGGTGGATATCCCGCGCCTGGCGCAGTTGGCCTCTGCCATGGTGCGCAAGGCCCTGCAGGCGTTTATTGAGGGGGACGCGGATCTGGCGCAGTCCGTTCTTATGTTGGATGACCAAGTGGATGAGATGAATCGCGAGGCCTTTCATTCGCTGAGCACGCTGATCAAGAGCCAACCGGATCTGGCTTCGCAGGCGCTGGATACGCTGATCATCTCGCGCAACCTGGAGCGGATAGGTGACCATGCGACCAACATTGCAGAGGATGTCATCTTCTGGGTGCGTGGTGCTGACGTTCGCCACCATGTTGCGTCGGTATAAGGTGAGGGTCGGCCTGGATTCCCGTGGCTGAGAGAAGATGGCCCATGGTGGAGGGCCATGGCAGGAAGGTAGTCCTTCCAAGAGATCTTTTGGCTGAGAGTGGAGTTTGCCGGTAAGCGCCGAGGGTCCATCCGTTCCTGAAGCATGGGATCCGGTTCGGCTGAGGTCGACCTTTCGATCTGGCCTCTGTCTGCGCTCACGGACGAAGAGTAGCTTGCAACGGGTAACCAGAGTTTGCCTTATTTTGATGCGTGAGCCGACGATGCTGCCCGGTGGAGACCTGTCGGCTACCAACGCCCGGATCCCGCGGCTCTCTCTGACAGAGCCCTGGGGTGCCTGCGGAAAGCAGGGGTTGAAGGCTGCGTTGCACTGTTTCCGGGTCTCTGCTTTTCCGATCTTTGCGGGCGAAATCGTCCCATGCGAACGAATGAGTCCTTTGCGAGTGAATGGCTTTGGCAGATGTAGTCTTTTGAAGTGGGGCGGCGTCTCTTGTTGCAGGAGTTAAGCAGATCCGGGACGAAGATCCTATGATGCCGCAGGAAGGTGTTCGATCTGACCAGTTGCCTATGGCGGAGACTATGCAGGAGCGCGTCACGCCGTTTGACGATATTGCCTCTGTACACGCCCTCTATGAGGAGCGGATCTTCCGGTTTTTGCTGCTGTCCGTGCGAGATCGAGATGTAGCCATGTCTTTGACGCAGGATACGTTCCTGAATGCGTGGCGGACGCGCGCCAACTTCCGTGGGGACTGCTCCATTGCCACATGGCTGACCTATATCGCCATGAATCTTCTGCGCAGCCATACGCGGACGGAGTACTTCCGGTTCTGGAAGAAGGCTGCAGCCGGCGCCGTGAGTGTGGAGGATCTGAAGGCTCAGTTACCGCATCCGGCGCAGTCGGTGGAGAAGAGGCTGATGGCGCAGCAGGAGTTGGAGCAGGTTTGGCGGAGTGTGGAGAATTTGTCCAAAGCGCAGCGCACTATTTTTTTGCTGCGGTTTGTGGAAGAGATGGAGTTGGCGGAGATTGCGAAGGTGATGCGGATGCCGGTGCCGACGGTGAAAAGCCATCTGTACCGGGCGCTGGACCACGTGCGGAGTGGGCGGATAGCGGGATGTGAGTCGTTGGGCGCAGGAAGAGTCTTGAAGGCGCACCAAAGCAGGCGGCGAGGCGCAGGGGGAGTGGTTCCTGGGCAAAGCCCAGACCCGGTAGCTGGGCTGCATGTGAACCACGATAGCGAATGGCGATCGAAGCCGAACGAGAGAGGACGCAGATGAAGGACGAATACTCGATGAGAGACGAGCGCGTAGCTGGGAAAGGACCGGACAGGGAAGTAGGGGAGTTGACCACGGAAAAGCCTGTGGAACACCTGACGAGCCAAAGACTTGATGCCCTGCTCTGGGGTTCCGAGTCGCCCGCGGAGGCAGCGCATCTGCAAACCTGCGTGGCGTGCCGGGAGGAGTTTGAGTCGCTGCGTCTGAACATGAGGGAGTTGCGGGCCGCGTTGGTGGGTGTGGCGGCCGAGCAACGGCGCATGGCCGTGATGCCGGCCCCGGCGCACCGAACGCGGCGCGCAATGTGGGCTGTGTGGAGCATGGCAGCGGCTGCGGCGCTGCTGTGTGTCTGTGCCCCACTCTCTTACTACTCCAGGGGAGGATCTCGTCCCGCGGCGATGGAAAGATCGTCCGTCGCGGTCTCCATGCCCGCTGCCCATGCTTCCGCAAGGGTTCGGTTTGCGTCCGATGCGCCGGTGACGGTTTCAATGTCCGTAAAGAGTTCGACCAAGATCTCAGATGTCCAGTTGATGAGCGATATTGAGCAGGATTTGAGTTCTTCGGTTCCGCAGGCGATGCTTCCGCTTACCGTGAGGGATTCGGGGCAAAGCCCGGCTGGAACGAGAGCGAATGGAAAGGAGAACGAATGACGATGCGAAGATTGCTTGCAGTTTATATGGTGCTAGCTGCTCCAGTGGCGCTTGCTGCCCCCGTGGCGAGCGCGCAGAGCGCTGTGCCGCCAGCTATGACGTCGCAAGTCCCTCCTCCTCCTCCGCATGGGCCGCAGGCCTGTGGCCCGCCGCAGCATGGTTGGTATCCCGATGGTTCCAGGTTTGGACGCAGAGACCGAAGGGACCGTTGGGGGCGAGGCGACGGTTTGCTTTCCTTCGGTATGTGGTGGAAGGATCCCCAGATGGTAGCGTGGCTGGGCCTGACCACGGAGCAGCAGAAGAGAGTGAGCGACATGTTTCTGCAGAGCCGGCTGCAGTTGATTCATCTGCACGCCACGCTCCAGGAGCAACAGCTCCTGCTGAGACCCCTGCTGGATGCAACTCCGTTTGATGAATCCAAGGCCGTGGTGCAGATCGATAAGATCGCCGATACGCGCGCGGAGTTGGAGAAGACGGATGCGAAGATGCTGCTGGATATTCGCAGCGTGCTGACAGCGGAACAGTGGACCAGGCTGAGAGACCGCCGGTTCGCGATGCATGGGCCCGGCGCCTGGAATCATGCGGGGCCCGATGGCGGGGGAGCGACCGGAAAGGACGGCGGGCCGGGGATCTAGCCGCCGGGGTCTGGGAGTGGGAATTTGAGATTGGGAGTGGCATGGCGCTCATGGCCCAGGGTGGCGATCGGCCCGAGCCCGGCTTGTTGGAGAAGGCGCGCGCCGCCTACCGGCAGGCGTTCGATCTCGACGCACAAAATTTCTCGGCGCTGTTCCATGAGGGCGAGATATTGGAGTGGCAGGGCAAGACGGACCAGGCTCGCAAGGACTTCCAGCTTTGACTCGGTACGTTGCACCCTGGGGAACCTGCCTGGCTACGCGTAGAGCACTTCGTCGACGGCCCCGAACCTTCACTGCACGAGATGGCGACGGCGTTTCGGGTCACCGCTCTGGACGGATTCACGTTCAATCTGGATGCGATGGGCGGCAGGGCAGTCCTCATCGACTTCTGGGCGACCTGATGTGGCCCCTGCATTCAGGAACTGCCCCACCGGAAGAAGATTGTCAAAGAGTTTGCCGGCCAGCCGTTGGTGGTGATCAGGGTCAGTCTGGACTCCAACCCGCTAGCCTGGAGGCAGTTGGTGGAGAGGCACGAGATGACCTGGGTGCAGTACCGCGACGCGGACCACAAGCTCGCTGGTGAGTTTGTGGTTGAATCCATACCACACTACTTCACCGTCGGCTCTGACGGCGCATTGACCTCCGAGATGATGGGCGAGGAATCCAACATCGAGGGAAGGTTGCGAAAGCTGATCGCGCAGGCGGGATAAGCCGGCCAGGAGCGCGCCACTCTCGCTGCGCCGGTCGCGCCGAAGGCACCCTGACGCCGCGCCCAGGTTGCGGGAGCGCGCTTGGCCCGTTGCTCCCCGCAACAACGCGATGAGCGGCCGAACCGTCCGCACTTGATGCAGAAGGATCGACCGCCCAATCACTCCGGCCATCTGACAAATAGTAGAACTCCTTTTCTAGACTGGTTTCGTCTTTCGCGAATGATCAGTCGCACCACATCCGGAACAACACGGACCTGTTGAGACGTCGCCGTTAATTGCTGTTCATCTCGTCGAGGGTCTCCTGGTACTGCGCCTCAACACGCAGTCTGCGAACCATAGTGACGCCGTCCTGATTCAGCAGAAACAGCGTTCCGGTGTTGCCCCTGGTAAGCATCTGACGTACTCCGTCGATGGTCGCCAGCAGTCTGGGGTGATGTGGGTGAAGCGTGTCCATCACCTCATAGTTGTGTGGCACCGGAGAAGACATGCTCGCATTCGTAGCTTTCCCCTGCCCCATCAAAAGCCCCGTCGCTCCGATCTGTCCCATTACCACGGCGTTTTCAAAGGGCTTTGCAGGCATCAGGGTGGGATCCTTGTAGTGCGCCAGATTCAAAAGGGCAACTCCCGCACCATTCCGATACCGGATCAAAACCTCGTGATGCCCCACATACCGCACAAAGTCATACGCTGATGGCGCGGGCAACGCGACCGACGCTAAACGTTCCACCTGGGAAGGATCGGTTACATCCAGGATCGAAAGCTCGCGCCCCTTCTGCGACTCCACGTAGAGCAGCGTGCTTCCGTCATCGGAGCTATAAAGATACATTGCTGTAGGATTTTGAACAGCAAGTGCCCGCATGTTATCCGGCGACTCAACATCGAGTGTCCTGGACCTCTGTCCCAGCGCCGCTCCTGCAGAAAGAGTGAAGATTCCATAGACGATTGCGCCAAGTATTAAAACTTTTTTCATGGCCGGTACCTCCTCGTACCTGTGCAATTAGTTTCCCCGTCGAGCCAGTAGGTTGTCCAAGAAGGAATTGCTATCTCCCATAATCAAATCGGGCGCGGGCGCCCCGCAACGCCCCCCCGGGGGACCAGCAGTTCTAACCGAGGGAACTCGCTGAGTAACCCTGGGGCGGGATCAGGTTGGGGGAGTGTCTCCTTGCACCATGGCCCAACAAAGAGAGCGCCAGTCGGCAAAGAGCAGGTAGGCGGTGATGGTGTGCAGGTAGGCGAAGAATCCCTTGCGGGTTCCCAGAATGGAGCGGGCTTGTCGCCAAAGTGCTTCCACGCTATCCAAAACCGTGT
>JBMFGX010000062.1:0-9547 GCA_049977105.1 Acidobacteriaceae bacterium | reverse complement strand
GTGGTAGAACCCACCGGCGCCACCACCACCAGCATCACCTCCAGCTATATGTGGGATCAGCCCTGGGGTCAGATCTTCGGCTCTCCCACGCCGGCGATGGGCTCCACGGCCACGTCTCCTGAGGCCTTCTATATCTCTAACGCCGGCGATGGCTCTATTGTTCAGGGCGTGGTCTCCACCTCTCCCCCGACCTACACCAAGATCATCACGGGCATTCCTGTGAGCGTGAGCTCCACCTACGGTGTTCTGGCCCCGGCAGGCCTCACGTACAATCCTTCCTCCGACACGCTCTACGTCGTCTCCAGCGACACCAACAGCGTGCTCGCCTTCTCCGGCGTCTCCAAGTACGTTGCCAATAGCGTCAACGTCACGTACACCCCTGGCTCGTCCTCCGGCGGATATTACTCCACCAGCATGGCGGGGTCTTTCTCCTTTAGTGGTCCCAACGCCTCACAGGCAACGGTCATCTACTCCGGATCGCCGCTCAACTACCCCGTCAGCGCCGCTCTTCTGTATAACGGCGACCTGGTGGTCGGCAACACCGGCGACAACAATATGGTTGAGATCTCTCCCTCCACCATGATGGCTGTCGGCACCAAGTCAGTGGATAGCGGCTCGCCCGGCGCCATCTTCGGGATTGCCACCAGCGGTACCAGCCTCTCCACCCAGGAGATCTACTTCAACGACGACAACACCAACATGGTGATGTCCCTGAGCCAGTAACCCCTGCCTCCTGCTCCATCCATCGGGACGCCCCTTGAGGGCGTCCCGATGATTTAAGAGCAATCATCGAGCTGTGAGAGCGATGATCTGGACAACTCGGCGGACGCTAGGAACGTGATGGTGCCCCTGCCTGCTTCCCTCCCATCGCGCGGCGCTACTTCCGGGAAAACTTCGCCTATCACAAACTCGTCCCCCTCAAGCTGCTTGTGAGCGTTATCTGAACCCCATCTTGCGCGGCGGAACGCGAAGACTCAGGTTAGGAAAGCTCACTTGGAAAAGTGTGCGTTCCCCGATGCCAAACAAATCTGCTACCCTTGCTACATCCGGCTATCATCATGATAGCTAGGGTGTTAGGGCGAACATGCCTCCGTCGAAGCGTGATGTTTCGCTGCTGGATTTGTACGTTGCTTATCGGAAAGCCAAGGTTGAGGCTTACTATGAGAACACCCATGTCCACGCACTGGCATTCGCTGAGTACGAACAGAACCTTGCCTCTAACCTGGAGCGGCTGCATCAAACTCTGCTGAACAGATTCGAAACCTGGCCGTCCGATGCAGCCTTCCTCGGCAACTACGCCTATCTACCAAAATCCATAGATGCAAGCGCATGGATTGATCCGGACGCACCACACTTCAGCGCCGTTGACCCCGTAGCCGACTGGAAACGAAAATTTGAACAATCTCGCCAAAGAGCGGAAGCCAGGCTGAGATTAATCATCCGGCCTTCCGTCGAACTGCAGGTGATCTCTGCATTATGGATCCTGAAGGTCGGCCATCTGTTTGATCGAGCACTCGATCCAGAACTCTCTTACGCCAACCGCCTCTGGCGCACGCCTCCCGCCTCTTCAAATCCATCTCAACCAGCAGACATCCACCTCCCTGCGTCCGGCCTTTTTGTTCCCTACTTGTCCGCATATCGCACGTGGAGAGAGAACGGGTTGGCAGCGATCGAAACCGCCCTGTCAAAGGGGAAGAGCGTCCTCGCAATCACGATGGATATCGAGCAGTTTTACCACCGCGTTTGCCCGGCCTTCCTTCTTCGGAAGCGCTTTCTTAGCGCTATCAACCTTCAGCTCTCACCCGGACAGCAATCGCTTACCCATTCCCTGCTCCAGGCAATGGAAACCTGGTATCGAACAACACCGGATTACCAGGATCGGCCTCTCGGGGCGATTCCAGTCGGCCTATCCGCATCAAGGATCATCGCCAACATCCTCCTGGTGGACTTTGATAAGGCAATCACCACAAAGCTCCGTCCGCTCTATTACGGTCGTTACGTTGACGACATCTTTCTCGTGTTTGAGAACATCGCCCAACTTGAGGATGGCCCGGCCGTCAACGCCTGGCTCGCGGATGCTTTAGCTCCGCTTCTAACGACCAGGCACATCGCTGGCAAACCCCCATCTCTCCAACTCAAGCTCCCCTATGCGCGCGACTCCGAACTTATCTTCGCCGCAACGAAGCAAAAGATCTTTGCGCTGTCTTCCGCACGTGGGCTCGATCTCATCCAGCACATCCGCGATCAAATTCGGCTGCAGTCTAGCGAACATAGACTGCTTCCCATGGTCCCAGAGTCAGGAGCCGAGATGGCCTCGAAAGCCCTTCTTGCCACCCAGAACGCTACTCAGCACGTCGATGTTCTACGCCAGGCAGACTCCGTTTCCATGAAACGCCTCGGCCTGTCCCTCCTTTTGCGCGACATAGAGACCTATGCCTCCGATCTTCGACCATCCTCATGGCGGAGCCTCCGCATGGAGTTCTATAGGCTCGCCGGCAGCTATGCGCTCACTCCCGTTGGCTTCTTCGATTTTGCAACCTATCTGCCTCACATCTTCGGCTTGATGTTGCTCTGTGGAGATTTCGAGTCCGCCACCGATTTTCTCTGCCGTTTCAGCCAAATTGCGGATTTACTCAGGACAACATCCACACTCGGCAGAGAAGAAGAGCAGGATAAAGTCAAACTGTGCTTGAAGCACTCTGCCGCGGCCTTCCTTCAGACGGCCTTGCAAGCAGCAAGCTGGCCGGGCAGAACGCTCAATCCAAGGTTCATGGCCGCGCTCCGAAAACTACGGCTGCTTGATCCGGGGATCTCGCTCCCGTCCTCGGCAGAGCATCTCAAGCGGCTTGCGAAGAAACTCCTTTTGGCAGATTGGGGCAGCCTTCCATACAAGGAATACTGGTATAGGAGCCAGTCCACTGACGAACTCGGACCGGCCGTGCCCAGGCAGATCGAGATCCGCCGCACTCTACGGCTCGGAGCCGTCCGCCGCTTCAGGAAGCTCGCGCACCGGCTGAAAATCCCTTATTGGCCGGCGCTGGCCTTTCCCACGCGCCCATTTCGTGTGGATGAAATCCCCCTCGCGGCCCCGGAGGTTTTCCATGATGCCATGGCCTATCAGAGGGCAATCGTGGCTCTCCAAGAAGTCCAGGCGCCAAAAGCCTCCAGCATCGCCATCGTACTCGAACCCCCGTCACCGAAAGCATTTACCACATTCGTCGTTCCAGGATCCCCCAGAGAGAAGATCACCGTAGGCCTAAGCAGCTACAAGACAACGGAAGATCATTGGATAGCCGCTGCAATGGGCAAGCAAGACCGCTCTTTGCGCCGCTACCGCGACCTGAACGAACTCATCAACCGAATGCTCACGGAGCGCGTGCGGCCTGACTACATTGTCTTTCCAGAGTTGAGTATTCCGTTACCCTGGGCTTTGCGTATCGCAAACAAGCTCGCATCCAACAATGTGTCCCTCCTCGCAGGGGTTGAGTACCACCGCAACCCCAAGTCAAGCGCACTCAGAAATGACTGTCTCGTGTCGCTCGTGACAAATCGGCCCGGACATGCCGATCACATCATCCGTCTGCAGCCCAAGTTTGAACCTGCTCATCATGAGAGCGAACACCTCAGGAGGCTCAATCCCAAAAATAAGAGAGAAATCTATCTGCCAACCGGAAAACTGGCATTGCCAACTCTCTACCAGCATAAAGAATTTTGCTTCGCTGTACTGATTTGCAGTGATCTGACCAACATTGCCAATCGAAGCACGCTCCGTGGAGAGCTTGATACGCTCTTCGTGCTTGAGTGGAACTCCGACGTCAAGACATTCTGCAGCCTCGTTGAAGCCACCGCTATGGACCTGCACACGTATGTTGTGCAAGCCAACAACCGCCTTTACGGTGAAAGCCGAATTGAAGTACCCGCCAAGGAAAGCTATCGGAGGGACATGGTCCAGGTGAAAGGAGGAGTGAGCGACGACTATGTGATCGGTCAGATTGATTACCAGGAGTTGCGCAGAGACCAGATGCGGAAGATCGCGAAGGTATTTAAACGAACTCCAATTGGATTCACGATGTCGGATCGCCGCAGAATGACATAGGTCTTTGAGCTTGCCCATGCAAAACCCATGGTGACCGGTATGTGAACCGCAGGTAGGGGCAAGGGAGAGAAGTTTGGCTTCACAGAGCGGCCAGGCGGATTGTCCGGGTAACTTTCCAGCGATCGGGTAGCCAGTCGAGGTCGCTGATGGGCAGCGTCGGCAAGTTGTCCAGCAATTGCGTGAGATAGATCTGAGGATTGATCTCGTGACGGCGGCAGGTCGAGGTCCGGCAGGCCAGGATAGCCGCCAGTTGGCATCCAGAACCGGCCTCGCCGTTACGGGCGTTCTTGGCATTCTCCTGCGCGCGAAGCGCCTTGGCCAGATTCACGCCGTCAAGCCCGAAATAGACCTTCTCCCATCCCATGCCCGCTTCTTCGTCTCCTCCGCACTCCAGGCAAAGGTTCTTGCAGCAGCCGGGGAGTGCTAAGACTTGGCGCTATTTGCAAGTACCGCTTGCAGCGGCTTCCGTCATGCGCCAGTCGCATAGCCCGGCGACAAAGCCGGCGAACACCAGGACTAAGGAGCGTACAGAGTGTTGCCTGCCCAGGCAACTGCCACCGCGACGAGGACAATCACCACCCGACACGACCCATAACCCTATCGACGTAGCTCACCGGGCGAGCCGTGTGAGGGAAAACTTCATCCACGGCTCCTACGGGGAGGGGCTGGAAACGGATCGCGCCCGACGCAGATACCGCGCCGGCCCCCTACCCTGCAGGAGACTTTCCGCTTCATCAAGCAGAGTTACAGCCCGGAAGACATCCGGGTGAGGAAGTATCGTCGGCTGAAGAGCTTAGTCGTGCTGGTGACTGCCACAGCTTACTTCGCCGCAACCTTTCTCGGACAGCAAATGAATCTGCGCATCCTCACCGAGAAGTTGCTGATCATCTCGCAGCGATTCTTCAGCATCCCGCCCTTCCACCTTTATGCCTTGGCCGACGGAATCCCACGCCTTCTCTCTGGCAGCGCCTTCCAGCCAAGGCAAAAATCACCACCCAACCCACAACTGGAACTCATCGGGCAGGGCTAAGAAATTCTGGGGAAAGTCCTGGCTCATTTGGACGATCACCGAGGAAATTGTGAGCCGAACCTGGTAGACGTTTGCTTGCTGCAAGTTATGGATTCTATGACCAAAGTAGAGAGACTTGAACCCCCACCGCCGATTAGGGTCTGCCGATCTCAAGTCTGTGACAAACGCTGCAAAGCTATGGGATATAAGGGAAATTGACCGTAATCCAGCGGCCGTGCAACTGCCTCAATAATAAGAACTTAGCGTGACTGAGCCTAATCAGGCACACCTGACGGGTGGACCTCTGCTGTACCTCGCCGACAAGACTTAGCCCGCCCTGAGAGGTGCCGCCGCATGAAAACTCCAGCATGGACCAATCTATTTAGATATAGGTGATTATGGGTGCCTTATTGGCGCAAAGTCAGCCGCTTATATGGGTGCATGTAGGTGTATATATGTTTAAAGCCAACAATGCTCGATACAAGCAATATCCAAATTTCGCCTGAGACTCTCTCCCTGATCGCCGAGATCGACGAGTTCAAGGGAGCATGGCGGGCGCTCGGGACGCTCGCGCCGGAACGGCTCAGCGCTCTGCGTCGCATTGCGACTATCGAGAGCATCGGATCTTCAACGCGCATTGAGGGCAGCCAGCTATCTGACCGGGAAGTTGAGCGCCTGCTGGCGAACCTGGAGATCCAATCTTATGCCACCCGTGACGAGCAGGAGGTCGCAGGCTACGCCGCCGTCATGGAAACGATCTTCCATGCCTGGCAGGATATTCTGCTCACCGAGAATCACATCAAACAGCTTCACCGCGACCTGCTCCAGTACAGCCTGAAGGATGACCGCCACCGCGGCGAGTACAAGAAGCTCCCCAATAGGGTCGCAGCCTTCGATGACGACGGGAAGCAGATCGCAATTCTTTTCGAGACCGCGACGCCGTTCGATACCCCGCGGCGCATGACGGAGCTGGTTGAATGGCTGCACACCGAGCAGGAGTTGAAACGCCTTCACCCCTTGCTCATCGCTGCCATCTTCACTGTCGTTTTTCTTGCCATCCATCCCTTCCAGGATGGCAATGGCCGTCTGAGCCGAGTTCTCACAACGCTGTTACTGCTCAAAGCGGGCTACGCCTACGTACCCTTCAGCTCGCTGGAAAGCGTGATTGAGAACAGCAAAGAAGGCTACTACCTGGCGCTGCGCCAAACACAATCCACCATACAAACCGACAATCCCAACTGGCAGCCATGGCTGCTTTTTTTCCTGCGTGCCCTTCAGCAGCAGAAGCGCCGCTTGTCGGTCAAAGTGGAGCGTGAACGGTTGGTTCTGGCTGCGCTGCCTGAACTGGCCGTTCGCATCCTCGAATTTGCTCGCGAACACGGTCGAGTGACGATGGCGGATATGATCCGGCTCACCGGGGCCAGTCGCAACACGCTCAAAGAACACTTCCGTAAACTGGTTGAAATGCAGCAGCTCGTGATGCACGGAAGCAGAAAGGGGTCCTGGTATGCGCTCAAGTAATCCAATCACTTTGGCAAAGCAAAGAATATCTATCGTCGGACCTCCGTGTGTGATTGCCACCCATCCTCCAATCATCAGCTCTGTCGATTGCCCAGCCGCAAATGAAATCACGGCTGGCTTGCTAACGTTAAATCTCGCACGACATGCAATCGCTCCATCGCATTCTCGAAAGGATCTCGGATAATGACGGTGTTCACAATCGACACAGGTGTCCGCGACAACGACACGCGACGAAGCGTCGCCTCATTCCTTCAGGAAAAGATTCAGGATGGATCGGCCCTCTCGATTGTTTCCGCCTACTTCACCATCTATGCGTACGACGCTTTGAAAGGCAGTCTCGACCGGATTCAGCACCTGGACTTCCTGTTTGGTGAGCCATCTTTCGTGAACCGCCTGGATCCGAGCAGAACGGAGAAGAAGGCCTTCATCATCGATGCCGGCGGTCTGGAGCTCGCAAACAAGCCTCAGCAAAAGCGGGTTGCAAGGGAGTGCGCCGACTGGATTGAGACAAAGGTCGACATCAAGACGATAAAGCAGTCCAACCTGCTCCACGGAAAGATGCATCACATAGCGACAGCTGGCGTGCAGGACGCCGTTCTTGGCAGCTCGAATTTCACCGTCCGCGGCCTCGGGCTCGCGGCGGAAAACAACAATATCGAGCCCTGGACGGCACTTATGTGATCCGCACCAGCGAACCGGCAGAACGGCTGCCGGCGGAAGACACCCTGCGCAGTTACAAGAGCCTGGCCCAAGTGGAACGCGTCTTCCGGACGATGAAGAGCCTGGAGCTGCTGGTTCGTCCCACCCGCCACCGCATCGAAGACCGCGCCAAGGCCCAAATCTTCCTCTGTTTGCTGGCTTATTAGGTCCAGCGGTATATGCTTCGCGCCTGGGCGCCGATCCCGCCTGCCGATGAAGAACTCCCCGTTCAACGACTGGTGCGCGATCCGGTTCTGCAACCCACCATCTCGGACTCTGTCAAGAAAAAGAAGGCGACCAGGTAAACCTCCGAGGGGCTTGCTGTGCACAGCTTTTCTTCGCTCATGTCAAAGTTGGCCACTCGCGCTCGCGTCACTCTCGGGCCGCCCAATGATCCTTCCGGAAACACCGTTGTTAAACAAGTGCCTGAAACCAACCCCATTCAGGCAAAGGCATACCAGTTGCTCGCTGATCTCCCAGCAACCGGAAACTGAGTTTCGAACTATCTTCCTATAAATCAGCAGAATACCGCTCGAAAGGCGTAGGAACTTCGGCCGAATCACTCAAGAACAAGCAAAGAGCAAGCGCAGATTGGCTGGCGAGGGTGGATGCTCACCTTACGTCGGTAGCCGCTGAAAGCGCATCGGCGATCATGATCTTCTTGCTCCCTGCTCTTGCGGAAAAACCATCGACGGACGAGCACAGCACCGCTCGACGCCTTCAGCAGGCAGACTCACAGCGGCGGGCTTCCGGACCTCGCAAGCATATCTTCCAGAAACTCTGACGCAGGTTCGGTGCTGGTCACAAGCAAATGGTCGCGGGCACGGGTGCAGGCGACGTAAAGCAGGTGACGTTCGGTGTTGTAGACATCCTCAAGATCGGATTCGTCCGTGACAGTCTCGATTCGCTGCTGAAGCGGAATCACCTCATCATCGCAGGCCATCACCCCGACTGCCCGGAACTCCAGTCCCTTTGCCAGGTGCATCGTACTTACGGACAGATAGCCGGAAGTCGTCTCAACATGCTCGTCGAGAATTTTGTACTTCATCTCTGCCCGTTGGGCTGCGGCCTTGGCGCGGTCAAGCTGGGCGGCAGAGCGGACGAAGAGCGCGATTTCGTGCGGTTGTATTCCATCCTTGGTAAGGTTGGCCAACCAGTCACCCACTGCTTTGCTCTCCTCATCCGTAGACGGGTAAGCTTTGATGTCCGGCTGAGGGCCATTGAAGAGTGAGACCGTCCCCCTGCGCTCTTCAAGGTTTCCGTCAACGTCCGCGATCTGCGGCTCCAGCAGGCGGTCGGCCTGCGAGCGAATCTGGTGCGATGTCCGGTAATTGATTTTGAGGCTCGTGGATCGACCGCGCACATCCACTCCCGCAGTCTTCCATGAGAACGGCTGCTGGAAGATGCGCTGGCCAAGATCGCCGCCAAAGAAGAGGCCATTGGGCCTGCCTGTACCGATGGCGGCGAGAAACCGGACCTGGGCGATACTGATGTCCTGCGCCTCATCGACGACCGTGAAGTCGAACGGTGCGGATGCGCCTGCGGCATAGTGCCGGGCCAACACGTTGAACATTCCGGAAGTCGTCAGCAATCCCTGCTCCCGCAATCCAGAGCGAACCTTCTCGAAAATCGACCAGAGCAGTTGCCGTTGGGGTTCCTTCAAGCGCGTCTTCCGCCCAAGCCGAACAACGTCCCGGTAGTCCTCCCAACTCTCCAACTGCCAGCCATCGACCACCTGCTCCCATTCCGTCGTCAGGAAGCGCAGTGAGAACTTGTGCCCGCCCACCGCCTGGGAAGCCTGTTCCATGAGGTCACGCACCACGGAACTCGACGCGATACGTAGTTTTCCAAGATTCAATTCGTAGAGCCGCCGCCCAATCGCATCCATCGAGTAGACTTCGATCCGCTCGCCGAGTCGCGGCTCGCTGTGCAGTAGGAGGCGCAACTTCGCGCGAAGCGCGTTTGCCAGCGGCTCAGAGAATGTCGTCAGCAACACACGCGCCTGCGGATTCGAGCGCGCCAAATGCGCGGCGCGATGCAACGCCACGATGGTCTTGCCTGTCCCCGCCGTGCCTGCCACCCGCGCCGGGCCGTTGAAGTTTTTCTCCACCAGCTTGCGTTGCGCTGGATGCAAAAACACCGCCCAACGCTCCCACGGGTAGTCGAGCGCCAACGCCAGCTCTTCGACGTTCTTCATCACGCGGAAGCGGCGCAGCGCGTCC
>JBMFGX010000061.1:0-9745 GCA_049977105.1 Acidobacteriaceae bacterium | reverse complement strand
CATCGAAGTCGCGCTCTATCACACGCTTGGACGATTACCCGAACCTGAGACTACCCACAGATTTTGCTGACGAGGCCCAATTACAAGCACAGGAATCAGTCCCGGTAACGAATTCCGCGCAGATGGGCAGGCAGAATTTCGGCTCTATCCCGTGAGCCTGCCGGAGTTTGGTCTGCCGAAGGAACTATGGATCTCGATCGAAGACAATTACAGGCACGATTCTCTTTCTCACATTGATGGCCAGGTGTTACCCGGCTCTGGAGGTTGGAGTTTTTATCAGGATGCGGTGCTTGAATATGCAACTTTGCATTATGAGATTGGTGCGGGCCTACAGCTTCCAGTGGCCGAAGATCTTACTAGCCCGAGCGATGTACAGGAGAAGCGGCAACTGCTCTTTTTTACCGAATACTATTTTTCAGGTTTCGGGAGGCACAATCGATGACAATTTGGACCGGGAAAACTGCTCGTGCTCTAGCGCTCGTGGTTCTGCTCAGCATGGCATGCATAGCGCCCGCACAAAGATCCAACTCACCGGATGCCTGCTGGCAGAGGGTGACAGCGCAATTGAATGGGGTATTCTCTCCTCGGGGGTTCTTCAATATTCTGGTCCGGCTTTACTCACTGCCGAGTCTGGAGAGTGCGCAGTTCAACCTGCGACAGTCCTCCTTAGTTATGGATTTCCCACCGGGTGCTCCGCCCATAACCAGCAAGCAGATTCAGCGGATTGAGAAGGACGCTGGGTATCGTCCTGGGAATGTGGAGATTCAACAGATGCCGGTACAAAAGTTTGCCGAGAATGGACCGGGATGGATAAAGATCGAGCATCCACAATCGAAATATGCAGTGGTCCGTTGGTTAAAACAAAATTTTTAGGGTGGGAACCGAACCGGATCCAACGAACGTCTGGCTGATATTCAGGTATCGGGATTTGAGGCCCTTTGCGAGAGACTGGGAGGTCTGCGTTTGCGTAGATCGCTGAGAGACCACGAGGGGTTTCTGGTGGCGGCCGGTGGTGGGCTTTGAGGAGAAGACGGTTGAGATTGTGCTAGCAGCGGCTACGGCAGAGAGACGCTTGTGTTTGCCCGTGGTCCGGCTCCACTGTACTGCGCGGAGCCTTGGTCTGGCAGTGGCCGAGGGTCCTGGGACGGGAAATTTACTTTTCCGTTACGACTACTTCATGCGATTGAAATAACCCGGACTTAGGCTCATTTTTGTTGTTGCAGAACATCGCCAATGACACAACTGTGACCTTCTGTTGCGGAACCTTGCTCGAAGCGGGCCAGGCAACGCTTTCGTTCAAGTCTTTGCGGGTTGGCTTGATTGCAATCGCTGTGAAACGCGGTGAGAAAGTTGTATGCCGCGATAAATGTGTGGGAGAGATGTACACAGCGGGCGCCCTTGCCGCGAGCGAGGAGGGTGAGGCGCGGGCTGAATGTCTGATTGACTTCTTCCATTTATGAAAAATGTTTGCGGGTCACGGAGATCCATGAACGGTTCAGGGAGGACGTGACTCAAGATGCAGCGGCAAAGCATGGCATGGGATTCAGCCTGGTTCCGCATCCTGGTGTCGCATCCGGGAGCAGACTCGTGAGCCTTGATGGAGTGCCAGGAGGTTTGGTTGTTGAACGTAGCTCTGGCTGGATGGATCCATTGGCCAACTTCGCTTATTTTGCTTCGGTCCCTTGACTGAGCCTGGCCTGCTTCCCTTGCGTGTTTTGCGTGATCGAGTTTGCGAGCTCTTCCACTCAGGCTCATTCCACTCTTTACCTTTCCCCCTCTTAACTCACAACAGACACAACAGCATTACAACTCCGGAGGAATGATTATGCCAGGTTGTTTGAAGCGGACGTCTTGCGAGAAGGCCAAGAAACTTTCTGTTTCTTCTTTGATTGCATCGGTTGTGACGATTCTCTTATTGAGCACTGCGCTGCCGTTCTATGCACAGTCTACGTATGGGACGGTATTTGGAACAGTGAAGGACTCGACGGGAGCGGTGGTGTCCGGAGCGACGGTGACATTGAGCAGCCGGGATGAGGGTACGGTCCGCACGGCCAAGACGAACGGCTCTGGCAACTACATCTTCCAGTTTGTGCCTCCTGGCCATTATTCGGTGAAGATTGTGAAGGATGGCTTTGAGGAGCAGGAGATTCCGAATCAGGACCTGGCGGCTCGGCAACCGCTGCGCGTGGACGCCAGTATGAAGGTGGGAGCGGACACGCAGACGGTGACCGTGACAGAAAATGCCGGCGTGCTGAACACGGACACGGCGCAGGTGAGCACTCAATTGGATGCGAAAGAGATTGAGTCGCTGCCGACGAACTTTCATACGGATGGGAGTACGAGTCCAATTGTGGCCCTGCAGGCTCTGCCGGGCGTGCAGCCGGACACTTCCACCAGCTCCAATGGACATCCGGACGGACTCTCGGTTGAGGGCGGACTTCCCTTCCAGTCTGAGACGACGGTAGACGGCATCATGACGCAGAATGTGACGGGCAACTCGCCGCTTGGCGATGCGTTCCCCTCGGCAGACGCTATTGCAGAGATACGGGTGGATGGGGTGCTGAATCCAGCATCCTACGACCAGCCTGGGGAGATTACGACGATCTCCAAGGCGGGGACGAACGATCTGCATGGCTCTGCTTTCTGGTACCACCAGAATCGGGCGTTTGACGCGACCCCCTACGGGACGACGGTTCTGCCGGAGCTGATTGCAAATGATTTTGGCGGGTCGGGTGGAGGGCCGGTCGTGTTTCCGCATCTGTACAACGGACGGAACCGCACGTTCTTCTTTGGAGATTATGAAGGCTTCCAGTTTCCACGGGGCGAGACGCTCCAGGAATTCTTCCCGACGCAACTGGAGCGCAATGGAGACTTCTCTCAGGAGGGAGTGACGGTTATCGATCCAGAGACGGGGCAGCCGTTTCCGAATGACAAGATTCCAGCCAATCGGATCTCTCCGATCTCGCAGCAGTTTCTCCAGTTTTTTCCTTTACCAAATACCGGTAATCTGAATGTTTCCCACGCCTCTGACTATATTGTGAACAGCAACAACAACTATAACTCCAAGCAGTTTGATGCTCGCGTGGACCAGTACATCGGGCAGAAGCAACAGATGTTTGGACGCTTTACTTACAAGAACATCTCAGAGAATGCACCGCAGGGAGGCCTGCTGATACCAAGCAGCGTGGACACCGATGACTATCGGATGTTTGTGTTCAGCCATAATTACTCTTTTACCCACAGTCTGATGAACGAGTTCCGCTTTGGGTTCACCTTGAATGACCGAAGCACGAGCAACTCCACGGATGGAAGGCAGTTTACGGCCGGCCTGGGATTGCAGAGTGTTGGACCGACGTTTCCCTTCAATGGCCTGCCGGAGCTGGATTTTACGAATGTCTCTTCGCTAGGTGTGGATCGGTTGAATTCGATTACTCAATCCAGGCTGTATGAGTATAACGATAATGTGACGTGGACACTGGGCAACCACTACCTGAAGGCTGGGTTTGATCTACAGAAGATTGAGGCGATTACTCCACTGAGCTTCTTCGGTGCGGATAACTATGGAACGTTCAGCTTTACCGGGGCGTTCACAGGAAAGTCATTTGCGGACTTTCTGCTGGGGATTCCGGCGACGACCTATATTGACGACGTGCAGTTCAATAATGATGGCAATGCGAAGTACTGGGCGCTCTATGTGGAAGACGAGTATCCGGTGCTGCACAACCTGACGCTGAGCTATGGGGTGAGGTTTGAAGATCACCCGGGATATACCGATGCGCACGGGGATATAGGGAACTTTGACAGGGATATTCCTCTTTCGGGTGGGGTGGTGTATCCGGATGGCTATAGGTCGATTCTGGCGCCGGGATTTCTGCAGACGTTCAATGCCTGCCCGGGGCCGACGGAGAACGGCGCGCCCTGCACTCCGGTGCTTTCCAATAGCCAGGCTGGACTGGCGAACTATCTGCGCCATGCGCCGGCCTATGTTCTGCCACGGTTTGGTCTGGCGTGGCGACCCTTCAACAATGACAACACTGTGATTCGGAGCGGATTTGGAGTGTATGAGATTACCACCCTGGGGAGTGTTTACTACTCGCTGACGGGGACGCTGCAATCCAACACGCTGCAATTCAACAATGTGCAGACGGCGAATGGACCTGCCTATCAATGGCCGGAGATCAAGCCGGGTGGATCGAATGGCTTGATTGTGGGGCCGCTGGGGTCAGCGTATTTTGGCACGGCAAATTCGATTAACTGGAAAGATCCTTATTCGATGCAGTGGCTGCTGGCAGTGGATCGGAACCTGGGCAGCTATACGGCGCTGCATGTTTCTTACATTGCGCTGAAGACAGATCAGCTGGTGTGGGCGCCGAACGACAATGATATGTCTTTATCAGAACAATATGCGGTGCTGCGGCCGTTGAGCGATCGGCCATTTCCGAATTGGGGAACGATCAATACGCGGGCCACGGGAGCGCAGTCTGACTACAACACGCTGCAGGTGGAGGTGAGTCGCCGGTTTGTCAAAGGCTTCAGCATCGACTCTACCTATAACTGGTCAAAGAATCTGGCAGATAACCAAGGTCCGGTTATTGGGAGTTTCGCCGGGGAGACGGGCGGAGCACGTTCGACGTGGCTCTACAATCGGGAGCTGGATTACGGGAACGTATATGGAACGCGACGCAATCGCTGGCTGACGACAAGCATCCTTGACCTGCCGTATGGGCATGGGCGGCGGTTTGGGAACAGTGCATCCACGATGGTGAATGAGTTGCTGGGCGATTGGCAGTTGAGCAACATCTTTTTGTGGCAGAGTGGACCTTACCTGACGCCGTACTTTAGTGGAGGCGATCCTTCCGGTACAGGATCCGGGTCACTGTTTGGCCGCGCGCAGCATCCTGATAAGGTTGGGAGTCCGGTTCCGGCGGGGCGGGGAGCGAATGACTGGATCAGCAGGACCGCGTACACCTGCCCTGGCACGCCGAATTACACGGTAGGTAGCCCATGCGTGATCGGTTCCAATCCGGGTACGCCGGGCGCACTGCCGCCGATTGGTCGGTTTGGCAATGCGAGCGTGGGGTCGATTGTGGGTCCAGGGACGGTGAATCTTTCCACGGGTCTGCGGAAGGTGTTTCCGATTACTCGGGATATGACCTTCCAACTGGAGGGTACGTTCACCAATGTGCTGAACCATGTGAACCTGGCTGATCCGATTACAAATATTGCGAATCCGCAGTTTGGGCAGATTCTGAGCGCAAGGACGTCAGAGTTTGGAGGGGCGCGCACGGGCCAGATCTCTGCGCGACTGACGTTCTAAGGAGTGAAGGAGAGAGATGGATCTTTACGGATCTGTCTGGATTTGTATGTGGCTTTGCATGATCCCTGAGGGCACTCCGCTGCGGTTTCGACAGTGGGGCGGCGGGCTGATAGAGTGAAAGTCAGCCGTGAACGCAGCGGTGTGCGAAGGGGGAGGGCGATGCCAGGAATTTTGAAACTCATACGAGATCGACATTCGACTCGGGGCTCGTTCGACACGAGCAGACCCGTGACGAGGGAACAGTTGAAGCAGGTTCTGGAGGCGGCGCGATGGGCTCCGACGCCGAACAACATGCAGAACTTTGAGATTGTGGTGGTGGATGAGAAGGAGCAGATTGAGGCCATTGGGAAGATTCCGGCGGAGATGACGGAGGCGTTTCTGCGCGAAAACTATGCGCAGCTTTCGTTTACGGAAGAGGAGTTGCTGGTGAAGAAGTCAGGCATGCTGGCCAGCGCGTTCCCGGCGGCGTGGACAGATCCTGAGGCGTGGAATCCGGAGTCGGATTACCGCTATCAGATGACTTTTTTGGGTCGAGCGGTGGAGGAGACTTCCCTGCTGCTGGTGGTGCTCTATGACGGGTCCAAACGAGCGCCCGGCTCCGAGCGGGATGTGCTGGGGCAGATAGGGCTGGGCTGTGTGCTGGAGAATATGTGGCTGATGAGCGAATCCCTGGGGATCGGCTTCCACGTGCTGACCGTATTTGGCGATGGGCGGGTGGAAAAAGAGGTGAAGAAGGTTCTGCATGTTCCTGAGCCAATGAAGGTGGCCTACGCGTGCAGCCTGGGACACCGAGCGACGCCACAGCCTGACTATCCGCGGGTGCGCAGAGAGCTGGAGAGTTTTATCCATCACAACCGATTTGGGCGGAAGGATATTGCATGGAGCGCCGGGCAGGCGAAGAAGCCGCGAGGAGCAGCCAAGAAGGCTTAGGAACGGCCTATGCGTGGATGGCGTCCTGTTGGAGCAGGGTTTGATGGGATGGGGTCTGCGCGGCCCAAGGTGAGCGCTGCGCGGGGCGGCGGCTTGCGGCGAGGATGGTTCCGAGCAGCGGCGAAGTTGGTGATGGCCGAGATTTCAGGCGGCTATGGCTGGAGTTCTTTTTGCCGGTATCGCTTTGCGAATGTCGATATCCAGCACTCCGTCGTGGAGGTGAGTTGAGACGCTGCTGGGATCGATGGCAAGGGGGAGATCGATGCGGCGGAAGAACTCAGGAGCAGAGGATGTCACGGAGGGCGTTTCCAGATCGCGCTTCTGCGGCGGCTGCGCTTCGCTCTGTTGCTGTTTGTCGCCATGAATGCAGATGGCGTTGTGGGCTACCCAGACGATCAGGTGGCTGGATTCGAAGCCGGGGACCTCAGCGCGAACGGTATACCACTGCCGGGATTCCCTTAGCTCGATGGGAACCTGGCGGAGCAGTTCGGCTTCTGCTTTGAACCAATCCTCGAGATCGCTTCCCTCCTGGGCGCCGCGATTCTGGAAGAGCTGGAAGGCGCGTTGCCTGATCTTTTCGGTCAGCGCGAGGAGATCCTCGCAGGGATCGTTCTTCTGAGGAATGACGGGGATGGTGGCGTTTTCTGCGTCGGCTGTTACAGCAAGTGAGGTGGACATGTTCTTCCTCCTTCTGCAAGGCAACGAACTCCTGCGCACTCACTGTGAGAATACGGTAAGCATAGGGATTTTGCTGTGATCCGGGTCACGAGGGGCGGCGGTGACCGGCTTTGCGGGGAGGATATTGGGGGCTGATGCCGATGGCTGGCGGAGACCGAGGCGGGCGGATGCGAGGGAACGTTTCTTCTAGAGGTCTAGCTGGCTGGACGATGACGCCGGGTAGGGTGTGGAGCGGGGTTACCACTCATAGTGGAAGCGAAAGCCGAAGATGGCATTGACCGGGCCGCGAGCTCGATTGAAGGCGGGATCGTCTACGAACTGGTAGTCCAGGGTGGCGTGGATGTGGGGGGAGAACTGGTGGTCATAGTAGGTTTCGACGACCTTCTCGGGGCTGTAGCTGAGGGCACCGTCGCCGGTGAGGATGCCGATTCCACCCGCGGCCAAGTAGGCCTGGTTAGCCCTGGAGGCGCCGCTGGTGATGAAGGCGGCTGCGAGGACATCGGAGGGCAATCTCCAGCGTCCGCCCTGGATGCTGGTGCCGAAGCTGGCCGTCCAGTTTGAGTCAGTGAATTCGAACGACTCATTCTGGCCGCAGTTCCAACCGATGCGGGAGAAGACGCCGATGTTGGTGGTTAGTTCCTGGTCAGCGTTCAAGCCGGCGCCCCAGGTGTTGCGCAGGGCGTGGGTATCGTCAATGCCGCCGGTGATGCCGTTGGCGCTGGCGAGGAATTTGGCGGGCGTGCCCCAGACGGCCAGGGTAGCCGGAGCGTTGGCCAAGGCGACCGCGGCTTTGTAGCTGCCCATGTTGGTTCGGTCATCAAAGACGAGGAGGCGAACGGAGCCGGGATGGGTTCGGAGGTGTTGACGATGCTCCAGCTCCGTGACCATGCTCCAGTCCTGAAAGATCTTGCCATCGCCTGAGTTGGGTTCCGAGGGGATGGTGAGGTAGATGTCCTCGGCGGTCATCTGATTTCTGTACTTTGACATCTGGTTCCAACCATAGCGGAGGGTCCAGTTTGCGGTGTACCACTCGATAGCGACTCCGGTGGTAAAGCCGAGGGCGTCGGCTGGGTAGTCATAGATGGCGTTGGCCATGAGGGCCCAGTTCATGAACTGGGTGCGGGGGTCATTGGCGTATTGGTTGTTGTCAAAGATGTCTTTGACGCTGTATCGGCCGATGGTGAGGGTGATGTGATCGGTATCCTGACGGCCGCGGAGGGTGAGCTCATCGTCTTCGACGGGCTGCTGGTTTTTGCCGCCGCCGAGGTTGATGGTTTTGCGAAGGAAGAAGCGGGCGATGGAGAAGTGAGGGTAGCGCACGCCGACCTTGAACGCCTCGCCGTCCGGGAAGTCATCGATACCGTAGGTGTTGTTGAGGCCGAAGCCTTGCCAGAATAAGGCGTCGGCGTGGAACTCAGTGTTGAAGCCCAGGCGATAGCCGAAGTAGAGATCTGTGGATTGGGTTTCACGCGCCTGTCCCTGAGTGGGCAGGCTGCTTCCGGTTCCGAAGACCAGGTACGCGGGGTTGGTGTAGCGGGCGGAGAAGGAAGGATACCCCATGCCAGTGAGGGTGTACTGGTAGTGGAGGTTGTATTTTTGCGGCGGAAGCTCGCCTGGGGGTGGAGTGGCCGACGAGTGCGGGGCTGGGGTGGTGGGCGCCTGCGGCGTGAGGTTCGAAGCGAGCGGAGGAGTGGTGGTCGAATCGGTCTGGGCGACGGTCTGCGGTGAGACGAGTTGCCGGCGGTTGAGGAAGAGGCTGCAGGGTGAGCCACAGATGGAGAGGCAGGTGCGTGCGCCGGGCTGCACCACCGAGGCGACGAGTGGGTCTTGCGATGGCGGCTGGTTGGGTGACGGCCGGAGCAGCGGGCCCGACGCGTTGCTCGACTGAGAGCGGACGAGGCGGCAAGGAGTCTGCGATAGCTGAGAGATCTGCAGCTGGGAGATCTGGGGCACGGGAGGGTCCGGCTGTTGAGCGAAAGAGGCGACACGCCATGGCGCAACCAGTGCTAGGGCAAGGAAGAAACGCATACTGACTCCAAGTATTGTATGGTCCGGACGACGACGACTTTGTAAAAAATCCGGAGAGGCGAAGCCCGCGACGAGCGCAGCAACGGAGAGGATGGCTAATGTCGACCGCTGGATGGACGGTGCGCGGCGCTGGGTGTGTGGGCTCTGGATTCTGTTTTTGCGCCGGGCTATGCGGCTGTGCTTTGCCGCGGCATTGAAGAATGAAGCAGATAAGGGCGAGTGAGGCAGGCTTGTCGGGTGGGGACGGGGCCTGATGGATGACGGGTGCTGAAGCGATGCGATGGATTGGGGTGAGTTGCAGGAGGAGGTGAGGGCGGTGAGAGAGCACGGATGACAATTTGGTCAGATTTTCATTGGTGGCTGCGCGGCGAACGGTTGTTGAGAGAGGGCGATCTGGCTGAGGAGTGATCGAAGTTCGATAAGAGACGGGCGAGCGTGGAGAGAGGCTGGCGCGCAGGCTGAGCCGACTGCCGGGGCGTGGGGTAAGCAAGAGCGTTGGCGTTGGAGCGGCAGGGATGGATGGAGGTCTGGACTGAGGCGAGCCCAGTGTCAAGCACATAATCGCTCCTGCTCGAATTGCTGTTGCGCGAGCCGCATCTCTTTAGTCCGAAGTTCCACGAAAAATCAGCTTGAAATCGGCAGCTAAGCGGCTTGTTTTCAGCCGCATTCGGTCGCGTTTTATCGCGACATTTGTACCCATGTGAATAGTTATAAATATCTGTACATACATGTAGTTATCTGATTATATAATTCCATGTACGTAGAATCCGTCCCCAACCGGAACTCGCCTCC
>JBMFGX010000060.1:0-10092 GCA_049977105.1 Acidobacteriaceae bacterium | reverse complement strand
TGTCTCCGATGATGGTGGCGTCATTGTCATGCACATCCGCCATCTCCTGGAGCGAGCTATAGCCTGAGAGGAATATAGCATGCGCCGATCCGGAGATCTCTCCCATTCCCAGGTAGTATTGGGCGGCGTGTGCTGCGTTCATAGCCACGGTATAGTCCGCTTCCAGCCGGGCATGAAGGGCCTCCTGGCCGGGCTGGATCGTCTCTTGAACTGTTACCAAGATGGGCGCAGGACCAAAGGGCGCCGACTGTTGCTTCTGGGCGCGGGCTGCCAAAACTGTCAGGCTGGCTGCGCCCACGCCTATCCATACAAAAGGCTTCCGAAGTCGGAGCTGGATCATATTTCCTCGCTTCTCCTTGTGAACAAAATCAAGACCATAGTCATTCTACGCGGCGAAGCAGAAATAGACTATGAGGACAGAATGCTAACTGGCAGGGAGGCGTGACTACCAGCCGCCTCCGAGTGCATTGTAGAGTTGCACCAGGGAGAGAGCTTCCTGCTGCTCGGCGGATGCCAAGGTCAACTGGGCGTTATACAGGGTGGTGTCCGTGGTTAACACCTCCAGATAACTGGTATTGCCAGCCTTGTAACGGAGACGGGCCAGACGTAAGGCGTCGGCTGCGGCTGTGGTCTGCTTCTGCTCCAGTTCGCGATACTGCTGACTCTTGTGATAGGCCACGAGAGCGTTTGAGACATCGCGCAGAGCCCCGGCAATGGTCTTTTGATAGGTATCGAGAAGCTCCTTGTGGGTGGAGAGAGCGAGGTGGTAGTTGTTACGAATCTTGCCTGCGTCGAAGATGGGCTCGGTGAGACCGCCTGTAGCGTAGTAAAAACCGTTGGCGGGATTCAGAAGTTCGTCAAACTGGCTGCTACCCATGCCGCCCTCCGCAGTGATGGCTAACTGCGGGAAGTATTCGGCACGGGCAACTCCGATGTTGGCGTTGGCTTGGATGAGAAGCTCTTCTGCCCGGCGGATATCTGGTCTGCGCTCGAGAAGATCGGAGGGGAGACCGACAGGAATATTGACCGGGTGTGGGGCGTCGGCTACGGGAGCGCCGCGGAAGATGGGTCCGGGAGCCTCACCCAGCAGCAGGCGAAGGTTATTTTCCTGACTCGCGATCTGGCTTTGGAGGTTGGGGATCTGTGCCTGGACGGTGTCGTAGAGTTCTTCGGCCTGACGCACATCCGCCAGAGAGGCAGCCCCGCCCTGCTCCAACGTTTGGGTTAGATGGAGGGATTGCAGGCGCGCCTGAAGGGTCTTCTGGGTAAGCTCGAGTTCTGCGTCGAGGGTGCGCAACTGATAGTAGTCTGTGGCGACGTCTTCAATCAGGGTGCTGTAGGTGGTCTGGCGAGCCCACTCGGTGGCACGCAGAAAGGCGCGCTGGGCCTCCGTCTGGCGACGGTAGTAGCCCCAAAAGTCCATATTCCAGGCAGCAGATCCGGTGAGTCCTCCAAAGAAGTAGTTGCTGGAACTGTTGGAGCTACCGAGCAGGCCACCGGGCAAACCTAAGGCGACGTAGGATGCGCCAACGTCGAAGCTGGGATACTCGGCGGACTTGGTGATGCCGAGCTGGGCCTGCTCTTCCAGCACGCGGTCGGCGGCGATCTTGACGTCGTAGTTATTCTTGAGGGCTTGGCGAATGAGTTGTTGCAGGGCCGGATCCGTAAAGACCTTATTCCAACTTTGAGCGCCCAGGGGAGTGGAGCTGGATTTGGCGACCGCGCCTGTGGAGGAGGCGATCTCCGGGGCCATGGCTCCGCGATAACTGGTGGGCAGGTTGACGACTGGGCGCTTGTAGTTGGGACCAGCCTTGCAGCCGGCGAGACAGAGCGTGAGTCCTCCAACGAGTAGGGCGCCAATGAGGCGATCGGTAATGGGTTTGGATAAAGACAGAGCGCTCCCTGGGCGATTCATGCGTTGCCTCCTGTGGGACGGTCTGGGCCATCGCCCGGTCTGGATTCAAAGTGCTGCGATCCGTCAGGATGCTGACCGGATAGGGCTAAGTCTTCAAGCGTCCGGTTGTGGGCGGGGTGTCCTTTTAGCTCCAGAGAGCCACTGTGCTCTTTACCGAACCTGCCCGCGAAGCGTTCGGCGATGGTGAAGGTGACCGGGATGAGGAAGATGGCGAGCAAGGTTGCCGCTAGCATGCCGCCGATGACCACCGTCCCGAGAATACGTCGGGAGACGCCGCCAGCTCCGCTGGAGAACCAGAGCGGAACGCAGCCCAGGATGAAGGCGAAGGCGGTCATGAGGATGGGGCGGAAGCGCAGCTGGGCTCCATTCATGGCTGCTTCAAAGAGGGTCTCACCCTTCTCATACTCGTCTTTGGCGAACTCCACGATAAGGATGGCGTTTTTGGCGGCAAGACCGATCAGCATGACCAGGCCGATCTGGGAGAAGACATCATTTTCCAGATGGCGCAGGGTGAGTGCGAGATAGGCTCCCAGAATGGCGATGGGGGTGCTGAGAAGCACGCCGAAGGGAAGCGACCAGCTCTCATACTGTGCGGCGAGGATGAGGAAGCAGAGCAGAACGGAGAGCGCAAAGACGACCCACGCGGGCACACTCTGCTGCGCCTTTTTCTGTTGAAAGCTGAGGCCGGAGTAGTCCATCCCGACGCCGGGCGGCATGGTTTGACGGAATACGCTCTCCAGCGCGTCCATGACCTGGCCGGAGCTGTAGCCGGGCCGGGCAACGATGGTGATGTCAGCTGCCGGAAACTCATTGAAGCGGGTGATGAACTCTGGCCCGGTGATGCGGCGCACGTTTACCAGAGAGGAGAGCGGCACCTGATTGCCATTGGCTGCGGTTACGTAGAACTGGCTGATGTTTCCGATGTTGGTGCGGGAGGTTCCCTCGGCTTCAATATAGGTTTGCCACTCGCGACCGAAGCGGTTGAAGTAGTTCACCAGCGTGCCACCCATGAAGGCCTGCATGGTGGCGTAGACATCACTGAGGCTTACCTGGTCCTGGGCCACCTTCTCGCGGTCTACATCGACATAGAGTTGAGGAACCGCTGGGAAGTAGCTGGGAATGGCGACGGCTATCTCCGGTCGCCGGCTGATGGCGCCAAGATACTTGTAGAGATTGGCGGTGAGGAAGTTAGGGTTGTTATCGCCGGAGCGATCTTCCAGGACCATACTGACGCCTCCGGAGGTGCCCAGGCCGGCGATGGCCGGTGGCGCAAAGGAGAAGGCGATGCCGTCTTTGGTTGCAAACAGCGCCCGGGAGAGGTTGGCCTGCAGGGCATCGAACTGTTCGTCCGGCGCCTTGCGCTGATTCCAATCCTTGAAGGTGACGAAGAAGAAGCCGCTATAGGTGGTCTGAACCTGAGATAAGAGGCTGAAACCGGCCACATCCACCACGTTTTGCACACCTGGCACGGTGTGGAGCGCCTGATCGATCTGCCGAGCGGACTGGGTGGTGCGTTGCAAACTGGCTCCGGGCGGAAGTTGCAGGTTTACGAAGGCGTAACCCTGATCTTCCGTGGGAAGGAAGCCGCGGGGAATCCGGGCGCCAAGCAGCAGCACAAAGACGCTGACAACGGCGATGATGAGCACGCCCAGCCATGACTTGTGAACCAGCCATCCAGAGGTGGTGACGTACCTTTCCGTGGTGCGGCGGAAGACGCGGTTGAACCAACGAAAAAATCCAGCCAGAATGCTCTTGGATTCATTGCGTGGTTTGAGCAACAGGGCGCAAAGCGCGGGGCTGAGGGTGAGAGCGTTGAAGGCGGAGAAGAGGACAGAGATGGCGATGGTGACTGCGAACTGTTGATAGAGGCGGCCGGTGATGCCGGGAATAAACGCAGTAGGAACAAAGACGGCGGTGAGGATGAGAGCGATGGCGATGACCGGGCTGGCGACCTGCTCCATGGCGGCGTAGGAGGCGGCCAGCGGCGTCATGCCCTCTTCGATGTGATGCTCTACCGCCTCAACCACCACGATGGCGTCATCCACCACCAATCCGATGGCGAGGACGAGACCGAAGAGCGAAAGGGTGTTGATGGAGAAGCCCAGCAGCGGGAAGACCATGAATGTTCCGATGAGGGAGACGGGAACGGCGAGCAGAGGAATGAGGGTTGCGCGCCAGCCCTGCAGGAAGATGTACACCACAAGAATGACCAGGGCCAAGGCGAGCAGCAGCGTGATGAGGATCTCATGCATGCCGGCGGTGACCGCCTTGGTGGTGTCCAGCGGCACGGCGGAGGCGATGTCTGAAGGAAAGGTGGAAGAGAGCTTGGTCAGCTCCAAACGGACGTTTTTGGCGGTTTGAACAGCGTTGGTTCCGGGGAGTTGATAGACGGCCATGATAGCGGCTGGTTTGCCGTTGAACATGCCGTTCAGATTGTATGTCTGGTCACCCAGCTCAATGCGCGCCACATCGCGCAGGTGTAAGACAGAGCCATCCGGGTTGCTGCGCAGGATGATGTCGCCAAACTGCTCGGCGTTGAGCAAGCGTCCCTGGGTGCGCACGGTATAGGTAAACTGCTGGCCGTTGGGGACCGGTTCGCCGCCGATCTGGCCGGCTGGGTTGACGTTGTTCTGAGCCAGCAGGGCGGCTTCAATCTGGGGAATGGTGACGCCGAGCCGAGCGAGCGTATCTGGTTTGACCCAGATACGCATGGCGTATTGACCGGCGCCAAAGACCTGGATGCGGGAGACGCCTTTGACACGGGTTAGGTCATCCACCAAGTGGATGTAGGCATAGTTGGCCAGGAAGATGCCGTTGTAGGTTGACTGTGGAGAGGTGAGCGCCAGCAGCATCAGCGGAGACGACAGAGACTTTTGCACGGTGAGCCCGGCGGTGTTCACCTCTGCCGGGAGTTGGCTCTGCGCCTGGGAGACGCGGAGCTGAGAGAGTATCTGGTCCGTGTCCGGGTTGGTGTCAACGCCAAAGTCCACGATAAGCTGCGTTACACCGCTGCTGGCGTTAATGGACTGCATGTAGTTCATGTTGTCCACGCCGTTCATCTGCTGCTCGATGGGCGTGGCGACGGAGCTGGCCAGAGTCTCTGCATCGGCGCCGGGGTAGGTGGCCTGGACCATGATCTCTGGCGGGACGATGTTGGGGTACTGCGCTGTGGGCAGGCTGAAGAGCGAGACCAGGCCGCCGATCACCATGAGAATGGCAATCACCATGGCCACAATGGGCCTGCGTATGAAGAATTTCGAGATCATGGGTCAGTTTTCCTGCTGGTCTGCACTCTGGTCTGAGGCGCTGGAGGCGGGGCCGGCAGCCGGTTGGGGCGCGGTATCCGGTTGTGGAATTACCTTCATTCCGTCGCGCACCTTGTCATTCCCTTGGGTAATGACCTGCTCACCGGCACGGAGACCGCTGGTGATGACGATATCAGGACCGATCTGAGGACCGAGTTGCACGGTGCGAAGGTGGGCGACGTGGTCATCCCCAACGACAAAGAGTTGGTGCATGCCCTGAAACTCTGAGATAGCGCGCTGGGGCGCCACCACCGCGTTCCTGAGTATGGTGGTTTGCGCAGAGACTCGCCCGAACTGGCCGGGGCGAAGGAGGTTTCCAGGGTTCTGAAAGGCAACCGCGAGGCGAATGCTACCGGTTTGGGAGGTTACGGCGCGGTCCACAAAGATGATGTGGCCGATGTGCGGAAAGAGCTGGTTATTGGCCAGCTTGAGATGGATGGGAATGAGATTGCCGCTATCCAGGAGATCTTCTTTGCCGTGGGATGTGGCCTGGGCTGAGAGAGCGAGATACTCCTGCTCGCTGATGTAGAAGTAGACCTTGATGGGATTGACCTGCGAGACCGAGGTGAGGACGGAGTTGGCATTGACGAGATTTCCGACCTGGAGCATGGCCTGACCTGCAACGCCATCTACCAGGGAGCGAACCTTGGTGAATCCGAGATTAAGAGAGGCTGACTCTATGTTGGCCTGTGCGCTGGCCACGGCGGCCCTGTCCGCAGCCTCGGTTTGAACTTCAGTGTCCAGTTGGCTCTGCGCAATGGCATGGGCGGCGGCGAGAGGGGTATCACGGCGTACGTTGATCTGAGCGAGCTTCAACTGTGCCTGGGCCTGGGCGAGCGATGCGTTGGCCGCATCCAAAACGGCCTGGAAGGGGCGGGGGTCGATCTCAAAGAGGACCTGGCCCTTGTGAACCTCACTACCTTCGCGATAATCCTGGCGGATGAGATAGCCGGAGACCTGGGGCTGAATCTGGGCATTCACGTAGCCGTCTGTGGTGGCCACCCAGTGCCCGATGACGGGGACGTTCTGTTGCACGGCGGGAGTGACCATGACCGACATCGGTCCATAGGCAAGCTGCATCCCCGGCGGAGGGCCAGCGCTCTTACATCCGGCAAGGAGTCCTGTGGCCAGGATGGTGGCGCTGAGAGCAAGAGATCTCCGGAAGGAAGGGGAGTGCGTCATGGGATGAGGGCCTCCTGGAGGGGAAGATGGAGGAACGTCTTCGGGGAGATTCCAAAAATATACATGTATGTATATTATGCTTGAAACGTAGGAGAGGATTCAAAAAATGTCACGGCGAAGGACAGAAAAGGCGCCAAGTGTTCTGCTGTCAAAGAAGGACGCAGAAAGATCCGTCGTGCAGATGCGGAAGTCTGAGAAAACGCGAGCGGACTTGTTGCAGGCGGCGGAGATGATCTTTGCCCGGGATGGTTTTGAAGCCTGTCGGATTGAGGACATTGCCGCAGCAGCGGGCCGCAGCCGTGGGGCATTTTACGCAAACTTTGCGAGTAAGACAGCGGTTTTTCTGGCGCTGCGTGCGCTGGCCCAACAGCGCCATGCGCGAGCGGTGAGAGAACGGGTGCAGGGGATTGAGGACGAGGAGGAGCGATACCGCGCTCTGATTGGGTACATCGTAGAGCAGATTCAAGATGTTCAGACGCAGTTGCTGCAGATTGAATTCAAGCTCTTTGCTCTGCGGCATCCAGAGAGGCAGGCGGAGTTGGCGGAGATGCATCTGGAAGCCAGCACGTCCGTCAATCGCCGGGAGCTATCGGATCTGTTTCCCCAGAAGACCAAGCGGCAGAAGGAGATGCGGTGCAGAACGCTGGAGATTGAGGCGCTGCTGGAGGGCTTTGCGCTGAATACGCGCTTCAGCCCAAAGGATCTGGATGAAGAGAGGATTCAGACGATTGTTCCGCAACTGATGGCGCAGATCCTCCATCGCGGAGAGGGTGCTTCATAGACGGCAGATGAGGAGTTCGCGCTCGTAGATCATCTGTGCGGGCAGATGGTCATGCAAGGCGAGGAAGAGTTCTTCATGGTCCATGACCTCGCGCAACCAGGCTTTTGGGTCTACCTTTTCCAGTTTGTCAAAGTCTTCTCGAGAGATATTGAGTCCCTCCCAGTTGAAGTCCTGATAACGCGGGATCCAGCCGATGGGGGTCTCTCTGGCCTGGGCGCGACCGCGAGCACGATCGACGATCCACTTGAGCACGCGCATGTTTTCGCCATAGCCGGGCCAGAGAAACTTACCATTTTCATCCTTGAGGAACCAGTTGACCTGGAAGATGGAGGGAGTGACGGTAAGTTGCCGCTGCATGGTGAGCCAATGGCGGAAATAATCCCCCATGTGATAGCCACAGAAGGGAAGCATGGCCATAGGATCGCGGCGGACTTTGCCGACGGCTCCTTCAGCGGCGGCGGTAGTCTCCGAGGCCATTGTGGCCCCGAGATAGACTCCGGACGACCAGTTGAAGGATTGAAAGACGAGCGGGATGGAGGCAGCGCGTCTGCCACCGAAGACGAAGGCGGCGATGGGCACACCGTTTGGAGACTCCGAGGCGGCTAGATCAAAGGACGGACACTGGGAGGCAGGGGCGGTGAAGCGGCCGTTGGGATGGGCCGCAGTGCGCCCATTCTGGCGGCCGATCTCCGGCGTCCATCTTTCGCCGCGCCAGTCGATGCACTCAGCGGGGGGCTGATCGGTCATACCTTCCCACCAGACGCCGCCCTCTGGGGTAAGAGCGACGTTGGTGAAGATTGTATTGCGGCTGAGGGCAGCCATGGCGTTGGGATTGGTCTTGACGCTGGTTCCGGGAGCGACGCCGAAGAAGCCAGTTTCAGGATTGATGCCTCGGATCTGGCCGGTCTCGTCGGGCCGAAGCCAGGCGATGTCGTCACCGACGGTCCAGGTCTTCCAGCCATCGAATCCCAGGGGAGGGATGAGCATGGCGAGGTTGGTTTTGCCGCAGGCAGAGGGGAAGGCGGCGGCGAGATAGGTTCTCTCTCCTTGAGGCGACTCCAGTCCGAGGATTAGCATATGTTCCGCCATCCAACCCTCATCGCGGGCGATGTTGGAGGCGATACGGAGGGCAAAGCATTTTTTGCCGAGCAGCGCGTTGCCGCCATAGCCGGAGCCGTAGCTCCAGATCTCCCGGGTTTCCGGGAAGTGAACGATGTACTTGGTGTCATTCTGCGGCCAGGGAACATCGGCTTGACCGGGTTCGAGCGGAGATCCGACGGAGTGCAGGCAGGGGACGACGCGGTGGATGTCCTTATCGATTTCGGCGAAGACGGGCATGCCAATGCGGGTCATAATGCGCATGTTCACGACAGCATAGGCCGAATCCGTAAGCTGCACGCCGATACGTGACATGGGTGAGCCCACTGGGCCCATGGAGAAGGGAAGGACGTACATGGTGCGTCCACGCATGGAGCCGCGGAAGAGATCCTTGAGCTTTTTGCGCATGGCGAAGGGAGCTTCCCAGTTATTGGTGGGCCCGGCGTCGTCTTTGGAGAGGGAGCAGATGAAGGTGCGATCCTCCACACGGGCCACATCTTTGGGGGAGGAGCGGGCGAGGTAACAGTCGGGCCAAAGCTCCTGGTTGAGGCGAATGAATGTCCCGGCGTCCACAAGCTGCTGACAGAGGTACTGGTTCTCTTCCTCCGATCCGTCGACCCAGTGAATGGCGGCCGGCTGAGTAAGATTGGCCATCTTTTCCACCCAGCGGATGAGGTGAATATTTGTTGACAGGACACGCGTCGATGTGGGGCGTTGCGCTGTGACTGTATCCGGGACCGTCGCCATGATCTTCCTCCAATACCCAAGGATTGCTCAACTTGGGTTGCGCCAAAGGCGGAAAAAACTTACTTGAGATTTATAGTCCATTGGATAGGGTTTGCGCCTGTGGAGTAGCCGGATACATACCTCACCGAGGCGATAACCGGCTGTCCGCAGGAGAGCCTGGATCGAAAATTGCGAGGAGCACTGTTGCTGGAGGCAGAGGTGTATGGCCGGAGGGATTCTTCCGCCGAAGCGAGATGGATTGGCTTTGTTGGGCGAATTGCGCAGGGCATGGCTTTGCCGATACACTTGCGTAGGAGTGAGCATAGGCTCCCTGGTGCAGGGAGGACTGCTCGCTTCCAAAGCTATTTGTGGAGTCGCTGATCATTTGCTGCGAGGGTTCTGAAGGGAACGGGCAGCAGCCAAGCTCGCGGGTTGGGGGACGGGATTGTGAAGGTTACCTGTCGCGCTTCAAGCGAAGAATCAGCCGCCACGGCTTACAGTGGAGAGTTGGCAGAGCCCGGTTGAATGCACCTGACTCGAAATCAGACATAGTCGAAAGGCTATCGGGGGTTCGAATCCCTCACTCTCCGCCAGTTTTCTTTGGAATCCACTGAAAACACGCAAGTTGATGATGTTGCATCTACTTGGGATTGTCGGGCACCCGACAACATGTTCGCAGATTTCACCAAATTTGCACTGCTTCCAGCCTGTGAGCCCCTAAAACCCGACAATCCGACAAAGGGAATTCAGCAGGCTGCGATCGTCGCGACGATCAAATTCCGAGTCGGCGATCTGGCAATCGAGCGTTTGCGCGTCGCAAACAACGTGTGAATGCTGCCGATACATGAACACACAACGAGTTTCCCGCACATGGCGGATCTCGGAAACCCCTGCCACAACTAGCGATTTCGTAAATGAAGCGCCCACTAATACAATCTGCCCCCTGGGGGTCGAAAGCGACCGAGGGTGTCCCGGCTGTAGTTGAAAGTTGAGCGGCGGTCCAGCCTGATTCTGAAAGAATCGGGTTGCGAAACCTTGAAGGGAGAACCGCCGTGAAGAAAACGTACCATACGATACGCAAGCAA
>JBMFGX010000059.1:0-10574 GCA_049977105.1 Acidobacteriaceae bacterium | reverse complement strand
CGGTTCCTTTCCGCTTGTGGCTCTGCGTTGAAGTTTCTTCCACAACAGCGTAACCCACGATCAGCGCATCGGCGCCGGTCACTCCATGGTGACGAACGAAGAGCGAGAATTGCGTCCGCATCTAGCCACGTTGGTTGACGATCTCCGCCGCAACGGCGCGCAGACAGCCATCGTGTGTTACCGCGGCGTTCGCTGCCACGCCACCACCTACGCGGAGTTGGCCACCCTGGCCGCCCGCTTCTCTGCTGAAATTCTTCAACGCGGAATCTGCCCCGGAGAACGCATCGTACTGTGGGGCGAAAACTCTGCTGAGTGGGTCGGAGCCTTCTTTGGCTGCCTGCTGCGTGGCGTCCTGGTGGTTCCACTGGACGCTGCCGGCTCACCGGACTTTGCCGCCCGCATCATCGCCGACGTCGCCCCCCGACTCATCCTCGCAGACGCCACGCGTCTGCCCTGGCTCCGCTCCACTACCCCTTACCTTCCACTGGAGAACCTCGCTGCGCACCTCCCCGCCGAACCTCTGTTCGCCGTCGACCCGGCCGTTCAGCTCGATGCTCCCTTCCAGATCATCTTCACCTCTGGCACCACCTCCACCCCCAAAGGCATCGTCCATACTCACCGCAACGTTCTTGCCAGCCTGGATCCCATCGAACGCGAGATGCAAAAGTACCTCCGTTACGAGCGCCTCTTCCACCCTCTTCGTTTCCTCCATACCCTTCCGCTCAGCCACGTGTTTGGTCAGTTCATGGGACTTTGGACGCCGCCCTTGTTGGCCGCCGAACTCCACCTGGACCCCCATCTTGAACCGGCGCGCCTGCTTGACCGCATCCGCCTCAACCGCATCTCGGTGCTCATCGCCGTCCCACGCTCTCTCGAACTCCTCCGCTCCCACCTCAAGACGCTCTTTCCAAACATCGAGGCCCAACTCGCCGCGTCCGCAGGCTGGCCTGTCACCCGGCGAATGCTTCGCTTCCGCCACGTACATCGCTCTACCGGATGGAAGTTCTGGGCGCTGATCTCCGGCGGGGGGACCCTGCCCCCAGATCTCGAACTCTTCTGGGGAAGGCTCGGATATGCCGTGATCCAAGGCTACGGCATGACCGAAACTGCTGCGCTCATCACTCTCAACCATCCCTTTCACCTGGGCAAGGGAACGCTGGGCAAGCCGCTCCCCGGCCGCGAGGTGAAGATCAGCCCCCAAGGCGAGATCCTGGTGCGCGGCGATGTGGTAGCCGGCTCTACCTGGGTCCAGGGGCGCATTCAACCCCGCACCTCAGATTGGCTGGCCACCGGTGATCTGGCCATCCAGGAAGACTCCGGCGAACTGCGCTTCGCGGGCCGCCGCAGCGATGTGATCGTAACCTCGGCGGGCCTCAATATCTATCCCGCTGATCTAGAGGCCGCGCTGCTTCAACAACCAGGAGTACGCTCAGCAGCGGTGGTCAAGTACGAGGGCCCCAACGGTCCGGAACCAGTGGCCGTGCTCCTGGCGGAAGGTGATGCGTCTCATCTGCGGCATGTGCTCCAGCAGGCCAACCAGCAGCTCGCCACCTTTCAGCAGATGCGCCACGTCCTGCGCTGGCTCCAACCCAGTTTCCCCTACACCTCCACGGGCAAGCTCCTGCGCCGTGTCGTGGCGGAATGGGCAGGCGCGCAACTCTCCGCAAGCGCCTCCAATCCGGCACCCGTCCCGGGAGATCCTCTACTGGAGATGATCGCCTCCATCAGCGGTGAACCACCCGCCGGAACAACAGACTCTGCACACCTCGCCGAGGATCTGCACCTGGATAGCCTGGCCCGGGTGCAGCTTCAGTCCCTTCTGGAACAGCGCTTCGGCATCGAACTGGAGGAAGAACAGATCGCACAGGCAGTCACGCTGGGCGACCTTCGCGCTATTACCGGATCACCCTCGCCTCCAGCGCCCCAACCATCCGCTCAGAACCTGGACCAAGATCAAGATCAGGCTAGACCCCGACCTTCAACCCAACTGGCTGCCCCAAACCCGGCACCGGCCATCACCCAGGATGCTGCTCCGGTAATCCCAGCACCCACCGTCAAAGCATCCTCACCACCTTCCACCGCGCTCCCTCACCGCTATCCGCGCTGGACCTGGCTAGCGCCAATCAATCTGCTCCGCGCAGCGTTTCTTGAGTTGGTCGTCCGCCCTCTGGTCTGGTTCCTGGCCGCTCCCCGCGTGGAGCGCTCCTCCGCCGCTGGCGCCCAGCCCCAACAGCCGATGCTGATCATCGCCAACCACATCACGGCCTACGATGTACCCTTGGTGCTCTACGGGCTCCCAGCGCACCTGCGCCGACGCATCGCCTGTGCCATGGCTGCGGAGCTGCTGATGGACTTCCGCCGCGGCCGCAACGGTCCCAGCGTCTTGCTCAACCCTCTTTTGCCCATCGCTTACTGGCTCATCACCATTCTTTTCAACGTCTTTCCGCTGCCGCGCCTGGGCGGCTTTCGGCGCAGCTTTGAACACGCCGGTCAGGCGCTGGACCGCGGCTATTCCGTGATCATCTTCCCTGAGGGCCGACGCTCTGCCACGGGAACCCTGCTGCCCTTCCGCTCCGGCATTGGCCTGCTCGCCCAAGAGGCTGAAGCAGCCGTCCTTCCCGTCGCCCTGGTGGGGATCGATAGAATCCTGCAGACGGATAGGCGCTGGTTTCACTCCGGGCGCATCACCGTGCGCGTCGGTGAACCCATCGCCTACGATCCGCAGAGCACACCCGAGCAGACCACCCGCAGGCTGCAAGCGGCCATAGCGAAGCTTTCAGCGTCTGCCCAATAACCTTCCCTCGCGCCAAACCATCGATATCCATTGGCCGTTCCCCATTTCAACACGCATGGAGTTCAATCTGAAGCATCCCTCCACGGGGAAATGGATCTACTCGATTTGCAGCCGCTCGCGGTTCTTCCAGTGAGTCCAGACAAAGTACGCCAGTCCGATCGCCAGAACTGCCTCCACACTATGATGAAAGCGGTCAAAAAACACCTTAAAACGTGGATCACGGTTCCACCCGGCTCCCAGCCGCATCCCAATGTAGGCCAGCACATAACACCAGGGAAAGGATCCGATGAAGGTGTAGATGTGGAATCGCACCTGATTCATCCGCGCAACCCCGGCGGGAAAGGCGATAAAGGTGCGTATGATCGGCAGCATCCTTCCTATCAGCACAGTAATCGACCCATAGTGATTGAAGAACCGATCCGCCATATCCAGATCACGCCTGCTCAGCAGAAGGTTGCGGCCATAGCGCTCGACCATGGGCCGTCCGCCTCTCGCTCCTACCCAGTAGGCCGGTATGGATCCCAGATTGGAGGCCAGCGACGCCACCACAGCCAACAGGATCAACTCCATCTGTGTGTGCGCCAGCGCATAACCGGCCAGCGGCATAATCACCTCTGATGGAATCGGTATGCAGGCTGCCTGAATGGCCATCAGCAGAATCACCATGGTGTAACCACCAGTACTGATCAGGGCAACAAGAAGAGCAATCAGTTTTGCAGACATGTTGCTCCAGTATACGGGACGTGATTCTACGGCGCATGAACCAGCAAGAACGCTATTCCCCTTGTTTTCCGACTCTTGCCTCAGGCTTTAGCCCTGCGCCATGCCTTTCTTCCGCCTTGGACAGGTTCAGGGCCACAACAGTTCGATTGAGGGCCTCCAAGGCTGCAGAACTCCTACAACTGCATCGCTCAGCGCCGGACCGAACGAGCAACGGCTCAGCGGTTGGATTCCGGCAATTTGGTACCATCAAGATATGACTGAAGCCGTCACCCCCTCCCCTGTTGCGACCCATCCCGCACCCCCGCAGAGCAAACCCTCCGCAGCAACAGCCGCCCACGGAGCCGCGCCCCTCAAGCGTCAGGTTGTATGCTTCAGCTTTTACAAGGTGATGCCGGAGTGGCGCCGCCTCCCCGCCGAGGAAAAGTCCGCCCACAAGCAAGCCTTTGCCGACGTACTCGCTCGCTGGAACAAGCCCGGCGAGTTCCTCTCCCTTACTTACTCCACCATCGGCACCCGCGGCGATGTCGACATGTGCATCTGGAGCATCGGCTATGCGGTGGACGAACTCAACCGCATGCGCTCTGAGCTGATAGCAACGCCCCTGGGCGGGTACCTCACCATCCCACACAACTTCCTCGCCATGACCAAGCGCTCCCAGTACAGCATCGACCGTGAGGACGAGAGCGAAGGCGAGGGACGCGGAGCGATCCGGCCCGGCGGTCAGAAGTACATCTTCATCTACCCCTTCTGGAAGACCCGTCCCTGGTATCTGCTTCCCGCCACGGAGCGCAAGCGGCTCATGGATGAGCATATCCGCGTCGGGCTGCTCTATCCCCGCGTGAAGCTGAATACAACCTACTCCTTCGGCCTGGACGACCAGGAGTTCGTCGTCGCCTTTGAGACCAACTTCCCAGAGGACTTTCTGGATCTGGTCCAGCAGTTGCGCGAGACCGAGATCAGCATTTACACCCTCAAGGACTTCCCCCTCTTTAGCTGTGTGCGGATGAAGCCGATGGAGATGCTGGACCGTTTGGGTTAAGGCAATCTTCCGTGAGAAAGACCATCCGTGGCAAAACAGATCCAAACTGCCAGAGCCAACCGCCAGGGAAAACCCTCAGGCAAGCCGTCCAAGCCCTCCAGCAAGCCGGCAAAAGCTGAAGGCAAGCGTGCGACGGCCCTGAAGAGCACCGAGAGATTGAGCGCGTCTGCGCAGCGGTCAAAGGGCAAAAACGCAAAGCCGCCTGACCAACGATCTCGCAACCGCGTCGCGGCTATCCTGGAGACGCTCGCAAAAACCTACCCGAACGCTGTCTGTGCGCTGCACCATCGTAACGCCTTTGAGTTGACCATTGCCACAATCCTCTCCGCGCAAACCACCGATGTGGCCGTGAACAAGGTAACCCCGGAACTCTTCCAGATGTATCCCACGCCCAGGAGACTGGCTGAAGCGCCGCTGGCAGAGCTGGAACGAATCGTACACACCACCGGTTTCTACCGCGCCAAGGCGAAGAACATCCAGGGCGCGGCTCGAGTCCTCGTGGAGCAGTTCGATGGCAAGGTTCCACAGACAATCCAAGAGTTGACCAGGCTGCCCGGCGTAGCCCGCAAAACTGCCAACGTCGTGCTGGGAAGCTGGTTTGGGATTGCCTCCGGCATCGTTGTAGATACCCACGTCGGGCGCCTGGCTCGCCGCCTGGAGCTAACCCAGGAAACAGATCCCGTGAAGGTAGAGCAGGATCTGGAGAAGGCGATTCCGAAAGATCACTGGATCCAGTTCAGCCATGAACTGATCCATCATGGTCGACAAATCTGCATCGCGCGCAAGCCGCGCTGCGCAGATTGCCCTCTGGAGCCGCTCTGCCACTCTGCGGATAAAACCTGGAGTTCGCACGCGCGCTAGCTCTCCGCCAATGGAGCCCGGAATCGCGTCTGGAATCCAGCAAAGCCAAGGAGCGCTCTGCATGAGCATCCACTACCTCTTCATGAAGCACTTTGTTGATACCATACCAACAGGGTGCTGCTAGAAAAAGACTTGTGGAGCCCCGGAGCAGTATCGCCAGAAGAGCATCTCTGGATGCGTCAGTCTTTCGCTATACACGGCTCAGCTTCTACATCAGCAGGAACCCCTGGATTCTGCGTATCCGATCTAAATCGCAATCAGGCGCCAAACCGGCTTGCCTCCAACCGATGGCTCTGAAAATGCACTCAAAGTGCGCTCGCGACAAGACTGCCATAAAAGCAAACTTGCAGGGAGAACCTCCAGGACATGAATCTTCTGACACAAACCCTCGCAGGCATTGCCATCACCGCCGCGGGTCTGTTTCCTTTCATCAGCCACGCCCAGACCACAGACTCTTCCAGTAGCTCCGCATCGCCCCAGCCAACGGCCGCCCAGCAACCGGTCGCCCCACCCATTCAAAATACCGCTGTTCCCTCATCCACAGAACCCGTCTGCGGCATCCTGCACTTTGGTCGCTGCCTTGACGATCTGGGCTCAGATGAAAAGGGCATCTTTACGAGTCCTTTTCATCTTCAGCCCAAAGACGCCTACTGGTTGCTTCCGCTTGGAGCCGCCACAGGCCTAGCCTTTGCCTACGACGCAGAAGCCTCAAAAACGGTGGGAGTTGACCCCAATCGAACCAAAATTGCCGACGATATCACCGACTTCGGTTCCTACTACGCAACCGGCTCAGAGGGCGCTGGATTGTACTTTCTAGGCTTGGCCAGGCAGGATCCAAAGCTCGCGGAAACCGGACGCCTTGGCGTGGAAGCCATCGTAGCCTCCGGAACAGTCACTGCGGTGCTCAAAATGGCCACGAATCGCCAGCGGCCATTGCAAGGCAATCAACAGGGAGATTTCTGGGCAGATGGCACTAGCCATTGGGAGTTTGACTCATCCTTCCCATCCGACCACGCAACTTCAAGCATGGCTCTGGCTCGCGTCTTGGCCGGTGAGTACCCGCACTGGTATGTTGTCATTCCCGCCTACGGCTTTGCTGAAACCATTGGCATCGCTCGCATCCTCGCTAACCAGCACTTTCCATCCGACGTCATCATCGGCCAGACCATAGGCTTCCTCGCCGGAGGTTATGTCCTGCACCATCATGCCCAGCACTGCTGTGGGAGGAAACAATCCTTATCCGGCAGAATCCTGAGCACCCTCAGTCCCATGGCAAACCCCAAAACACACGTTGTGGGGGTCTCCATGGAGATCCCCTTTGGCCAGGCATCGGAGTAAGCAAAACCACTTCGCGTGGTGATCTCCCGATCTTTTCGCACTTTCGATCTTCCATCCTATCTCAGGAAGGTTGTTGGGTTGGAGGTGTTTGGCTGTCGGCCTCCATAGAAGCCCGTAAATAACCGCTTCGACATTCCCGCTATCCGAGACTCTGAAACCGCCTGCGCTCTGTATCGTGAGCAGATGCCTAATCTGCGGCCTTCTCGTTTGCTTGCCGATGTTGCTCAAGAAATGTAATCAACGCTTGACCTGCGCTCCGAATGTGATCTTCAACCAGCTTCATCACCTTCGGACGATCTCTCTTGCGGCATGCTGCAAGAATCTCCCGATGCTCCTTCGCTGCGCGCTGCTGCCAATGAGTCACTGATATCTGAATGTTCGCATAACGCTCATTCAGATAATGCAAACTTTGTAAGATCCCCATCGCGGTTGTGCACCCACTGGGCGCACACAGCGTCGAATGGAACTTCCAGTTGTACTCACCCCACTTCGAAATCTCGTTTTTCTTTAACGCCGCCTCGTAGTCGTCGAGAATCCGCTTCGCCTGCTCCAAGTCTGCCGTTGTCAAATGCGGAACGGCCTTTCCTGAGATATCCGGCTCAATCATGGCCCGCAGATCAATCACATCCTTCAACTCGTTCATGGAAAGGCCAGAGACCACCGCGCCCCTCCCCGGTTGGAACCGCAAGAGCCCTTCCGCCTCCAACTGACGCATCGCCTCGCGAAGCGGGATGCGACTAATGGCGTATTCTCGCGCAATGGTGACTTGATTCAGCGATTCTCCCGCTTCAAACTCCCCATCAATAATTCGCTGCCGTAGCGCGTCTACTGCGCTCTCTACAAGAGTTTTACGAGGTAATGCCGATGGCGCTGCTGCAGGGCGGGTTCGCACGAAGGATGGACTAAGAGACTTCATATGAATACCTTATACAAGAGAACGGCAACAACGAGCAAATACCTTCCAGCTCACCGGTCCCCTGACCCTATCAGACGAAACATAAGAGCCAGAGCCCCCGGTACGAGGGGCTCTGGCCTACCAGATTCATTCCAAATAGGCTAAAACTTCCGTTTAGAAGGTTAGCCGTCCTTGGATAACGATGACACGCCCGGATACTGAAGATCCTTCAAATGTTCCATACGGGCTTGTGGGCGCCTCGATATCGCTGCTGATCTGGCCGAGCGTTGCTGTGTTGGAAGCATTGTTGCCGGGTGCAGCAAAATTGGGGTGATTGAAAAGATCATACATCTGTGCCCCAATTTGAAACTGCATCTTGGTCCACGTCAGCAGATCCTTATAGACGCTCAAATCCACGTCCGAATAGTGGGGCCCATAAAACGAGTTCCTTGCATAGTTCCCGAAATTGTCCTGGCTGTTTGTTCCATTGAAGATTCCCGGCGTCTGGAAGCAAGGATGGCCATACGATTTACACACATGATTGAAGTTATTGTTCACAACATCTGCGAGAATCGTGCCGCGTGGTCCCGTTCCATTGAAGAGTGCGTTCTGAGCTGCCGTATTGATAACACTGAATGGCTCACCCGATCTCCAGTACGCCTTAGCCGCTAGGGTCCATCCGGCGGCTGCCAGGTTCACCATCTTATTTCTGAAATGATTTGGTTCCACATAGGTGGCATCCAGCACAAAATTATTCCGGATATCATAATCAGAGTTCGAATACATCAGCTCAGAAGCACTGTAAGGCGTAATCTGTTCTCCAATCGCGGTTCCATCGAACGTTTCCACGCCGCCATTTGAAATATCATCCAGCGCGTGCGAATAGGTATAACTTGCATCTACGGTAAGCCCTCGTTGATCGATATGTTTGAAGGTGAACGATACGCCATCATAGTTGGAGATGGCTTGGTTGGTGGTCTTCACGATTGAGCCAAATCTTGGATCCGGAGAGCTGAGCGGTAACCCACCGAACGATTGATACTTCGAGGGGTGGAAGATCGCCTGTCCATTCGCCAGTGCCGTGCCACCAAGGTTTTGATTCAGGTGACCGTTTTCGATCAATAAGTCGTACCCGTGATTCCCAGCATATGAAATGATGAAAGCATTCGTCCTCGTCAACTGCTGCTGCACCTGGAAGCTCCACTCCATATATTTCGGACTCTTGAAGTCGCTGGTGAAGATATTAAAGGTAGGTTCAGCAAACTTAACACCACTTGGCAACGAGTCTGCTAACTGGTTGGCGCCATATCCTTGCGAGAAACCAGTGTTGAACGCCTGGTAAGACCCCTGCGCTCCTGCTACCGCGCTAGTCGACCCTGTAACCGCAACATTGCCACTATCAACGGATGGAGCGAACACATTCGGAAAGGCTCCATACTGGCTTGCAATGATGAAATCAGGAAATTCATCGGCGAATATACCAAATCCACCACGAACTACTGTCTTTCCCTGGCCTGTTACATCCCAGTTAAACCCAACGCGAGGCTGGATGATGGCTTTTTCTATCGCCAGGAAGGCGCTGCGGTGTCCCAGAGTAATCGTGGAGTTGTATGCCGTGTCAAGGGTTACGCCTTGCTGAGGGAACGTGCCAGCATAGTACGGGAAGCAACTTGTCGTACATGCTGGATTGCCATTCCTGTCAACACGAACACCATAGTCCACAACGACGTTTGACCTCGCTCTCCACTCGTCCTGTGCATAAAGACCAATGTTATAGAGAGCGCTATGTGCTGTAGGGAGGTCGGTAAAGGTAAGAGTATAATCCGAATTCGCAGTACCCGGCAGTACGCCGTTGACCAGATCCAATGCATCTCCAAACGTGTACGTGCCGCCAAAGGTGCCTATCTGGTTATCGTAATCGCTGACGTCATTGCGTCGGAAGTCTACACCGAACTTCACATTATGGTTCCCCTTAACCCAAGATGTGTTGTTCACAATCTGCCATTGCGTCACATCCGTACCCTGAGGAGTATGCAGGTACTTGGCTGACATAAACCCATTCTCGCCAAGACCCGCCTGGGAGTTTGTGCCTGCATCATTCGGATCATGAAACGATGTGGGTGACGCTGCAAGCACCGCGGTGGGGTTTGGGTGATTGAAGACATTGGAATACCACAATCCAGAAAGAATGAATTCGTTGGTCAGATTGGGCGTGAATGTATAGGTATCGTTTAGTTGTCCCGTATAGGTTGGCTGTTTGCTGACTGTATCGTACAAGGGCGAAATGGCGCTTACGAATGTGGGCTGAAAGCCGGCATCCTTCGTAATACGCACAAACGCCTCATGGTGATCGTTCAGCTGCCAGTCGACTCGTCCCATAACCAGATATTCCGTGTTTGTTCCCGATGCAGTAGCCAGGGCTGTATTCACGCAGGGAATTGCCATCGAGCCTACGGCAGAACCGGCTGGGACCGCACCAAAGTATTCATTTGGAACACCGAAAACAGGTGTACCGGCAATGCTGCCGCACCCCAATGTGCCTGAGCCATCCTGAAGAGGGCCAGGACCATTTGTGACAGGCGTTGCCGTCGAATATGTTGGAGCCCCCTGAAGCACCTTGAATAAGTCGCTATAGAGAGTCGCTCCGGGCCCTGTCGGCCCCCCGGGAAGCGTATTCAGAATCGTGTTCTGCAGCTGCGCTGCCGGATAGTTTTCATAGTCGGATACCGGCAGTGTATACCGTATGCCTTCCGTATCAGCGAAGAAGAAGAGCTTATTCCGTAGAATCGGGCCACCAATTTGCGCGGCATACTGGTTAGACACCGCCTTACTTCTCGGAACATCCAGAAGATTCTGGAAGAAGTCGTTTGCGTCCAACCCATCACTGTTGTAGCTATACCATAAGAGGCCGTGATACTTGTTGG
>JBMFGX010000058.1:643-10833 GCA_049977105.1 Acidobacteriaceae bacterium | reverse complement strand
CCGGCCCCTCAACCAACAAGAACAAGCAACAACTACCCCAAGGAAAGACAATCTACAGAACTTTTAGGACTTGACTTAAGACGGGTCAGCGGAAACCAGCACCTGCACCGCAAATCGGAGGCTTATCGAAACGCCGTCCGACGCAAGATCGACGCCTATCAGCGCCACATCCAACTCGGACTCATCGCACAGGGCCTCCTGCAGATACTCTCCGCGACCCATCCCAAACTGATCTGGCAATCTTTCGGATCTTGGATCCGCACTATCCGACCAGGGCTGGCTCCCTCGGAACAGGTCACCGCCATCGCATTGCGCAATACCCTCCCGGATTTTCTCGCAGCTGACACCAATACCCCAATCCTCGTGAAATTCATCCGTTCTCGCCTTGACCTGTCCAGAGCTGAAGGAACGCGATTGGTCGCATGACACACACCTTCAGATTTCGGTACTCTCAAGTTCCAGCAGATCTCGCGGATAATCTTCCATGAGCAGAAACACTACAGGTTGTGGTTACCTGCGTTAAGTAAATACCCATTTGCCATAATTCGCCTCCATCGTTTGACTCGTTCTGTGCAGATTCCGTGTAGGATTTTTTTGTAAGTGCTTGAATCCTCGTATCTGTGCAGGACTCGTACAGATAGTATCAAAAAATTATCCTGTTTTTTTATATTTATTTACCTTATATTTGTCATCCTGAATGGAGCCTTGCTCTTTGAAACCTGGACGGAACATGCCCACCGAGCGACGGGGGATGCAGATTTTCTCTCCATTGGGCGCAGCGACCCTCGGCGGGCGGCCCACATCCGGTCTTTCCGCCCCGTAACAAAGCGGGTGCCCCACAGCTCGCTCTTTGACGTGTGGGTTCGCAGGATGTTAGCTTCCCACAGGACGGCATCGCTAGAACGTCAATGCGGCCACGGTCACCGTCGGAAGCTGAACGGAGACGCAGAGATCACCCGACCGTTCCCTCCCCAACCTTGCACAGCATCAGCCCGAAATCAAGCAGCTAAACTGAGTCAGTCAGGATGAGCACTCACTCCATCGCGGGCCGCAACATCTTCACCGGCCAACCCACTCGAATCACCATCCAGGATGGTTTGATCTCACGCATCGAAGATCTATCGGCCCAGGACATCCACACTCCGCCCAATCAGCCAGACCAATGGCTCGCGCCGGGCTTCATTGACCTCCAGGTCAATGGATACGCAGGCTTCGACCTCAACCAGGATCCTCTCGACGTCGACACGGTCATCTCTCTTACCCACCGGCTCCTCACAGCCGGAACCACCACCTTTCTGCCCACCCTCATCACCGCATCCGAACACCGCATCGTCGCCGCCCTCACCGCTATAGACCGCGCTCGCCAGTCGGACCCTCTGGTCGCCCACGCCATCCCCTTCGTCCACCTCGAAGGTCCACACATCTCTCCCCAGGACGGCCCGCGCGGCGCACATCCCCGCAAACATGTTCGTCCCCCTGACCTCGCCGAGGTCAACCGCTGGCAACAGTCCTCGCACAACCTCGTCGGCCTCGTAACCCTCTCTCCCCACTGGCAACATGCTCCGCAGTACATCGCGGCCCTCACCCAGCAAGGCGTCCGCGTCTCCATAGGTCACACCCACGCCTCTCCGGAGCAGATTCACCGCGCCGTCGACGCCGGAGCAACCCTCTCCACCCACCTGGGCAACGGTGTCAGCACCATGCTGCCCCGTCATCCCAACCTTCTGTGGGCACAACTCGCAGACGATCGGCTTACAGCCACCTTCATCGCCGACGGTCACCATCTGCCCGCCGACACCCTCCGCTCCATGCTGCGCGCCAAAGGCATCCAGCGCAGCGTGCTCGTCTCAGACAGCGTCGCCCTGGCCGGAATGCCACCGGGCAACTACACCTCGCCCATCGGCGGCGCAGTGGAACTCCACCCCGACGGCCGCCTGTGTATGGCCGGATCGGATATCCTCGCAGGATCCGCCTCTTCTCTTGCCGACGATCTCGCTTGGCTCCTGAACAACTCCGTCTGCTCCCTGCCGGACGCCTTTCTCATGGCAACCTCGAATCCGGGCCGGTTCATCAGCGGCCGCGGCCTTCTGCTTCCCGGAACCCCGGCCGACATCCTCAGCCTTTCCTTTCATCCCACTACAGCCGCCATCTGCCTCCATACGGTCTTCACCATGGGCGTCGAACACCCATCTCACTGACTTGCGACCGCCAGCCTCGCCCCTTCAAACCTCCAAAGCCACGTTCGACCCCATAAACTCAGCAGATTTTTGCCCTTCGCGCTTACCCAACCCCTCCGCAGATCTCTAACCATCAATCCGCCCTGCCTCGTTAAACCCCCACTCCTTCACCCCTCCAGCATCCCCGCGCACAGACTACTAACCAACCCAAACTCACCCCAGCCTCTGGCTACCATCACTTGCGTAGCCTCGTCCCGTATCCCTGCGGCTGGCTTCTGCTTCCAACCGATCGTTTCCCGGCTCAGCCGCTGGCGTTCAACCGCCAATCATTCCGTCATTCCATGCAATCTCACCATAAATCTCCATCTCCACAAAGCTCCTCTGCTGCGTTTGACAACAAAGCGGAGTAAATTAAATGGCACAAGAATGTTTGCCGGGGTCTTCCAGCGCTATGCCGTACACCATTACACCGCCGGAGATTGACCGCCACCGCATCAGCGACGGCAACCATGGAAACCGCCCTCCCACGGACAAACGAACCGGCGGCAACGGTGAAGGGGATGGCGACAACTGGAGTAGCCGCCCGCGCGGTCACCGCGGACCCAACGAACGTCTCTCCCAGGCTCGCATCGGGCTCCTCTTCGCTCTTGGCGGTGACCTCGTCCTCTTAGTCGCCCTCATCAGCGTCTTCTTCGTCGCCAGAACAACTGGCCGCTTTGACCCCTACGACCATTCCATCCCCTACTGGCGCCCCACCGCCATCCCCTCCATCCTGTGGCTAAATACCATTGCCCTTATATTCAGCTCCGTCACCGCGGAGGCTGCGCGCTCAGCCATGTTCCATCCCGTCGATGCCATGGATGAGTGGTTCGGACTCGGTCGACCCGTCTCCTCTCGCGCTACCCTCTGGCTCTCCGTTACCCTTCTCCTGGGCGTGCTCTTCCTCACCGGCCAGTGGATCGCCTTGGACCAACTGGCAGCACAACATGTCTTCTTTGGCTCCAATCCCAGCAGCCACTTCTTCTATCTCATCACCATCACCCACGCTATACATCTCTTTCTTGGCGTCGCTGCTCTCATCGCAGCGCTGGCTGCGCTGCAACTCTCCCGCGCTCTCTCCACCCGGCAGGTCGTGGTCGATACCACCGTCTGGTACTGGCACGCCATGGGCGTGCTTTGGATCTTGCTCTTCCTTCTCCTTGAGTTCGCCCAATAAGCAGCGCTTCATCCGTATCGCTGGGCTCCGGCAACCCAGGTCCACCTTCGTCTCTGCGCAGAATCACATCCCAAACTCAGGCGCAGACCTGCCCCAATCCCTTCCCGTGCTCTTGCCCTCACCCAAAGCCAAGCTGCGCACGCTCTCCCACCTCAGCGGCTATGGCTTCAGCACAATCTTCATCGAGTCGGCCTGCGGATGCGACGCCAATTCGATCGCCTTCGCAGCATCCTGCAACGCAAACCGATGTGAGATCAGCCGAGTCAGATCCAGCTTGCCGGATCGATACCCCTCAAACACCAGATCAATCCCCTCCTGTTGAATCGCTACCGACGCCGAATAAGAGCCCATCAACGTCTTTTCGTCCATGCACACCGCCGCCGGATCAAACGCCGCTGAACCATGCTGCGTGCTGGCAAACAGCATCACCCTCCCACCCGGCCGAATCGCCTCCATCGCCGTAGCAATCAGCGCATCAGAGCCCACCGCCAGCAGCGCCACATCGGCGCCTCGCCCTTCGCTGGCTGCCTTGCACGCCGCAACCACATCCCCACGAGCATCCAAAGGATGATCCAGCCCAAACTGCGCCGCAAGGGCATGCCTCTCCGCATAAAGATCAGACGTCAGAACCGTCGCGCCCGTCTGCCGCGCCAACGCAGCCAACAGAATCCCGATGCTCCCCTGGCCCATCACCAGCACCGTATCATCCGGCTCCAGTTCCAACAGTCGAATCGCCTTGAAGCACGTGTTCACAGGCTCGATAAACGCCGCCTGCTCAAACGGAATATCGTCCGGTATATGGATCAGACCAGCCGGCATCTCACCGTCGCCCACAATCCAATCCATCACCCGGATGTACTCCGCAAAGCCGCCTCCCGCGGCTTCACCCAACCCCGCCGTAGTACCCACCTTCTTGTATCTCTCGCACTGCGCAAAGGTCTTCTTCCGGCAGTAAAAGCAAACTCCGCAAGGAATGTGGTGAAAGACCATCACCCGATCTCCCACCCCAAACCCACGCACGCCTCGGCCCACCGCTGCAATCGTCCCTGCCATCTCATGACCGAAGACCCGCGGAGCCGAATGCGATCCGCTGTGTATCTTCTTCAGGTCCGTCCCGCAGATTCCGCAGGTGTCAATCCGCACCAGCACCTCGCCCGGGCCAATCTCCGGAACCGGAATCGTCTCGGTGCGAACAACATTCACCTCTCTGTACACTACCGCCTGCATCGTACCTGGAATCCTCTCAGCCATATCTCTTATCAGCCTATCGAAAACGCCTTACGCTCTGCTCAATTCAGCCCCAATAGCGCAAAAAGATCTGGACCCTTGCAGGCCGGCAACCTCTCTTCGCATCTCTCGTCGCCGTAAAGAACCGCTTCCACTAACCCAACTGCTCCAGCATCTCCCGCATCTCGCTCTCTGCATGGGCGTTTTGGGTTCGTTCACAAGCCGCTAGTCCCGCCTGCAACCGCTCCCTCGCCTCCTCCAGCCGTCCCATCCTCAGCAGCAACTGCGCTGACATCTGAAACGCAGGTACATAATCCGGGTTCTGCTCCAGGGTGACGTCGTACTCTCGCAGCGCCTCATCCGTCCTTCCCTCCGCTGCATGGGCCATCGCCAATCCATAGCGCGCAAACGCATCCTTCGGATTTTGCTCTAAAATCTCGCGCAACATCGCCACTCTGTCCATGCAGTTAGAATGCCGCACGCCCTCGCCCGATGCAAATACACAGCCATTACAATGGAAGAATGTCCGATAGACCCCACGCAAGCCCAGTCAGCGCCTCTCAGGCCGAGCGCAGCGAAATCATCTTTCCCGCCGACGCAAACGCTCTCGGCAACCTCTTCGGTGGCCGACTGATGCAGTTCATTGACCTGGTCGCCGCCACTGCCTCCAGCCGCCACGCCCAGGCGTTCACCGTCACCGCCTCCATGGATCACGTTGACTTCGTCGCTCCCGTCCACGTCGGCGATCTGCTCATCCTCAAGGCCAGCGTCAATCGCGCCTTCCGCACTTCCATGGAGGTCGGGGTCAAAGCCATGGTAGAAGATGTTCGCGCCCAGACCCTTCGCCACGTCTCTTCCGCGTACCTCACCTTCGTCGCCGTTGATCAGGCAGGAAATCACCTCGAAGTCCCTGAAGTCATCCCGGAGACCGATCACCAGATCCGCCGCTACCACTCCGCGCTCAGACGTCGACAGATGCGCGCTGAAGAAATGACACGCACCAGGGAACACCGCGCTGCCATGCCACCCGGTTGGTCAATCTGAAGTTCACCCTCCATACCATTCCAGAACCACAAACTGTTCATCCCAAAGAGGTTTCTATGTCCCATCCTCAAGTACCTGCGCCCCCAACCCCACAACGCCTTCCTGGTATCCGCCATATCCTGGCCATTGGGTCAGGAAAGGGGGGGGTCGGGAAAACCACCGTCGCCGTCAACCTCGCCGTCTCACTCAGCCGGCTCGGCCATCGCGTCGGACTCATCGACGCCGATATCCATGGGCCCAACGTGCCCACCATGCTCGGAGCCACACGCTCCCCCAACATCATCGGCGAAAATCAGATGGAGCCCATCCTCGCCCACGGAGTCAAATTCATCTCCATCGGCCTCATCTCCCCCGGCGACACTCCCATCATCATGCGCGGACCCCGATTGCACCAGATCCTCCGCCAGTTTCTCCAACAGGTCGCTTGGGGAGATCTCGATTTCCTGCTCATCGACCTTCCCCCAGGTACCGGCGACGTCGTCATCTCCCTGGTCCAGACGGTCCCCCTCAGCGGTGCCATCGTTGTCTCCACCGGCTCCGCCGTCGCTCTGGAGGATGCTCGCAAAGCCATCGAGATGTTCCGCCAAACCAATGTCGAGATCATCGGGCTGGTCGAAAACATGTCTCAGATGAAGCTTCCCGATGGCTCTGTCATCGATGTCTTTGGTGCCGGAGCAACAAAACAGACCGCTGAACAGCTCAAACTTCCCTTCCTCGGCTCCGTCGACCTCGATCCGCAGATCCGTACCGACGGCGATAGAGGACTTCCCGCTGCTGCAGGAGGAGCCGCTACTACCTGCGCACAAGAGTTTCTCGCCATCGCGGAAAAAATCGTCGCCCGCACCCAGCAGTTGACATCAAAGAGCGACATGGTCATGGAAATCTCCTGACCGCCTTGCACCGCTCCCGTTGCCGACTTCCGCATCCCTCCTACCACCCCCACTGCGACCTTTCCCGGTTGCAGTGGGTCTAATCTAAAGTAGAGAAATCCAATGCCCAGGCCGATCACCAACCGCCAGCGCGAGATCCTGACCGCTATCGTCGAGAGTTACATCTCCACTGGCGAGCCGGTCAGCTCAGGCATGCTCGCGCAATCGGCCTTTGCTAACGTCATCAGCTCCGCTACCATCCGCCACGAGATGGCCGAGCTGGCCGATGCCGGCCTTCTGGAACAACCCCACACCTCCGCCGGGCGCATTCCCTCCGCCGAGGCCTTCCGCCTCTATGTGGGTCAACTAACACAGGCACAAGCACTTCCTGGAACCATCCGGGCTGATCTTCAAACCCATCGCGAGGCCCTGCAGGCCAGAATAGACACCAGCTTCGCCGGTGTCGCCGGAACCTCCGCCCTCCTCGAGCGCACCTCCCACGTACTCGCCTCGCTCTCCAGCGGCGTCGGCCTTGCCATCGGCGCCGCTGCGTCCTCTGACGTCTTGGAGCACATCCACTTCAGCCGGCTCGCCCCTCGCCGGATCCTCGCCGTTCTGGTCACCCGCAGCGGTATGGTGCGCGATCGCGTCCTGACCCTCGACCCCGAAACATCACAGGATCTGTCCCCACTCCAGCTTGAAGCTGCAGCCAATTACCTCAATACGCACTTCCGCGGCTGGAGCATTAGCCGTGTTCGCAGCGAACTGGCACGCCGCATCGATCTCGACCGCGCCGCCTGCCGCCAGCTATCCGACGCCCATACCGCTGTTGACGCAAACCGCCTCTGGTCCTGCACCCTGCCACCCGACTCTGTCCAGCAGCCCTCCGTTTACATCGACGGCGTCGTCAATCTACTCGACCTTCCCGCCAGCCTCGATCGGCTCCGCTCCATGCTCTCCGCTCTCGAAGAAAAGCAGCGTCTCGTCGATCTGCTCAACGCCTACATCGATACCAGCGAACACTCCATCCGCGTCGTCTTCAACCTCGAACAGCAGGATCCCAGCATGGCAGGCCTCGTCCTCATCGCCGCCCCCGCGCAGATCTCCGGGGATAGCGCCGTCGCCATTCTCGGCCCCAAACGTATGGACTATGAGAGCGCCATCAGCGCCGTGGGCTACATCGCCCAACTCTTGCAGCGAATCGATACCGGGCAATCCGCTCCGCCGTCTCCCTGATCACCCACGTAGACCGACAGGAAAAATCCATGACGACCGTCAGAGATCGCTTGAAACATTGGCCGCGAAACCCCTCCAGCAAGAAGGAAAAGAAGATGAATACCGAACAGATGGAACCAACCGAAACCAGTCAGCTTGATTCCGAACCCTCCACAGCTCCATCGGAGCCGCTGGAACTCCCCAGTGAGTTCGATCAGCTTCGCACCGAGCGGGATCAGTTGGCCCAGATGCTCTCCCAATCGCAAGACCGCCTCGCACGCCTCCAGGCCGAGTTCGACAACACTCGCAAACGCGAGGCCAAGGAACGTCAGGACATTCGCGACTTCGCCATCCAGTCCGCCATCGAACCGTTCCTCGGCGTCCTCGATAACTTTGCCCTGGCCTTAGCCTCGGACGGCGACGTCGCCCAGCTTCGCACCGGCGTGCAACTCATCGTCAAACAGATGGAAGACGCCCTTCGCAGCCTCAACGTCCAACCGGTCGATGCCGTCGGAGCACAGTTCGATCCCAGAATCCACGAGGCTCTGGGCAGCATCGAAACTGCCGAACACCCCGACCACCAGGTCCTCGAAGAGATTCGTCGCGGCTATAAACTCCGCGACAAACTCCTGCGCCCCGCACTGGTCAAAATCGCCACCAACTCCCTCCAGAGGAGCGAGTGATGTCACGACTCCAATCCAGGCAACCCCTCCACAGCTGCGCCTCATGGAGCCCGGCTGCTTCCTCTCCAGCCACCGGCTCAATCTCCGCCTTCCAGAGTACCCGACCCAATTCGCACAAAATCGGCCGCACCACCTCCAGCACCAGCTGGATCTCTTCCAAAAACAAGGCGCCATCTGCCGTAAAAACTATAAAACCCTTATTTTCAATTATATGAAAGGTGTAGCCAAACAATCGATGGGGACGGTGACCATCGGGTAACCTCCGCTGGAAATCCCACCTTTCAACACCCACACTTCACCATCGTCCCATCAAAGAGGCTTCAGGATTCACGAATGGCAACCGAAACCACGAAAACCGACTACTACGAGATCCTAAGTGTCGAACGCACCGCCTCCGATGCCGAGATCAAGAGCGCCTACCGCAAGCTCGCCATGCAGTACCACCCCGATCGCAACCCCAACAATCCCGAGGCGGAAGAGAAGTTTAAGCAGTGCAGCGAAGCCTATCAGGTTCTCTCCGACGCAGAGAAGCGTGCCGCGTATGATCGCTTCGGACACGCTGGCGTCAGCGGAACCGGTGGATTCCCCGGCGGTAATCCATTCCAGGGCGGAGACCTCAACGATATCTTTGGCGACCTCTTCGGCGAGATGTTTAACATGGGTGGCGCAGGGCGCCGCGCTACACGCCAACAACGCGGACGAGACCTGAAGTTCGACATGAAAATCGAGTTTGAAGAGGCTGTCTTCGGAGTCGAGCGCGAGATCACGATCCGCCGTGCGGAAGTCTGCGAAGACTGTCGCGGTACCGGCTCGGCCAAAGGTAAACAGCCTGAGACTTGTCAGCAGTGCGGAGGTCGCGGCCAGATCCGTTCTCAACAGGGCTTCTTTGCCGTCGCACGAACCTGCCCGGTTTGCGGCGGAACAGGTTCGGTGATCCGCACACCCTGCCCTAACTGTAAAGGTGACTCTCGCGTCACCAGCGAGCACAAGATCCTGGTCAAGGTTCCCGCTGGGGTAGAGAGCGGTACCCGCATCCGTTATTCTGGTGAAGGGGAGACTGGCCGCTTCTCGGGCCCCAACGGCGACTTATACGTCGTACTCGAAGTCAAGCCCCACAAGTTCTTTGAACGTGATGGGGACGACCTTCACTGCATCATACCCATCAGCTTCCCTCAGGCCGCTCTAGGTGCCGAACTTAAACTGGAGACTCTCGATGCGGTCGAAACTATCAAAGTTCCCGAAGGCGCGCAGAGCGGTCATGAGATCAAGCTGCGGGGCAAAGGAGTCCCTCACCTCAACGCGCATGGCAAAGGCGACCTCATTGTTGAACTCCGCGTGCAAACTCCTTCCCGGCTGACCCGCCAGCAAAGGGAACTTCTTCAGCAATTCGCCGAAACCATAAGCGTGGAGAACACTCCCACCTCACGTGGTCTCATCAGTAAGGTAAAAGAGATCTTCCGTTAGCCGCCATTTTGCATATTCAGGTGGCTGGTCGTAAATAAATAACATCACGGCTATCCGGGGAAAGTATTGCTCTAATCTCGCAACCAACATAAAAAAAGTGTTATGGAACAGCAGTTGAGGGTGTCCCGGCTGTAGTTGAAAGTTGAGCGGCGGTCCAGCCTGATTCTGAAAGAATCGGGTTGCGAAACCTTGAAGGGAGAACCGCCGTGAAGAAAACGTACCATACGATACGCAAGCAAGGGAAAATCAACGAACAGCAACTGGCCAGCTTTCTGGTCAAGAACGGGCAGGGGCT
>JBMFGX010000058.1:0-633 GCA_049977105.1 Acidobacteriaceae bacterium | reverse complement strand
TGATCGAGCAGTGCCAGTTGGCCTGCGACGAGTTGATCGACGTCACTGGCCGAGCCACCATCCAGGCGGTTTTGCAGTTGTCGGCGATGGAGGCTGCGGGAGGTCCGCCGCAGCAGGGCAAGCGGCGCAACTCAGAGGTGGTGTTCTATGGCCGTCAACGAGGGCAGGTGTTTCTGAGCGACCGCAAGCTGCAAGTAGACCGGCCACGCTTGCGCAGGAAGGGAGCAGCGGGCCGTGAGGTCGACGTTCCCGCTTATGCGGCCATGCAAAACCACAGCGCAACGGGGGCGCGGATGCTGGAGATTCTGATGCGCGGCGTCTCCACGCGCAACTACAAGGAAGTCATCCCGGCGATGGCCGAGACCGCGGGCGTTAGTAAGTCGGCTGTAAGTCGCCGGGTGGCAGAAGCCTCGGAAGCGGAGGTGGAAGCGCTGCTGTCACGGCGTTTCGACGACCTGAAGCTGCTGGTGATCTATGTCGACGGACTCGTCTTGGGCGACCACACCATGATCGGCGCGGTGGGCGTGGACAGCGAAGGCAACAAGCATGTGCTGGGCATTCGCGAGGGCGCCACGGAGAACTCCACGGTGATCACCGAACTGCTCGCAGACATCGTCTCGCGCGGCGTCGATC
>JBMFGX010000057.1:0-11332 GCA_049977105.1 Acidobacteriaceae bacterium | reverse complement strand
AGGCATCTTTAACAGTGGCAGCGTGATAGGGGCTGTGGTTGCGCCGCCGCTGATCGTCTACCTGGCGCAGCATGACGGCTTTCGCACCGCCTTCTTTGTGCCGGCGTCGCTTGGAGTTTTGTGGGTCGTGCTGTGGTGGCTTGCCTATCCTAAGCACGGGACCCATGAGGTGAAAGGGACCGAGAAGGCGCGGATACCACTGAAGATGATGCTGCAACGGTCTTCGACATGGGCGGTGATGGTCTGCCGCGCACTTATTGGACCGGTAATTCAGTTTTATTGGTACTGGCTGCCTAGTTATCTTTACAGCGCCCGGCATATGAGCATGACCAAGATTGGGGAACTCTCTTGGATTCCATTCTTCCTGGGCAGTATTGGCGGCGTGGCCGGAGGATGGTCTGCCGGCTGGCTGGAGCGCCGCGGCGCAAGTCTGCCGAGGGTGCGTAAGGTGACCATGTACTTCAGCAGCGGGTTCTGCCTGGCCAGCTTTGCGGTGCCGTTCGTTGCAAGCCCGGTGGTTGCGCTGATGGTGATCAGCCTGGCCATCTTCGCTCACAACTTCCTCTCCGCCAACATGTATGGAGCGATCACTGACTTGTTCGCCGACGAGGAGGTGGGCCGCGCAACCGGGCTGAGTGGCGTTGCCAGCGGACTGACTGGATTGCTGTTTCCACTGCTGACGGGTTATCTGGTGGATCAGGGATCGTACCGGTTCGTCTTCATGATCGCCGCACTGATGCCGCTGGCAGGAACGATAGCCCTTTTTGTGCTCGCGCGGCAGTACCGGACGATGACCCGAGTGCAAGCCGCACAGGGCTGAGGCTGCTTGCCGGATGCGGTAGGCTGGGGTCCGGAATCTTCAGGCGATCGAAGTATCGAACTTCTCCTGCCACGGCGATGCGGATTCCAATACCTTGTTTAACTTATGGATGTTTTCCGCGCCTTGGGTCGTGGCCCACTCGCGCAACCCCTGCGCGCCCTTCTGCACGAAGACGGGAACGCCATCTTGCCAGGTGGCGCGGCCGCACAACACTCCGTGGAACTGGACGCCGCTCTGCAGGGCGAATTCGAGACCCTGAAGGAATGCACTGCTGGTAACGCCGGCGGAGAGATACACAAACGGCCGGGTGGCCGCAGTTGCGGCGCGCCGGAAGTGCTCCGCGGCTTGTTCGCGGGAGTAGGCCGCTTGTCCTAGATAGTTTTCTGTGCCGGGAACGAACTGCATGCGAACTGGAAACTCCAGTTTGAGCACATCCGCGCCATAGCGGTCGGCGGTGAACTCCTGGATGGATCGAATGACGATCTCCGGTTTGCGTTTTGCGTAACTCAGCGAATTTTCATCTTCACCGGCTCCGTAGGCCAGCAATTCGACGAAGAGAGGAATGTCGAGGGCGCGGCACTCGGCTCCCACGCGCTCCACCCATGCCTGTTTTTGTTCGTTTATCCAGGCATTCTCAAATGGGGAGTAATAAAGAAGGATCTTGATTGCGGTGGCTCCTGCTTCACGGAGGCGCAAGACAGACCAGCCTTCGGTCAGGCTGGGAAGAAACTCCGGCGCGGTTGCGTCGTAACCGGACTTTTCATAGGCGAGCAGAACGCCTTTGCCGTTATGATGCGCCACGGCGGGCAAACCATACTCCACATCCAAAAGAATTGCAGATGCGTGAGGGGTAAGCGCATCGGTGACAATGCACTTGAACTCCGAGACCATGGCATCGGAGGGTGTGCCCCCACTCATCTCCTTGGCCAGCATCTTCTTGAGCAGACCGCGCTGGTCAAGAGCGAGGGCTGCAATGACTCCGCGAGGATTGGCTACTGTCTTGAGGCCGGCGATCTTTCCCGGAGTGAGACTGGAGGGCATCGTCTTTTCCTTTTCGGCAGTTCGAGGCATAGGCTCGGTACTGAGCGGTATGCCAGGGTTGAATCCTTAGACCGTTTGGTGAGTGGTTGTACGCTGCGGCACGGCCTGGTGGACAGCGTTGAGCGCTGGTTCGCCAAGCAATACGCGGGTTATGTCATTACAGATGGCCACGGTGACGCGATCCTGGGCTTCGCGTGTCCAGGCTCCGATATGGGGCATGAGGATCACGTTAGACATGGACTCCAACTCGCCCTTCTGCGGCGGCTCGACGGCGCGAACGTCAAGCGCAGCGCCGGCCAGCCGGCCAGCCTTGAGCGCAGCGATGAGATCCGGCTCGCAGACGACCTGACCGCGGGAAGTATTGACGAAATATGCGGTCGGCTTCATTCTGTCGAAGTACGCAGCGCTCAGGAGGCCGGCTGTTTGTGGCGTGGCTGGAAGATGGCAGGAGACGATGTCTGCGCGCTCAAACAACTGCTCCAGAGAGACCAACTCCGCCTGAAGGTCGGCCAGGAGCACGTTGTCCTGGCTGAGGAAGGGATCGCAGGCCAGCACGCTCATGCCGAAGGCGCGGGCGCGGCGGGCGGTGAGATAGCCAATTTTGCCCGCGCCGACGATGCCGAGGGTTTTGCCATAGAGCTCGGCGCCGACGAAGGCCCGGCGATTCCAGTTCCCCTCTTTGGTGTCGTGGTTGGCAGCGGGAATGAAGCGGACCAGTGCGAGCATCAGTCCAAGGGCAAGCTCGGCGGCGCTGATGGCATTCTGGTCCGGCGTCGAGCAGACCACGATTCCATTTTTGCGGGCATACTCCACGTCGACATTGTCCAAGCCCACACCGGCGCGCCCGATCACCTGTAACGCGGGGGCAGCGTCCATCAGCTCCGCCGTAACTGGGGTCTGATTGCGAACGACAAGGGCGCGGCAGTCGCCGATTGTTTCGGCCAGAAGCTGCGGATTTTTCCATGCCTCCGGCAGATAGCGGACGCGGAACCGTTCACGGAGCTCGTCTACGGCCGCTCCTTCGATAGCTTCAGAGATCAGGATATCGTGCATCTAGCCACCTCATGGCAGTTGAACTCGACTTTCAGCCGCCGACACCACTGCTCCAGCTCTGAAAGAGTGTCGGGTGAGAGGGGAACTCCTTGCGCGAGGTTTTGTGCAGCTACTCTTGCCGACCGCTCGCCGGGAACCAGAATCTCTTCCACTCCGCTACGCTTTCTAGATGACTTGATAAGGTGGATAGTTTCATCCATGCGCTCAAGATACTCGTCATATTCCAGGAAAGCGGTGATATCGAAGAGGCAAAAGAAGTGGCCGACGTTCTGGGCGCGGTTGAGATGCTTGTACATGGATCCTACGTTGGATCCCACGGCCGAGCCGGACAAGACGCCGCTGAAGAGCTCTACCATCATGGCCAGAGCGTAGCCTTTGTGGCCGGCCATGGTAAGGACGGTGCCCAGCAAAGCAGCCTGGGGATCGGTAGTCGGCTCACCTTCGGGATCGAGCGCCCAACCTTCAGGGATGGGCTGATTTTTCTTTTGCGCGGCGATGATGTTTCCCCGAGCGACAATCGAGGTAGCAAGATCGATCTTCACCGGAAAGCCCCGCCGGGTGGGAAACGATGCGGCGATGGGATTGGTGCCGAAGAAGGGCTCATAGCCGCCGGCGGGCGACATGGCCGGCTCGCAGTTGGTCATTGCCAGCAGTACCAGGCCTTGCTCCGCCGCGGCATTGCAGTACCAGGAGAGAGCCCCGAAGTGCTGCGAGTTGCGGATGGTGGCAGCCGCTACGCCGTTTTGACGGGCCAAGGGGATAAGCCGGTCCAGGGCCTTGCGGGCCTGCACCTGACCGAGACCGTTGCCCGCGTTGAGCGCCAGGACGCTGCCACGCTCACGATCGACCGTAAGCGGCGCCGCCGGATCGATGAGACCTTCCTGAATTCGGCGCAGGTAGATGCTGAGCCGCGAAACGCCATGCGTGGAGACGCCGTGCAGATCCGCATCGACCAGCGAGGACGCGAAGATGACCGCATCCTCTGCAGGCACGCCAGCGGCCTGAGCGAGATGCTGAACCTGGATCTCAAGGGATTTCTTCGAGTATCGCCCCATACACTCCTGCCGATGACAGGCGTGAGGCCCGGTTTGCTGCGCCGGGCCTCGCGCCGGTTGCAAAACGAATCAGGCGCTGCGATACAACTTGGTCATCACAAATTCGCGATGGCCGAGCGATTCGGCTGCGGTTAGTCTGCCGTTGGCTGTGCGCACGATCATATCGATGAGAGCGTCTCCAGCCTGATCGAGGGTCATCTCTCCCTGCAGAATGGGAGCGACATCCAGGTCGATGTGCTCCTTCATGCTGGCCACGGTCTTGGGATTGCCGGAGAGTTTAATCACGGGCTCGATGGGATTGCCGATGACATTTCCCTGGCCGGTGGGGAAGAGATGGACCACGGCCCCCGAAGCCGCCCATAGGGTGACCGCTTCAGCGGCAGCGCTGGAAGTGTCCATAAACCACATGCCAGGGGTGGCAGGCCCCTCGGCCGGCTTGAGGCATCCGACAAATTTTGTCTTCTTGCCCAATTTCTCAACGTTGCCAAGAGCCTTTTCTTCGATGGTGGTGAGTCCGCCGGCGATGTTGCCTTTGGTTGGCTGCGACTCAGAGAGATCGTCGATCTTCTGGGCAAAGACCAGACGGGTGTAATCCTCGAAGGCAGCCATGAACTGCTTGCGAACCTCTTCGTTGGCGGCCTTGGCGGCTACGATGTGCTCGGCGCCGGTGAGTTCGGTGGTTTCTCCAAACGAGGCGGTTCCACCCAGCGCACAGTGCTTATCGAGAACATTTCCCACTGTGGGGCAACTCGCCAGACCGGTGGTGGTATCGGATTCGCCGCACTTGACGCTGATGTAGAGCTCGCTGAGCTTGCATTCCACTCGCTGCAGCTCCGTGGCCCACTGCACGAACTCCTTGGCCTTGAGCGAAGCCTCAGCGATGGTTTGGATATCGCCCTTGCCCTCAATCCAGCAGCCTGCCACGGGCTTGCCGGTCTTTGCGATGCCATCGACGATGCGCTGGGTCCAGCCCGCTTCAATGCCGATGACGACCACGGCGGCGACGTTGGGATTGCTCCCGATGCCGATCATGGTCCGGAAGAACAGATCAAGATCTTCCCCGAACTGCAAGCGGCCATAGGCATGGGGCAGCGCCAGTGTTCCCTTGATGTTGTTGGCTACGGCCTCGCAGGCCGCGTTGGAGATGTCATCCACGGGGAGGATGATGACGTGATTGCGCACGCCCACCCGCCCATTTTCCCTTCGATATGCGTAAATTTTCCGGTCTGTCATGGCCAATTACCACCTCTTCGTTTTCAGGTTGTGCACGTGAACGTGCTGTCCTGCGCGGATGGGCTGAACAACCTTGCCGATCTCGCAGCCGTACTTGATGGCGGTGTCACCCACCGCGAAATCCTTGAGCGCAAATTTGTGTCCGAGCGGAATGGCTTCCGTTGTTTTCGCGCTGAGTGGCTTGTTGGTGGCAAGATCCCGGCCGGTACATTCTGTTCCGGCGGCAAGATCCACGACGGCCACTGCGACCGTATCTGCTGAATCGTGAACAAGAAAATGGATCATAATGTTTGCTGCATCTCCTTCCAAAATCTTTAGAACCCGCCGAGAGAAACGTGTTTCGTTTCGAGGAAGGCATCCAGGCCTTCGCTGCCCAGTTCCCGGCCCCAGCCGCTTTGCTTGACGCCACCAAAGGGACACTGACTGCTGGTGGGCGCTCCATCATTGATGCCCAGGGTTCCCGCCTCAATCTGTTCGGCAAGCCGAAAGATGCGCGTGACGTCGCGGGTCATGGCATAGGCGCTCAAGCCGTACTCTGAGCGGTTGGCCAACTCCACGGCTTCCGCCTCGGAATCAAAGCAGGCAATGGGGGCGATCGGCGCAAAGGTCTCCTGCTGCATGCAGACCGCGTCGTGCGATGCGTCGTCGATCACCGTGGGCTCAAGAAAAAATCCATCTGCGCCGGCGAGGGGCTTGCCGCCGCATAAGAGATTGCCGCCTCTGCTGAGGGTATCTTCGATCTGGCTCAGAGCAGCTTGCACGGCCTCCCTGCTGATGAGCGGACCGATGTCAGCGCCTGGTTCGAGACCGGAACAGGTTTTGAGCTTTTTGGTTCCTTCCACGAAGCGCGCGACGAATTTGTCGTGAATGCTGCGCTGCACGTAGATCCGATTGGCTGCGACGCAGGATTGACCGGTGTTCCTGAATTTTGCGACTAAAGTCTCTCGTACGGCCACATCAAGGTCACAGTCCTCAAATACCAGAACCGGCGCCAAGCCGCCGAGTTCCAAGGAGAGCGGCTTGAGAGATTGAGCCGCGCCGGCGACCAACTCCCGACCCACCCGGGTTGAGCCTGTGAAGGTGATCTTGCGACACACGGGGTTGCGGAGGAACTCCGCGGAGATGATCCGCGCATTGCCGATGACGAGATGAAAGACGCCTGAGGGAAGTTCGGCAGCCTGGACGCATTCGGCAAGCGCGATGGCGCAGAGCGGCGTCTGCGCCGATGGTTTGAGGACGACAGGACAGCCAGCCGCAAGCGCGGGCGCAACCTTGCGCACGGCCAGCACCAAGGGGAAGTTCCAGGGAGAGATGGCTCCAACGACACCAATGGGAGTTCTAACGACCAGATTGCGCTTGCTATCCGTTTGGTGGGGCATGATGCGGCCGTGGGCGCGGCGGCCTTCTTCCGCAAACCAGTGCAGGTGGTCTTCCGCCATGGCCACTTCACCACGGCTCTGAGCGAGTGGTTTGCCGTTTTCCAGCGTGATCGTTCGGGCGATCTCATCGCGCCGCTGGGCGAGTTCATCGGCAATGCGATGGAGAAACGAGCCTCTGGCCTTTGCGGTCAGCGCTCTCCAGGCCGGTAGCGCACGATGCGCGCCCCCCAGCGCCTCCTGAACCTGGCTGAGGGAGACTTCAGACACTTGTGCGAAGGGCTTACCGGTCGCGGGGTTGATTACGTCGACGACAGTATCGGTGACAGCCCATCGCCCGTTTACATACGATCCACGCGGTTTATCGAGACTTTGCTTTTGTTCGCTCATTGCCGCTTCACTTTACCCGCTTCGGAACAAGATTGCTTGCCGAGCCTCGGCTATGCCGGTCGCTGCGGCTATAGTAATTGAGCCAGACGACCCTCATGACTCATGGTCCGGCTGAGGAACATTGTCTGTGGAGGTTGCATTCCGGCAGCGGAGCCAAGCTGCCAGCTTCTATAGATTGCCACAGATTAGCGGTAGAATGCAATCGCAATGCGCTTGCCCTGCAAGGATGAATCTGCGCGGGTTTTGGCGGAGATGGGACTGGGCGCTGAGGAAGGGACTGTGGTTGGCCGGGGTTGCGTTGAGCGGGTAGAGACGACGCGGTTCCGCGCCCTTTACGCGGCCGGCGACGCGGGGTGGATTCGCGATTCCACGTGGCCGCACATGGCAGAGGTTTCGATGCAGGTGACGCATGGACGGAGATGGACTTTACGAAGGAGTGACCGGTCACCTAAGGTAAGAGGATCTTGAAGGCTTGATCGATTGGTTACCACAAAGGAGTTGACGAGTGAACAGAAGAAGATTCAATCAGCTAGCTGGAATGACGGGCCTGACGGCTATGCTTGCACCGGCAGCTTTGGCCATGGAGCCTGTGGAGCAGAATGGAGCATCCAGCGCGAGTGTCCGCGGCGGGGAACGTTGGAGCCGCTATCTGGTGGGCACGGCTTACTATCCTGAGTGGTGGCAGCCGGCGGAGTGGGAGACCGATTTCTCGGCGATGCAGGCCATGGGCATCAATGCTGTGCGCATGGGCGAGTTCGCGTGGGGCATCTATGAGCCGACGCCGGGAAAGTTCGAGTTTGCCTGGATGGATGAGGCGATTGCGATCGCCGGACGTCACGGCATTGGGGTGGTGCTGGGCACGCCGACGGCTTCGATTCCGCCGTGGCTTTATCAACTGCATCCGGATGTGCTGACCGGCAATACTTTGGGGCCTTACACCTATGGGGGACGCAAGGGCTACTGCCCCAACAGCGCCAATTATGAGGATGCCTGCGCTCGCATTGTTACGGCGCTGGCTGAACACTATGGTCACAATCCGGGGGTTATCGGCTGGCAGCTTGATAATGAACCGGGTTATCCGTTCGAGATGTTCGATCCCAACTCTGAGAGCGCGTTTCGAGTGTGGCTGGAAGATCGTTATGGAACCATTGAGAATCTGAACCGCGCGTGGAATGGCGCCTTCTGGAGCAACCATTACAACGACTGGTCTCAGATTCACTTTCCTACCAATTCGGCTGAAGGTGGCTGGCAGCCGGCCATCAGCCTGGCATACCGCGAGTTCTACTCCGATTCCTTTCTGCGCCATTTGCGCCGTCAGACGGAGATCCTGCGACCGAAGACCGGGAATCAGTTTATCTTTACGAATTGGCCGGCTCCTACGTGGTCAGTGAATGTTTACACTGCCGCAAGAGAGTTTCTGGATGCGACGGGTTGGGACAATTATGTGAGCGCTCCGGGGCTGAGTGGGTTCCACCGTCAGTACACGTCAGCCTTCCTGAGCGACTTTTCCCGTTGTGCGGGACCGCATCAACGGTTCCTGTGCTCCGAGCAGAATGCTTACGTGCCGCCCAACGCGGACACGGAGGGTTTGCGTCTGCAGGCATACATGGACGTAGCTCATGGCGCGCTGGGCCACTTTTATTTTGAGTGGCGGCGGCCGCTGGCCGGCAACGAACAGTACCGTCCGTCGTTCATCAAAGGATTCAACGGCGAGATGAATCCGGACAAGGATACGCTGGAACAGATTTGCCGGGAGCTTGCGCGGATTGGCCCACGGCTGGCTCCGGCGACTACGCGGTCTGACATTGCGATTCTTTTCGACTTCACCAACCAGTGGGCGGAGGGATTCGGGGCTGTGGGCGATAAAGGAACCCGCTATGACGACGAAGTACCGCGTTATTACAGTGGGTTCAAAGTGCTGGGACGTAACATCGACGTGGTCCCGCTGGACAGCGACTTTGCTGCGTATCGGCTGATTCTGGCTCCGAATCTGCGGCTGATCGACGACAGAACGGTGGACCGCCTGCGCGTCTTTGTGGCCAACGGCGGCACGCTGGTGCTCAACGACCGCGCCGCAACGCAGAATATGGATTGCAGTATGAGGCGCACGCTGGCGCCGGGGCCCTTCAGCGCGATGGCAGGCGTGCACTCCGTGGCGATGTTGCAACTCACCGAGTACAACGCGCAGAACGGAACCTTCGAGGGTCAGGACAAGGTTGAGATTGTATTTACGGACGGCAAGGCTGCCTTTCATCCGCGCACCATTGTCGAGTCTCTGGTGCTGGATGGCGCGGAGGCTTTGGCGACGGTTCGCGGCGGAGGCAAGATGAGCGGGCAGCCGGCGATTACGCGCAACCGGCATGGAAGAGGCTGGGTCTTCTATGTCGGCACGGACAGTGCCGATGAGGCGTTTTATGAGAGCTTGGCTCAGCAGGTGGGTAGCGCCTGCGGGTCCAGGCCCTTGATCGAGGTTCCCTACGGAGTGGAAGTGACGAGCCGGCAGGATGGGAACACGGTCTATTACTTCCTGCTTAACCTCACGGGAGATGCGCAGGCTCCGATCCCTCTGGCCCATGCGATGGAGGATTGTATTACCGGAAAGACAGGTGTGACGCAGGTATCTCTTGGACCTTTCGGCGTAGCGGTTCTGGCCGGGCAGAGTTCCAACGCCTGAGCGCGCAGAAGGACGCGCGTGTTATCGCTGGGTTCCTGCAGAACGGGATCTATGGGGAACTGCGGTGATGTTGAAGTTGGATGGCGGCGATCAAGGCGTCCAGAGCAGAGGTTTGCGTGGACGGGTTTGCGGGTCCGGGCGGTCCTGACCAGACGACCCCGAAGGAATGGTCAGGATTCTGATCATTGGTCAAGATGCTGTTTGCGTTGCGAAGAATAAAACGCTGCCAGCCGGCATGTGGCGCCAGTGGATAGAGATCGGCAAGGTTGCGCACGAAGATGCCCTTGAACTGCGTGCCATCACCGCCACAATGAGGCTCGCAGGCATCGTGAAGAATTCCGTTTCGGTCGGTCAGCCGACGAGTGGCGGCATTTGCGATCTTTTGAGCGTCATGCAGATCGCGACGCCGACCGGGGAGTTGCGAGAGTTGCGCCAGTCCACCGAGGATCACTCCCTGGTTGTAGGACCATTTGCGCCGGTGGTTGTCGGTGCACTGCGGGGTGAGCCCGTCACTAATGAGGTGATCACGCTCGATCATGCCGCTGCGACGAAACCAGGTCCATTCGCGGATGGCCCAGTTCAGGTAATAGCTGCGTTGGGAGGCGCTATCGCTGCGATTAGCCAGATGCGCGGCTACGCTGAGAAATAGTTCATTGGCGATGGCGTTTTTGTACTTCCGCTTCTTGCTCCACCACAGGCCGCCGCCGCAGGTTTGGTCCCATCCGCCGGACATGTTCTGAAAGATGGTTGCGGCGGCGCCGAGATACTGTTTGTTTCCGGTCAGGTCGTACGCGTCAATCCATGCCAGCGCCCACCATCCCTCATCGTCGTAATACTGGTTGAGAAAATCAGGCTTCGCATGGTTGGCGCTGGTGTACGTTTGCGCGATCACCCCGTTGTACTGCGTGGTTCCGGAGACTCTTGCAAAATCGACGAGAGCGGTAAGGGCGTTGGCGGAGTTCCACCATCCGGTGTGATTCCATAGTCCGGTCTGGGGGTTATACCACTGCTGCAGGCGGTCCACTGCAAGCTGTGTCTTTGCGTCCAGGTTGTTGACCGAAGGTGGGGCAGCGGTTGCGCGCAAAGACGGGGCGAAGAGGAACAGGAGAAGAACGGAGATTGCGAGGTAGTTTCCCGGGGATGGTTTCATGACACCTTCAGCGAATGACTCAGGGTGAGTCTGTCTGCAATACAATTCCTTGGACAAGATGATACGACTTCCAGGGCAATGAAGCAGAGGCTGGAGGACGGCAGAGCTTTATGAGCGGCTTTGGGGCTGGAGAGGATGGCGACGAGCGAGCGGCCAGGGTTTTAAGTCAAAGGAAATGGCTTGTGCCGGCTGATTGCGTGTTTGTTACAGCCACTGCTGTAAGAACCTGTTTACGATCTTCTGAGTAGCAGGACGAGGAAGGCGAGGTGGACGAACTGCAAGCTGGTATTGAGCTTCCGTTCACAGTTCTTCCACAGCCGGCGGCACTTCTCCAGCCACGCGAAAGAACGTTCGACGACCCAACGTTTGGGCGAGGATGTCCCGCGCGTAGTTGAAAGTTGCGGGCGGCGGATAGGTTGATGTTACTACGCCGTCTTTTGGCTGGCGGTCGCAGAGGGATTGAGGATCGCTTCCAGGGCCCAGAGATCGCGATAGCCCATGATCTTTTTGAAATGCTTCTCGGTCCGGAGGAACGCCGAG
>JBMFGX010000056.1:0-12136 GCA_049977105.1 Acidobacteriaceae bacterium | reverse complement strand
GGTTGCTATCTGCTGCGCACCAATCTTACTGCGCAAACGGCCGAGGAGCTATGGTCGAAGTACATGCAGCTGATCGAGGCCGAAGCCTCCTTCCGCGCGCTCAAGAGCGAACTTTCCATAAGGCCGCTGTTTCATCAACTGGAGCCGCGCGTGAAGGCTCATGTGAGGGTCGCATTCCTCGGCTACGCCTTGTGGGTCACGCTCAAACATCTGCTCAAGCGCCGGCCTCAGCTTGAGCCAAAGCCATCTGTCAGCGGCGTCGACAACGCCGTGCCGATGACGCCTATGAGAGCCATCGCGCTGCTCTCGACTCTGCAAAGCGCCGACATCGTTCTGCCCACCACCGACGGTCGCGAGATCAGGCTGCGGCGCATCACCGAACCGACGCCGGAGCAAAAATCGTTACTCCGCCAGCTCGGCCTAAGCCTGCCCGAGCATCTCCGGTTCCAGCGCGAATGTAGTGCAAATTCGGCGGTAGCCTGAACTGATTCTGAACCACTTAGCCCATCTGTAACCGCTCTCGTGACGAACTTGGGCTAGCCCTCCGAGCCGTCGGGCCTTGATTTAGGCCTCAGTTGGTGCGCTGGGCTCAATCGGAAAACAGGGCAGCGAACGCGAAAAGCCTAGGAAACTCGGGGTTTCACGTCGAGCTTGGCTGGTACCGGCCATCCGGATAGGCGGCAATCACAGCCCTCTGAAAGCAGTAGTCCAAACTTGTGGCCGTCCACTCGTCGGAGCGTCTAAGTGTAGTATTTCTTGAATCTTAGCGAGATGCACATCAGAATTCTGGGGAAAGTCCTATTAATGGGCTGTGAAGCATTTCGTCTGCCAAAGACCATCATCTTTGGAGCCTTATAGACACGATGGGGCGGGTAAGGGTGAGCATCCCGCATACCACAGATACCTACGGAAAACAGTAGGAATGAATCGTGGCTTTCCAACAGCAGCCGACAGCATTCAACTCAAAATCCGCCACTATCTCGAAGGCCAAACCTGTATGGCCCTTGACCTTCGCAGTACACTGGCCATCTCAAAACCGCGCGATATTCGCGCGAAAAAGGCCAGTTGGCGACGGAATTCCATCCTTGGTGATGAAGATCACAGCCAAGTCTGATTCCAAAGGCAGATCTTTCCCAAAACAAAGGTCAGCATGTTTCGGTCGTCGACACCGCAACCATCGCTGGGGTTTAACCGCGAAGTCAATTGCCTCACCCGCATCACGCTATTCCGCCTCTATGCAAAGTGGTGCGCACCCAACAACAGGATCCTCACCAGGAGTGAACACAAATGAGTCAGACCGCAATCCCCACCGTACCCGCAAATATCAAGGTCGCCAACCCCGGTCCACTCGGACTCTTCGGCTTTGGCGTCACCACCTGTCTCCTCTCCGCCATCAATGCTGGACTGCTTCCACCCGCAGCCCTTATGGCGGTGATTCCCCTTGCCTTCGCCTTCGGCGGAGCCGCACAGTTCGTCGCTGGCATCATGGAGTTGCGTCTTGGCAACACCTTCGGCGGCGTTGCCTTCACCTCCTACGCCATGTTCTGGTGGTGGTTTTCGCTGATGATATGGACCGTTGGTGCCGGCTGGCTCAAACCGCCCGCTCCCTCTGGCGTAGCAACCGCGCTCCTGCTCTGGGGCATCTTTACCGGCCTCCTCTGGCTCGTGACCTTCCGCCTCAATAAGATTCTGTGGAGCGTCTTCCTGCTCCTCACAATCACATTCTTCCTCCTAGCCGCCAAGGATTACGGTCTGGGCGATGTCTATGGCAAGCTCGGCGGCTACCTCGGCCTGGCCACTGGCATCGATGCGATGCTGCTCGCATTCTTTGAGCTGCTCAACGCGGTTGCCAGCTACACTGTAATCCCGCTCGGCTCTCCCCTGATCGTGAACCCCTCACTCGCCGGTCGCATCGGCACGGGAATCTAACCTGATGCACTGTTGATCAGCACATGCGCTCGCGACCTTTTGGTCGCGAGCGTAGCATATTTCAATCGCGGGGTTTGTATTCACAACCTGCGCTGCGGCTACTTCGTCTGCCACATTCCGTAGACCCTCAATACTCTATTTAAGAGGCCACACCGAAGAGGTTCGTATCAGTGCTCACATCACCCCCACGAACGCGCCCGACCAGACCCAGCCGACGCTCTCCGCGGTCGGCTTCCTCACCTTCGTTGCAACAGCGGGCGTATCAGCGAGCAAAGGCTACAGATCAAGGGCACAACTTCTGCCCTCGCTTGATCCATGTCCAATACGCTCGCAAGGCGCTTGCCGACCTCCAATCCAACTGCGTGCCTTATTTGGCTCACGCCGCAAAGATCGTCGGCAGCAACGCTGCAGCACTCAGTTGCCCCTAAGTCCTCATTGGAGATGACTCAAGGCAAACGGTCTTGAAAGAAGAGAGCGAAACGTAACGAAGGGAGAGATCAAAGATTTGGGGCGGCTAGTGGGGGTCGAACCCACGACATCCGCTGCCACAGAGCGGCGTTCTGCCACTGAACTATAGCCGCCGTATCCTCTCCGATTGTAGCATCCCGGGGGCAGAAGACTCAGGATGCGGAGACTCCTCCACCAATGAGGTTCTGAAGTGGTCACAGCGAGGGGATTTTCGGCGGCAGAATTTTTACAGCGTATTCGCCCTGCAAATAGTTTACCCCCACTGCTGAACCCCGCCTCCGACCCCGGATCAGATCCTCCCCCAGCGATTGGAGATGCTGCGTCACTTGGGTCAATCAATATTGGCTCAGGGAAATCTCTTCGCTGTCCATAGCCGGCTTGAAGTTCCTGGCGAACCACCTGCGTAACAAACCCATGATTCTGTCTTCCATTGGTTGGATTTTGAGTCATATCCGTTCGCTCGAACAGCGGGGCATATCCAGCGGCAAGGTGGAGTCACCAGTCTGGTTCCACCCCAGCGGGCCGCGCACAGCACAGAGCGGCGTGGAACAATAGAGATGCTCTGGTTGTTCGCTAATTTACAGCAAGCCGGCGGCGCAAGAGACGTGCGCTGTCACTCGGCTTGGCCGCAGCCATACACTCCCTATGAAAACCCAGCGATTGGTGTACTCGCCCACGCGGAGCCGCAGGCTCAATGAGATGCTCGGCCTCATCGTTCTGGTGGGCGCCGGCTTACTTCTCCTTGCCTTGGCTAGCTATACGCCGTCTGATCCATCGTTGAACACCGTCGCCGGCGCGGTTCAGCCAGGCCTGCCCCACGCCGGCGTTCAAAACTGGGCGGGGCTGGCGGGAGCCTACACCTCAGATCTACTGCTTCAGACCCTCGGCGTCGCCATCTTCTTCGTTCCTCTGGCTCTCATTCGAATCGGATTAGCATGGATGCGATCCCGCGCCGTAGGCTCTACCAGACTGAAGTTGGTCGGCCTCACGCTTTGGCTTATCTTCGCGCCCGCCCTCATCGCCCTGTTACCCGGCCATCTGCTGTGGAGAGGCGCAGTGCCAATCTGCGGCGTCGAGGGAGCCATCCTTGCCGGAGTTCTCACTCGCTTTGCCAACCTTCCCGGAGCGCTCGCTCTATGCAGTCTCATGGTGGCCCTCTCGCTGTATCTCACCACCAGCTTTCTGGTTGCCACCGCCGGGGCATGGTTCTCCTCGCACTTTGGGTTCGTCCGCACCCTGACAAACCGCCTTATCCAATGGAAGAGCCGGAAGCGTCGGGCGTCGCAACAGGAGTTCGCCCCAGACTCCCTGGCGCGCTTCGACTCCGGGCAATCTCTTTCCGCAATCCGAGCGGCCGAGCAACAAGAAAGCGAGCAACGGAGGCTGGCGCGGGAGGCAGAGCCCAACACTTCGTTGCTTTCCAGCTTCTTCGGCTGGTTCACTCGCAGGAAGCACACCGCCGAGGAACAGGACCAAGCAGACCCCTCCTCCGAGCCGGAAACTACCAAGGAGAATCCCTCCGTCTGGAACTCGATTCCACGCACCATGGTGGATGATGTCCCAGTGACCGGCTTGCAGGTCGCCGCAGCCGCAGCCGCGCCGTTTGCTAAACAACTAGCCGCCGCAGCCGCTCCCCTAGGGAGTCCCGCGGACTCTGGACTGCCCTTCACCGAAGCTGCATCGCCGGCCCAGAGCGAGGATCCCGACGATGGATGGCTGGACGCACCAGAACGGCAGACGCCGCCACCGATTCTCTCCTCTCCGCGATCCTCTCATGTGCCAATGCCCGAGCCTCCTCCGGCTCGTCTACCCGCAGCCCGACCCATGTCCCCTGCGGAACTTCCTCCCATGCCTTCACCCGTGGCCGACATCGCCGCGCAGAACATTGCTTTCGGCCAAAGGGCAGACGCCAACCTGATGGCCGTGGCCATTACGCCCAAATCCGTGCGCGGATACAAGCTTCCCCCCAGCTCTCTTCTGTTTCGCTCCGAAGAGCGGGCCGCGGTACGCGAAAACGAGTTGCGCGAAGAAGCCCGCGTGCTGGTCGAAAAGTGCGCCGAGTTTGGTGTCGACGGCAGCGTGGAACAGATCAATCCCGGGCCGGTGGTCACCACCTTTGAGTTTCGCCCCAACGCCGGCGTAAAGTACTCCCGCGTCACCGGACTGGCCGACGATCTTTGCCTGGCCATGGCCGCCGAGTCCATCCTGATCGAGCGCATGCCCGGTAAATCGACCGTTGGCATCCAGGTGCCCAACCACCATCGCGAAACCATCTGGCTGCGCGAGGTGGTGGAGTGCGAAAGCTTCGCCCAGAGCAAGAGCAAGCTGGCCTTCGCCCTGGGTAAAGATATCAGCGGCAGAATCGTGACCGGCGACTTGGCCGGCATGCCCCACATCCTGATCGCCGGATCCACGGGCTCGGGTAAGTCCGTGGCGATCAACGCCATGATCATGAGCGTGCTGTTCAAGTCCACGCCCGAGCAGGTGCGTATGATCCTTGTCGATCCCAAGCGCGTAGAACTCGGGATGTACGAAGGGATTCCCCACCTGTTCACGCCCATCATTACAGAAGCCAAGCTAGCCGCCAACGCACTGCGCAACGCGGTACGGGAGATGGAACGGCGGCTCAAGCTGCTGGCCGCCAATCACGTGCGCAACATCGAGCAGTTCAACAAACTCTTTGACCATGGAAGCGAGTATCTCTTCGAGGACGTCAATCAGGAACCGCTGCCCTATATCATGATCATCATCGACGAGTTGGCCGACCTGATGATGCTGGACCGGGCCAACGTCGAAGAGGCCATCACCCGGCTGGCGCAGATGGCTCGCGCGGTGGGAATCCACCTAGTCTTGGCCACGCAGCGGCCCTCTGTGGATGTCATCACTGGTCTCATCAAGGCCAACGTGCCCACCCGCATGAGCTTCCGCCTGGCTACCAAAGTGGACTCTCGAACCATCATCGACTCCAACGGAGCCGAAAGTCTGCTGGGCCGCGGCGACATGCTCTTCCTTCCCCCCGGCACCTCCCGCTTGCAGCGGGTTCATGCTCCGTTCGTCACGGAGAAGGAGATTGCAGCGGTCACCGACTTCTGGAAGGCGCAGGGCGAGGCGGAGTACGCACACGGATTCCTCGAAGGGCCCAAGGACGAGAAGACTGGCGAGGACGCAGGCGCCGCGGACAGTGAAGAGAACGATGCGCTCTTCGACGATGCGGTAAGGCTGGTCTTCGAGTTCGGCAAAGCCTCTACCTCGCTTTTGCAGCGGCGTCTGCGCATCGGCTACGGCCGCGCCGCGCATCTGATCGATATGATGGAGCGGGATGGATTGGTAGGTCCGGCCGACGGCTCCAAGCCACGCGAGTTGCTCAAGCCCTCCAGCTACTTCTCTGAGATGGATGCCTCGCTACGCTGACCTCGGCAGCTACTCCTCCAGGCCGCACGCTCAAGCACAACGCTCAAGCAGTAACTGCGGCGAGTTCGGACCCATCGTTCGCCTTTCTTCAATCGCCTGGCGGGGCGGGATGGGTTCGCAGCCAGCGGATCAGGTCGGCGCGGACCCGTTCATAGCTCGGTTCACCCTGCGGATAAAGCTTGATCGTTCCGTGCGACTTTAGCGTGTAGTAGTTCAACGCAAAGTCCTTGATGGCGTGCGCTCGCGTGGCATCTGCACCGATCACCACATTGGGACTGCGCACCAATGCCCGGCGCGCCCCCGCAGCAGACTCCAGCGAAACATACTCGCGCACTCGGCCGTCGGAACCGAAGTACTCAAAGTTGTAGCGCGTCAGCGAGCGGCCGACTGGCTCAAAGTACTCACGAACAATCCAGTGTTCCTGGTGAAATTGGAATGAGTCGATCACGTCGCTCTCCCGTGCGCTGATGCCGGGAGCCCCCCGCTCGCGCGCATCGCGCAGCAGGGCGCGCTCCCGGTCAAACTCACTCCAGCGTCCCAGCGCAGCCTCCACAATCACCAGATTCTTGTGTGCCACCCAGAACTCCGGCTCAGCCGCCACCACGCGGCGATACTGGATCTCCGCAGCCAGATACTGGTGCAAACCAAGCTCGGCGTCGCCGATACCCTCCTCCGCGTCAATGTTGCCCGGATGCGATCGTTCAAAGTCGACAAACATCTCCTCCGCACGCTGATACTGCTTGGCTGCCAAGGCCTGGCGCGCCGCGGCGATCTCCGCCGGAACTGGCCTCTGGCGAGGCGCCTCAGAGATCGCCTGGCAGATCGCCAGTGGCGCCCAGAGCCCCAGCACAAGGAATAGAACCCCTGTCCAACCCAGAACGCCGACCTTTCGTCGCTGCTCTTCGTCTTGTTTCAAAGCTTCTACCTGCGCCTTCCCTGACGCGTGGCCTGCCTGTTAACGACGGTTCCCAGTACGGCGACCGCAGTCAGCAGAACAATCCAGCGAAAGGTGGGATTGCGCTGACCGTAGGTGCTCTCGACCGACTGCCGGACGTAGCCGCGGTTCACCTCTTCCAATCCTAGCTTGGCGACCATTGGGGCCGTCGGCACGTTGGCCAAATCTCCCCAACCCTCTCCCGGCTCATCCTCATCCAGCCCCGGATCCCCATACCATAGCGCATAACTTGAACCTGCCCGGGCATCAAAGCAAAGCGTGCGCTGGCGCATCTCCAACTCTACAGCGTGGATTCCAAGCCGAGGCTGGCCTTGGTCTTCCACCACCACGCGCACCGTCGCCGGATGGTTCAGGTCAGACGCTATCACCGCCGCCAGCGCGAGCCGGGCGGCGTGCACCTCAGGAGCACCAAAGGCGGCTGGACGAGCTACACGCCATATCTCGCCTCTCACCACCTCCTGCTGTGGACCATCCTCATCACCACTGCTCAGCAAACCTTCTCTTCCGGTCGGCTCACCCTCCGCCTGCGCCGTCACCTCGACTCTCCGCAGGAACTGCAACGGCTCAGCCGGCTCCGAAGATAGCGGAGGGTGCGGAGAGGCCAGAGAATCATCCGGATTCAGAATGAACCGGACCCGCTCTATCGGAACATGAGCCGGGACGTGAAACTCGGCGATGCTCGTCCCTCCGCTCTGCACGATAGCACTGGTACTGGCCACCACGCTGTAGAGTGTCTGCGCCTCGCGGCTGGCGGGAACGGTGGCGCCTTGCACGATAGCCGGAGAGAGGTTTGGAAAGACCGCGCCGTTCAAAGAGCGTAGACGCAACCAAACATGCAGCGTCGGAAATCTGGACTCCTGGAAAGCCAGCGAGGTAGAACGCGCCAGATGCTGCGCGGTCAGGTCAAAAAGCACGAACTCTCCGAGAGGCCTGGCCGTAGGATTGTCTCCCCTGCGCCCGGTCGAAGGCTGAATTCCCCTCACGGTCGCCGTGGCAACAAAGTTCCGTGCAGCCAGGTGCAGATCCAACTGTGTGTAGGGGCGGGCCGGCATCGCAAGGTCGAACTCCAACTCACCACGATGCAGTTGCAGATGGCTCACCGTTGCCGTCTGCTCATCGGAGGGTTCCGCCTGACTATAGCGAACGGCAAAAGGAACCTCCTGCGCCCGTCCATCCCACCTGCCGCCTTCAGCCACACGGAAGACGCGCAGATCATCCAGAGAGGGACTGGAGGCGTGTGCATAGACGCTGCCGTACAAAACCGTGCAAGCAACGCCGGAAGCGCCCTTCGGAAGGCTCAGGGACCGAACGTAGCGGAAGTCCTGTGGCAAGACCTTCGCCGGTGGAATGCTCTCGATGGATGGCACACCCGCTTGCAGAAGAATCGCAGTCACAATGGCAAAGAGGGACCTCAAGCGGAGCCCTTTCTGCCCAGACTCCTCGCCGGGAGTAGACCCTGAACACTCTTCCCCATGGTCTAACTTTACCCCCTTCGTCCAAGGGCTTGCAGCGCTCCTTACCCACAGCCCCAGTCCAAGCCACCGCCAGATCTGTAGTCAAATCCTCAGCCTGATCTGCGGTCCCGCTGGCCCGACTTGCCATCGGCATCCGTAAAATCAAAGTATGAGCCAGCATACGAAGAACTTCCCGGAAGTGGATGTCCTTGTAATCGGCGCCGGTCCAACCGGACTCGCCTGCGCCATCGCTGCGCAGCGGGCGGGCCTGCGATCAGCGCTGGTGGACAAGGGCTGTCTTACCAACTCCCTCTTCCATTACCCGGCGAATATGACGTTTTTCACCACTCCCGAACTGCTCGAGATCGGCGACATCCCCTTCTCGTCACCCCACCAGAAGCCTACCCGCGCAGAAGCCCTGGAATACTACCGCAAGGTCGCCCAGCACTATCGCCTTGACGTTCGCCTCTACCACAACGTCGAGCAGGTTGCCGGCTGCGATGGAGCTTTCCAGGTCCACACCACGGACTCCTTCAATCGAAAGTTGACCCACCGAGCGCGTAAGCTGATCGTCTCCACCGGCTACTATGACCTGCCCAACACCCTGGACATCCCTGGCGAGTCCCTCCCCAAGGTAATGCACTACTACCGTGAGCCACATCCCTACTTCGAGCAGGACGTGCTGGTGATCGGGGGAAAGAACTCAGCCGCCATTGCGGCCCTCGAGTTGTGGCGGCACGGAGCGCGGGTCACCCTGGCGCACCGCGGAGCTGAGCTGCATCACCACATCAAGTACTGGATCAAACCTGACCTTGAGAATCGGATCAAAAACGCCGAGATCGCAGCGTACTTCCGTACCACTGTGAGCCAGATTTCCAAAGACCACGTCACCCTGCTCACCCCGGAGGGGCCCCGTACCCTAGCGAACAATTTCGTCTTCGCGCTCACCGGCTACCATCCTGACTTCACCTTTCTCCAGTCTCTCGGCGTGCGTCTGGATGATGCCAACGCACGCTGCCCGGTCTGCGATCCAGCCACCTTGGAGTCCAACGTTCCCGGCATCTATCTCGCCGGGGTGGTGGTTGCGGGCGAACGCACCAACGAGATCTTCATTGAGAACGGCCGCTTCCACGGCGACCTGATCGCCCGTGATTTGGTCGCCAGGGTCGCTACCACCCGACATCCCTGATCAGTCCCCCAGCCACCGCCATGGGACACATACATTGCAGAGAGCTTTGCCGCTTCACCGGAGAAGCGTACAACAAGAGAGCGAACCAAAGACATCCCATAGCTGCCTGCTTCACTAGCGGGGAGTACGACAGGAGAACGAAAGATCATGAGCACTTCCATGAAGGACAAGATCGTATTCATCACCGGAGCCAGCGCTGGAATCGGCGCCGCCACGGCGGTGGAATTTGCGCGTCACGGAGCCCGACTTCTGCTCTGCGCCCGCCGGCTGGAGCGGCTGCAGTCGATGGAGACTGAACTGCGCCAGGCTGGAGCCGCCGACGTTCTGCCGGTAACGCTCGATGTGCGCTACCCGGGGGCAGTTGAGCGCGTCTGGCGTGATCTGCCGGAGTCCTGGCGGACCGTGGACGTGCTGGTCAATAACGCCGGGCTGAGCCGCGGGCTCAGCAAGTTCTATCTAGACGATCCCGAGAACTGGGAGGAGATGATTGATACCAATGTCAAGGGGTTGCTCTACGTCACCCGCGCAGTATTGCCCGGTATGGTGGAGCGCGACCGCGGGCACATCATCAACCTTGGCTCCATCGCCGGACACATGGCCTACGCCAACGGCAGCGTTTACTGCGCCACCAAGGCCGCAGAAAGGTTCATCACCGACGGACTACGCATCGACCTGAACGGGACCGCAATACGGGTTACCACCATCGACCCCGGAATGGTGCAGACGGAGTTCAGTAGAGTGCGCTTTCGGGGCGACGAAGAGCGCGCGGCCAAAACCTATCAGAACGTCGAACCGTTGCAGCCGGAGGATATCGCGGATGTCATCGTATGGGCCGCCACTCGCCCCCTGCATGTGGACATTCAGAGTGTGGTTCTCACGCCGACCGCGCAGGCCAATCCCTTCGTACTGACGCGCAGAAGTTGAGGCAGCCGGTCTTGGTCGCCCCCCCGCTCTTTGAGATGGGGGGCGGTGGTTAGCCTAAGCCCCAAACAAACCACGTTCCTCGGCAAAGCGCCCATGCAGCACTGACAAAAAAGCCCACCGCTGGGGGTGGGCTTTTCACAGATTATGCCGGCGATCACCTAATCTCCCACACACTTACGCGTGCAGTACCATCGGCCCAACGAGGCTTAACTTCCGTGTTCGGGATGGGAACGGGTGGAACCCTCGTAGTATACTCACCGGCAAACTTTCAAACGTGCGCCACAGCGCGATCGTTCACAACTGAATAGATTGGATTTTTTCCGCTATAACCACAAAGCTTGTATTGAATGCGCTCCAGAACAATGAACAAAACATTGCACAGAGTAAATTCTATGGACAAGCCGAACGGGCGATTAGTACTGGTAAGCTACACGCATTACTGCGCTTCCACCTCCAGCCTATCAACCAGGTCGTCTTCCTGGGCCCTTCATTTCCCTTACGGGTTGGGAGATCTCATCTTAGAGCGTGCTTCCCGCTTATATGCATTCAGCGGTTATCACAACCGAACTTCGCTACCCAGCTGTGCCTTTGGCAAGACAACTGGAACACAAGAGGTTCGTCCATCCCGGTCCTCTCGTACTAAGGACAGGTCCCCTCAAATCTCCTACGCCCACAGCAGATAGGGACCGAACTGTCTCGCGACGTTCTGAACCCAGCTCACGTACCGCTTTAATAGGCGAACAGCCTAACCCTTGGAACCTTCTACAGCTCCAGGATGCGATGAGCCGACATCGAGGTGCCAAACCGGAGCGTCGATATGAACTCTTGGCTCCGATCAGCCTGTTATCCCCGGCGTACCTTTTATCCGTTGAGCGATGGCCCTTCCATACAGAACCACCGGATCACTAAGGCCTGCTTTCGCATCTGCTCGACTTGTAGGTCTTACAGTTAACCACACTTATGCCTTTGCACTCGACGGCTGATTTCCAAACAGCCTGAGTGTAGCTTCGCGCGCCTCCGTTACAATTTAGGAGGCGACCGCCCCAGTCAAACTACCCGCCTTACTATGTCCCTCTCCCGGGTAACGGGAGCAGGTTAGAACCACAACACTCGCAGGGTGGTATCTCACCGTTGGCTCCACCGAATCCGAGGACCCGGCTTCAAAGCCTCCCACCTATCCTGCGCAGCAAGAGCCGTAATTCATAGTAAAGGTATAGTAAAGGTGCACGGGGTCTTTCCGTCTAGCTGCGGGTAACCGGCATCTTCACCGGTACTACAAGTTCGCCGAGCAACTCATTAAGACAGTCATACGATCGTTACGCCATTCGTGCAGGTCGGAACTTACCCGACAAGGAATTTCGCTACCTTAGGACCGTTATAGTTACGGCCGCCGTTTACCGGGGCTTCGATCAAGAGCTTGCACCCCCTCACTTAACCTTCCGGCACCGGGCAGGCGTCAGACCCTATACGTCGACTTTCGTCTTTGCAGAGCCCTGTGTTTTTGTTAAACAGTTGCAGCCACCGATTCTCTGCGACCCTCTCGGCCTTCGTCCGCAAGGAACTACAACCTACCAGGGCACACCTTCTTCCGAAGTTACGGTGTCAATTTGCCGAGTTCCTTCACCCGAGGTCTCTCAAGCGCCTGGGAATATTCTTCCTGCCCACCTGTGTCGGTTTGGGGTACGGTCATCACGAGATTATGCTTAGAGACTTTTCTTGGAAGCTGAGGTTCACGCACTTCTCCTCCGTAGAGGATCGTCATCACGCCTTAGCATTGCCCCTTCGGATTTGCCTGAAGAGACTGCC
>JBMFGX010000055.1:0-13486 GCA_049977105.1 Acidobacteriaceae bacterium | reverse complement strand
GACTCAAGATACTGGCACAACACCGCTGCTCAAAACTCCGGCATCTGTCGTGTGCCCAGCCTCTGCATAATCCAGGAAACACTACAGGTTGTGGTTACCTGCGTCAAGTAAATACCCATCTCGCTTTCTTATTATGGGATTTCACTCCGACAAAGGGGTACCTTTCGCCTACGACCAAACCGCCAGCGCAAAGTGCGCATTGGCTGGCAACCGCGCTACCGGCGCCTGAAGCAGGAGGAATGGCCCGTGTTCCTGCCCAACATGTATGCGGGATACATGATGGGCAGAGTTTGAGAGCGTGTCGTAACCACCCGAAGGATAGCCATGCTACAAGTGCTCAGAACTGGAAATTACCACGGAGTTCAATGTTCCTTGGTGAATTCGCCGTTTGCCGTGTCGATCCGAACGTAGTGTCCTGAAGACCCGTATCGCCACCAATCCAGGCTACGTGATTAAATGCATTGAGAAACTCCCCCTGAAGACTGAAGGTCAGGGCGCCACGGATCGGGATGATCTTAGTGACAGCCATGTCCGTGTTGATCCACTTGGGAGTATGTAAATCAAGGATCGTGCCAAATTGCCCAGGGGTAAATTCGGGGCTTATGTATTGATAATTGGCCTGCCCTTGAGGGGTAATATATTTTGGATTGATAAAGTCCACCCAAGGATGGCCCTTTACGTGATATATGCCGATCTGCTTCTGCAACGAGGCTGGTGTAAGTCCAGTTAGCACGACGCCGGAGTCGCTGGTATTGACAGTCTGGGTTTCGCCGTGGAAGATCTCCGGAGCACCACTCTGATAGCTCAAAATGACACCAATCGTCCAACCGCCAATCACGCTATTGGCAATTTTGTTTTTGTTAAAAAGCCATTGATTATGGCCAAAGGGCAAGTCATAAGTCCCACTAAAATGGAACATGTTACGGACATCGAATATACTGGGGAGATAATTCAGGTGCTTATCACGCAAGGTATAGTATGCTCCAGCACTTCCGCCAGCCGCCCCACTGGGACCAGCGCCGCCGTAAACACCTGGCGCTGTGCTACCTTGATAATTGTTGTCCATTGATTTACCCAAGGTATAATTGGCGTCAAATTCCAAGCCGCGAGCGGGCCTCTGCCGAAAGTCCAACTGCAGACTGTTGTAGTTGGAGTATCCTTGATTGGTCTCTTCTTTGATCGCATTTCCAGCAGCGTAAGGATTTACCTCGAAGAAGTTGATCGGGTAGCCGCCATTGCCAGAGAACCCATTAGCAACACAAGGGCTAAAATTGGCCGCACCTACCAGGTTGCATAGGTAAGTTGGGTTACTCGCAAGGGAATTGGCCATTGCCCCGGCCTGTCCCTGTTGTAAAAGGGTGATAAATCGTCCGTTCGTAAAGTTCTGCGGTGTCCCAGCAAAGGCCGTTGACATAATGGGCAGTGCTTGCGGACCCTGGAACGACTTCTCCCCGGAGGCTTGCAAGTTAGCCTGCGCATTCTGAAATTCTTTCAAGAAGCCGTTCTCAAAGATATTGATCTCATTGTAATTGACCCCCAGCCACTGTCTTTTAGAAACATTCCCCACGTAACGCGCTTCGAGCACGCTTGCGTTGCTGATCCGGTGCTGGATACCGAACGACCAAGACAACACATACGGCTGTTTAATGTGGGGGTCAAAGGCAAGATAAGATGGGCCATTGAATGTCATGGCTGCTTCCGGGACAATTGGATTATAGGGTATCGGGGACGATGAAACGAGCGCGGGTACAGGGCCCCCCAGAGTAAAGGAACCTGCGTTATAAAATCCTGGTCCAGGCGTAACGCCAGGACTGGGTGGAACAGGTTGTGCCTCGAAGTAAGTATAAGTATTCGCCCCGTTGTTGGAACCGAAGTTGTAGAAGTTCTGCGTCCCTTCCGTATAGTTTTTGAAGGTAATGCTGCCACGATAGACATTTTTCCCTCCACCCAGGAGCCTGCCAAGGGTCCCGTTCGAACCCTTGGGGTTCCATGAGAACCCAAAATTCGGCTGTGGAAGCACGTACGAAGGGTCGTAGGCTTCCGGAGCCGTTCTCTCTACAGGATTTGGATCGCCGCCGGAGAGGTTACCTGGTTGGAAGAGAGCACCCACGGGCGTGGGGCCCCATAATGCCCTAACTGAAGGATGAATATAAAATCCTGTCTCGTCCTTTACTGCTCCTGTAAAGTTCCAGCGCAACCCTAAATTCAACATCAGATCCTGTCTTACATTCCAGGCGTCCTCAATAAAGAGGGCTGACTCAGTGAGTCTCGTATGGTCGGTAAAGCCTATTCCTGCTTGGTATTGTTTGGTTCTTGGGTTGACATACTCCCCTTCGTCGTAATAATTTACTCTTCCCGTCAACGTAGCGTATAGGCCTTGAACATCTCCAGGGGCGGATGACGGTGCATCCGGAGGCAGTGCAGCATTTAGAGGGGTCGCGACTGGGTCTCCGTCTGCGATGCCACTTATGGCATAGAAGGGAACAAACGGGCTGTTGAAATACAACCAGGTCTCCGTATAATCTTCTGCGCCGAACTGTATAGTGTGTGCGCCATGCTGCCAAGTAGTTTGATCCTTCATACTCAGAGCCGGTGTTAAGGACCCAGATGACAGGAGCTGGTTCGCATTGACGCCACTGTTCATATTAAAGCCATAGTAGATGTCGCCGTATTGCAGCATACTGGGGGTAGGCGTACGTACTCCCTGGGTGTTATATTTACCGTCCTCGTATAAGTATCCTACACGAAATGCGTTTATGACATTAGGCTTGATGTTCCAATCGAACCCGGTCACAACCTGATAATTTGTTTGGATCCCGGTGTCGTCCAAATTGGCATAGAGCGGACCAGGATACGGGTTTCCGCCATGATGCTCAGAGTAGGCAATGGATGCATTTACCATCCCCGTCAGACGAAAATTACTCGAAATATTATAGTCAAACCGCGCTGTTGGATATTTTTGTATAAGATTTTCATGATCTAAAAAACTCAGGAGTTCATGATTGGGGTCCAGCGGGGCCAACGTGGCGCCGTACTTGTATGAACTCTGGATGTTTGCCAGTTCCCCTGCAACCACTGGATTCACCGTCCCTGAGAAGCCTGCAGCTTGCGCAGATTGCAGTACGTTGGTGCTTTGCAGGGCACTGGACCCTTGTGGATAGTATTGATAGACGCCGGAAATGGCCAGTGGTGTAGCAACTGCAGTACTTACAGTAAACTTCACTGGCTCGCGGAAATTTGCAAGGCTGACGAAAAAAAACAACTTGTTCCTAAGGACCGGCCCACCGACGCTGGCCCCAAAGTCATTGATGATAAGTTTGGCGCGTGGGAGCCCAACATAGTTGTTATACCAACTGTTGGCGTTCATTGCATCGTTGCGATAGTCTTCAAATAACTGTCCATGAAATTTGTTGGTGCCGCGCTTGGTCACGAAGCCGATGTCCATAGCGGAGTTGCCGCCTTTGCTGGCGTCCAACTCACCGGTCTGCACCGTCATTTCCTGGACATCTTCCAGACGGGCGATAACTATAGGATGGCTACCGTAGAACCCGGCGCTTTTGCCAATGCTGTCAATGTTTGAGAACCCGTTCATGCTTTCATTTTCCGCACCACCGGGAAGGTTATTGAAGTCATTTCCCACCGCCCCGGGGACTAGAAACGCTAGAGGAAATGCGTCCCGACCATACAGGGGAAGGTCCTGCACTTGCTTTAGGTCCAGCGTAGTGGAAAGAATGTTTGAAGTTGAGTCGAGAAGCGGGGTACTTTCCTCCCCGACTGTCACTTGTTGCGTGACAGCGCCGATAGAGAGCTTGGCATTGACCGATGTGATCTGGTTCGTTTGCACCAGAACTGAAGCATAGGTCTTGGTGGCGAACCCTTCCTTTGTAATGGTCAGGCTGTAATGACCAAAGTTGAGGTCCGGAAAGGTTGCGTCCCCGGAACTCTGCGTCTTCACCGTCCGAACATCATTTGTGTCGAGGTCCTTCAATTCGAGTTGCGCCCCGGCGACCGCTGCTCCCGTTTGGTCCTCGACGGTAACGTAGACGCTGCCGGTTGACATGTTTTGGCCCCACAGGCAATGAGGCAAGATACATAAGATCAGGAACCCCAATGCGAGCGTCTTTCGTCTGATGCTGCCAACCGTTTTCATTGCCATTTCGCCCTCCCATATTTTGGAATTGTGGAGACGGCCAAATGTATACAGGTGTTTAGTGGCTTTGTCAAGAGAGGTTCTTCAGGATCCCACGCTCCCGTCCATTATTGGATGGTCCTTTGCGGCGTAACTAGTCGTGAAACGAAGCAGATAGCAGGCTGCGAGGAAACCACTGAAAATAATCGTGTGATAGGGATCGCAAGGGGGAAAGATCGCTCCGCTCAACTGCCCAGTTCGAACCATTGCCGAGTCCTGACCAGCCCTAATGCCGCACCATTCCAATCGTCTCGGAACTGCGTGGCCTCCCGTCGAAGCCACCGGCGAACCGGTTCTCCTGGATACCCGGAGAAAACAACCTGGAGCGAGCTCTCTACTTGGCGCCTGATGAGAGACGCTTCTCCGGCGGATCGCCTCCCGCGCACGGAAGGAAGTCTGCTGAGCGTTTGGAGTCGCATCTGTCAGGTGTCACGGATGAACTACGGATGTCGTACCTTCAAAGCGACAGAAATCACTCTCTACCAGACGCTCGAACGCCCATGGGCACGCCGACGCCGGGCTGAGCGAGTTGCTGCGTCACGCGCTGCCTTCGCCGGAAGCGGCGCGGCAGTTCCTGAACCGCTTTCACGCACAAGAGAAGCTGGACGCAGCCAAAGAGAGCCGGAAGCCGGAGCAGTTGGCCTTCATTCCCGAAGAAGGCGATGCGCGGGCCGGCCTGGGAGCAGTGAACCACAAGTTAGTTCAGGAGTTAGGCTGGCGATGCGCGGAGCAGCGCATGGCGACAGTGGATCAGGATGCGACGATCATCGAGAGCCACAAGCGCGAGGCGCTCAGAACCTACGAAGGCGGGCGCGGTTATCAGCCGATGTTAGCGGTATGGGCGGAGATAGACGTGGTGCGGGCCGACGAGTTTCGCGACGGCAATGTGCCGGCGATGATGTCGCTCTTGACGGTGGCCAAGCGAGCCTTTGCGGCGCTACCGGAGACGGTCGAAGAGTATTACTATCGTCGCGATTCGGCCTGCCACGAGCACGAATTGCTGAATGTGCTGACGGCGCTGAAGCGGATTGCGTTGCCGGCAGAATTGCTGCGGGTGCGGCCCAAGCGGCTGCGTTTTCTGATGATCAACACGGCAGGGCGCATTGTGCAGCATGCGCGGAAGACCGTCCTGCGGCCGGCTGCGCTGGTGGACCGCATCGCACTATGGAGGGAGGCCATGCGATTGCTGCCGATCGCGACATGAAAGGAGTTTCCGCAGTCGATATCGATCCTGTTTTCCTGAGCCGGTTTTGACCGGGCGGGTGGAACTGCGTCGTGCATAAGCTGTCGGGCAGTTGAGCTGCGTCCAGAGACGGTGCCGAGCGGCAATGGCAGCCTGTTCTCCGGCCGATTGCGCCGCAGCACCCTCCGTCAGTGCCCCAAATCCCCTCGCCGCAACATCGCCCAAACCTTATCGACGGATTACGGTGCAGAAATCACACTTGATTCTGGTGCCCCCAACGCGTACCCTGTTTTGCATTGGTCGCCCTTTGGGCGACCGCCGCGAATCAGTGGGCAAAGCTCGCCGCCTTGCGTCCCTCCCGCTCCGGAGCAGAACGCGCATCAGCCGCCCAATGGATCACGCGAGCCGTTTCCACGGAAGGCTGGATCTGGGAGAAGAAAAGATGAATTCGCTCGGGAACAAAATCAAAGGACGCTGCGGTTGCCCGCTCCTGCAACTCGCTGCAATCGCTCTTGCATCGCTCTATGCCGTCAGCGCCTTGGCGCAAGGTGCCCCTGGCAACGGGAACAACCATCCCGTCAGACTTACGGAATCGATGGGCGGAGGCCTCCATGGCTATATCTCCATGAACGTCTCTCCCCCTTCCAACGGCTTTGGCTACGGCGTCAGCTTTTATGCTTCCGTCTGGCCGTTGCTAGCCTCACCACTCAAGTCGTTCCAGATCGGCCTGCCCGGAACTTGGATCATGCCCGACAATCAGGATTACCAAAAGCCACTCTGTCCCCACGGCACCTTAGCTCGCGATCATTGGTATAAGCGTGCCCCCTCCTATCGCGAAGTCTTCCAGACAATCGAAGGCGGCCTCGGCTTCTGGACCAGTACGCAGTTTCCATCTGCTACCGCAAAATACATCATGAACGGCACGCCCAACTGCTACAACTACATGATTGAGACTCCAGGATGGGGATTCGACCAACAGCCTTCGCATCTGCTGGCGCTCGATTCAAAAGCTATGGGACTGGCGCAGATCAGCAATCGCCTCGTGGTTCCACCGGATGGCTGGACCTTTAAACAAGGCATGCATGGAGAGTTGTTCGGAACTGCCTGGATGGCCCTGCCCCTCATGGATCCCACCATAGTCAATCATCGTCAGATCACCGGCGACCTCAGTTGGACCTTGTTCGTCAACGCCCTGAACTTTAAAGGGCCGGTTGCCTATTGGCTCCCGAGCACCTGGAGCCAGATCTCCCTCGGATACCCCACCGACGAGGGCCGCACCTTAGATGCGCGGCAGGGGGTTATGGCTGGCGGCGCCATGGAGGTAAATACCGTACCCTACTTCAGCAATACCGATCGTCACGGTGTCCTCTACACCCGCATACCCCAGATCCTCTTTCCTGTCGACGCCTCGCATACCACCGTCCTCATGCAGGACGTGCAAATGTACTCCCGCAATGCGCTCTACAACTCCATCAAGTCGTGGTGGACATCAAGTTCTTCCGTTACCGGAGCGTTCAACCCAAAAGGAGCAATCACGCCCTCCTGTACCAGCAAACCGCTCCAGTTCGATCAACACTCCGTACCCATGACCGGCTTCGCAGCCTTCGTCCAGACAACCATGGTGGGCCGGCATGGAACTTGCTCCTATGGCCTCAAGTGGATGGGATCTGCGCCCGGTTTCCCGCAATATTTCAAACAGGATGGCAAACAGATGGTCGCCATCCCTGCCTCTCAGGTGCCCCAGGAAACCGGGCTCGCAGCCCAGACATTTGAACCGGCAGTCGTAGGCAAGCCCTATACCTCACCAACCGGTCCAGAGACCGCCTGGACCACTCCCGGACCCAGCAGCGGACCGTACACTGCCGTGCTCACAGACGGCAGCATGGTCACATATTATTGGTATCGATTCGTAGACCAGCCTGCATTGCAACACTTGCACCTAAGTAACGCGGAAAAGGCCCAGTTACAGTCCCGAATAGAGCGCATCCAGAAAAACTGGCCTATCAATCGAAACTACATGCCGCCTCCAGACAGCGGCTCACTCGCCACCCTGGACTCTGCAATCATCGTCACCCCACCCAAAGGGTTGGAGCTTGGCTACGTGCCTATCGTCACCCTGCAGGAACCCGCGCCCTATGCAAACCGCTGAATCTATCCCGCTCAACCTCACACCCCTGCCCTAACCCGTTCCTCCCGAGCAGCACCCTTCAGCGACCTTGGGGAACCTTTAAATATGCTGTATTCTTGTGACCATTAGCGAAGTTCGCTCAAAATTGGGATATGGCTTTCTCGTACCCAATGCCCATTTCGCCATTCGGTCTGGAAGGGATCGATGTTGACCGCATCTGCACCGAGCTTGAACATTCAGAACCAGAAAAGGGAAGAAAGAAGGAATCCTATGCTCTCCCGCTCCGTTCTCAAGGCCGCCCTAGCCCTCGCGCTCGCCATGCTCTTCTGCAATGGCCAGGTTGTGTGGGCCGCAGATACACAAATCGTTCTGTCGCGCAGCGGCAGGACTTTGGTCGTCGAACCCTACGCGCCCAACATCGTTCGAATCACATTAAGTAAAGAAAAGTCGGCCGCTCTGGCCTCCCCTGGGTATGGGATCATCGCGAAGCCGTCCATGAACGGTTGGACCTACCAACAGGATTCCAATGGAGACGAAATCATTCGCTCCAGCAAAATGGTCATCCGCATCGGCCCTGGCAATCAGCCGCCTCACATCTTGGCGCTCAGCGATGCAACCAAGGCAGCCTTTGCCGACGCTGGACGCAAGCCCAGTAGCCCGCAACCCGTAAAAGGACCTTTCAATGATCTAATCTCCATCGCAACCACCTCCGGAAGCCCGCTCCTCTCCCTGCGGCGTTGGGACATGGTTGCAAATCTTTCCGATCAACCCAAAGCTGCTTCAGCAAACGCCGTCAATACTCAAAAGGTGGACCCCGGTTACCATGTCTCGGCCGTCTTCGGCTCCCCGGCGGATGAGCAATATTACGGACTCGGACAATATCAGCAGGGCTTCCTCGATCTCCGTAATCATCACATCGATTGCTGGCACAACTATGACGCTACCGGTGGAGAATCCGTCTGCGTTCCGTTTATGGTCTCGAGTCGCAACTACGGCCTCATCTGGGACAACCCTTCGAAGACCACCATCGATCTTGGCTTCAACCTCAGAAATGTCTGGTCTTCAGATGTCGCTGATCGAGTCTCCTTCTTCGTCATCGCCGGCGACAACACAGATCAGGTTTATCAAGGTTACCGTCTGCTCACCGGACCAGCGCACATGTTGCCCAAGCCTGTATATGGCTTCATCCAAAGCAAGATGATCTACGCCAGCCAGAACGAACTTCTCAACGTCGCCAAGGGATACCGCGACCGCAATCTCCCCTTGGACGTTCTCGTTGTCGACTTCTTCAATATGACCAGGTACGGCAATCTCGACCTCGTGCCCAGCCGCTGGCCCGATCCGGCAGCCATGAATAAACAACTCCGTTCCATGGGTATCCGCACGCTGATTAGCGTCTGGCCACACTTCGCTACGGACTCCAAATACTATGACCTCATGCAGAAAAATGGCTGGCTCGTCAGCAACGCGGAGGGCAAACCGGATCTCGAAGGCGTCTCCGATTCAATAGGACCCAACATCGACACCACCAATCCTGCGGCCGCCAAGTGGTGGTGGGATACAATACGCGACGGTTACATCAAGAAGGATGGGTTTAGCTACATCTGGCTGGATGAGACGGAACCAGACATCGATCCCCTCCATGATTTCTTCTACGTGGGGTCAGGACGCCGGTACTACAACATCTATCCCCTCTTCCATACGGCCTCCGTTTACGATGGCTTTCGCAGGGACTTCGGCGATAGCCGCCGCGTCTTCATCCTCGCTCGTGCCGCCTACCTCGGTGCGCAGGCAAACGGAGCCCTCTTTTGGTCAAGCGACATTGATGCCACCTGGGATATGCTCAAACGTTCCATCCCCGCCGGACTCGGTTTTACCGCCTCTGGAATGCCGTATTGGGATACCGATATCGCAGGTTTCCGATCGCCTCACCTCCCGGCGGATTATCAGCCCGATCACAAGCCGCTCGTAAGTCCTGCGGGAGCCGAAGATACCGTCGATGGCTACTCTGATTATCCGGAGTTGTTTGTACGCTGGTTTCAGTGGGGCGTCTTTCAGCCCGTTATGCGGGCCCACGGAGCCAGAAAGAACAATGAAGTGTGGGCCTATGGCCATCAGGCCGAGCCCATCCTGGAGAAATATCTTCGCCTGCGCTACCAATTGCTGCCCTATATCTACTCCATCGCCTATCAGACCTACCAGACCGGAGCCCCCTATATGCGGGCCCTGTTCATGGATTTTCCCGGCGATCCAAAAGTAGCAGACATCCGCGACGAGTATATGTTCGGCCCCGCATTTCTGGTCGCGCCCGTCTCTCAGCAGGGAGCAACCAGCCGCCAGGTCTATCTCCCCGCTGGCGCGGAATGGTACAACTACTGGACAAAAGAGCGATTCAAGGGTGGTCAGACAATCAACGTTTCAGCACCCATTGACACTATTCCACTGTTTGTTCGCGCCGGATCCATCATCCCTCTTGGCAGTCAAATTCTCAGCACGGCGCAGCCGCAAAAGATCGCCGCCGTACAGGTCTATCCCGGCGCAAATGCTGATTTCACCCTCTTCAACGACGATGGCCACACCTACGCCTACGAGAAGGGAACATCGCAGATCACTCAATTGCATTGGAATGATAAAACCGGCAATTTGACCCACACCGGTCATGCCGCTTGGTCGGGATCCGATCGAAGCATCGTCCGCGTCATCGGCCAGAGTGCGGCGTCAGATCACTAGTGTAGTGCGTCATGCAGATGGGTGATTCTCCTGTTGTGCGGGAAGCGCCCATCTGCAATGAAACCATGCCTCCCATGCGCGAATCGGCCGAAACAGGATCGTCGGGATTCACGCCGCCGTGCACCAGAGACCTGGAACTCAGCGGGCTGGGCGGTCGCCTCTGCGGCTGCCCGAAACTCGCCCGCATCGTCTACCCAGCTTCGTCGGAGCCAACCCACCCTAGATGTCAAGATTCTTCACATCCAGGGCGTTGTCTTCGATGAACTTCCGGCGGTTCTCCACGTCTTCTCCCATCAGCGTCGTAAAGATCTCCTCCGTGGCCGCAATGTCTTCCAGCTTCACCTGCACCAGGGTGCGGCGGGCCGGGTCCATCGTCGTGTCCCACAATTGCGAGTCGGTCATCTCCCCCAGACCCTTGTAACGCTGAACCTGATACTCTTTGCGCCCCTGCTCAATCACATATTCAAAGACCTCTCGAGCCGTCTTCTTCACCACCGGATCCTGTCCAATCTTCCCAGATCGCTTCCCTGGCTTCGTGGCAACCGGCGAAGAACCTTCGTCCTCGCTCGGCCCATCCAACTCTTCCCCAGCTTCAAGCTCTGGTTCCTGTTCCTCTCCCGCCGGGGCAGCTTTCTCTTCAACAGTAGTCTTGACCGAGTACTCCACCAGGAAGGGACCACTCAGCTTGTCGGCCAGTTGCGCGTGCTTGGCCAGCAACTGTCGTGACTCCGGAGCGGCCGCCAGTGTCCAGTCAATCCGGCGAGGAGCTCCTTGCGCATCCACCACCGTCAACGAGTACGTGCGATGCTCCTCATCGAACTCTACCTCGGAGATGCTCTTGAATTGGTAGGTGCGCTCGATCTCCTTCAGCCGCACTCGCATCTGCTTGAGCTTCGCATCGTTCTCAAAGTCCGTCCGGCGAACAGCATCCTTACCCTCGCTGGCGAAGGTCTCCGCAAAGATTCGCACCATATCTTCATTGCGCAGACGCTTATCTACCTTGTCGAAGAAGCCCAGATAGTCGTTGAGGCTCTTCATGTAATCGGTTAGCTCCTTGCCCTCCAGCTTCGCCCCGCCATCACCGTAACGCAGGATCATCCCGTCCGAGGCGCGCTTCACCATCACCTGCACATACTCGCGCTCGTCCTTGATGTACTGCTCAAACTTGCCCTTCTTGATGCGATAAAGCGGCGGCTGCGCAATGTACACATGTCCCCGGTCAATCAGCTCCTTCATGTGCCGGAAAAAGAAGGTTAGCAACAGCGTGCGAATGTGCGAACCGTCTACGTCCGCATCCGTCATCAGAATCAGCTTGCCGTAGCGAAGCTTGGCGATGTCGAAGTCGTCCTTACCAATCCCCGCGCCCAGCGCGGTGATCATGGCCCGAATCTCTTCATGCCCCAGCATCTTGTCGTAGCGCGCCTTCTCCACGTTCAGAATCTTGCCCTTCAATGGCAAAATCGCCTGGAACTTCCGGTCACGCCCCTGCTTGGCCGTGCCGCCCGCCGACTCTCCCTCCACCAGATAGAGCTCACACAACTCCGGCTTGCGCTCGGAGCAGTCTGCCAGCTTGCCGGGAAGCCCCCCCCCATCCAAAGCTCCCTTGCGGCGGGTCAAATCACGCGCCTTGCGCGCCGCTTCCCGCGCCCGCGCCGCTTCAATCGCCTTGTTGATAATGCGCCTGGCTACCGGCGGATTCTGCTCCAGAAACGCCCCCAGCCGTTCGTTCACAAACGCCTGCACCTGGCCTGCGATATCCGAGTTCAGCTTGCCCTTCGTCTGACCCTCAAACTGCGGCTGCGGCAGTTTCACGCTCACCACTGCCACCAGACCCTCCCGAACATCATCGCCGGAAAGATTCTCCTTCACATCCTTGAATAGCCCAAGCTGCTGACCAACTACGTTGATCGTCCGCGTCAGCGCCGTCCGAAAACCCGATAAGTGCGTCCCACCATCCACCGTATTGATGTTGTTGGCAAAGCTGAACACCGTCTCGGAGTAGCCGTCGTTATACTGCAGCGCGATCTCCATGGTCATGTTGCCCTGCTCGGTCTCCATGTAAATCGGCTTTTCATTCAGCACTTGCTTGCCCTTGTTCAGTAGCTTCACGAACTCGGCGATTCCCCCGGTGTACTTGTATACTTGCGCCTTGGGCTCGCCCTTCGCATCAGCCTGGCGCTCGTCCGTCAGGACGATCTCGATGCCCTTGTTCAAAAAGGCTAGCTGACGCAGCCGGTTGGCCAGCGTATCAAAGCTGTACTCCGTCACCGTGAAGATGCTCTTGTCCGGCAGAAAGTGAATCTTCGTCCCACGCCGCTTGCTGGGGCCCATCTTGCGCAACTCTGAGGTGGGCTCGCCCTTCGCGTAGTCCATCTCCCAAGCATATCCATCGCGCCAGATCTCAACTTCCAACTCCTCGGAAAGAGCGTTCACACAGGAAACCCCCACTCCATGCAGACCGCCCGAAACTTTATAGTTGGAGGCGTCAAACTTGCCCCCAGCATGCAGCATCGTCAGTACGACCTGCACCGCAGGCATTGTCTCGCCCGTCGGCAGCGTCTTGCTGTCCACTGGAATGCCGCGCCCGTCATCTACCACCGTCACCGAGTTGTCCATATGAATGGTCACCTCGATGCGCGTGGCGTAACCCGCCAGGGCTTCGTCGACAGAGTTGTCCACTACCTCGTATACCAGGTGGTGCAAGCCCATCTCTCCGGTCGACCCGATGTACATCGCAGGACGCAGACGAACCGCCGCCAGGCCTTCCAGAATCGTGATATTCTCCGCCGAATAACTCCCTGACTCGACCGAGCCTGCCGTCGTTGCGGGAGGAAGGGGGCTTTGATCGGCGGCTACAACAGGCATAATCTCTTCAGACACGAATGGAACACTCCAAATGGCTTCCGATAGCTTCAGACGGGCTAAGTAATTGACGCGAAACCATTGAAAATAATGGTGATCTGCGAGTTTCCTCGTACTTGTAGTATAGCATGTTCCAACCGCTACCCCACACCTCAGGGAGCCGTTTAGCAACCCCTGAGAATCCTGTTTACACCTGGATTATGCGCAAAGGCTGGTGACACGACCGTTTCGTTCTCCGGGTTTTGAAGCGCGTACCCGGGCTAGTTCCCGAAGAAAACACAACTACTCCTGAACGCAACCGCTCCAGCCTAGTCAAATCCTAAAAGTTCTGTAGATTGTCTTTCCTTGGGGTAGTTGTTGCTTGTTCTTGTTGGTTGAGGGGCCGGCTCGCGGA
>JBMFGX010000054.1:0-13679 GCA_049977105.1 Acidobacteriaceae bacterium | reverse complement strand
GACGCGGCCTTTGTAGGGAGCGAGCATCTCGACCAGCACGCGCACGACGTGGGCGGGCGTGTAGAACTGCCCTCCCTTTTTGCCCTCTGCGCTGGCGAACTGCGACAGAAAGTACTCATAGACGCGGCCAAGCATATCCTTGGCGCGGTCCGCCGGGCTGCCCAATGCGATATTGCTCACCAGATTGATGAGCTGGCCAAGCCGCTGCTTATCCAGCCCCGGGCGAGCGTAGTCCTTGGGGAGCACCCCCTGCAGCGAAGGATTATCACGCTCGATTGCGGCCATGGCGTCATCGACCAGCTTGCCAACGGTGGGCTGTGGCGCACTGTCTCTCAGCACTGACCAGCGAGCCTCTTTGGGTACCCAGAAGATGTTCTCGGCGCGATACTCATCCGGATCTTCCGGGTCCGCGCCCTCGGCCGCCAGAGCGGCCAGTTCAGCATGCTTCGCCTCGAAGGCGTCGGAGATGTACTTCAGAAAGATCAGGCCAAGGACCACATGCTTGTACTCCGCCGCATCCATGTTGTTGCGTAAAGCGTCGGCAGCGGCCCAGAGCTTGGCCTCCAGACCATCCATCGCAGAGGAAGCAGCGTTCGTTACAGAGTCAGCCATAGTCTCGTTTCAGTTCGGGTCAATCTTATCAACTCTCCCGGAAAACCCTCCCCCATCCGCCGTCGGCGCAACGCGGCGGCCTCCGCAGACCCTCCCTCACAAGCGGCCCACGCGGCCACTCTGCTTCCGCCAGACCACGCGAATCTGCTGCCGCCAGCGCTCATCCAGCGCCAGCAGACTCCACTCCACGCGCGGCGAAAAATACCCCAGAATCTTCTCTGTCGCAGGATGGATATGCAACGAAGGCGCCACCAGATAGAGCCGTGGCTCCAGCGGCGAAAGCTCCACGCCCCGGAAGTATCCATGGCGCTGAAACTCACCCATCCCCGTCACCTGATCCGCGCTCTGCCGATGGTGATGGCGCACCCTCACCCAGTAATCCAAACCCTGCAGCGCAAACTGTAGATCGTCATCCACTTTCAGCTCGATCACCGCCAGCCGCCCGTCCGCAGTCACTCCCAGCAGGTCCAGCAATCCACGATCACCCGCTCCCGCAACCACGGAAACCTGCGAGTAGACATGCCGTGGGTCCAGACGAGGAATCACCTGGCTCTCCCATCCCTCCACTCCCTCCGCCGTCTCTGCCGGCCACCGGTTGCCCTCCGGCTCCGGCGCGCCCTCCATCGACCCAGGCTCAGCCCGGTTGCCAATCGTATCCGGATCCAACTCGTTCGCAAACTCGCTCCCGATACCCCCAGCGCCCCTCGCTTGGCCGGCTTCAGTCGGCGGCTTCGGAGCCAGCGTGCGCGTCAGCGGAGTCAGATCCCGGCGCAGCACAGACTCCAGCCAGCGCTCGGGCGCAGCCCGGAACAGCGGATCCCGCATCCGGCTCCGCTCCTTGCCCCGCCCCGCCGCCGTCACTCGGGCATGCGCCGGCGCTGAACTGGAGGAACCAATCCCGCGCTCCATCCACTGTCTGCGCCGTTCCGCATCGCCCGGCGCACCCTTTGCATCCGTCACCCGCCTCCGCTCAAAAAGATCCCTCACCAGCGTGGCGATCCGCTCTCGATTGCCCTCCGTCAGCACCGTCTCGTGCTCGCCCACGCCGGCATGCACCTCCAGCCTCCGCGCAAAGCTGTTCGCCTCCAGATCCATCCGCACCCGCGCAAACTCCAGGCCATGCAGCAAAAACGCCAGTTCGGCTGGATTGCGCAGCCGCAGTTCCACCCGCGCTCGCTCCGCTGCCGGAACCAGCGCCATCACCTGCTCCACCCCTGCCGCAAAGCGCTCCATCCCCGCCTGCTCATCGGCCAGATGCACCAGCCGCGTGCGCACATTTCCCTGGTCGCTCACATCCAGCGCTGTCAGCTCTTCACTCTGCTCATCCAGCTCCCATAGCTCCCACTTCGCCGCATCGCTGTTCAGCCACGCCATGCGGGAGCCGGTCAGCGTCCCCCCTCCCCGCGGCGTCACCACCTTCAATCCCTGGTACAGCCGCCGCCCGCCGGCCTGCGCCCGGCAGTGGTCCAGCCAGAGAATCCCCGGGGCCAGAATCCCATCAACCGTCGCCGCGCTCTCCTGCTCGTTCACCCCAATCACTGCCCAGGCCGCGTTGCCCATCACCAGCATGCCGCGCGTGTAGGCCGGCCCAAAGCCCCGCTCCAGATCCATAGCCGTGCGCAGGCCCTCCGGCTTCCATGGCGCAAACTGGCGCTCCAACACGCGCTCCAAAGTCCTTGCATAACGCTGTCTGGCTGTCTCACGGGTAGTTTGCGAACGCCGCTCTCGCTCCCCACATAGCTCCAGCAACTTGGTCTGTCTCTGGCCAAACCGCAGCGTCGCCAGCCGCAGCGTTCCCGCCCGCTCACTCACGCTCGCCACCTGCCGCACCAGGTTGCGCTCCTCACTCCAAAGGTGCAGCGTGCAGCGACCGTGCTCCGTGCTCAGTGTGGCCTTTGCAGCGTGAAGATCAAAGATCACCTTGCCGTCTTCCAGCACGGTAGCCTTTGGGTGCGCGGCCAGGAACTCCTGGATGCGCAGCGCCATCTGCTCCACCGTCTGTCCACGGTCCTGCCCACCAGAAGGATCTTTCGTAAGGTCCGCGGAAGAGGCTCTTGGCGGCATGCATCGAAGGTAGCATCTTCCCCGCTCCAGCGAAAAGATCCACGCCGCCTCCGGATGCCCGATCTCCCACCCGGCGCGGACTCAAATGCTGCTCCGGCAGACCGCGCACCCCTCAAGTCGCCAACGCAGCCTTATCCCCAACTATCCTGCTTTCCACTTCAGTACGCGAGTACGCGCGCTTGCTCTCAGCGCTCGCGTCATGCTCGCCGCGTCCGCAAGCTACCAGCCCTTGCGCGCCCGCAGATGCGTAATATGCGCCAGATGATGGCGTGCATGCCACGCGTAAAGCAGCGTCGCCTGTTCCACCGTGCTCGGGCCGCGCTCCGGATGTTTGTAGCCGCGCTTCCACATGGCCTCCGTCAGGGAGTGCAAAACCAGCACCCAACGCGCATGGATCGCTTCAATCAACTCCACGGACCACTCCGCCGGAGCCACAGCATCCGCCAGGCCGGCAAACGCCTTCTCGTTGTAAACCGTCACCGTAGGCCAATCCTCAGTCAGGGCCAGACGAATGCGATGGAACGCCTCCCCATGCGAATCCGCAACATGATGTACCACCTGCCGAATCGTCCATCCGCCCTCCCGATACGGCGTGTTCAGTTGCAGCGTATCCAGATCGCGCAGAGCGCTGCGCAATAACTCCGGCATCTTCTCAATCGCGCTGACCGCAATCTTGCGATCCGTCGGCTCAATCGTTGTCGGCATAGTAAATCTGCCAATGGGGTAACGCGGGTCCACCACGGAGGCCATAGGGTTGAAGTCCTTGGATGCGAGGGATGTACTGCCCAGCCCTCGTATTCTAACCACTGTGTCCAACAATTGACCACCCTCCCCACCCAACCCAACTCCTCCAGCGGCACCCTCCGCCCCCGCTTGAACCCCACCAATCGCCTCGGGTACTTCACCGAATGGCGCAGAAATCTCATCCCAAAGGCCGTCGGAACCTCATCGGACAGCCACCCATGCAAGCAGAAAGAAAGAATCCGTGCAGCAATGTAATCTGTGGCGAGGGGAGCAGGCAACCATGAAGCGAATCCGTCTGACGAGCCTTACGAGTCTGACAACTCCAACACCTCTGCGTCTTTCCGCCAGACCCGGCAAGGCCGGGCGCCACGTTAGAACATGGAACAAATCCCTGGCCGTCTGCGTCGCCATCATCATCTTCGGCTCTACCGGCTGCGCACACGCCGCTGGCCCGGTACAGACCGCCCCCGCATCCTCCCGGTCGTCGTCTTCCCATCCAGCTCAGCCCTCCACGGCCATCCCCGGCGCGGTCGCGGGCGGCTATCGCGGCTTCGACCGCAACGAATATCCCGGCGACCAGACCATGGCCGCTCTGCATCGCTTCTTCGCCTTCACCGGTTACTGGCTCAGCAACCCTCCCGGCGAAACCAGCAATGCCTGGAAAGGCAAGCGGCAGACTCTCCTCCGCCAGGGATGGGGCTTTCTCGTGCTCTCCAACGGCCGCCTGGACGCTGAGATTCTCAAAGCCCAAAGCCGCGGAACCTCTCCCGCCGCACTGGCCCGCTCAGACGCTGCATCGGCCATCGCCGGCGCTCGCACAGAAGGCTTCCCCGCTCACACCATCCTCTTCCTTGACCAGGAAGAAGGCGGCGAATTGCTCGCCGAGCAGGCCGCCTACCTGCTCGCCTGGACTCAGACCGTAGCCGCCAGCGAGTACCTGCCCGGCGTCTATGCCAGCGGCCAGCCCGTCTTCACCGCCAGCGGAAACCCCGTGCCCGTCGGATCCCCAGCCACAACCGGCCAGACCACCACCATCGATGACATCCGCTCCCGCGTCGTCGCCGGCGGGCTGCACCCCGTCGCCATCTTTGACGCACAGGACGCCTGCCCACCCGCCCCCGGCTGCTCCCTCCAGGCTCGTCCCCTTGCCGGCAGCGGAGAAATCGTTCTCAACCCCGGTGGCAATCTCCTCGCCTGGCAGTATGCCCAATCCCCTCGCCGCCCGGAGCTAACCCGTTCCTGCGCCGCTACCTACGCCCGCGATGGCAACTGCTACGCCCCCGGAGCTCCCCAAGCCTTTCTGGACATGGACCTGGCCGCCAGCCCCGATCCCTCCCATGGTCGCTGAGCGCCGTCCGCTCCCAATCCCGGCGCTCGCGCCAGGCCTCCCGGCTACAATGAATGGAGAATGCTGACTGACTCTCCCGCCGAAGCCGCGGATCACAAGCGTTACTTCCTCACCCACCTCGGTCTCACCGAACGCCTCATGGAGCGCTGCCTGGGTGAGGCTCTCTCCGCGGGTGGCGAGTTCGCAGACCTTTACTTTGAAGCCGTCCTCTCCACCTCGCTCGCCATGGATGAGGGCATCCTCAAGACGGCATCCCAGGGGATCAGCGTAGGCTGCGGCATTCGCGTCGTCTCCGGCGAGCGTACCGGCTTTGCCTACACGGACGATCTCAGCTCAGAGCGTCTTCTCCAGGCCGCCCGGGTCGCCGCCCTCATCGCCAACGGCCCTCAAACCCAGCGCGTGCAGAGCCTTCGCGAGCTCCCGTCGCCCTCGCTCTACCCCATCGCCGGCTTCACCGCTGACGCCGAGATCGCCGCCAAACTGCAGCTCATCGAGCGCGCCAACCAGGCCGCCCGCTCCTTCGACCCGCGCATCATCCAGGTCCGCGTCGGTTTCAACGATGAACTGCGCCGCATCCTCATCGCCGCATCCGACGGAACCTACGCCTCTGATACCCAGCCACTCTCCCGCCTCAACGTCGCAGTCATCGCCAAAGACCCCGCGTCCTCCAGCAACACCACCTCCGGATCCAGCGGCGGCGGCGGTCGCGTCACCCTCGACTTCTTTACCGGCGTCCGCTCACCGGAGCACTTCGCCCGCGAAGCCGCTCGCACCGCCATTCTGCAACTGGACGCCATTCCCGCACCAGCCGGCGAGATGCAGGTCGTCCTCGGCCCCGGATGGCCTGGCGTGCTTATCCATGAAGCCGTAGGCCACGGACTGGAGGCTGACTTCAACCGCAAAAAGACCTCCGCATTCGCCGGTCTCATCGGGCAGCGCGTCGCCTCTCCCAAAGTCACCGTGGTGGACAACGGTCGCCTCGCCGGCCGCCGCGGCTCCCTCAACGTAGACGATGAGGGCAATCCTACCCAGGAAACCATCCTCATCGAAGATGGCATCCTGCGCGGCTACCTCTCAGACAAACTCAGCGCACGCCTCATGAACATCCCCAACACCGGCAGCGGACGCCGCGAAAGCTACCAGGCCATCCCCATGCCTCGCATGACCAATACCTACATGCTCAGCGGCCAGGATGACCCCGCCGACATCCTCCGCTCCGTCAAACGCGGGCTCTACGCAGTCAACTTCGGCGGTGGCCAGGTAGACATCACCAACGGGAAGTTCGTCTTCTCCGCCAGCGAAGCCTATCTCATTGAAGATGGCGTAGTCACCGCTCCCGTCAAAGGCGCAACCCTCATCGGCAACGGACCGGAGGCATTGAAGTATGTCTCCATGGTGGGCAACGATCTTGCCCTCGACGAAGGAATCGGCACCTGCGGCAAAGCCGGTCAAAGTGTTCCCGTAGGAGTCGGCATGCCAACCATCCGGCTGGACCGCATGACCGTGGGCGGCACCAGCCACTGAGCCTCGCCCCAACCCTCCGCACCGCGGATCTGTGCCTCCAACCCTGGGCTCGCATATCGGAGCTGGAAACGTACTGAACCCAGCCGCACATGATCCCGGCCACACCGCTGGCCAACCATTGGCCACACCTTTTAATTGAGGAGAGCACCAAAAGAAGCAATGTCCAGCCACGCAACCCTCCATCCCGCCGACCCCGTAAACCGTCCGGAGCTCTGCCGACTAGCTGAAGAGTCTGTCCAGCGTGCTCTCTCCCTCGGCGCCACAGACGCGGAAGCCGTCGTCATCCAAAGTGAAGAGTTCCACGTCAACGTGCGCCTCGGCCAGGTCGAGCAACTCACCGAATCCGGCTCGCGAGCTCTGGGCCTGCGTGTCTTCTTCGCTGCCGATCCTTCTGACCCCTCGGCTGGCTGCCGCACGGCCAGCACCTCCACCAGCGATCTCTCCCCCCAGGGCCTCTCCCGCATTATTGACTCGGCCGTGCAACTGGCCCGCGTCACCGGCCCAGACCCCTTCGCCGGCCTGCCGGAGCGCGAGGCCTTTGGCGCCCACGACCCCGCCTCTCTCGCCCTTTACTTCGACGACGTCCCCGCCCTCCCAGCCCCCGAGCGTATCGACATCGCCCGCCGCGCTGAGGCCGTCGCCATGGCCTGCGATCCCCGCATCCGGAACTCCTCCGGAGCTGACTTCAGCGCCAATACCGTCTGGCGCTCCATGATCAACTCCCGCGGCTTCTCCGCACAGTACCGCAGTAGCTACTGCGGCTTCTCCGTCACGCCCATCGCCCAGGACGCCGACGGCGCCATGCAGCGCGACTTCTGGTACTCCTCAGCCCGTACCGCCCGACTGCTGCAAAGCCCGGAAGAGGTTGGCCGCATCGCCGCCCAACGCGCTCTTCGCCGCCTCGGCGCGCGCCGCGTCACCACCCAGCACTGCCCGGTCGTCTTCGCTCCAGAGGTCGCGCGGAGCCTCATGGGCAACATCCTGGGAGCTGCCAACGGCGACGCCATCTACCGCAAAAGCTCCATCTTCGCCGACCGCTTGGGAGAAAAAGTAGCCGGCGAGAACATCACCATGGTCGACGACGGAGCCATGGTCTTCGAGCATCGCACCCAGGACGGAGCGACCCTGCGCGTCGGCGGCTTCGGAGCCAGCCCCTTCGACGGCGACGGCTTGCCCACCCGCCGCACCGTCATCGTCGAGCGCGGCATCCTTCGCTCGCTCATGCTCAACACCTACACCGCCCGCAAACTCTCCATGTCCTCCACAGCCAAGGCCTCCCGTGGTCTCGCCGGAACTCCCGGCATCGGCGGAGGCAACTACTTCCTCCAACCCGGCGATCTCACTCCCGAGCAGATCATCGCCGACGTTCCCTCCGGCCTTTATGTCCTCCAGACCATGGGCCACGGCGTCAACCTGGTCACCGGCGACTACTCCGTAGGAGCCGGCGGCCTGTGGATCGAGAATGGCGAACTGGCCTTCCCCGTCGAACAGATCACCATCGCCGGCAACCTCAAAGACATCTTCTGCAACGTCGTAGCCATCGGCAATGACCTCGAGTTCCGCAGCGCCGGCGCGGTTCCTACCATCCGCGTCGAGGGCATGACCGTCGCCGGAAGCTGAAACGTAACCACCCTCCCTCTCCCCGCCCGAATACAATTTGCCTGTGGCTGCGCCCTTTTCCTTTCAGCATCTCGCCGAGTTCCTTCCCGACAGCTCCCAGGATCTTCTGTCCACCATCCCCTCGGCTCCCGGCATCTTCGCCCTGTCCGGTCAGGACCCCGCCGCACAGCCCTATCTCAGCCATGCCACCGACCTTCGCCGCCGCCTTCGCCGCCTGCTCGCACCGGCCGACTCCCTCACTGCCGATGGTCAGCCCTCGCCCTCCCGGCGCCTGAACCTCCGCTCCCGCGTTCGCTTCATCCAGTGGACTCCCACCGGATCGGAGTTCGAATCCCATCTTCTCCTGTACCACGCCGCGCGCCACGCCTTCGGTCCAGAGCTTGCCCGCCGCCGTCTCCGTCTGCACCCTCCCTACATGCTGCGCATCACCCTCTCCGGAACCCATCCCCGCGTCTACTCCACCAACCGTCTCACCCGCAAGGCGCTGCCAGAGCTCTTCGGACCCTTTCCCTCGCGCGCTGCCGCCGAACGCTACGGCGATGCCGTGCTCGATCTCTTTCAGCTTCGCCGTTGCACGGAAGACCTCCAACCCTATCCCGATCATCCCGGCTGCGTCTACGGGGAGATGGGCAAGTGCCTCATGCCTTGCAAGCAGGGCCATCCCTCCGCCTGCACCCCGCAGCAGTACGCACAGGAGGCCCAGCGCGTCTTCGCCTTCTTCACCACCCGCGGCGACTCACTGCTGAGCGAGCTGGCAGCCCAACGCGATGCCGCCAGTCAGGCCATGGACTTTGAGTCCGCTGCCGCCCTGCATAAGCAATGGGAGAAGGTGCGCTCTGTCGCTATGCTCGCTGATCCCTTGGTCGGCCCCATCGACCAGCTTCGCCTGCTCGTCCTCCAGCAAGCTCTGCCTCCGCAGGCAGAAATCATAGACCAGCGCGACTCCGGCGAGGCCAATGAGCCCCAGGACTCCCATCCCTCCACCCATGCCGCCGTCTTCCTCTTCGCCAACGGCCGTTGGGCCGGACCCCAACCGCTCTCCACTCCAGACCTGCTCTCAACCCCAGACCACCCCTCCGCTCAGGAACACCAGGCAGCAGCCGGTAGCCTCATCGCCCACCCCTCCGCCGAAATCTCCGCCCTCGGGGACGCTCTGGCCCTGCTTCGCCGCTGGTACTACCGCTCCGAGAAGCATCGCTCCGGGGAACCATTTCTCCCTAACCCGGACGGCTCCTGGCCCATCCGCCGCATCCGCAACGCCGCTTCACGCCTGCTCTCCGCTCCCCGCTGCTAGACTTAAAGTATCTGAATGCCCGGGAGCAGAACCATGATTGAACTCGCCTTTTCCATCCTCGCCGCAGACTTCACCCACTTGGCCGACGAGATTGCCCGGGCTACCGCCGGTGGCGGCACCATCGTCCATGTGGACGTCATGGACGGCCACTTCGTCCCCAATATCACCTTCGGCCCTCCGGTCGTCGCCGCTCTCCGTCCCATCACCACCCTCCCGCTGGACTGCCACCTGATGATTGAGAACCCGGATGAGTACATTGCCGCCTTCGCCGAGGCCGGAGCCGATATGGTCTCCGTGCACGTCGAAGCCTGTCGGCACCTCAACCGCACGCTGCAACTCATCCGCGATCACGGCATGTTGCCCGGCGTGGTCGTCAACCCCGCCACCCCCATTGAGGCGCTTTCTGAGGTCCTCCCCATGGTCCATCACGTACTCGTCATGAGCGTCAACCCCGGCTTTGGCGGCCAGAAGTTCCTGCCCCGGTCGGTGCAGCGCATCGCCCAGCTCCGCCGCCTGCGCCAGGAATTCGGCCTCAACTACCGCATCGAGGTGGACGGGGGCATCGCTAACGACACCGTAGCCTCCGTCGTCGAATCTGGAGCGGAGATGCTGGTCGCAGGGTCCGCAATCTTTGCCCCGCTCCATCATCCCGATGGACAAAGAAATACAGAGGGAAACGCCCGCGAGTTCCTGCGCCTGGCCCGCGCCGCTGCCGTTTGATGCGAAACGCTTTCAAAATAGCCCCACAGGTACCCTTGTAGGCTTCGCCAGATCGTTCCCGGCCAGATAGAATAGAAGCGGCTCTTGACAACACGCAGGGAGATCCCCGTGGGCCTATCAGCACGACAAGTGGAGTTCCGCTTCACTCAGTAAAGGATTCACCGTGCGGCACAAGCCTCAGCAGTTCGGAGTATCAACAAGCATGAAGATTCGGAATGTTCTTTCTCCTCACCCGGCCCTCAGCCTCGCTGGCATCACCCCGGCTTTAATCTTCTTCAGCCTCATCGCTGGAGCTCCCGCGCTCCACGGTCAAGCCGCTGCCACTGCCCAAAGCACGCCTGCTGCTTCTACCTCCGCTGCTCAGCCTGCGCCTGCCGCGAGTAACCAGACCCAGCCGGAGCAGAAGAAACACCACTTCCTGGGGATCTTCAAAGCGCAACGCCTGGAGCCCATCAACGAGACCTCCAAGTCCCAGTCTGCCTCCGCGCAGACCAAGTCGGCCGAAGAGAAAAAGAAGAAATCTCACGAACACGTCAAGGTCGCTAAGGATGAGCGAGTTCAGGAGACCAAGGCCACCAAGGTCGAACTGAAGAAAGAGGCCAAATACAATCCCCTCATCGGCAAGGATTCTCAACTGCCCGATAAGCAGCTTTACGACAAGGCCATGGCCCAGATCGCCAGCGGCCATTACGATATCGGCCGTCTTGACATGCAAGCCCTGCTGGATACCTACCCCGACTCACAGTACATGATGCGCGCCAAGCTGGCTATCGCTGATGCCTGGTACAAAGAGGGTGGCAGCGCAGCCTATACGGAGGCGGAGCAGGAGTACCGCGACTTCATTACCTTCTTCCCCAACGTTCCAGAGGCAGCCGAAGCCCAGTTGCGCATCGGCGACATCGACTTCAAGCAGATGAATGTTCCCGGCCGCGATTACTCCAAAGCCAAACAAGCCGAAAGCGAGTATCGCACCATGCTCACCCAGTATCCGGATGCACCCAAGCCCATCCTGGACGATGCTCGCCAGAAGCTGCGCGAAGTGCAGGAGATCCTGGCTGATCGCGAGGCCCAGATCGGCGATTTCTATGCCTCCCAGGCTAACTATCCCGCCGCCATCGCGCGTTATGAGACTGTCGCCGAAACCTATCCTCTCTACAGCCACATGGACGATGTGTTGATCGGCATCGGAGACGCCTATGAAGCGGAGGCGGCCACCGTTCGAGCGGATCCCGTCTGCGCCGCGAACACACCCCGCGGAACCCGCTGCCTGCCGGAGGCCGTCAAGGCCCGCCTGCTCCAGGACTACGACAGCAAGGCTGCCAAGGAGTATCGCGCCGTCGTGCTCTACCACTCCGCGGCGCCTCACGTTGAAGATGCCAAAGAGCGACTCACGGGCATGAACCTCCCCATCCCCACCCCCACCAAAGAAGAGGCGGCGTTGAGCGACGAACTGGAAAACAGCCGTGCGCAATATACGCTGCAGAAGCGCATCGAAGTCCTCTTCCTGCAGTCGCCCAACACGGTCACCACAGCCCGCATCGGACTTCCTCCCTTGGAAGACCCTCCCCCTGTCTTGGCCCCCACCGTCGTCAAGCAGTTGATGGCAGACTACCGCGACGCCGTAAATCCCAATCTGGCCAAGGCCCATCCCGAGTTGAAGGATAGCGCTGCGTTCACAGCCTCCAGCGGAACATCCTCAACCCCTCCACCACCTCCTGCCTCTGCTGCCCCGCCCACATTGGAGAGCATCCCAACCGAAGGCTCTGCCGCCGCCATGGACAACACGGATAAGACCGTCACCGTCGTCGAACCCACCAATAACTCCTCCGGTGGCTCCGGTACCGGCCTGGGCGTCGATGTAATCACTCCTGGCTCCGACTCAGGCACAACCTCCACCGGTACCCCCGCCAGCAGCCTTCCCGCTGCCACAGGAGCTCAGGACCCGAACTACGGTCTGCCCATGCCCAAGCCTGCCGCCAAAGCCTTGCCGCCGATCCAGAAGCCTACTGAATCTCCGAATCAGGTCAATGACGTTGAAGGACAGGCAACACCCATGGCTGAGCCAACTCCTTCTAACCCCAATGGCAAGAAGAAGAAGAAAGTGAAGCCCAGCAAGGTGGATAAGAATGATGAGAGCTCCAGTAAGAAGAAGCCAAAGCATGGCCTCGACAAGCTAAATCCTTTTTAGGCAGTGTGCATAAATAAGTGCTTCATTGTGGCGATATGGTGTAATTCCTGTCGCCGTGAAAAGTATGACTTGCCATGTTGATGGTGGCGAGCCTGTCGTCGGAGATTTTCACTCTTTTGGGATACTTGTTTTCATCCAGTTCGGCGCGTACCTTCAGTCCGGCCGTGGTGGTTGTGGCCGCGATCAGTTGGACGATCGTCCGGAAGCTGCGCAAGGGCTTGCCACGCCAATTGATGGTGATGAAGGAAAACAAGCGATGTTCGATCTTATTCCATTTACTGGTACCGGGCGGAAGGTGGCAAACGGTGATGGGAATACCTAGCTCATTGGCCAGCATTTGCAGCTCGATCTTCCATAAGCGCACGCGGTGGCCGTTGCTACCACCGCCATCGGCAGTGATCATCAGGCGGCTTGCTCGGGGATAGCGATTCTGCCCCATCGCCCGCCACCAGCGGCGAATCGCGTGCACTGCGAAGCTGGCCGTATCGTGATCCATGCCCACACTCACCCAACCCTTGTTGTCGGCAATGTCATAGACGCCATAGGGAACAGCGCGGCCCAGTTTCGGATCGATAAAGTCATGTACATTCACTGCTTCCGGCGCCGCTTGGGGACGCCATTCTCGGCCGTTGTTCTTGAAATTGCCGACTAACTCTTTCTTTTTAGTATCGACGGAGATAACCGGCTCGTCCGCCCTGAGAAACTCCGTGGCCTGATCGTTGAGATACTGAAACTGAGCGTTTCGATCCATGTGCCCGCCGCCTTCCCGGGTCTTGCGGTTGGCCTGTAAGCTGTATCCCAGTTCCCGCAGACAATCGGCAACCACATGCGGGCAAACCGAATGCCCAAGGCCTTGCAACGCCTGAGACAGATGACGCAGACTCTTCGAGGTCCAGCGCAGCGCCCGCATCGGATCGCCCCGCGTGGTCGGCTCCAGAAGACGTTGCAAATCCGCCAACAAGGTAGAATTGTCAGCGCCGGTGCAAAAATCCCCATAACGCCGGTTGAAAAATCCGCCACCCAGTGCGGGTGACGCGGCGGCCCGATTCTGGATACAGAGGAGGGCTGGATGTGGTTAGCCGCCATTTCACACAGGGATCGATTTTTGCGGGGAGTGGCGGGGCTGAACTGGCCAGGAGAGCAGTATTCCGGCATGAAGTAGTGCTGGAAGCGTACGGGGGGATGAGCGGCGGGAGTTTTTCCGTGCCGAAGTCGGATTTGAGACATAGCTCTGCCTGCCTGCTTGTGCGGCCGGAGTGAAAAAGTCTGTTTGGGGTAGCCTTTGACGCTCAGCAGCGCAGAGCGTCGCAGGCTCGGGCGTAGATGTGCTTCCACGGATAGAAGGAGTGCATCTCCAGCGACACGCGCCGGGCGCTGATGCGCACCAGGGTGCCGATCTTGAACAGCTTGAGCCGGATCGTATCCACTTGCGCCTCGGCCCACTCGGTGCCCTTCAGCGCCAGCCGCCGGAGCGCTTCGACCAGCGTGTAGGCCAGCGCCGACAGGTACAGCCGCAGTTGATTGCCCTTCATCTCCTCGGTCGATAGGCGATAGGCGAACAGGCA
>JBMFGX010000053.1:0-17222 GCA_049977105.1 Acidobacteriaceae bacterium | reverse complement strand
GGGCCGCGGCTGGGGCTGGGGCGGCTATGGAGGCTGGGGCCGCGGCTGGGGCTGGGGCGGCTATGGAGGGTGGGGCCGGGGCTGGGGTGGCTACGGTGGCTGGGGGCGTGGTGGCTACGGTGGCTATGGCTACCGCGGCGGATACGGCGGAGGGTACGGCAACCGTGCTGGCTACGGCGGCGGCTTCCATGGCGGAGGCGGCGGTGGCTTCCATGGCGGCGGAGGTGGCTTCCACGGCGGCGGCGGCGGACGGCGCTGAGGCGAGCCGACGCACTCCTTTGGAAGCTGGAGGCTGCTGGCCGACCAGTGGATCTGTCCAGCAGCTTATGTGCTGGCGACGAGCTGCCGCAGGGCATGGTTGTTTGAAGGGGCGCTGGCAGGCGAATAGCGGAGGCTGTATCTGCCATCCTCGCTCGTTCATCTTCCGCATGTTTAGGCCAGAGCGCGTCTGGCGACAGAGGATGGCTTAGAATCAGCCATCATGCGTATTGGCTTCTTCGGTGGCAGCTTTGATCCGCCCCATCTGGGTCATCTGGCCGTTGCCAGAGCGGCCGCCGAGACGTTCCATCTGGATCGGGTGCTGTTTGCGCCCACAGGCAGGCAGCCGCTGAAGCCCGAAGGGGCTTCCGCCGGCTTTGCAGATCGTTTGGCGATGGTGACGCTGCTGTGCGCAGCCAAAGGTTCTTCCGGCTCTCACGCGCCAGAACTTGAGCCGGCCGGGGGGAACAAGGGAACAGTGTTTGAGCCCTGCGCCCTGGATGCTCCACTGCCCGATGGCTCACCGAACTATACCGTGGACACGCTTGCCAGAGTGCGCCAGGGACTGCTGCCCGAGGACCGGATTCTGGGGATTGTGGGCGCCGATGCCTTTCTGGACCTTCGCCGCTGGAAGGCGCCGGAAACTCTCTTGGATCTCGCCGAGTGGATCGTCGTGAGCCGGCCCGCTTTCTCGCTGCCGCAACTGGACGCTTTGGGCTTGAACACGGCGCGGAGAGAGCGCGTGCATCTGCTGGAAGGGGTCCAGGAGACGGCAAGCGCAACGGATATTCGATCGCTGCTTCGCCGGACGGCCGATGATCAGAGCCTGGAGCGGCTGTTGTCGGCATCTGTTCTGGAGTACATCCGCTCCCATCATCTGTATGGCGTGTGATCCGGGCCAGTGCCTGAGATCGCGCGCGGACCTTTGGCTGTGGCGCTCTGGGGAAAAGCCGCCTGAGATGCAGAGGCCGACGTTCCACCAGCCGGGGGATTGCTCTACCATGGAGGAAATAGAAGGAGTTGCATGGATAGCAAGAAAGAGACGGAGCTGCGAAGAATGCTCTCGGCTGCTGTGGCGGCCAGCGAGGATAAAAAGGCGGAAGACATACGCATTCTACGGTTGGATCCGTCCGAGAGCGGCCTGACCGATTACTTCCTGATCTGCACCGGGCAGAGCGATCGCCAGAACCTGGCCATCACCGATGAGATTGAGCTTCGTCTGAAACGCGAGTTCGGCGTTGCGCCAAACTCGGTGGAGGGACGCCGCCAGGGGGAGTGGATTCTCATGGATTACGTGGACTTTATTGTCCACGTCTTCTCCGCGGAGAAGCGAGCCTTTTATGGCTTGGAGAGGCTACGCAAGTCTGCTACAGTGCTCAGCGTCGCCGACCTGAATGCAAAGATCAAAGAGACGATTGCCTCTGGGCGGAGGAAGGCTCCGGCAGCTGCTCCAGCGAGGGCGACGAGGAAGAAGGCCTCGACACCTGCGAAGAAGGCTGCTGCACGGAAGGCCGTGACGAAGCAGGCTCCGGCGAAGAAGACCACGGCGAAGAGAGCCACAACTGCAAAACCCGCCGCAAAGAGATCCGGCGAAAAATCGGGAGCGAAGAAGGCCTCGTCGCGAGGCGCAAAGTAGGTTTTGCCACTCCGCCGAATGCGGGGTCTCCAGCTCTGCTGGGAACGGCAGCCTGGATGTTTGGAGGCGGGCCGCAGTTCGGGAGGCACTGCGTCATCGGATGAAGATACGTTGAAGCACACGCTGCCATGAACCTGATTCTGATGCTGATCTCGTCCCGCCGGTCCGGCCGAGGGTCCGGCCCTGGCGGGCCGGCCGGGGAGCTGGTGCATCTTTATCTGAGCCGGGCTGCGCGCTATGCGCCCTGCACGCTTCGGGTGTTCCCTACGGAGGCGTCGGGGCTGGAGTTTGTCGACGGATTGAAGGGGCGCACCCGTCCGGCACTGCTGCTGGCCGATAGCCGCGGTGAGACTCTTAGCTCCGAGGAGTTTGCTGCGGCGGTGGGATCTTTGCAGGATGCAGGGATCCAACAGGTGTTGGTGGGGATTGGCCCGGCGGATGGGTGGTCGGCTGCGGCGCGCGGGCGGGCCGACCGGATGATCGCCTTTGGGCGCATGACGCTGCCCCATGAGCTGGCGGCCGTGGTGGCTGCCGAACAGATCTATCGCGCCCTTACGATCCGTGCCGGGCATCCCTATCATGACGGACACTGATCTGTGAGCCGCCGCGAAGTCGGAGCAGCCATATCCGGTGCATCAAGGCTGCGCCTGGGGTTGCCACTGAGCCTGCCCTTGCGGTTGCCTTGGCAGACTGATGCTCGTGGTGCTTGAGCAAGCTGTGCCCATGGTTACCGACGGGTTGCCGGGTTCGGCGAGCAACGTTGTGGAATCGGATGGAACGCTCTCTGCGTAGGCACGGCTTGGGGATGGAAACCTGCCGGCCTTTATGCCAGGGAGAACAGCGCTGAGAAGGTGTTTTTGGATGCCCATCTACGGCTGAAATGCTCTAGGCTTAGGTGTATGACGCAGGAAGCTACTGAAGGCTCACGAAGAGGTTTGATCCTGATCCATACCGGCGCGGGAAAGGGCAAGACCACGGCGGCGCTGGGGACGGCGCTGCGCGCCGCAGGCAACGGAATGCGGGTGCTGGTGCTGCAGTTTCTGAAGGGCTCCTGGCACTATGGAGAGGCGGAGGCCGCCGCGGCGCTGGACGCTTTGCCGGGCTTCAGCTTTGAGTTGCGCAAGCTGGGACGTGGGTTTGTGAAGGTGGGTGGGGCGGAGACCGATCCCGAAGATCTACGCATGGTGGAGGAGGGGTGGGCGCAGGCGGAAGAGGAGATTCTGCGCGGGGATTGGGATCTGATTGTCCTGGACGAGATCCATTACGTGATCAGCTACAAGATGCTGGATCCGGAACGAGTGGCTGAGGTCTTGCGGCGCAAACCAGAGATGCTGCACCTGATTCTGACGGGGCGGAACGCTCATCCGCTGCTGCTGGAGCTGGCGGACACGGTGACCGAGATGCGCGAGGTGAAGCACGCCTACCAGAAGGGGATTCTGGCGCAACGTGGAATTGAATACTAAGGCGGCCCGCTCGGGGAGCGTCCTGGGAGGGCTGCGGAGCGGTCTGCCACCCGCGGAGGGCGCTGCGTAGCTGCCTCAAGGGTTCACCTTGCATTGCCAGAAATGGCCACTGCGGCGACTGCTGCCATAATGCCTACAGGGCGCAACGTTTTTTTGGGAGCGGGCGGGGTGTGGGCTCGCGAGCGCGTCCGGCCATGCTGGGCGCACCAGACGCAAAGGGTGCTCCGTGAGGAGCACCCTTTGTGTTTGAGCTGGAACAGCGTGCGGAAGCTTGTCCGCTGTTGGTTAGAAGTAGATACGGCCGGCAATCTGCACGGCGCGACCGGGTTGTGGGTCTCCTGCGCCGCCGTCTGCCGGGGGTTCGATCACGGATTGGATGGTGCCGAATTGTGCGCCGTCGCTCAGGTTGCCGACGGGCGGCGCAAAGTTCGGATGGTTGAAGGCATTATAGGCTTCCAGGCGAAGCTGAAGGACTCGCGGGCTGCCGGGCCCACCGAGTGGGAAGTTCTTGAAGAGGCTCAGATCGGTGTAGTTGAATCCCGGACCACGCATGAAGTTGCGCTTGACGTTTCCGAAGGTTCCCAGCGGCTCTGGAGAGAAATGAGCCGGATTGAACCAATAATGCTCGCTGGAGGAGCGGGGGTTCTTCAGCGGGATATTGAAGGTGTCCGCATTCGGAGTGTCTGGGCAGGAGTAGTAGTCGTAAGGGCTGTCGCAGTAAAGGGAGTTGTTGGTTCCGGTCTCGCCGATGGACACTGGGTTACCCGACTGCAGAGCGGTGATGCCGGTGATGTTCCAGCCGCCCAGGAACTCATTGACGATCCGATTCTGCTTCATATCCTGAAACAGCGGAATCACATAGCCATAGGCTGCGGAGAAGCGCTGGCGCGCATCGTACTCAGAGTTTCCGTAGCTGAGGTTCTGGAATCCAGGCACCCAGTTGGTTCCTGTGATGTCATAGCTGTTGCCGAAGCCCGAGCTCTCAAAACCGGAACCATTGTCAAGTGAATGGCTGTAAGTATAGGCGAGGTCGTAGTAGAGCCCGTGGGTTTCGTTCTTCACTAACTGGATTTGCAGGGAGTTGTAGTTGGAGATGCCGTCGGTATGGACGCGGCCCACGGAGAAGAAGTTGCCGGTGGTATCGATGTACCACGATGGGTCATTGACGGGATTGACGTTGGAGGGTCCGTTTGCGCAGGCGGCGGCGGCAGAGGAATTGGGATTGGCCTCATAGGCGGTGCAGGCTGCGAAGGCGGCTGCATGGCCGGCCGGCGTAATCTGATCTGCCTCATACGCGCGGATTAGCTTGCGGCCCAGTGAGCCGACGTATCCGATAGTGACCACCTGGTCACCCGGAATCTGGCGCTGAATGTTCAGGTTGAAGTTGTACGCGTAGGGAACGTCGTACTTGGAAGAGATGGTGCTGAGGTCATACGGCACGTAGGATGCAAACTGAGCCGCGGTGATTGAGGTCGCAGTAGAGGCGGTGGGGAAGGAATACGGGAAGGGGCTGGGAGCCTGCCTTCCGCTATAGACATCGATATAGGGATCGGCAAAGCTGGGGCTTCCGTTCGATAAGTCGGCGGCTCCATAGACGCTGGTTCCGAACGGTGGGTCATCGAGGTTCTGCAGTTGCGCCTCTTCGCTGTCGCGGTTGTAGTAGACGCCGAAGCCTCCGCGGATGGCGAGCATGTGGGAGCCCGCGGGGCCGGTCAGCCAACCAAGTTCCTGATTTGGTGACCAATCGAAGCCGAGACGGGGAGCGAAGTGGTCGTACTTGGTGGTGGCGCCACCTTGGTTGTTGCAACCCGGATCACCGGGATACAGGTTGCTGGTGGAGGCGTTGGGAAAGACCTTGGATTGCGCGCCGGGAACCCAGCAGATGATGGCCTCGCCGCCAAATTGCAGGTTGGCGAAGGGCGGGAGGATCTCATAGCCGATGCCGTAGTTCAGAGTGAGGGAATCGCTGACCTTCCAGTCATCTTGGGCGAAGCCATAGATGTCCCAGGAGCGGGCGTCGATTTGGGAGCCGGATGATTGCTCGAAGGTGGTAGGAATTCCGACCAGGTAATCCAGCAGCGGATCACCGGAGGTATAGTTGCCCGTCCCGTTGTAAGAGTAGCTTCCGTTGTTATTCGCATAGAAAGGATTGTCAACTGTGAACTCCTCGACTTCTGCGCCGAACATCAGATTGTGGTTACCCAAAATCTTGGTGAGGTTGTCGGCGAAGTCCTGGTTGATATCCAGGCGCGGCTGAGGGCCGTCTGGGCTGAAGCCGAGGTTGAAGTAGCCGCTGACGCCGATGTAAGGCATGGAGGCTGCGCCCGGATCCTGAGGGTTGATCCCGGAGAATCCATACGACGAGGGCTGCTCCGCCGTCTGGGGTTCGACGGCGGCATAGTTGAAGCGATAATAGCCGGCACGGAGCGTGTTGACGGCGCTGGCGTTAAAGGTGTGGGTCCACGCGGAGCTGAAGATCTTGAAGTGCGAGGCGTTGATCTCTGCCCAACCCGGCAGATCGGCTCCATCAAACGGTAGCTCTGAGAAGTTTGGATTTGACTGGAAGATGCTGGAGGCCCAGAGCCAGTCTTTGGGAGTGATATGAGAGTCGATGCGAATGATGCCCTGGTCGCTGCCATTGGTAGACAGAGCGTTGAAGTTGTACAAGGTATTGCCGGCGCCGGCGCCGGCGTCGTAGTTTGGCGCGGGTACGTACTTGTTCACCAGGTTGGCAGCGAGAGGATTGAAGCTGGAGGTGAGGATCTGGACGTTCGTTTGGCCGGCGGCGTTGGGAGCGAAGCAGACATTCCAAGGTGTGCCCTTGGGGCAGGTGCCGTTGGGAGTTGAGATGGCGACTGGAATCGGGTTGCTGGAGAGGCCGGCGGCGTTGGTTTCGCTGGCCCTATCTGCCGTGCTGGTGTAAACGTTGGCGTCATTGGTGAGGTTGGCGATGCCGTCGGTGGAACCCAACTGCGCGGCGTCTGGAACGTTGGTAAGCGTGGCCACCGCGGTGCGGTTGCGGATGCCCTGGTAAGCGATGAAGAAGAAGAGCTTGTCCTTTATCATCGGCCCGCCCAGCGTGCCGCCATAGACGTTCTGGTGAAAGACCGGCCGCTGGCCCGGCGCCGCGAAGTAGCCGCCGAGGTTCATGAAGGTGTCGCGGTAGAACTCGAAGCCGTCGCCATGGAACTGATTGGTGCCGCTCTTGAGGACTTCATTCACGATGGCGCCGGAGTTGCGGCTGTACTGCGGATCCAGCGTGCTGGTAACGAAGGTGACCTCACCGAGGGCGTCAGGATTGACGGTGAGCCCCTGAGTCTGGAGTGGCGCATCGTTGTTGTCGGCGCCATCCAGGAGATAGGAGTTCTCCTGGGTCTGGCTGCCATTGGCGGAGTAGCTGCCGAAGCGGTCAGAGGATTCCACCGTGCCGGGGGTAAGCTTCTGGAGGATATCGGCGTCGAAGCCCAGCATCGGCATGGCTTCAATCTGCGAAGAGGTGAGGGTGGTCTGCAACTGGGTGTCTGAGGTCTGCACCTGGATCTTGTTTGCATTGACCTCAACCACCTGGTTGACTGACCCCGGCTTCAGGATGGGGCCGATATTCAGGTTGTCATTGACATGCAACTGGATGCCTACGGATTTGGAGGCCTGGAACCCACGCATCTTGACGGTGACCGTGTAGGGTCCGCCGACCTGCAACTCGGGGAAGATGTAGTAGCCGTGGCTGTCCGTGGTGTCGTGGGCGGAGACCCCGGTGCTGGTGTTCAGCACGGTGACGCTAGCCCCTGGAACGACCGCGCCGGTGGCGTCGGTGACGGTTCCATGAATCGCGGCATAGATATTCTGCGCCTGGGCTTGCCGCGCACCGATGAACAGCGCCAGCGCCAGCATCAAAACGGCGAAACGGAATTTATGTGCAAGATGCACTGGATGATTCACTGAAGACCTCCGAGATCTGTGGTAACCGCAGGCTGCGCCCGGTCCGGAAGTTCCTAAGGCGGAACGAGCAATGGGAGTTAAAGTGCAAAGACAGAACCTTCACTACGTCGAACTTGAGCGAGGAAAGGCAATTTGGTGATACAAAAACAGGTCTCTGCCAAGATTGCATGCACGTGAATTTCCAGACCGAAGGGATGACGGCAGATGAGCCAATCTTGCTAATTCTCAGTCGGTTAGCGGTCGGCCAAGGAAACAGCCCTGGCGAGGCAAGGGGTCCCAGACCACGAATTCTATGCAAATCGGGGAGTCGATGTATGGAAAACTGTAGAACGTGGGGGACGGGGATCTCCGTTCAATGGCTGGGCGCGCGCATCGCGGCCTGGGTTCCATCCGGAGGATGCAGACTCCGAGGGTGCCGGAGGCGGGTTGGAAGGAGGGCTGAGGCTTAGCCTGCCTAGGCCGTGGCTAGGTTGGGGCCACGCTGCAAGGGCAGAGAACCCACGGAAGCCTGAGGCGGCCGGGACGTTGCCTTTTTGTGAAGCCTTTCATCCCGGGTCTCGGTCTGTTTCCGGATCCTTGGGCGAGGGATGACAATGAGGAGTGGAGGGAACGGATGATGGAGCGGCGTCGGCGGGAGGCTTTGGTGGATACGATTGTCGCCATCTCGACGCCGCCGGGGCGGGGCGGGATAGGGATTGTGCGGCTGGCTGGGCCGGAGGCGCTGGCCGTGGCGGAACGGCTGGTTCGAGTGGCTCGGCCACTGGAGCACGCGCGGGTGCAACGGGCTAAGGTGATCGACCTCCGCAGGACGAGTCTGGAGGATGTAAGGCGGGATGATTTGCGGCTGCGGAGGATGGATTTGGGGAGGGATGCGCCGCAAGATTTCGAGATGCGGAAGTTCGATCAGGATAGGGCAGACGGCGAGGGCGAAGCTGTGCCGGTTCTGGATGACGCCATGGTCACGGTGTTTCTGGCTCCTCACTCGTACACGGGCGATACGGTGGTGGAGATTGCCGCGCATGGATCGCCGGTGGTGCTGGGCGCGCTGCTGCAAGGGGCCTTGGATGTTGGTGCGGCGCTGGGAGCGAATGTGCGATTGGCGCAGGCTGGGGAGTTCACCCGCCGGGCGTTTCTGGCCGGGAAGATGGACCTGACCCAAGCCGAGGCCGTCCATGACCTGATTGCCGCGCAGACGCTGGACCAGGCGCGAGTGGCTGCGCAGCAGATGGGCGGAGCGATTGCCCACCGGATAACGCCGCCCAAAGGGGAGTTGCTGCACCTGATTGCACTGCTGGAGGCGGGGATGGACTTCGCCTCTGGGGAGTTGGACGATGTGGAGACCGTTCCCCCGGCGCAGATCGAGGCCGGGATCAGCAACGTGGTGCGGCCGCTGCACGAGTTGGAGAGAAGCTTTCGGCGTGGCCAACTGATGCGGGATGGGGCGGCGATTGCCCTGATTGGGCCGCCCAACGCCGGCAAGAGCTCTCTGTTCAACCGCCTGCTGGAGCGGGAGCGGGCCATTGTGACGCCGCTGCCGGGGACGACGCGGGACACGGTGGAGGAGTCGCTGGCGCTGGGAGGGATTCCGCTGCGGTTGATTGACACGGCGGGAGTGCGTGGAGGCGGGAGCGAAGCGGGGGCGGCGGGAGTTGACTTGGCCGAGCAGCATGGGATGCTGCGCTCCCGCCAGGCGATGGCCGATGCAGACCTGGTGCTGCTGATCCATGATGCAAGCCAGGAGTGGACCGAATCAGAGCGCGAGATAGCTGCGATGTTGGGAGCAGGGTTGGGGGCCGGGTTAGACGTTCCGCCGGAACAGACCGGCAAGGGGGTGGATGCGGTGATGGCCGAAGCGCGGCGAGCGGAGGCGAGCATGGCGCGGCCGCATCTGCTGGTCTATAACAAGGTGGATCTGTTAGCATCCGGCGCCTTGCGGACGGCGGACGGAATCTTTACTAGCGCATTGACCGGGGAGGGGATTGAGAGCCTGCGGGCCGCGATTCTGGAGCAACTTGGCGCAGGCGGAGGGCTGGCCGAGAGCGGCGCGCTGAACACGCTGCGGCAACAGGAGGCGGTGCGAGCGGCGCTGGCAGCACTGGCTGACGCAAAGACGGCCAATGCCAGCGGGTTGCCGCATGAGGTGATCCTGATGGATCTGCACCGCGCCTTGCAGGCGCTGGATTCGCTGACCGGCGCCACCACGCCGGACGATATCCTGGAGCGCATCTTCGCCATTTTCTGCATCGGAAAATAACCCGGCGTTTGGAGACGTTCGGCGGAGTTCGCGATACAGATCTAAGGTGTTGTAAAGAAATAGAGTAGTGTTCTTTGGCGTTCGCAGACGTTCAGGGACAGCCGCCACCTTTTGAGTCTCCAGTGAGTCTCCAGAGCTGCGATACAATAGATCTGATTTTCGGGAGACTCAAAATTGGCTTAACTGTAACAAAATAGAGTCTTTACGGCCAATTTGGGACAGCGCCTGCCTGATCCGGCTCTTGGATATGTTTTGAAATGCGATTGCCCTGGATCTGTCCGTCCGGGCTGGGGCGGGGTTTGTGCGGCAGCCATATACTCCGGATTGAGAGGCCGATCGCCGACAGCGACGTGCCTGAGATTGCCTCAAATGGAGGAGTGACCAAAGTTCTGCTGGCTGCACGGTAGGGGTGACACCCGGCACCGGAAGGGTGAAACCTGTCTTGATCACGTCAGTGTTAGCCCCCCACCAAGGGATTATGAGTCCGGCATTAACGCTGTAAGTTGTTGATAAGAAAGAGAACGCCACCGAATTTTAGCGAAGGGGTAAATCGTTGACTCAGCGTAGTTTAGTGTCATTTCTCGAAGTTGACCGAAGCTGATGAGTGTACCGCTATGGTACCGGAGCGGGCCTGGGTCACTGCTTGTTCTTGAACTCGTAGTCGTGCAAAAGAGGATAGAGCACTCGGCTCCATCATCATAGTGGGTAAAGGCGGAACCAGTGTTGTAGTGCGGGTCGATGAAGATGCACTTCACCGTGCCGGTAAACTCCTGCTCCAGCGCCTTGAGCGCCAGCAGGTTGTCACCGAAGATGCGGCGGTTGTCGAAGATGTCATTGTCGGTGACGCACTGCGCGGCGTGAGCCCGCTCCATTCTGGGAACCCGCAAGGGATTCCTCGCCGACCTGCACACCATCACCGCCTATCTGCTCTTTGCCGACTGGCAGGCTCTATGTTGGGCCATGGTGCAAGGACACGCTCCCCCAACCTGATCGCGCCCCAGGGTTACTCAGCGGGTTCCCTCAGTTCGAACTGCTGAACAGTGGGTGAGATTATTGAGGTAAGGATCAATTTAATGATAATCTCAACCTGGTAGCGATCCTCCGAAGGGAGGCTGTATGCCAGAAGCCAAGCAAATTCACAGTGTTACATCGGCTGTACTGAGCGGTACAGGCAACGAGGTCATCCGGCTTCTTCACGGTTCCGGGAAGCAGAGGACCGTCGCTGTCACCTTTGCCGACGATGAGCAGGGGGCGGCGGCCGAACGTGTGATCCACCAGGTGGTCGAGTTCTTGCCGCAGCTGATCGAGGCGCGGCAGGAAGACACCCTAAAGAAAGTCGTCAATGTGCTTCTGACGGATGTGGCTCCATCGAAGGCGGCGCGCGAGCAGGCGCGGATGCTCATCGAAGCGAAGACTGCCATCCTGAACAGCGGCGATTTTCTGCCCGCGACCGAAGTTGCACGGCTCGCCGGCTTCAGCGTCAGCAACCTGAGTGTGCAGCCGAACAAATGGAAACGGAATCGGGAGATCTTCGCCATTCAGCACGGCAGAGAGGACTACCTGCCAGTTTATGCACTGACCCCAGACCATCGCCCGCGCAGAGAGATGGCGGAGATTCTCAAGGTCTTCGGAGATGCGAAGGAAGGCTGGGGTTTGGCCTTCTGGTTCGCAGGGCTGAACAGCTTCCTTGACGACGAACGCCCGCAGGACGTGCTGGCAACAGATCCCGAGCGCGTGATCGCCGCGGCCAAAGATGAAATGGCCGAGATCGGTCATGCCTAAGCGGTCTACACGCTATGTTCCGCCGGTCGTTCCCACGAAGATCAAGCTAACCCCTTGGGGCGTGGGCGCTATGATGCATCGTGTTCATGAGACGATTTACGCCGCCGACCAATTCAACCCAAGCCTCAAGGGGAATGCACGCTTCAGCCCGATTCATGATCCATCTGGGAGCGTGATTCCAACGCTCTATGCTGCGACTACGCCTCGCGGCGCATTGATGGAGAGCGTCTTTCGTGACGTTCCGTACCGCGCCGGATTCAAGAATGTCGACCCGAAGAGGTTAGAAGGCAAACTCTGCTCGACTTTCCGATTCCGGACGGACTTTCATCTGCTCGATTTGAGCAAAGTTGCGCTGCGCGGACTCGGTATTCAACCTCGCCAGCTCATCGACACGACGAAGGCACGCTACCCCGAGACCCGGTCGTGGGCGGAGCAGGTCTACGCCGCTCATCCCCGCCTTCAGGGCTTTCTCTGGTCTTCGCGGCAGGATGACAGGGCGCTGGCGGTCGTGTTGTTCGGCAACCGCGTAAAGGAATCAGACATGCTTGATGGCAACTTCTCCCGTCCACTCATCAAGAAAGGCGTGCCAGAGGAATTTGTTCTGGAATTGGCGACTGATCTGAAAGTGCTGCTCAAGTAGCCATTCACATGCACAGCCTCAGCGGTCTGATTCATGTGGATCACCGCACGCCCAGCCTGGACTACGACCTGCTGCTGAGCGTTACGATGCGGCTTACACGGGATGTCGAGGAGGTTGAGAAGATGTTTCGGCTGGCCTGCTTCAATGTGCTCGCACACAACCGTGACGATCACGCGAAGAACTTCTCGTTCCTGCTGAATGCTCGGAGCAAGTGGGTCTTCGCACCTGCGTATGATCTTGTCTTCTCCTACCGCCCAGGGAGCGAGCAGAGCACGCTGGTGATGGGGGAGGGGAAGAATCCCGGAGTCGAGGAGCTTCTGCGCCTTGGTAAACAGCACCGCATCAAGAACGCCGCCAGCATCGTCGACTCCGTGCAAACTGCCGTAAAGCGTTGGAAGTCCCTCGCGGACGAGGCAGGGGTACCGGTGAAATCTCGAAATCAGATTGCTGCCCGGCTGGCTCTTTGAGCGTTGGGAGTCCAGGGTGTGCGTATCTTGAAAACAACGCGGGGGGCTATTTTCTACGCCGCAAATCCGGCCTCAATCTATTAGCGTTTATTAAGGATAACGAAAATAGCGAGCATCGCTGTTTTCAGGACTGACGATCGCTCAACCTTCTAATCGATCCGGACGCAACGTGCCGCAGGGCGGCTATTCCGCGTTTGTGCCCGCGCCACTGCCTCCCACGATCGAGTGGACACCTCGGCTCGTCCGGGTGCTCTCCGAAGCGGACCGATTGATCGGCAGGCTGGCCGGTGAAGGCGGCCGGCTGCCCAACCCGCATATCCTGATGCGTCCTTTCGTTCGTCGTGAGGCCGTGCTGTCGAGCAGGATCGAGGGGACTCAGCCCACCTTGAGTGAATTGCTGGCCGCCGTAGCTGGCGCGGCTGTTTAGCGCAACCCCGACGACCTGCGCGAGGTAGGCAATTACGTCGTCGCTTTGGAATACGGTCTGGCGCGGCTGAGCGAACTTCCGCTCTGTGTGTGCCTGATCCGGGAGCTGCACGAAAACTTGATGGACGGCGTGCGCGGACAGCACGCGGCTCCTGGGCAATTCCGCACCACGCAAAACTGGATCGGCAGACCCGGAAGCACATTGCAGACGGCGACCTACATTCCTCCCCCGCCCGGCGAGGTTGAGCCTTGCCTTGCCGAATGGGAGCGATTCCTGAACGCATCGCAACTGCCGCCGCTCGCGACCATCGCTCTTGCACACTATCAGTTTGAGGCCATTCACCCATTTCTGACCGGCAATGGCCGTGTCGGCAGGCTGCTTATCACCCTCTATTTGATTGAGCGGAAGATTCTGCCCACGCCTCTTCTCTATCTGTCGGCCTTCTTCGAAGTCTCGCGCCGCGACGACTACGAGTGTCTTCGGGCGGTCAGCGAGCGTGGCGTCTGGCGAGAGAAGGGGCCAGAGGCTTTTCCATCCGAGCGGCCGCTAGTTCGCCACCTGCGGCCAGGGCCGACGTTGAGGGTGTTGGGGTTGTAGCCTCCTTCGCCGGATCGCGCTTTAGCGAGGTTGTACGTTAGCGGGTCAGTCTTTAGCGGGGTCGCAAGGGTCACAAACGGCGTTGACTGGCGGGTTCGCCCACCGTACCATACCATTATGAATGAGCGCCTAACCATCGTAAAGCCGGTCGTGTGGTGATTCCAAAGCCGCTCCGCAAGGCGTTGCGTCTGGGGCCAGGAGACGCTTTGGATATGGAAGCTGTGGGCGAAGAGATCACTTTGCGTCCCGTCCGTGGGACCGGGCCGCTCACAAAAGAACATGGCGTGTGGGTGTTCCGGGTGGGTCAGCCGCTCTCCGCTGCCGCGACAGAGACGATGCTGGAGCAGATTCGGACCGAACGCGATGAAGTGAATCTGGGCGACAGGGAATAAGGGCATTCTTCGACACGTCGGTACTGGTACCTGTGTTCTACGGGGATCATGTGCATCACCAGGCGAGTTTTGAACTGTTCCTCCAGCACGACAAGTCCTCTGGGTGCTGCGGAGCCCATAGCCTGGCGGAGGTCTATTCCACCCTGACCCGGATGCCAGGGAAGCACCGAATCAGCGGCGCCCAGGCAATTCTGTTTCTCACGAATATTCGGGAGCGTCTTTCCGTCGTCTCCTTAAGCGGCGACGAATACGCTGAGTCCCTGGAGGCTGCAGCGACGCTCGGGATTATGGGTGGGAGCGTGTACGACGCCATGCTTGCCCACTGTGCTCTGAAGGCGGAGGCTGCCACCATCTACAGTTGGAACGTGAAGCACTACGCCCAATGTGGTTTGGCCGTGAGGCAAAAGTTGCGAACGCCCTGATGCTTGCTCGGGTTCTGCGTCCTTTTGCCCCGCCGCAGTTTCCCCTCCCGTTCCGCCTGCGGCAACCATTCCGGAAGCTGCCGGCGGTGGGATTCGCGGATCTCCTCCCGGGATCATGGCGGCGGGTGCGGGGAAGATGGTGCGGGCAAAATGCTGCGGGCAGATGCGGATGATCGAATAGACTGACTCTGGAGACGCGGCGCTCGGAGCAGGGACCGGAGCGGGGCTCGGCACAGGGCTCGAAGCAGGGTCCGGCAAGCCGCGGGACGCAGGGAAGAAGAACTGCCGGTTGCGCCACAGCTTGCTTGAGAGGTTCTTTTCTATGCTGATCGAACAACAGATCGCCGAGCGGCGAGAGAGAGCTGCGGCTACGCCACTCAAAGTTCTGAAGCGGCCCGTTGGCGGGCCTTATGGGGATTACACCATCCAGTCCGGAAGCGGGCGGAGCTACCGGATCGCGATTCGCGGCCTGAGTCTGTTTGAGAATTATTGCTCCTGCCCGGACTTCGCCCTGAATACGCTGGGCACCTGCAAGCATATTGAGGCGCTTCTGCTGCAACTGCGGAAGCGCCACCGGCGGACGCTGGAGACGGCGCAGTACAAGCGCACGCGCGCCTCCATCTCCCTGCAATACGGCGACACCGTGGAAGTACGGCTGCGCCTGCCGGCAACGCCCTCCCCGACGCTGCGGAGGATTGCCAAGGAGTTCTTTGACTCCGGCGGGATCCTGCGGCGCGAGGATTACCCGCGCTTTGCCGAGGTGTTGGAGGCGCTGCGGAAGGCCGACGGCGATGCGGTGGTGTACAGCGATGTTCTGGAGTACGTGGGCTGGGAGAACGAGTTGCTGGAGGGCCTCCAGTGGGAGAAGGAGTTGCTCGCCAGGCTGAAGCGGGGGCAGGATCCCACGGCAGGCCTTTTGAAGACCACGCTGCTGCCCTACCAGGCCCGCGGCGCCATCTTTGCAGCCTGCCGCGGGCGGGTGGTGCTGGCCGATGACATGGGCCTGGGCAAGACGGTGCAGGCGCTGGCGATGACCGAGCTGCTGAGCCGGCGGCGCGGCATTGAGCGGGTGCTGGTGGTGGCTCCCGCATCGGTGAAGTATCAGTGGAAGACAGAGATTGAGCGGTTCACCGGCCGCTCTGCCCAGGTGATTGACGGCTTTCTGCCGCGCCGCAAGGCGATGTATGCCGCTCCGGCGTTCTTCAACCTGACCAGTTATGAGCTGGTGCTGAAGGATATCCGCTCCATGCAGGAGTTGCGGCCGGACCTGATCATCCTGGATGAGGCGCAGCGCATCCGGAACTGGACGACGGCGACGGCGCGCACCATCAAGCAACTGAAGAGCCGCTATGCCCTGGTGCTTACCGGAACGCCGCTGGAGAACAAGCTGGAGGAGCTGTTTTCCGTGGTGGAGTTTGTGGATGGCCGCAGGCTGGGGCCGGCGTTCCGCTTTCTGGACGAGCATCGCATGATGGGCGAAAAGGGCAGGCTGATCGGCTATCGTGGCCTGGACCGCATCCACGAGCAGCTTGCTCCCATCCTGCTGCGGCGCACGCGGCCGGAGGTGCTGAAGGAGCTGCCGGAGCGGACAGACAAGGTGTTCCGCGTACCGCTCACCAGCCAGCAGGCGGAGCCCTACTACGAGCAGAGCGACATTCTTGCCGCGCTGATGCGCAAATGGGAGCGGCAGGGCTGGCTCTCTGAGCTCGATCAGAAGCGCATCCTGTGCTGCATCCAGAACATGCGGATGTTGTGCAACTCAACCTTCCTGTTTGACAAGAAGACGCATCACTCGCCCAAGCTCCAGGAGTTCCGAGAGATCATCACCGACCTGGTGCTGGAAGAGGGGCGCAAGGCGGTGGTGTTCAGCGAGTTTGAGCGGATGACCCATCTTGCCGGCGAGGAGTTGCGCAAGCTGGGCATCGGATTTGTGTCCCTGCACGGCGGCGTGCCTTCACGGAAGCGTGGAGCGTTGATGGAAGAGTTCCGCAAGGATCCGGCATGCAAGGTCTTTCTTTCAACCGATGCGGGGGGAGTGGGGCTGAACCTGCAATCCGCCTCCGTGGTGGTAAACTTTGAGCCGCCATGGAACCCGGCGCGGCTGGAACAACGGATTGGACGCGTTCATCGCCTGGGCCAGTCGCGGCCGGTGCATGTGATCCACATGCTGACGGAGAAGAGCATTGAAGAGCGGGTGTGGGAGACGCTGCAGCTCAAGCGATCGCTGTTTGCAGGGGTGTTTGATTCGCCCACCGGCGAGGTGAGCTTTGAGAAGCTGGGCCGGAAGACGGTGTTGCAGGCGGTGAAGGAGATCTTCGCCGAACAGCCGGGCAGGCCAAAGCCGGTGGTGGAGCATGCTCCGCCGCTGCCGCTGGTGGTGATGGCAGCGCAGGCGAGTGCTGCGGTGGAGGCTCCCAGGGAGGCAGGTGCGAAAGGACTGGAAGCTGGTGGGGCTGGAGGGTTGGAAGCTGCGGGGGCGAAGGGGTTGGAAGCGGCTCGGGCGGAGCCAGCGGCCACGGCTGCGCCGGGAGGCAACGGCATTGGATTGGCAGCGGCGACGTTCCTGGAGGCGGGACTGAAGCTGATCGAGTCGATGGCAGGGGACGCGGCCAGCGGGAAGGCTGACGCGCCTCCGACGAGGTTGGATCACGCGCTCTCCGGGCTGTTTACGCGGGATGCCCGGACAGGCGCACCGGCCCTGACGATTCCTCTGCCTGAGTCGGTGAGCGAGGAGCGCATCGCAGGAGCGATCTCCGCGTTACTGAGCGCGTTCGGAAAGACGGGGAAAGCGATTGGAGGGCAGGGCCGGGGCTGATGATGCAGGCGTTAGGTGGCGCGGCGGGCGAGGGCGATACAATATCAAAATGTCGACCACGCGATGCGCTGGCATAGAGGGACGAGTTTCGCGTCTTGAGCATAGACGAGAGAGGAACGGGCCCCGCGGG
>JBMFGX010000052.1:0-19682 GCA_049977105.1 Acidobacteriaceae bacterium | reverse complement strand
GCAACCGCCGCCTGAGGGGCCAACTCGCTCCGGGCTACGCCCTCCGCGAGCCGGCCCCTCAACCAACAAGAACAAGCAACAACTACCCCAAGGAAAGACAATCTACAGAACTTTTAGGACTTGACTTGTCAAGCTGAAAATCAACAGCGTTTCAACAGGACCTTCCCCATTTTTCTAGCCCTCCGAGCCGTCGGGCCTTGATTTGGGCCTCAGTTGGAGCGCGAGGCTCAATCGCAAAAAGGGCAGCGAACGCGAAAAGCCTAGAAAACTCGCGGTTTCACGTCGAGCTTGGCTGGTACCGGCCATCCGGAGAGGCAGCAATCACGGCCCTTTGAAAGCAGTAGTCCAAACTTGTGGCCGTCCACTCGTGGGAACGTCTAAGTGTCGTATTTCTTGAATCTTAGCCATACGCACGTCAGAATTCTGGGGAAAGTCCTGATTATTTCTAGAAATTATTTCGAGATTGTCAAAGCACGTTCGCCTGACATCGGCGTTTGCCGACCCGCGGTGGATGAAACGGCCGTTCGACTTGGCGTAAAGTGTTGTAGCGTCGTGGGCACAGAGGTCGTTCTTTTCATTGGCGCAAGAGAGCCCGTCCATTAGTCGGACCCAGAACCCTTGAGCACCCCGGATTGTGCCACGGGCTGGCGACAGCTCACGCCCACCGCGGCATAACCGCGGTTTGCTTCTTTCTGGAAATGTCCCCCGTCTTGCGCTCAACAGAGAATTCTTCAACGGAGAATTCGTCGCCGCCTCAATCTTGCTCAGCTCCGGCCCGGATCTGCTCGGCAGCGGCGTCGGCAGCGCCTCCCTGGACCAGATTCGCGAGGCCATCACTGCCTTCTTCGCCATGATCGCCGTCAACCCCGTCGAATTTAAATACAAAATTGCCCCTCTTCGCGAGATCGGCTCTCACTGGAACGTAGACACCCAGGGCGCGCGCCTCGTCTTCCAACCCTGACGCCCTCCAATCCCGTCCCTTCCAACCCCGCCTGCCGGTCGCCCCCGCTGCATCCAAACCAGCACAAATACCATCGGATAGAGGAAAATAGTCTCTAAGGAAGTCTCCATCTTCCCCAACCCAGGAAAGCAGAGGAAGCCGTGGCCGAAGACCCCCAGAACCCAACCCAACCAGCCGCTGAGCCAGCCGACGGCCGGGTAGTCGGCATCGACCTTGGCACCACCAACTCCCTGGTAGCCTTCATGCAGGGCGACGCACCCGTCGTCATCCCCGGCGAAGACGGAAGCCCCATCGTTCCCTCCGTGGTCGCCTTTGACCAGGACACCGCCGACGGCTTCAGCGTTGGCAACGCAGCGCGCAACGTACTCCTCAGCAACTCGGCCAACGCCGTCTACTCCGTCAAGCGCCTCATGGGCCGCGACCTGGCTGACGTCCAGCCCGAACTCGCGCACTTCCCCTTTCGCCTAGCCGACGGTCTCAAGCCGGGCGAGGTCCTCAAGCTCCAGGTCGGCGGCCTTACCCTCACTCCCCCAGAGATCTCCGCCTACATCCTCCTGCAGCTCAAACGCAACGCCGAGCGCTTCTTCGGCGCTCCCGTGCGCAAGGCGGTCATCACCGTCCCCGCCTACTTCAACGACGCTCAGCGCCAGGCCACCAAAGACGCAGGCCGCATCGCCGGCCTCGAAGTCCTGCGCCTCGTCAACGAACCCACCGCAGCCGCCCTCGCCTACGGCCTCGATAAGCAGAAGGACGGCATCATCGCCGTCTACGACCTCGGCGGAGGCACCTTCGACATCTCCATTCTCAAACTCCATGACGGCATCTTCGAGGTCATCAGCACCGGAGGAGACACCCATCTCGGTGGGGACGACATCGATAACCTGCTCACCGCCGTAGCCCTCGACGACATCCGCGGCGACCTGGGTGACCACGCCTATCAGAGCATCCTTACCAACCCGGAGTCTCTCCAGCACCTGCGCAAAGCCATCATCGACGCAAAAATCGCCCTCAGCGCCTCCACCAGCGCCATCCTCTCCATTCCCCTGCCGCCACTCGGTGAAAAGCCGGCCGGAATCTACGCCCGCGAGCTCACCCGCGCCCAGTTCGAGCAGCTCATCGCGCCTATCCTCCGTCGCACTGTCGGTCCTGTGCAACAGGCACTCAAAGACGCAAATCTCGCCCCCGCTCAGATCCAGGAGGTCGTCATGGTGGGCGGTTCGACGCGTATCCCCGCAGTACGCGCTTTAGTCACCCAGCTCTTCGATCTCGAAGCCCGCGGCAAAAAGCTTCACACTGAGCTCAACCCGGACGAGGTAGTAGCCCTCGGAGCAGCGGTCCAGGCTCAGATTCTCTCCGGCGTCACCAGCCCCGCCACCAGCGATCTGCTCTTGCTCGACGTCACCCCCTTGTCTCTCGGCATCGAGGCGCTTGGCGGCGTCGTGGCTCGCATCCTCCAGCGCAACAGCACCATCCCGGCCTCAGCCACCGAACACTTCACCACCGGCGTCGATGGCCAGACCAACGTCGCCATCCATGTCCTGCAGGGAGAACGCGAGCTGGCCAAAGACTGCCGCTCGCTCGCCCGCTTTGACCTCAAAGGCATCCCGCCCATGGTCGCCGGCCTGCCCCGCATTGAGGTCAAATTCCTCATCGACGCCAATGGGATCCTGCACGTCAGCGCCCTCGAACAGCGCAGCGGCAAACAGGCTCAGGTCGAAGTCAAACCCACCTATGGCCTCACCGACGAACAGGTCGAAACCATGATCCTGGACTCCTTCGACCACGCCGAGGAAGACATCCGCGCCCGCCAGCTCGTCGAAGCCCGCAATGAAGCCCAAATCATCCTCGACGCCCTGCACAAAGGCAAACAATCCCCCGCCTGGCCGCAGCTCCCTCCCGATGTCCACGCCGCCATTGAGTTGGCCGCCACCGAACTCAGCCGCATCATGCAGGGCGACGACTACAAGATCATCCGCGAAGCCATCGACACCCTCGACCAACTCACCCGCCCACTCGCTGAGATGATGATGGACTCCGCCGTCACCGGAGCACTCGGCGGCAAGACTATGGAGACCGCTCGCCAGAGTCTAAGCAGTCTCGGACAAGCCCCCTCCGCGCCCCACCCCTTCGCCCGTGCCCAGATTGAACCCAGCACTCAACCAAGCCCAATCCAACCAGCCAAACCCCACCCCGCGAAAACTACCCCAGACAGCTAACCAGCCCGCTGACCTTCCACAGCCTCACGCACCCCACCAGATCTACTACGGAATCCTGGCCACACGCATCGCCTCAATCTCCGCCGCTGAGCCCCCGCCAACCTCCTTCCACGGCGTTCCCTCAAACCTCTCATCCACCCCTCGACCCACCACCACAAACTCCACCGAGACCGGCCGTCCCGGAATCCTCGCACCAAACCAGTGCGGATCTTCAGCCTCCCGCCAGGTCACCAGCCCCAGCACCGCACCGTCCGGGTACGCCACCCCCTCCCGGGCCGCCTTGGCTGCGGCCTCATTTCCAAACAGCGTCTCCATCGTACCTGCGCTCCGATCCACCTCGGTGGTCAACGGCTGCCACTGCAACACGGAATACGGTAACCAGCCGCTCAGCTCAGCCTGCATGTCATACAGATCCCGATCAGCCACCTTCTGCTGGCATCCGCACAGCAGCACCAGCAGAACCGCAGCGACAGCCGCCCGTTGCATCCTCATCGTCTCAACCCTCCCGGGCCTGACCCTCTGGGCAACGGAAGAGAGAAGACAAAGTCATTCCCTTTCACCGGCTCATGGCATCCCAGGCACTCGTTATCAAAGCGCGGCCCTTTTCCATAGGGCTGCAAACGGTCGCCCACAAAACGTGCAAACCCCCAACCCTCCGTACCAGCAAATTGCACTCGATGCTTCTCCATAAACTCCACTTTCAGAAACTTCCCTGGCCGCAGATGCCCGTGTCCATCATCCACGGCCTGCCACGCAATGCTGGCAAACGCCGCGCCCTCCGGCCAGGATGGCAACTGCCGCGCCTGAATCGCCCGGATCGCGATATCGTTGCCGGTAATGATCCTCAGCGTGTGATCGTCCCCGCGATCCGCCACACTGATCACCTTCCAATCGGCAAAGCCGGGCAAAAACGGCACACCGTTCGGCGAAGGTCCTGCGGGCTGTCGTTGCAGCGCAGGCGATGAGAGAACCGCCGCGCTCTCATCCGCCGGCTCATCCCCAACGCTCGTCGCATCCACCGGCTGAAAGGGAGCCAGATAAGCCTTCAGCGTGGCCAACTCTTCCGGCGTAACCCCGGAGTGAGGATGCCCCAGCAGATACAGCCCCAGTGGCATAGCGCCCAACTGAATCTGATTCACTGACTCGAACAGCTCCGCCCGCTGCCGAGCCAGAGGCTCAGCACCCAGCTCCGAAAAGTTCAGCACCCGTCTCGCCCGCTGCACATCAGACGCCACCACCCAGTACACCGGCGCCACCTGATCCCACCACACCAGCCGTGGCTCATCGGAGTGGCACGCATAGCAGCGCCGCACCAGGATCTCCTTCACCTGCGGCGGAACGCTCATCTCCACCTGCGCTCCTGCAGGGGAGCCAAGCGATGGTCGAATCGCCTGCATCCCCAGCGCCGCCGCAACAACCAACGCCAACGCTACAAAACTTCGCCGCTCCCTCGCCATACCCTCCCCATCCGTTATTGCACACATCCAAGGCGGGCAGTGCTCACCGGCTCAACGCACATCTCGCCCATGCCCAAACAAACAAGGGCTCTCCGCACAGGCCAGAAACACCTGTTCGGAGAACCCCTGCTGCCGGAACCCGAATCAGAGCTCCGCCGACTGCATCGCATTCCACTGCGGTTTACTGCAAGTCGAACCGGTCCAGATACATCACCTTGCTCCAGGCTGTCACAAAGTCCCGCACAAACCGCTCCTGTCCGTCGCTGCTGGCATACACCTCGGCGATGGCTCGCAGTTGAGCGTTTGAACCAAAGATCAGATCAACCACCGTGCCCGTCCACTTCAGCGCGCCCGTCGCCCGATCATGGCCCTCCAGCACGCCCTCCTCAGTAGCTGACCCCTGCCACTTTGTCCTCATATCCAGCAGGTTCACAAAGAAGTCATTCGTCAGTGCCCCTGGCCGCTTCGTGAAGACCCCATGGGAGCTCTTGCCAAAGTTGGCGTCGAGCACCCGCAGGCCGCCGATCAGCACCGTCATCTCCGGCGCGGTCAAGGTCAGCAGATTGGCCTTATCCAGCAACATCTCCGTGGCAACGGGCTGAAAATCCTTGCTCACATAGTTGCGGAATCCATCAGCCCGGGGCTCCAGCGGCGCAAAACTCGCCACATCCGTCTGCTCCGCCGTCGCGTCCGTCCGGCCCGGAGTAAAGGGAACCCTCACCTCCACGCCGGCCTTCTTCGCCGCGTCTTCCACCGCTGCGCATCCGCCCAGGACGATCACATCCGCCAGGGAAACCTTCTTCCCGCCACTTAGCTTGGCGTTGAACTCCTTTTGCACCTTTTCCAGCGTCTCCAGAATCCTGCCCAGCTCTGCCGGCTCATTGGCCTGCCAGTACTTCTGCGGAGCCAGCCGCAGCCGCGCCCCATTGGCGCCGCCACGCTTGTCACTGCCCCGGAAGGTCGAAGCAGAAGCCCATGCGGTCTTCACCAACTCCCTAGTCGACAGCCCCGAGTTCAGCAACGCAGCCTTCAGCGCCGCCACATCTGCCTCCTCCAGCAGCGCGTGATTCACCGCCGGAAGCGGATCCTGCCAGATCAGCGTCTCCTTGGGAACCAGCGGACCCAGATATCTGGAAACCGGCCCCATATCCCGGTGAGTCAACTTAAACCAGGCCTTCGAAAACGCCTCCGTCAGCTCCTCCGGATGCTCCAGATACCGCCGCGCAATCTTCTCATAGACCGGATCAAAGCGCAGCGCCAGATCCGTGGTAAACATCATCGGCGCATGCTTCTTGGTCGCGTCGTGCGCATCCGGTACAGTGCCCTGCGCCTCAGCCTCCTTGGGAGTCCACTGATGAGCTCCCGCCGGGCTCTTGGTCAGCACCCACTCATACTTGAACAGATTCGTCAGGTACTCGTTGTCCCATTGCGTCGGCGTGCTTGTCCAAGCGCCCTCCAGACCGCTCGTGATGGTATCGTCTCCGCTCCCCGTGCCCAAGCTGTTCTTCCATCCCAGGCCCTGTTCTTCGATCGGCGCAGCCTCCGGCTCCCGTCCCAGGTACTTTTGCGGATCACCCGCACCATGAGCCTTGCCAAAGGCGTGTCCGCCCGCAATCAGCGCCACCGTCTCTTCATCATTCATCGCCATACGCGCAAAGGTTTCGCGAATGTCCCGCGCTGCCGCCACCGGGTCCGGGTTTCCATTCGGCCCCTCCGGGTTCACATAGATCAATCCCATCTGCACCGCGCCCAGCGGATTGGCCAGTTCACGATCTCCGCTGTAGCGCTGATCGCCCAGCCAGGTCGTCTCCGGTCCCCAGTACGTCTCGTCCGGCTCCCAGGCGTCCACCCGCCCCCCGCCGAACCCAAACGTCTTCAAGCCCATCGACTCCAGCGCCACATTTCCCGTCAGCACCATCAGGTCGCCCCAGGAGATCTTCCGCCCATACTTCTGTTTGATCGGCCACAACAGCCGCCGTGCCTTATCCAGGCTCACATTGTCCGGCCAGCTATTGAGCGGCGCAAACCGCTGCATCCCGGCCCCGGCGCCGCCGCGCCCATCCGCAATCCGGTACGTTCCAGCCGCATGCCAAGCCATGCGGATGAACAACGGGCCATAGTGGCCATAATCCGCGGGCCACCAATCCTGTGAGGTGACCATCAAGGCGCGCAGATCCTTGATCACCGCCTCCAGATCCAGGTTCTTGAACTCCTTCGCATAGTCAAACGCCTCACCCAGCGGGTTGGCCAAGGGGCAGTTCTGATTCAACAACTTCAGATTCAAAGCATGCGGCCACCAGTCCGCATTGCTTGGTGTTCCCGCTAAAGTCGCCCGATTCTCACCCATGGACATGGGGCACTTCGCTTCCGTTGTCACAGTCATTCTCCTTTTTCTCGCTTACAGGATCCCTCCGCCGGCAAAGCCTGCACAGTCGGACCCACCTGTCCGGGCAGTGCTGCGCCCGGCTACAGGACCATCATGCTCTTCCCAGTCTACTTGGACCAAAAATCCTCAGATCGGATAGGTCCGGAACTCTCAACCCGAAATCGTCCTAAAATAAAGAAACCATGTCAGCCCATCAGAACAGTAACTCTTCGCCCATCGATCTCTCCAAGCCTGCCGGCGAAAACATGGTGCGCGTCACCTTTGAGCCTGAAAACAAGACCGTGGAGTTTCCCTTCGGGTCTCTTCCCTATGATGGCCACGGTCTGCCCATGAGTTTCCTCGATGTCGCCGAGAACTTCGGCGTCTTCCTCGATCACGCCTGTGGCGGCGTCGCCGCCTGCACCACCTGCCACATCTTCCTGAAGCGCGGCGCGGAGGGAGTCTCCGAAGCGGAAGATCTCGAACTCGATCGCCTCGACATGGCTCCTGGCCTGCAGCTCAACTCCCGCCTCGGCTGCCAGTGCGTCATTGAAAAGCCTGGAACCTATGTCGTCGAGATTCCCGCCTGGAACAAAAACTACGTGCAGGAAGGCAAACCCGTCAGCGTCAAAAAGTAGGCACCCAACCAGCAGAGGCACTCCGCCTCTTCGCAGCCAGGCGTGAAAACCTACGGCTTCCTGCCTTCCGGAGTCAGCATCTTCGTCTGCTCCTGCCTGTCCCGCAGCACCACCAGCACCATCCCGCGACCCCGGCTCCGGTGCAGCCGCAACACCCACGCACTCGTCGAGTGGATCTCAATCGCATCCGCCTTCAGAATCACATCCCCGGCCCGCAACCCCGCCGCCGCAGCCGGGCTATCGGTCTCCACCGACTCCACCAGTACTCCCACCCCCGCCGGAGCCCCAAAAAACTCACCCAACTGCGGTGCCATATTCGCCACCAGCAACCCCGTATACGGCGTCGTATGCAGCATCTGCATCAGGAACCGTCGGCTGCGCGAGAGCGGCTCCGGGGCCGCCGGATCGGTCCCCGCCCCATTCTCCAAAGATCCTGCCGGAGGCACATCCGGTTCGACCTCCGCCATATGCAGCATCGCCTCCCGCTCCACTTCGCCTCGGTAGGCCAGCCGCGCATGGATTACCATCTTCTGCCCATCCCGCAACACCACCAAAGAGACATCCGCCCCCACTCCGGCATCGCGGATCATCTTCCGCATAGCGGCTGCCCCCTCCACCTCCTGCCCGTTCAAACTCACAATCACATCCTGTGGTTCCAGCCCCGCCTTCCCAGCCGGCCCGTCATGATCCACCATCTGGACTACCACCCCGGAGCCGCTCTTCAGGTGCAGCGCCGCCGCTTGTTCCTCGCTCACGTCTTGAAACAGTGTCCCCAGATACCCCGGAGCATGCGGAGGAACTCCCCGCATAGCCGCTCCTGAAGAACCTCCGTGCGCCCCCGCTCCCTGCAAAGCCCCGCTCTGCCCAACTGCCACTCCCGCCGCACTCTCAGCACTCACCCTGGGAGCCGACAGAAGCAACGCCACCACCAACCCCAACAGCATCAACCCGCGCGTCAACCTCGCCGCGCTCCAACCCCCACCATACACAAACTCTCTCTCCAGCCTGCGGATCGTCCCCGCGGCGGCCCCACCACTCCATCCCCGTCCCTTCGACTCGGATTCGATCCTCTGCCTCATCGCCACTCGCCGCATGCGTGTCTACTGGATATCAGCCGACCCCTGCAGCTCCTGGAAGGACGCATTGCGGATCGCCGGATTCGCATCCTGCGAAGAAACCGTGCGCAACACCTGGCGCACGCTGGAATCCGCCTCCACCGGCGTCAGCATGGAGATCGCCTGCTCCCGCACCTCTGCGTTCGTGTCATAGAGCAGGGCATCCAGAACAGCATCCCGCACCTGCTCATCCTGCGCAATATACGGCTGTAGACCAGCCAGAGCCTTCAGCCGAACACTGGGATTCTTGTCCGAACGCAAAGAGGAAACCAGCGTTGCGCGAATCTCACGCGTGGCGTCATTGCGCCCTCCGCAATCATGGCTCGCCCGACACTCGCTGGCCAGCAGCACCACCGAGTCGTCCCGCACATCCGCATTGGTCGCCAGCCGCGTTCCCAGCAACAGAAGCTGGCGGATCTGCGGATCATCTAACGATCCCTGCACCGTCTCCGGCACCAGCCGGTTGTACTTCACCTGCACCAGGTCCGAACTCGGCGTCTGCACAATGCCGGATACATTTGCAATCTCCCCATCCGCCACATTGGACATAATCACCGGACGAGGAAGCTGCGGAGAGTGCAACGCCTGGTATCGCGCCAGAAAGTTCCCTCCCAGAAAGCCCACTCCCAGCAGCAACGTCGCCAGCGCCGGAGCTCCCTGCAAAAATCCCAGCCAGCGGAACGCGTTGCCAAAGAATCGCTGCAAAACCGAGCGCCGCGGCAACTCGTCCAACGCCTCATCCAGCCGCATCCTGCACGCCGCCACAAGATTCGGTGACGGTTCCACCATAGGGCTCAATGCCAACCCTTCATTCAACGCCAGTAGCGCCTTCCACTCGCGCCGACAGTCCTCACAAACTCCCAGATGCTGCTCCAAGGAAAGTTGCAACTCGTCCGGCAACTCACCGTACTGCGCCAGAATCATGTTCTGTTGAGCATTCTCACACTTCATATTGCGTACCTCGATGGCCTCTAGGTCGTCCTTCCCGGGATCCCGTTTGCGGGTCTATCGTCTCACCGCCCACTCTCGGCCGGACATACTCTCCGGTAATCCCTGCCTTCTTTCCTTCTCCTCTTGCTCCTCTTGCGAACTTCCGTCACTGCTGTGGATCCTTTTCGCTCCTCTTATCGCTGTCTACCTCGTATCCGCAAGCTTGGCTCGCAACTTCCTTGTCGCGCGAAACAGTGTATTCTTCGCAGTCTCCTCTGTGGTGGAAAGCATCTCTCCAATGGTTCTCAACTTGAAGCCCTGATAGTGCTTCAGTTCAAACACCATACGCTCCCGCGGCGTCAGCTCACTCAACGCCTGCTCAATCGCAGCCTGCATCGTCTTCCGCTCCAGCTCGCGAGCAGGATTGGCGCTGGCGCGGCCATCCGTCAGATTCGCCAGCAGGTCGATCTCTTCTCCAGCCCCATCCAGCACCGTCGCCGGGTCCTCCCGCCGACTCTTCCGCCGCCGCAACTGGTCCAGACAAAGATTGGTCACAATCCGGTACAGCCAGGTATAAAAGGAGCACTCAAAGCGAAAATTCGACAGATGGCGGTAGGCTTTCAGAAACGCCTCCTGATGCACATCCTGCGCGTCCTGTTCATTGCCCAGCATATGCATAGCCAGGCGCAGCACGCTGCGGTCGTAGCGTCGCACCAGCGCATCAAACGCCTGCCGATCGCCCCTCTGCGCTATGCGGATCAGTTCGTCATCTTCCGCGCGCTGCTGCTGGCGCGCGTCCAACTGATCGGCGCTTAGCCTGGTTCGAGTTCCCGGACGGATCGCGGCGTTCGGCGTCATCACCGTCGATTCTACCGCGCCCGACATCACTCCCTCGCGCAAACTCAGGCTGAATGGACTGGATAGCCGACGATCCTCGCCGGCAAACAGGATCGCATCGCTGCTGCTCATACCGTTTCTGACTCCGGAGTCACGGTAACTACTTCTGCTTCGACGAACCTCCTGTCAGGAACGTAAGCGCCTCCAGCAAAACTTTCTCCAGACCACCCCATACCCCGCACCGCATACCCCAGCGGTACACTTACCAGAATGTCTCACCTCACCGCCCCGCTCTTTCCTCAACCAGTCCCGGAATCCACTCCCCACACCAACCCAGACCCACCCGACCATACGGCCCCCAATCGCAATCCCGCCCACTCCACCCCCGCCGAGTGGGTCATCGCCCACTGCGATGGAGGAGCCCGCGGCAACCCCGGACCCGCCGGTTACGGAGCCGTGCTCCGGAACCAGTCCGGAGTCGTATTAGCCGAGCTCTCTGTCTTCCTCGGCAACCGCACCAACAACTACGCCGAATACTCCGGCCTGCTCGGCTGCCTGCAATGGACCCTCGACCACGGCTACCACCGCCTGCGGGTCGTCTCTGACTCCGAACTCATGGTCAAGCAGATCCAGGGCCGCTACAAGGTGAACTCTCCCGACCTGCGCCCCCTCTGGCAAGAGGCTCGCCGCCGCATCGCCCAGCTTGATCAATTCGAGATCTCCCACGCCCTGCGCCACAAAAACAAGCATGCCGACCGCCTTGCCAATGACGCAATGGATCGCGGCGCAAACACTCCCGTAGCAAAAAACTCCCTCGCAGAGAATCCCACACCCAGCCACCCCCCCCACTCCACCGCATCCGCCCCCACACCCACAGCACCAGAACCCTCCTCTTCGGCCGCACCAACCTCCTCGCAACCCTTCATGCTGCGCGGAGTCACCCGCAACGGAGCCATTCATCTCCTCGGCGGCCAGACTCTGCCCGACGGAATCTTCGTCAAAATCATCCCCGAGGAATCGCTTTGAAAGCTTAAACTTGACCCGGGAGTTCATGGCAGGATTCAGCCCGGTGGCTTACCTTCAACCCTCAAGCCTCTCCCCAGCAACTCCCACTTCCAGCATCTTGATTGGAGCTATGCAGAAACCAATCCAACGGACAGTCTCCCGCCTCCCCAGCGCTCAGCTTCTCCATGCAGCACTGGCTGCTCTGTCCCTTGCCGCTCTCAGCCTCTTCTCTCCAATCTCCTCCGCCCAGACCTCCTCTCCCTTGGCCCTCGATCTCGTCCGCTCCGCCGTCGCCGCTGAGGTGCAGGCCAGCCATACCGATCACAGCATCTGGTCCTACTGGGACCACGACGTCACTCCCAGCCAGGACGCCCTCTACTTCACCATTGAAACCCCACAGGGAACCCTGCGGCGCATGATCCGCTTGAACGGCCGGCCTCTCACCCCAAAACAGCAGCAGGCTGAAACGAATCGCATCGCGGACTTTGTCAACAGCCCCTCCGAGCAGGCCAAGGCGCAGAAAAACAGCGCCCACGACGACGCTCAAGCCGCTCAATTGCTCGCCATGTTGCCCAACGCCTTCCTCTGGACCATCGTCAGCCAGAGCCCGCAGCAGATCACCCTGAGCTTCCAACCCAACCCCCAGTTCGACCCTCCAAGCATGGAGATGCGCGTCATGTCCGCCATGGCCGGCCAGATGATCGTCGTCCGCCACGGCCACCGCATCCGCTCCCTCTGCGGTCGCCTTACCCATAACATCCTGATCGGCTACGGCCTCCTCGCCAAGCTCTACGCCGGGGGCACATTCGACGTGGAACGTAGACAGGTAGGCGAAGGCCGTTGGCAGATCACCCAGACCCACGTCCATATCGGCGGCCACGCCCTGCTCTTCAAAACCATCGGTCAGCAGGAGGACGAGGTCAAGACCGGCTGGAAACCCTCCACCGCGCAGACCCTGGAGCAGGCCGCCCGCGCCCTCGATACACCCCCCGCCTACCCCTGACCAGCCCCTATTCTTCCCAAAACTCCCGGTCAAAGCCCTCTCCCTCACCGAATAACGCCAACCTCTGAACCAGATCGTCGGTTTCCGGTGCTGATTTCGCATCTCAGCGCTCCGCATGGCAATCTAAAAGGTGCGTGACCATCATCTTCCCCCAATGGAGAACTCTGGGCCGGGCCATCCACCCTGCGAGCCGTACGCTGCTGCTTGCAGCCATGGGCGGCGCCGTGCTGGCTGCCTCCGCACAAACACCCCAGTCATCCCTCCCCCAGGCACCCAGCGCACTCGTCGCCGCGCGCAATGAGGCTCTTGCCAAACCGCCCGGATCCGGCTTCGTCTTTTCTCCCTCCAGAACCTTCACCGCCCCGGGCGGATTCCGTGTCGAACGCGCTGGCGACGCAGCTCTCCCCCTCTCCCTGGATGACGCCATCTCCATCGGCTTGGCACGCAACGTCCGCCTCAAGTATGACCAGGCCAACCTGCGCGCCGTCAACGGCGACTCCCTCGGCGTCCTCAGCGCCATCATTCCCAACCTCAGCGTCAATGGTCAGGTCTCCAAACAGGAACTCGACTTGGCCGCCTTGGGCTTTCAACCCTCCACCGTCAACGAATTCCTCCGCGCCGGCCTCCTGCCGCCGGGATATTCCATCTCTCAGGTCGTCAAGTTTACCTTCCTCCAGGGTTCGCTCAACGCCAGTCAGGTACTCTTCAACCTCCCCGACTATGAAGTCCTCCGTGGTCTCGGCAATGAGACCCGCGTCATGGACCTCAATCGGCTCACGGATCGCGAAAATCTCGTCCTTCAGGTCGGGATGCAGTACCTTCAGATCCTCTCCGACCAGGCCAACCTCCGCAATGCGCAGGCCCAGCAGCGCTCTGCCCAGGTGCTCTTCGATCAGGCCGAGCAGAAGTTCAAGGCGGGCACAGGCACCAGCCTCGATGCTCTCCGCGGACAAGTCGAGTTTCAGCAACAGGAACAGTATGTCGAGGCCGCCAGAAATCAGTTGGACAAAGACGTGATCCAACTGACCCGTCAGCTCGGACTTCCCGCTGAACAGAAGCTCACACTCACCGACACAGCGCCCTTTTCCGAACTCGCAGAGATGGATCTCGATGCGGCCAGAATCACCGCCTATCGGCACCGCAAAGATTACCTCAGCCTGCTCCAGCAGATCGCTCTCACCCAGCGTGAGCTCAAAGCGGTCAAATATCAGCGCCTGCCCACCCTCGCCTTCAATGGCAACTATGGCGTGATCGGTCTGACCTCCGGCCCCTACCATGGAGACTTCATTGCGGAGGGCTCCTTGAACGTGCCCATCTTCCGCGAGGCCGCCCAGCGCGGAGAGCAGGACGTGGTGCAGTCTCAGCTAACCGCCCTGCACCAGCAGTTGAGTGACCTCCGCGTGACCATTGACGCCCAGATTCGCACCTCCATGCTCGATGTCCACGCGGCTCAGGAGTTGGTCAAAGTTGCTCAAAGCAATGTAAAACTCGCGCAGCAGGAGCTCTCAGACGAGCAGCAGCGCTTTGCCGCCGGCGTCGATGACAACCTGCCCGTGGTCGACGCGGAGGCAGCCGTCGCCAGCGCCGATGCCCAACTGGTCAGCTCCCTCTACCAGTACAACTTAGCCAAGCTCAACCTGGCCCGGAATACCGGCGTCGTAGAGAGCCGCTACCGAGCCTACCTCGGTCGGCAGTAGTCCAGCCTCGGTCTCCTCTTCACCCCTCAGCCGCGCTTCCGCCTCTGGCCATAGAATAAGGAAAGTGGGCGGCACACCTTACAAGAAACGCATCCTGCTCAGCTGGTCCGGTGGTAAAGACTGCGCCTGGGCTCTGCACCTGCTCCGCCAGAATCCGGAGTTTGAGGTTGTGGGCCTGCTCACCACCGTCAATCAGCACTTCGGTCGCGTGGCCATGCACGGCTTCCGCGAGGAACTGCTTGACCTCCAGGGAGCCGCCACCGGCTTGCCCCTCTGGAAGGTCCCGCTCCCCTGGCCCTGCTCCAATCAGGTTTACGAGACCCTCATGGCCGAGGTCTGCCTGCAAGCGGTCTCCCAGGGCCTCTATGGCGTCGCCTACGGTGACCTCTTCCTGGAAGATGTTCGCGCCTACCGCGTCGAGAAGATGGCCGGCACAGGCCTGCAGCCGATCTTTCCCTGCTGGCTCATCCCCACCCACCAACTGGCCCGGCAGATGATCGCCTCCGGCGTCCGGGCGCACCTCGTCTGCGTCGATCCTCGCAAGTTAGACAAACAATTCGCAGGCCGCCTGCTCGACCATCAACTGCTCTCCGAACTTCCCCAAACCGTAGACCCCTGCGGAGAACGCGGCGAGTTCCACACCTACGTCAGCGCCGGACCCATGTTCTCCAGTACCATTGAAGTATCGCGTGGCGAGATTGTTGAGCGCGACAACTTTGTCTATGCGGATCTGCTTCCAGTCTCCCATGCGCAGCATGGGTAATCTCCTCCCATCTCTTGCTGCCATCTTCTCCCGCCGCAGAGCCTGCGGGCTGGCCCTCTGCCTCGCCACAACCCCTCTGCTCCTTGGAGCCTCTCTCCTCAGCGCGGATCTATCCTCCGCGTCTGCTCAGGTGCTCGCGCAAAGAAACTGGACCGGCTCTGGCGTAACCGTGCAGACCTGGTGGCAACGCGGTGTCTTCTACCGCATCGATCCGCGCCGCTTCCAGGACTCCACCGGCAACGGCCAGGGCGATCTGGCCGGAATCACCCAGCGGCTGGATTACCTCCAGTCTCTCGGCGTGGATGCCCTCATCATCGAAACCGCACCGCAAGCCGCCCACGCAGCCTCTGCCCGGCAGCCACTCCTCCAGCCGGCCGCGCAGACCCCTCCCACCCCAGCATCTCAGCCCCTGGAACCCACGCCAGAGGTCAGCGCAGTCTTCGATACCCTCGTCCGCGAGGCAATCGGCAGACACCTCCGTGTCCTGCTGGAGTTAGGTGCTCCCGCATCCCAGAGCGCGGATGCGCCATACCTCGCCTCCGCTCGCGCCTGGCTCAGCCAGGGAGCCGCGGGCATCTATATCCCCACCCCTGCACTCCAGCAGGTCGATGGCCCGGAGCACGTCGCCGTTCTGATCGACCAACTACACACGCTCACCGCCAGCTTTCCCGGCGAGCGGGTCTTGCTCGCTGATCCCCCCGCCCCTGCGCGGCCGGATGACGATCCCGTGGTCGCCGTGGCCCTGGCTCAGGACGTTCAACTCATCGCCGGCACGCCGCTCGGCACTGCGCCTGATCTTCCCGACGGCGACCTCAGCAACGACCCCACCGGCGATCCCACCAGTGCGACTGCAACCATCCCCTCCGCAGCCGCACTGCGCGCCGCCTGGATCGCCGATCTCACCCCACACCCCAACCGTCGCTCCGCCGACGCGGCCTCCACCGCCCCTGCTCCAAAGCAGGGACGGCCTACCCAGCGCCCATCCCGCCCGCAGACCCATACCACCCCGAACCAGACCGGGGAGGACCAGTCCCCCGACCATATCATCCTCAGCGCCGCCGGCAATCCACTCCTGTTCGCCGCTCGCGTGCCGCCCATCAGCACTCCCGACCGGCGCCTCGCTTTGCAACGGGCGCTCGCCATGATGCTGCTGGCCTCGCGCTCCGCCGTTCTACTGGACTACGGACAGGAGCTTGGTCTCGAGCCCTCATCCGCCGGCGCTCCGCTCATGCAGTGGACTCCCACCAACCTCACCCGCAAGCCCCCACCCAGGCCCACCCCACCCCCGCCGCCACCTGCGCCCGCCAATGGCTACGCAACGTTTCTGCCCTACGTTCCCCCACTGCCGCGAGATCTCTTTCCTCCACCCCCTATGCCTGACGTCGAAGAGAGCGATCAGCCCCCCCCGGTAGACCCCGCGCTGCTGCCCGGCTTCACCAAAGGCGATCTCAATCCGGCCCTGCAGTCCCCCAATGGGGGTATAGCCAACGTTGCCCTGGAGTCCAGCGACCCCGGATCGCTGCTGAACCTCTACCGCCAGTTGATCGCCCTGCACCACGACAACGCGGCGCTGCGCGATGGAACCCAGGAGATCCTCGACTATGACGCTCTGGACGCTCTGGTCTGGGTGCGAAGATCTCCTCCCGGCTCGCCAACCTCCAACACCGTCGTAGCAGCCTGCAACCTCTCCACCCGCCCGCTGGTGCTAAGCCGCGATCTGGGTGCGGTGACCGTCAACATCATGCGCTCGGTGCTGCGGCCTGAGCCGCCAAATCTCTTGAAGATCGACCCCGGTCACGTCATGCTGGGGCAAACCCGCTAGCTTGTCGCGCCCTTCTTTCAGAGCAAGCCTGGCGCGTCAATCTCGCCTCTCGCAGCATCTAAAGTAAGCAATGTGGCGTCTGCGCTGCCTCCGCCGTCCGAGGGTTCCTGATCGATGAAACTCCGCCCTGTCCTCTTGGTCCTGTTGATTCTGACCGGCTTCTACTTCCTGACCACCCGCTGGGCGCCCGCCGGAGCCATGGCCGGCCTCCTGCGCACCGGCCAGACCCAGGTGGCCGCCAACGCCGACGGCAGCACCACCGCAACCACCAGCACCCCGGTCGGTCAGTTCGCCATCACCAAGGCAGAAGCGGCTCAGGAGTTTACCTCCCAGGAACTCCAGAACATCGCCGTCTACAAGAAAGCTCTCCCCTCCGTGGTCAACATCACCAGCACGGAGGTCGTCTGCTGTGACTTCTTCCTCCAGCCTGTCCCGCAGCAGGGCCAGGGTTCCGGCTTCCTCATCGACAACCAGGGCCACATCCTCACCAACGATCACGTCATTGACAACGCCCAGACCGTCGAAGTCACCCTCTGGAACAAGAGAAAGTTCAAGGCTACCGTCGTCGGAGCCGACCGCTTTCATGACGTCGCCCTCTTGCAGATTCAAGGAGCCGCGAACCTCCAGCCCGCTACCCTCGCCGACTCCAACCACCTCCTGGTCGGCCAGGAGGTCTATGCCATCGGCAATCCCTTCGGCTTCTCCGGAACCATGACCCACGGCATGATCTCCGCCATCCGCTCGGTCATTCTTCCCTCCGGCAATCGCATCGAGGACGCCATCCAGACCGACGCCTCCGTCAACCCCGGCAACTCCGGCGGACCTTTGCTCAACTCTCACGGAGACGTCATCGGCATCACCACCATGATCGCCTCCAACCCCAACGGCGGCGCGGACCAGTCCGCCGGCATCGGCTTCGCCATCCCCATCCAGACAGCGGAGGCCGTCGTCCAGGACATCATGCGTTACGGTCACGCCGTTCGCCCCTCCTTGGATATCGTCACCCTGCCCATCGGCCCTGACGAAGCTCAGGAGATCGGCCTCCCCGCCGATTACGGCATCCTCATCGAGCGCGTGCTTCCCGGCGGAGCCGCTGCCCGCGCCGGCCTCCGCGGAGGCAACGAGTTGGCCTACCAGGGCAACACCCAGGTCATGCTCGGCGGCGATCTCATCGTTGGCTTTGACGGCCAGCCCATCACCTCACCCCAGGATCTATCCAACGCCCTCAACGCCCACCGCGCCGGCGACACCGTCACCCTCACCATCTACCGTGGTCGGCAGCGCCTCAACGTCAAGGTCACCCTCTCCCAGGCCAGAGAGAACTACAACGGCCAGGTCGCTTAACGCTCCAGCGCCGCAGCCGGCCCAGAGATCGGCTCCAGTTCCACGCATCGTCGGCGCCGACTCAACGCATCATCGGCGCTGGGAGCCCAAAGGCTAGGTCTCCGATCGCTTGGTGTTTCAGAGATCGACGCCGACGTCTGCCTTCCATCCTGTCGTCCCACGCAAGATCAGCTCGAACTCAAAAAATCTCCCCGGCTACGCTTCATGCAGTTCGTCATGCAGCGCATCGACCTTCACTCTGGCAATCTCTAAAGCTTTTCTGCCGGCTGCTGTGATCTTGTAGACCCGGCGCTCGCGTCCAGTCACATTCTTCATTGCCGATCGCAGCAGGCCGTCGCGCTCCAGACCGTGCAGCAGAGGGTAAAGGGTTCCGGGACCAACGCGATACCCATGCCGCGTCAACTCCTCCATCAGTGCCAATCCAAAGATCGGCTCATGCGCCGCGTGCACCAGCACGTGAACCCGTACGAGCCCGAAAAATAGCTCCCGATTTCGTTTGAACACAACATAAATATACCGCCATCCATACCTATGAACCCCCATGAATCGCAGCCATCTTGTCGCTTATCGGAGCGCCCTATAAGTAAGATACGGTCCATGCCGTTGAGACTATACCCACCCCCTGGCTCCTGCCGACCTTCCCGGCAGACTCAACCGATGAACGGCAAAGGGTGCTGGCTCACACCCTGCATGCTCCTGATGCTTCTCCCTGCCAAGCTCGCTGCGCAAGGACCTCCCTACCAGACTGACGATCCTGTCCCCGTCGATCTGCATCACTACGAGTTCTATATCTTCGGCGGCGCGGACGGAACGTCGGTAGAGACCGACTCCGCCGGCCCCGCCTCCGAATTCAACTCGGGAGCCATTCCCCGGGTCCAGCTTTACGCCATCCTGCCCTGGGGCTCCATCAACCCCTCCAACGACCCCATCCTGCCTGGAGGAACCGGACCAGCCGCCTTTGGCCTCATCGACACGGAACTGGGCGCCAAGATCGCCATCATCACGGAATCAAAGTACATCCCCCAGATCGGCACGTTTACCATGTTTGAGATGCCCACCGGCAGCTACCCCAGGGGACTCGGCGTAGGCAAGGTGTGGTAGCGCCTTCCACTCTGGCTGCAAAAGAATATCGGGCACTGGCTCCTCGACGGCGGAGCCGGAGAAACTATCGTCCCGCAAGCTCTCTACCGTAACTTCCCCTATGGCGGATTCTTATTGAAGTACACCTTTGGCGAGCGGCTGGAGCTTGGCGGCGAAGTCTTTACGCATGGTCGAGAAGGATTTGCCACGCCGCAGACTCAGGCGGAACTTCTCCCTCCCGAAGAAGGCAAGTGATTGAAAACCAGAGAGCAACCACGCTACGCGGTTACTAAAGTAGGCATGTCAAATGTAATTATGTTTCTGTTTTATATATTTAGATATGATATATAACGAGCATGTGCATCGCACGGGGATTGAGTCCGTAAAGTTCTGTAGAAGCTGATGAAGGGTGAGCGAGAGCGAGCCATCGCGGCGATTCCTTAGGATGT
>JBMFGX010000051.1:0-19756 GCA_049977105.1 Acidobacteriaceae bacterium | reverse complement strand
CCCCAAGCCGGACGCCATCCCTCCCGCCCATCCTCCCTCCGGGCCGTTGCTCACCGATGCCCAGCGTTCCTCCCTCCTCTTCACGGCCTACGACCTGGATGCCCGTCTGGACCCCGCAACGGGCCAACTAACCATGCGCGCCCGCGTCACCCTGCGCAACATTGGCTCGGATCCTCTCTCCCGCATCGCGCTCCAGATCTCCTCCTCACTCATCTGGTCCAGCGCCAGCCTTCTCCCCTCCGGCGCAGAACTTTCGGCCGGAAACCGCGTCATCCAGCTTCCCCTCGCCCAACATCTCATCGAGACCGACGCCGACCATACCGGTAAATGCTCTGAGGCCATCATCGATCTACCCAGCCCTCTGGCGCCCGGAGCCACCATCACCCTTGACACCCTCTACTCTGGTCTCATTCAGATCAGCGGAGGTCGATTAGAGCGAATCGGAGCGTCTGCCTCTCAGGCCCTCACCTCCGACTGGGACGCCATCGGCTCCAGTTCCGCCACCTCCAACCCCAGCTTTAGCAGCAGCTCAAGCAGTAGCGAGGACCAGACGTCTTCGACTTCCCCCTCACCGTCCACCATCCTGGTTGCCCTCCGCGGCTTCGGCGATGTCCTTTGGTATCCCACCGCCTCGCCACAGCTCTTCCTGGGCGACGGCGCCACTCTCTTTCAGGCCATTGGTCGGCAGCGCCTCGCTGAGCAACAGGCCGACATCCATCTCCGGCTGGCCATCCAGTACCATGGCGTGCCTCCTGTCGCCGCCTACTTCTGCGGTCAACGCCAGCCTCTCTCCCCTCATCCCGACGACCCCAGTTCTCCAGACGATACAGGTATCGCCACTGCGGACTTCCCCACCCAGCCTCTCGGCTTTCGCCAGCCCAGCCTCTTCGTCGTTCAGCAGCCGGAGATTCCCCTCGCCCCCGTTCCCGCAGCCCCGGCAGGTATCTCGTCCTCGTCTGCCTTCACCCCATCAGAGGCTCCAACGGACTCCGGTTCCAAAGCTGCGTCTACCGGCGCCTTCGATATGCTCTCCGTTGAGAGCACCGACTCAGACGCTCTTCCTCCTCTGGCGGCCTCTGCCGAGCGCATCGCACCGCTGCTTCAAGCCTGGTTCGGACCTGACCCTCTTACTCCGCTCACGGTGCTCGACCACCCCGGTGACCCATTTGAGGATCACGCCCTTCTCGTCGCTCCCATCCGTGAGCTGGCCTCCTCCTCCTCCAGTTCTGCGCTGGCGCACTCTCTCACCCACGCCTGGGTCAATACCGGCCAGCCATGGTTTGACTCGGGCCTCGCTCAGTTCATCAGCCTCCTCTGGATCCAACAGACCCAGGGCCGCTCGGCTGCCATCCTCGCGCTCAACAATCTTATGCAGCCACTGAATATCAATGAGGTCGGCTTTGACTCCGAACAGCAAGCCGACGCCGCCTTCGCTCCTGCGGGAGAGCCTCTCGTCTCCGCCTCCAGTGAGCTCTACTACCGCCGCAAGGCCGCTGCCGTCTGGTGGATGCTCAGCAACATCACCGGCGAAAAGCCCTTGCAGCAAGCTCTCACCCTGTGGCGGGAACAAGCCGCCGAGAAAACTGGTCCCTTCAACGCAGACGACGCCACCGTTCAGGCCGTCGCCTTCGAAAGACTTCTGGAAAAATTCAGCAACAAAGACCTTGGCTGGTTCTTCTCCGACTGGGTCCTTCGCGACCGCGGCCTCCCGGACCTCTCCATCGTCGACGTTGAACCCCGCCTGCTTCCGGCAGGCAAGGGTCATGACTCGGGCTGGCTCGTCTCCGTCACCGTTCGTAACAGCGGAGCCCCAGCCGTAGATGTCCCACTCACCATTCTCTCCGGAGCCTTTACCACCAGCACCCGGATCCACATCGCCGGCTTCTCCAACGCAACCACCAGGGTCGTCGTCGCCTCCCAACCCACGCAGGTGCTCCTCAACGACGGCAGCACTCCAGAGATTCGCTCCGCCACCCACAGCCGCAAGGTGATCCTCCAGCAATCTCCCTCGATTTTTCAGAACTAGCGGCGCTTCGGATGCTCTTTTATCGCCGACACCATCGATCTTTCCTCTTTGAGCGTCCCCTGCTCAAAACCGCAAGGTATGCCCCAAGCTGGACCGTTTTCGCCAAACGATAGCAACCATCTACCTACGGCGACTCTCGCGCTGCCATGAACTTCCAACGACTCCCGCTGAACTGCGTAACACCGTGCGGCCTGGCCTGCTTGCCTGCGCCCGGTCTCGCGATTCACTCTCTCCACAAGCGCGCCTGCAAGCGCCGCAACGAAACCACCCCGCTCCGCCTACTTCCCCGCGGTGCCGATCACCAGCAACTGCTCGATCCTGCCGTCGGGCTGCAAATAGACGCTGATCAACGCCGTCGTCCCTCCTGAAAAGCTGGCGCGGTACACACCAAACGTCATCCCCCCGCGCAACTCGGCGCTGGAGGTGGTAACCGCGTCCAGCGAACCCAGTGCGGAGAGGCTCGACTGATAGTCTCCCAAGGCCGTCACGTCGAAGTAGTCGTTGCAATCGGCGGTAAAAAGCGCTCGGTCGATCCGGCCCTTCTGCAAGCCGGCCAGAATCGCCTCCAGATGCGGAGCAAAGGCCTGTGCTGTAGCCATAGCGGGCTTGGCCTGCGCAGCAGCCGAGGGTCTCGTGGGCAAAATCAGCGGGGCGATCTGGCGAGCGATCTGGCTCGCGGCCTCGCTTGCCTCCTGGTTGGTGAGCACCACAATGGCGGCATGATCATCGGGATAGACCACATCTTCGGCAACAAAGCCCCCCACCTCACCCGAGTGCTCCAGAACCCGGCGACCGTCCTCCTCGCGGACATCCATCCCCAGGCCGTAGTGGGAGTTCTTGCCACTGGCGAGAACAAATGGCCTCTCCATCTCCTGATAACTGGCGGGGCTTAGTAGCGACTGGTTGATCAGCGTCAGGTCCCACTTCAGCAGTTGATCGGCCGGCATGGCCAAGTCAGCATCCCCAAAGTACCATCCCGGAGCCTCCAGCGCCGCCGGGCTGATCGGAGCCAGGGCGTAGCGCATGTAGCCGGTAACCTGGAGCTTAGACCGGTCCGTGTTCAAGTTCAGCACTCCACTCAGTCCCGCCGGCTGCAAAACCTCCTCGCGCAGAAACTTGGCAAAGGGCTCACCGCTCACCTTCTGCACGATCAGCGCCGCCAGAACAAAGTTCGTGTTGGAGTACTGCCACTGCGTTCCAGGAGCAAAATCCAGCGGCTTGCCCGCAAACTCATGCACGATTTGCAGCGGGTCGGCAGGAAGCTTCCAGGCCGGAATGGTATAGTCCTGCGGGGCATAGTCCTGGTAGCCAGAGGTATGGGTGAGCAGATTGATGATCCGGACATCCTCGGAGTCTGTGAGCTCCGGGAAGAACTTGCTGACAGGATCTTCCAGACACAGCTTCCCCTGCTGCTGGAGCAACAGCATCGCCGTTGCCGTGAACTGCTTGGAGATGGAACCGATAGGATAGGCCATGGAAGCCTCTGCCTGCACCTTGGGGATCACCCGCGCCAGGCCAAAGGCCTGCGTGTACACAATCTTTCCATCCTCGACAATGCCTACCGAGGCAGAGGGAACGCCTGTCTCATCCAGAACCTTCTGCGCGATTGCAGCAACCTTGCCCGCAACCTGCGCAGGCAAAGCTGGAGAAGTTGGCGACAACGGAGCCTGCTGTGCGGATGCGGAGAGCGCGGCAGCGAAGAGAGCAGCAATCAAGGGAACACGCATGATAAAAGCAGAATAACAGCGTGCCCCCACCCATCGCGCATCCCTTGGCCACCACGCCGGCATCCACAGCGGAAGTCATCCCCGGCATCCTTGGTTGCAGAAGAGCAAGCCAACGCTTCTATCCTGCAGGGAACGCGCTGCGGCAGACTTTTAATGCCACGCACTTAATGCCGCACACTTGGCCTGACCTCACTGCGGATAAGCAACCCGCCGCAATCCCATGGAAGCGAGCCCGGCTTGCCGATCCCAGCAGATTCGGGCAGCATGAAGAAACGGCCTGATCATGCCAGAGCTACCTGAAGTTGAAACCGTCGCCAATGGAGTAGATGCGCGGGTGCGCGGCCGCCGCATCCAGCGCGTCTGGACCAGTGGAAAGCCACAGACATTCAAGTCCACGGAAACCGCGATCATCGCCACGCTCACTGGAGCCCGCATACAGCTTGTGCGGCGGGTAGGCAAGACGATCGTAATGGACCTGCTGCAAACCGGCCAGAGGCCCGCACAGTTCCTCGTGCATCTGGGCATGACTGGAAGGCTGTTGGTATCACAGCCGGAGGTCCCATGGCCGACGCATACCCACGCCGTGCTCTCGCTCTCCGATGGACGCGAGGTTCGGTTCGTCGATCCACGGCGGTTCGGGCGCCTCTCCGTACTCACCGGGAAAGCCGGCTACCGTGGACCGGGTAAGGAGCCCACCACCGTTTCCGTCGATGAGTTTTCCCAGCTCTTCAAAGGCAGGAGGCTCGCTATCAAAGCAGCCCTGCTGAACCAGTCCATTCTGCATGGGGTGGGGAACATCTACGCGGACGAGAGCCTCTTTCGGGCTGGGATTCGTCCCCGCCGACAGGCAGGAAAGCTCACTCGCACACAACTGGCGAAACTCCATCAGTCGCTGCAGCAGGTGCTCGCCCAGGCCATCGAGTTAGGTGGATCTTCCGTCTCCGACTACGTGGACGCCGACGGCGTTCGTGGCTTCTTTCAACTCGAGCACAAAGTCTACAGCCGCGCAGGCCAACCATGCATCTACTGCGGATCGATGCTCAAAAAGATCACCGTGGGCGGCCGCACCACCGTCTATTGCCCAACCTGCCAGCATTAGGGCATCTCTCCCGCTGCCCGGCATCCCACAAGGGGCATGCGGCGACATCCTCCTTCAGGCAAGCCGTCCCTCGCTGTCCATGCCGCGCGTTACACCCTCCAGAAACATGGCTCCAGCGGCGTAGACTCAGAGCATGCTGCGCTGTGCAATCACAAGCGGAGACGGTTGGGCAGCTCTGGCACAGGCTCGGCGCTGGTCCAGTGCCGGCATCGAGTTTGTCCAGCTTCGGGAGAAACAGCTTGCCCCGGAGGAGTTGTTGCGGCTCGCATCCTCTACCGCAGCGGCCGTCCGTGAGAGCTTGCGCAGATCGGAACACCCATCCCACAGCGTGACCAGGCTCCTGCTCAATGGCCCGGCGGAGCTGGCCGTGCGGGCTGGAGCCGACGGCGTCCATCTCACCACCCGCCCCGATGAACTCACCCCAGCCGAGGTGCGGCGCAGATTTGCGCTCCTCGGAGCGCCCCCTCCCATCATCGGGGTCTCCTGCCACACACTGGAGCAGGTGCGCCACGCGGACGATGGCGGTGCGGATCTCATCCTCTTCGGGCCCGTCTTCGAAAAGCAAGTAAAAGGAGTGACCGCCGTCGCCGGAGTTGGGCTTGAACCTCTGCGCGAGGCCTGCGCGGCAGCAAAAACCACTCCAGTCCTTGCCCTCGGCGGCGTCACCTGGACCAACGCTCCGCAATGCCTTCAGGTTGGAGCGGCCGGCGTCGCCGGAATCCGGCTGTTTGACGACAGTACCTCTCCAGGAAGCGTCCGGCTACGGAACTACCGTTGATTCCCCGCTGCACGACGGCCAATTGACGCCGATGCGGCGGCATCCTACGGTTAAAGCATGCTGATTACCCCTGCACAACTCCTCGATGAGCCACTGACCCTGAACGAATCCTTTTCGGAGGGCTCTCTGGACTATGCGCCTGACCTGCGCCAGGTGGGGCCAATCACCCTGAAGGGTTTGGCTGAACTGCTCGTGGAACACCGTGGGCCCAGGGAGTTTGTTCAGGACATTCGGCTCCGCGCCAGCTACTCCGGCGAGTTCGAGCAACTCTGCGCCCGCTGCCTGGAACCGGTGCGGCGACGGATGGAGGGAACCTTTGACCTCATCTTCCGTCCCGCCAGCGCCGACAGCCAGGCCGGAGAGCACTCCATTACGGAAGATGAGACAGAAATCGGTTATTATGAAGAGAGCGGCCTGCTGCTGGAGGACGCCGTACGGGAGCAGGTGCTTTTAGCCCTGCCAGGACGGATACTCTGCCAACAGGACTGTAAGGGTCTTTGTTCTCACTGTGGAGTCAACCGCAACCTTTCCTCCTGTCAGTGCGTCGATGAGCCGGTCAATCCACGCTTTGCCGCATTGGCCGGAATTGCTATCGCGCTCAAGGGATGATTGAGACTGCTCAAAGTGGAACACCCGCCAGCGTCACCTTCGTACTGCTGGAACTTCATAGGCTCACCGTTGCACCACACTCGGCCGCACCGCTTCGCGTTCGCTGGCCAATTCAGAAGAGGTTTACCATGCCGAATCCAAAGCGCCGGCACTCCAAGCAGCGCACAGCAAAACGTCGTAGCCATGACTTCCTCACGCCCACCGGCGTCTCCAACTGCCCCAACTGTGGCGAAAAGAAGCTTCCCCATCGCGCCTGCAAAAAGTGCGGCGAGTACAAGGGTCGTTCTGTTCTTGCGACCAAAGAAGCGGCCTGAAGCAGTTCTCCTGGGACTGGGCGTCCACGAATCAACTTCCGGCCGCGACTTCCTCGGGAACACCGCATCTTCATCCCGAAACGCTTCACTCCACCTGCACTAAAATCACTCCGGCGGTCGCAGTCTTACCCGCCAGGGCTCTTTCAGGCAGATTGAGCCTTCAACGCAGCAAGGGAACTTCGAGCCTAAAGTAGCCATGCCGATCGACATCGTCCTCGATGCCATGGGTTCAGACCGATCCCCCGAGCCGGAGATTCGTGGGGCTATTCTGGCCTGCCGTCAGTTGGACGTTCGTGTCCATCTGGTAGGTCCAGAAGATCTCTTGCGCCCAAAATTGCGTGAGGCACTGAAGAACTCTGCCAGCTCCCGCTTCAGCGTCCCATCCAGACCACGCCTGCCCATCTTCATCGTGCAGGCCAGCGAGTGGATCAGCATGAGCGACAAGGCATCCCAGGCCGTCCGCTCCAAACGGGACTCCTCCATGCGGGTGGGGCTTAAGATGGTCCGTGAGGGTCGCGCCGCAGGCTTCATCACCGCCGGCAACACCGGAGCAGCCATGGCCACTGGGAAAATGGTCCTTGGGTCCCTCGCCGGAGTCGACCGCCCTGCCCTCACCGCCGTGCTGCCCACCATCACCGGCCAGCCCTGCGTCGTGCTCGACGTAGGAGCCAACGTAGACTGTGATCCGGAAAATCTGGTGCAGTTCGCCATCATGGGGCAGATGTACGCCAAAAATGTCCTCCATGTGGCCGAACCTCGCGTCGGCTTGCTCTCCATCGGCGAGGAAGACTCCAAGGGTAACGCTCTAACCCACCAGACCCTGCCTATCCTGCGCCAGGTGGCCTGCAACCTGGGAATCAACTTCATCGGCAATGTGGAGGGACGCGATCTCTACAACGGCCACACCGATGTGGTTGTATGTGACGGCTTCGTAGGCAACGTGGCGCTGAAAACCAGCGAAGGCTTGGCCAAACTGGTCAGTTCCTCCCTGCGAGAGAGCCTCAAGTCCACCGTCACCTCACAGGTGGGTGCGATGCTCTCACAAAAAGCATTCAAGGCCTTCAAGAGTCGCCTCGACTACTCCGAGTATGGCGGCGCTCCTCTGCTCGGATTGCGTGGGGTCTGCGTCGTAGGTCATGGCTCATCCAATGAACGGGCAGTCATGAACGGAATCCGGGTAGCTGCCGAGTTTGCCTCAGCCTCCGTCAACGCAAGCATTGAATCCGCTCTGGCGGGACGCTGAGCCCTTTTCACCTTCGTCTCAGCCCACAAACCCGCTGCGTCCTCCTTCTCGGCCACAGTCTCCTGCCACAGTCTCCTAGCCGCCGCCCGGTCGGCTCAAAACTCCCAGATCCGCCAGTCCATTCACAAAGTACTGCACCGCCAGAGCCACCAACAGTAACCCCATCACACGGATCAGGATGCGGATTCCGGTATCGCCAAGAGCGCTGGCCACGCGCGATGCGCTCCTCAACACCAGGAAGCAGATGGCTGCTGTGACCACAATCGCGCCGAAGATCGCAGCCATCTCCCAGTACCCCTCTGAGCGGTGCGCCTGTCCCACCAGAATCATCACCGAGGTGATCGCTCCCGGGCCGGCCAGCATCGGAATTCCCATAGGAACAATTCCCACATCGTCCTTGCTGGCCGCAGCGGCCGTCTCCGTGCTGGACTCCTGCGTCGGAGACCGCTTGGCGGCCAGCATATCCAAGCCAATCAGCAGCAGAATAATCCCGCCGGCAATCTCAAAGGCTGGCAGCGTAATCCCAAAAATACGAAAGATATAGGTGCCCGCAACGGCAAAGGCACTCAGGATCACAAGCGCTGTAAGGGATGCCTTGCGGGCCGTGCGAACGCGCTTGGCCTGGCTCTGTCCCTCCGTCACCGCAAGAAACGTCGGCAGCGCAGCAAACGGATCCACCAGAAAGAAGATCGAGCTAAGCGCCAGCAGCGAAAAACGAACGTAGACAGACCCCTCCAGACGCGTCCGCAAACCCATCTCCGCGTCCAGATGCGTCCCTAGGCTGGTCAGCGCTGCCATATGGGGAGAAAACATCATCATCTCTGGATTCTTTCATGCAACCTCGGATACAGCTACAACCGCAATATGCGCATCGGACGACTGCCGCCGCCAACCCACCACGTATAATCCTTGTAGGCTCCATGCAGAGAGTCAGGAGGAAACAATGCCGATCCAGCCAACCAAATACATATGGCGCAACGGTCAGTTGATCCCTTGGGAACAGGCCAATATTCACGTGATGAGCCACGTGATTCACTACGGCTCGTCGGTCTTTGAGGGCATTCGCTGTTACACCCAGCCTAAAGGTGCGGGCATCTTCCGGCTTGAGGAGCATATGAAACGGCTCATCGACTCAGCCAAAATCTACCGCATGCCTCTGCCCTTCACGCTCGATCAGTTGACCGCTGCCGTCGTGGAGGTGGTAGAGGCTAATGGCGTTGCCCCCTGCTACATTCGACCTATCGCCTTTCGCGGTTACGGAGAGATGGGCGTCAACCCCCTGAAGTCGCCCATGGATGTTTACATCGCTAACTTCCCCTGGGGCAAATATGTGGCCGGGAATGATGGAGCCGATGTCTGCATCTCCAGTTGGAACCGTCTGGCACCCAACACCATGCCATCGTTGGCTAAGGCCGGAGCCAACTACATGAACTCCCAGTTGATCCACATGGAGGCCGTCACCAACGGCTATGTGGAGGGTATCGGGCTGGACCGAAACGGATACCTCGCCGAAGGATCAGGGGAAAACCTGTTTGTGGTGCGATCCGGAACCATCTACACAGCTCCCTTGGCCAACTCGGTTCTAAGTGGGATCACCCGCGACTCGATCCTCGTGCTGGCCCGGCAGTTGGGAATTCCCTTGGTGGAACAGGCGCTGCCGCGCGAAATCCTCTATGTTTGCGACGAAGCTTTCTTCACCGGAACTGCGGCCGAGGTAACCCATCTTCGATCCGTGGATCGCATTCTGATCGGCGATGGAACCATGGGGCCTGTCACCAAAGCGCTTCATGATGCGTACTTCAACATTTTGAACGGGTTGACCGAGGACCGATTTCACTGGCTCACGCCAGTTTCGGTTCGAGAGGTCGTAACAGCTTAATTGGCTGCACTCATGCTCCCTGTGGGTCCAGCTTTGAAATTTCAGATTTTTGCAACAAAGCGGCGGCTTTGGCTGCCGCTTTTTTCGTCTCTCCGCTCATCAGGTGGGTATTTTTCGCCCTTGGGATGAGGATGTACCCTGATTATCGAACTAGACTGGTAAAGATACTTGCCAACAGAGAATCAGGCTTATCTCTCGTGTTTATGTGTTTGAGGATTGTCACTCGATGAAATTGCGGTTTCTTGTTCCAGCACTCGCTTTGGCTCTCACAACCATCGCGGCTCATGCTCAATTCGGCGTTTACGTCAATCCCGTGGTGAGCCTGATAAGCAATAGCACACCCGACACCGGAGAGTTCGCCTTCCTGGGCGACAATGAGACCTCACAGATCTTTGGGGGTGTTGTCTTTGGAGGCTACGATGAGTTCGCCCACTACTCCAAGGCGTCCGTAGGCGTGGATCTACGAGACACCTTTCAGCATGGCAACAATGCAAGTATCAACAGCTTCATGGCCGGCGTGATCGTGGCCGCCAAGCCCATGGCGCTCTTCAAACTCAAACCCTACGGACAGTTTTCCGTCGGTGCCGGCCGAACCAAGGCCGCACTCAGTCCCGCACACATTGAACGGCTGCAGTTCGCCGGCTATGGCGGTGTGGACCGGCCTCTGAATCAACATATCGACTGGCGCATCGCGGAGATCAGCTACGGCGCGCTTTCCACCATCAGCAGCGAAACTTTTAAATTCAATAGCCCCAACTTTCCCGATGCCCATGTCCTCGGATTCAGTACAGGCTTTGTCTTCCGGTTCAAATAGCCCCTGCCCACAACCAAACCGAAGGCACCACGTAGGCCTTCAGCTCTCTGGCCCGGACCGCTGATCAAGTAGCGACTCAATCTCCGCCCGCTTCGGCATCGATGGAGCTGTGCCCGCGCGGGTCACAGAAATCCCCGCCGTGGCGCAGCCAAATCTCGCCGCCTCCAACACTGTAGCTCCTTCGCTCAGAGCGGCAGCGAACCCCCCACAAAAGGCATCCCCGGCCCCGGTGGTTTCCACAACGTCGCCCGCGTGGAATGCATCCACCAGCACCGCCTCTGCGCTCCCATCGCAAACCAGAACTCCCTGCGCTCCCAGGGTCACCATCACGCAGCCGGAGCCACGCCTTTGCAGCGCCCGCGCCGCCGCCTCGGCCTGCTCCCGGCTCTCCACGGAGAGGCCGGTCAACAGCGCAGCCTCGTTCTCATTGGGAATCAGAAAATCCACCAGCTCCAGCAGACTGTCGCTCAGCGGCTGCGCCGGAGCCGGATTCAGAATCGTCCGCACGCCGGCCTCCCGAGCCAGACGCAACCCGCGCTCTACCGTCTGCAGCGGCAGTTCCAGTTGAGTCAGTAAGACGCTGGCCGAACGGATCTCCTCTCCCACCGCCTGCACGTGCTCCGGTTGCAGCGTAAAACAGGCCCCGGGAGCCACAATGATCGCGTTCTCCCCCCGCACCTCATCGATCAGGATCGCCGCAGCCCCGGTCGGCGTCGCAGCCGTGGAGACCAGCGCAGCATCCACTCCAGCTGCCGCCCAGGTCTCCCTCGCCATGCGCCCAAAGGCGTCATCTCCCAGCCGCGAGAGCATCTGCACCGCTGCACCGGCGCGCGCTGCAGCCACCGCCTGGTTGGAACCCTTGCCGCCCGGCCCCAGTGCAAAACCGCTGCCCAGCAGTGTCTCTCCCCATGCCGGTAGCCGAGCGGATCGAAAGGCCACGTCGGCCACGTAGCTGCCCAGAACTACGATCTTCTTTGCCATCTGTCTGCCGCTTCCTCCCGGCCTGCTCCTCACTCGTCTTCGAGCCAACCCGTCGCTCTCGCCATCTGTCGGCCTTCCCGCAGGCCTTCGTCACATCCCAACCTCAGTCCTACGCCTCCTGCGCCAGCACAGCCTCGCCGTAGTGCTGAATCACTGGAGCAGGCTCGTAAAAGTGATGCAGCAGCTCCCGCCAGCGGGGGAAGCGATCGGACTGGCGAAACCCAACCGTGTGATCCTCCAGGCTTCTCCATTGCACCTGCAGCAGATAACGGTTCGCCGTCTCCACGCAGCGGCGAACATCGATCGAGATAAAACCGGGGGTTGCTGCGATCAGCGGCCGGGCCGCCTTCAACGCCGCCTCAAAGGCCGCCTCCTCACCCGGCTTCACATTCAGAATACCCACTTCCAGAACCACGGTGCCTCCTTCTCTTCATCACGCCTCTATCCCATGCGGGTAGCAAGCGCAGATCCTTAACCAGCATATGCACGCGCAATCAACACCAGCGCCAGCAGGTAGCTCATCACCATCGCCGCCAGATACCCCTTGGCCTTCGCGTTTGCTCCCTTGAACTCCTTCCAGACAAAAACACCCCACAAACAGGCCACCATCGGAGAAGCCTGCCCAATCGCATAAGAGATGGCGACCCCCACCAGACTGGCAGCCACAAAGTTGAATACCGTGCCCAGCCCCCAGATCGCCCCGCCCAGCAAACCCAGGGCGTGGTAGCCGGTCGGCGCGCGGAAGTAGTCTCCCACTGCCACAGGGGAGCCCACAATCGGCCTCCGCATCAGCAGCGTGTTGAAGAAAAAGCAGCAGACAAAGGCCCCGAACGTCAGAAAGACGGCAGCCGTATAGGGCGTAAGGGAGTGTCCATGGGTCATCGCCCGTGTGACCAGCGGAGCAAACAAGCCCATCAACGATCCGGAGATCAGGCACACCAGAACACCCTTCCTGGAGGCCCTCTCTGCGTCGGGGCGCAGCGCCGCATAGGATTTGCCCACCAGCACCACGGCCACCACGGCCATCAGCACGCCGGAGCCCAGCAACACCGCACTGCCACGCGGCTCAATGGCATAGCTCAAGACGACCCCCTCAACCAGCGCAATCCCAATCGAGAGAGGGAACGCAACCGCAAGTCCCACCATCTCGATGCCGGCGATCAGCAGCACATTGGCGATGTTAAAGATGAACCCTCCCACAGCCGCATAGAACAGGTTCCGATCGTCAGCGGCATGTAGATTGGACAGAAACGCGGTCGGCCCACCCGCATAACTGCCCAGGGTAAATGCCAGCGCCAGAGCGATCAGAAAGATCCCCAGGGCATAGTCCCAGTAGTAGAGCTCGAACCGATAGTTTCTGCAGGCCTTGAACGTATTGGCAAACGATCCCCAGCAGAGGGTGCTGAAGATGGTTATCACCAGCGCCACAACAAACGTGGACGGAACAAACATGCTTACCCTCCCCGCGCCATCCCCGCACCAGACGGGCCCCCTCTTCGCTCTATCGGCAAAAGGGACCGCCCGCCCCAGAGCCGGCCATCCAACCATCCCTGCGGGAACACCCCATTATGCCTGCGCCGCAACCCCACGACAATACCCCGAACATACCCCGAACGAAAACACCCCCGCACAGCAGACAACCATGCTCGCAACCAGACACTCCCAGGCAGGAGGCAGCCATCTTCGCTGCCCGCTCCCTGCTGAACGCCAAGGGCGCAGACGGAAGCGGGGTGCTAAAAGCATCCAACCTCCCCTGCGCCCTCTTCTTGCTTGACGTCCTGGAATCGCTCTAGGCGACCACCTCAATCCCCATCGATCGCGCCGTACCCCGAATCGTCTTGGCTGCCGCCTCCACAGAGGCTGCATTCATATCCGGCATCTTCTGCTTGGCGATCTCCAGAATCTGCTTCTCCGTCACCTTGCCCACCTTGTCCTTGTTCGGAGTCCCGGAACCCTTGGGAATCCCCGCAGCCTTCAGCAGCAGCACCGGTGCCGGCGGAGTCTTCGTGATAAAAGTAAACGTCCGGTCCGCGTAGACGGTGATCACCACCGGAATCGTTAAACCAGCCATCGCCGGATCTTTCGTACGGTCATTGAACTGCTTGCAGAACTCCATGATATTCACCTGCGCCTGACCCAGCGCGGGTCCAACCGGAGGAGCCGGAGTTGCTTTCCCGGCAATGATCTGGAGCTTTACGTATCCCTGAACCTTCTTTGGAGCCATCTTCTTTTTCCTTCTTCGTCTGCTGCGGTCGCGCTGGAGAAACAGACCAGGCCACGCATGAATTTTCTACTGCTCGTACCGTTCTCTACTGCTCGCAGGAGTTAGAAGGTCCGGTGAAGCTGCCGGGCTGCGACTCCTGAAAATCTACCGCTGCTGCTTGCGCTCCACTGCCTGCGCAAATCTGCTTGCCCTGCCCTATCCCTCTACCTTCTCCACGTTGGCAAAGGAGACCTCGGTCGGCGTCGGCCGGCCAAAGATGGAGACCATCACCTTAAGCGTCTGCTTGTCCTCATTCACATCGTCCACAGCACCGTTGAAGTTGTTGAACGGACCATCGGTAATACGGACCAATTCTCCCTTGGCGAACTTCAGCTTGAGCTTGGGCTTCTCTCGGGTAACATCGCTGCGATTCAGCATCGCATTTACTTCTTCTTCTGAAAGCGCGTTGGGCTGGTCCCCAGTCTGTAGAAACCCTGTAACCCGCGGCGTGTTCTTCACCACGTGCCACATATCGTTGTCCAGCGCCAGCTCCACAAAAACGTAACCAGGCAAAAAGACGCGATCGATCGTGTACTTCTTGCCGTTGCGAATCTCCGTGGTCGGCTCAGTGGGAATCTCGATCCGCCCCACTTTGTCCTCCAGGTGGTACGCCGCTACGCGGCTGAGCAGAGACTCTTTTACCTTGCGTTCAAACCCGGAGTAAGCGTGGATGATGTACCACTTCAGCTGCGTCTGCGGCGCAGCCGCCGTCTCTGGCTCCTCGTCGCTTCCAGCTCCGCCCACCGCTACACCCGCAACGGCTGTTTCAGCATCCGCAGCTACATCACTCGCCAGCGCCTCTCCAGCGCCGGTAGGCACGGTTTGCTGTTCGTCGTCTCTCAACTCATCTGCCATGGTTGTACTTTCCTTCAAACCTGAATCTCTTGCTCTCAGCCCAGAGAATTGCAAACGATCGCCTTGCTCGCTGTGGACCGCTGATCGTCCACCCGCTCAGTGCTTGGTCAGGTAAAGAATCACCTGGTCCACGCCTTTGCCGACCGTCAGATCCACCAACTCGAAGTATGCGGCGAACAGAAACACCGCAATGATCACAACAATGGTGGTTGCCTGCACCTCAGCCCGCGAGGGTGTGTGGACCTTCGTCATCTCCTGCCGAGTGTCCTTGAAAAACTGCATGAGCCGCTGTGGCCCTGAAGTGAGCCGCTGCACGGGGCTCTGATCGGTGGTTTCAACTACGGCGGCCTTCGCCATGGATCGACTCCTGAAACTGCTGCTGTGTCACCAGCGCATCCTTCCCGGCTGCCTCTCCCCCTCCTGACTCTGAGCGGGTGGTACAAACCGGTACTACGCTGGGGTGAGGCTGATCCCATGCACGACCCTCGTCAAGCTGCACGGAATCTGCTCTGGATCGGCTTTGAGTCTACGTTGCATCTCTCTTACGCCTGCTTTGGACCAACTCCGGACTCACATTGGAGCCACATTCCATCCATCACAGGCTGCCCTGTCGCCGCACATACCGGCAGTTCAGAGCAAAACTGGCAGGGGAGCTCGGATTCGAACCGAGAAGTTCGGTTTTGGAGACCGACAGTTTAACCGTTGAGCTTACTCCCCTGTATTGCGCCGGTCTGCGGGTTCATTCATCAGCCGCCGCCAGCAACTTCGCCAGCATACCCGCGGACTGGCTTGTGCCGGCTACTTCGTCTCTTTATGCGGCGTATGCTTCCGGCAAGTGTTACAAAACTTTGAGAACTCCAGCCGTCCTGTAGTTGTCTTCTTGTTCTTTGTGGTGGAGTAGTTCCGGTTCTTGCACTCCGGACATTGTAGGGTGATGATCTCGCGCATGCTACTTCCTTTCCAATGTGGCCAGCCACCTCGGCTGGCAAGCAGCTTGTCCTTCTGTCAGAGAGCCTCTCAGCTCCATCCATCTGACACGCCGCGACGCAGGGCATTTTTGGGTCCCTGCTGCCCAATTCCTGAGTTTTGCTACGGGATAGCCAGGCAGTCAGGCACACTCTGGCTCTCCTCTATTATCCACGAAAAACCAAATTCCTCCAAAGAATTCCGGCCCAGCGCCCAACCCACCAGGTTTGCGCCCTCGGAGCCTGTCACTTCCCTCCAGGCCTCCTGCGTAAACCCAGTCAAATAAAGCCCCTTCCGCCTTGCCTGAAGCGGAATAGCCCGGTAAAATCCTACCCCGTTGAGAAGGACCGGGGCGAATCACCCCGGTCCCTCTCAACGGTCAGAATCAATCTGTCGCTTAGGCCGTCGGCTCGCCCGCTGCCACGGCCTTCGCCGAGGCGACCGTAAACGTGGGCTCACCGATCTTGAACCGCGCAAACCGACGTATGCTGATGTTCTCGCCCATCTTCGCCACCTTCTGCGCGATCAACTGAGCCACCGTCATACCCTGATCTTTGATAAAGGGCTGCTCCAGCAGGCAAACCTCCTCATAGAACTTGGCCATCTTGCCTTCCAGCATCTTCTCAATGATGTTGGCTGGCTTGCCGGTCGCGGCCGCCTGGGCGCGATAGATCTCCTTCTCCCGCTCAATGTCCGCTGCGGTCACCTCGTCCTTACCCAGGTAGCGTGGGTCTACCGCCGCAATGTGCATCGCAATATCCTTCAGCAGGTTCTGAAAATCGTCGGTCCTGGCCACAAAGTCCGACTCGCAGTTCAATTCCAGCAGGACGCCGATCTTTCCGCCCGCATGAATATAGGAGCCAACCGCGCCCTCATTCGTAGTACGGCTGGCCTTCTTCGCCGCTGATGCCATGCCACGCTTGCGCAGCACCACAAAGGCCCCCTCCATATCGCCCTTAGCCTCTTGCAAAGCCTTCAGGCAATCGCCCATGGGGGCACCCGACTTCTCACGTAGTTCCTTCACCAGCTTGGCGTCGATCTTCACAGGTTCGGTGCTAGACATAACTCTTCCTTCCTGGTTTCTTGCTTTCAGTGGGGGCAGCGCTTGCAGCGCATGCGCATCTCGCGAAAATGGCGCAGGAACCAATCCCGCGCCATCCTTGTTCTCTTACGGCTCGGCGGTTACGGCGCGGCAACGGTCCAACCCGCGCGGCCCTTGGTTTAGGCGCTCACCTGGGCGGTCTCGGCGTCAGCCTCAGAGTCCGCTGCGGTAGGAGCCTTGCGAATACCACCGCCTAGAGCGGCGTTCAGGTCGATATCTTCGTCTTCCACATCTTCTATGGAAGCCTCAGCGGCGCCGGCAGAGGCATGTACGGGAGCGAAAATCTCCTCGCCCTCCTCCCCGATCATGTGCGACTCGGGCGCTATCGGCTGCACCTCGGCATACTCCTCCGCGAAGGCCTTGTCAGAGATCATCTGCGTCCCCTCATAGGCAGAGTCCGCAATCTTGGTGGTAAACAAACGAATCGCGCGCAGCGCGTCGTCGTTGCCCGGGATCACATAGTCCACTACCGTAGGATCGCAGTTCGTGTCCACCACAGCAACCACCGGAATGCCCAGCTTGCGCGCCTCCGCCACCGCAATCGCCTCGTTGTTAGAGTCAATCACGAAGATCGCGTCCGGCAGACGCTTCATGCTCTTGATGCCCGAAAGGTTGGTGGACAGACTCTTGCGCTCCCGCTCCAGCTTGATGACCTCTTTCTTCGTCAACAGCTCATAGCGTCCATCCGTCGACATCTCGTCCAGCTCCGCCAGACGCTTCACGGACTTCTGCACGGTTACCCAGTTCGTGAGCAGACCACCCAGCCAGCGGCTGTTGATGTACGGCATGCCGGCGCGCTTGGCCTCTTCAGCCACCGCATCCTGCGCCTGCCGCTTGGTGCCCACAAACAGAATCAGCTTTCCAGTCGAGGTCAAATCCGTGACGAACTTCGACGCCTCCTTGAACATCTTCAGCGTCTTCTGCAGGTCGATGATGTAAATTCCATTGCGCTCGCCAAAGATATACTCCTTCATCTTGGGGTTCCAGCGCTTGGTCTGATGACCAAAGTGGACGCCGGCTTCGAGCAGTTCCTTCATCGTAATGCTGGCCATAATAGGCTCCTTGTGTTTGGCATCGCCTCTGTTTTCCCGGTCAACCCGCCGCGCCTACCAGACCACCATCGCATTCAGGGCCCTTTATGCCCATCCTGCCGGCGTAGCTATGCAGCTTGGCTTGCGACTCTTGTTGAAGCGATTGAGATCCCCGAAGGGAGATTGAATTCCGGCCACCAGCGCGTTGCCAATGGGTCAAGCGAAAAAGTGGGATCCAGAACCAGCCGCAGACCGCCTGCCGGTTCCCCCCATACAACTTCAACACTCCAAAACAGCTAAAACATGGGCAAAAAGAGCCCCGGCGAACCCGTCGGCCAACAGCGGACACGCCGGCAAACTAGCGCTTGCTGAACTGGAAGCGAGCGCGAGCACCCTTCTGGCCGTACTTCTTACGTTCCTTGCCGCGTGAGTCGCGCGTAATCATGCCACCCATCTTCAGCGGCTTGCGCAACTCCTCATTGAACTCGATCAGCGCCCGGGCTATACCCAGCTTCAAGGCGTCCGCCTGCCCGTTCACCCCGCCACCCTTCACCGTCGTCACCACATCAAACGTCTCCTGGATCTCGGCGATCCCCAAGGGAAGCTTGGCTGCCGCACGCTGGGCCGGCGTCACAAAATACTGCTCAAACTCTTTGCCATTCACGGTGAATCTGCCCGAACCGGGGCGAAGGAAGACGCGCGCAATGGCGCTCTTGCGCCGTCCGGTCCCGTAATACTGAATAAGGTCTGCCATGTGTCCTCTACTTCCTCAATCTTTTTGAAATCGCTAAACGTCTCATGCCGCCATACTGCGCCGGAATGGCCTAACCACGAACTTCCAGCGCCACCGGCTGCTGCGCGTGGTGGGGATGATCCGCACCCTTATATACCTTCAGCTTGGTGGCCATCTGGCGCCCTAATTTGCCCTTGGGCAGCATGCCCTTGATCGCCTCTTCCACAATCTTCTCGGGTCGGCGGGCCAGCAGCTTGGTGAAGCTCTCTTCACGCAGGCCTCCCATAAAACCCGTGTAACGGCGATACAACTTCTTCTCAGCCTTCATGCCGGTTACGTGGATCTTTTCCGCATTGACGACGATCACATGATCGCCCATATCGATGTACGGCGTGTAGAGCGGGTTCAGCTTGCCTGCCAGAACGCTGGCGGCATGCGAGGCAAGACGGCCCAGAGTCTGACCGCTGGCGTCAACCACGAACCATTTGCGCTGGATGGCCTTGCCGCTGGGGATCGTCGTCGTCTGATTGAGGTTCATTTCAAGTTACTCCTTGGTTCTGCCGTCTTCGTCAATCTCACTGCCCGGCTTGAAGCGCGAAGAATAATGCAGTCGTAAGTTAGGCGGCAGGACCAGCGCGAATCTTCCATCCACGCAGGCCAATACCGTAGTTGCGGTTGAGCGCACAGAGCCTCTGAAGTCTGACGCCGGCTGCCGAAATCGGCTGCTCGTTCAGACCGCAGACTGCTGGGGAGTGGGCGTGCTGCGATGGGATGGCAGGCTGCCTGGATAAATCCCAGCTTGCCCTGCATCGAGTCGACTCACCTCGGTGTCCCGCTTCTGCTAACCTCTTTGCTGCCCAGAATTTGGGCGCACATCGGTGCAGACGCAAGACTGCGCGAGTCTTTAGATTACTTCAGGCCGGCGCATAGCGTCAACAAAACAGCGCCAGAAACAGCAGTTCTAACTGAGGGAACCAGTTTCGTTGCTCCGGTTAGGAGGTACAGAGTGCTGAACTGGGAGTATGCAGATTTTGGAGGAATTGCTGGGCGGCTTGCGGCAGGTATGCGGTGGTTTTCCGGATGTACGTCAGTGGCGTCCGGGGAACCTTCCGGTGAGCGATATGGGCATGGCGGCTTTTTCTCTGTTCTTTATGCAAAGCGAGTCGTTTCTGTCGCGTCAGCGGCGCATGGAGCAGGGGCGCAACACCTCGAACTGTAAGACGCTGTTCGGGATCGAGCGAATTCCCAGCGATAATCACATTCGCGACCTGCTGGATCAAGTGCCGCCGGAACTGCTGGAGCCGTGTTTTGAGCAGGCTCTGGACCAGATGCGGCA
>JBMFGX010000050.1:0-20049 GCA_049977105.1 Acidobacteriaceae bacterium | reverse complement strand
CTACAGGACCGGACCAACGCAATTCAGTCTCGCATATACATACAGCAAGGCCTTGGCAACCGTTGGCGCACATGGAGCCGGAGCTACAACGTCTCAAGGGTCTGCCGCACAGAATATGCGTAACTTCCATGCGGAGTATGGACCACCGTCGTACGACTTTACAAATGACTTTACTGCTACATGGGTCTACAGCATCCCCTTCTTCAGCCACAGCAGCAGAGCCGCCAGGCTTGCATTGGCGGATTGGAGCTTTGCCGTCCTTGCCCTTCATCAAAGTGGCTTTGCTATGAGCCCTGGCCTCACCACAAGCACGGCGGGCTTGGCGATACGCCCGAACCTGGTAGCTCCATATCAAAAAATAGGTAAGTTAGGAGAATGGCTTAATACAAGTGATTTTGCAGCCCCTGCGTACGGGTTCTTTGGAAACGCCAGCAACGGTATGATACGTGGTCCTGGATACACCTCCATCAACGTGGCTCTGTATAAGACCTTCCCCGTCACCCACCGTCTTGATCTGCAATTCCGCGCAGAGGCTTTCAACGTAGCGAACCATCCAAATTTTGAGAGCGTAGACACAAACCTGGGTGACGCCAACTTTGGCCAGGTAACCAGCGCGGGAGACCCACGAATCCTGGAGTTCGCAGCTAAAGTCCTCTTTTAGCCTCGATCACTCTTGTCCGAATCTGGAGCTTTGCCCGGGATACGTGGATGGAACGACGAGGCTGCACCCTCCTCTAGCGTTGGGCCGGACCAAAACCCAGCGTCAGTGGAGGGTGCCGCCGTATCGAAGGTTCGTCGCATCTTCTCTCAAGTTCTGAGGCTTATTTTGGGTGGAGATGGAAAGATGTCGATCCTGCGGCTAGCCGGCAGGCGCCGAACGCAGAGCCAGGGGCTTCATCTGCGTGGGCCAGTCTGTGGCGTTGCTGCTCTGCCTGCTGGGTTCGGCCAACAATCTGGGTGCCATGGCCAACGGTCGGGCCGCCGGCAAACGCAAACTGTGGCATCATGGCCTGCCAGAGCGGGCCCACACATTTCACGCCGACCGATGCGAACGCACGCCGCCCCTGCAACCTCTCCGAGGAAGTCCCTCAGCGGCTGCTGGCGAAGATCCCAAGCTAGGCGTGACAGATTTGGTGTGAGAAGCAAGCTCCGCCTCAAGAACAAGCTGCTCTCGATGGACGCCACCGCCGCCCAGTTGCGCTCGTCCCGTCTTCGACTTGCCGAAGCCCTGCCGCACCAAAGGAGCCGTCAAACTGCATCCTGCCTTGGGCCAGTATGGCCCGCTGCCTCATCCTGCGGCCAGCACCGACCCCGGGTCGCAAGCGGTCGCCATGACGCCGTCCGTAGGAAGCCCGGCACGGGTCCAGCCTTCTATCCGCCGCGGATACCCAATGGAGCGTCCAACAAAGGTTGACTGTATGCAGGGAGGGCGCCAACCATAACTGGGGCCTTCCCTTGCCAGACGAAGGTAAGCCGCACGACTGGCACCAAACACAGGAGGGAGTTGTCATGAAGGATCGCACACTGCGCAGAGAAGACGAATCGTCCTATTCTCCCAAGAACGAGGCCGCCTGCGTAAAGCAGGAGCAGGTGGAGGGTCCTCCGGGCGTGAGCCGCCGCAAGTTTCTGCAAGCCGCCACGCTTGCCGCCGGGAGCGGAATGGCCTTGAAAGCAGGGCTGCTGCCCGAGGCTCTCTATGCGCTTCCACTTGCTGCCGGCGCCGTGGTTTGTCTCGCAGAAGACAGGATTGCCGCAACGCCGACATTTCTCTACCGCCCGTATCGGTCAAAGGCGGCAAAGGATGCAGAGACCGAAACATGGGTGCAAATCGATCTGGAAAAGCCGCATGCCCTCGAGGAGATCCGGCTGTTTCCGGCAAACCAGCGCATGATCCCCGGAAAGGACGCGTATTATGCCGGCGAAGGATTCCCGGTGCGGTTCAAGCTGGAATCATCCAATGACGCGGAGTTCGGCCGCCCCACAATGATCGTCGATCACACCCAGCAGGATTTCTTCAATCCCGCTGACAGAATTGTCAGCATCTCCGGCCTGGCAACCACGGCACGGTATCTCCGACTGACCGTGACGAAATTGCCTGCGCCTCAGTGGACCCCCAGTAGCGTGGATGCTCCCGAGGTCATTCCCGCGAATTCCGCACACGGAGAGCATTGGTTCGCGCTTGCCCGTATCTCGGTTCTGGCCGGGGGGCACGATGTGGCGGCCGGGAAGCATGTCTCCGGAGATGGAACGCTGAGCAATCCGGAGGACTTGCAGCAACTGACCAGGCCCGAACGGATTGAAACGGAATATGTCCGCAGAGATCGCCCTGAGCTTGTTACCGATGCGGCAGCGTGGAACAGAGTCCCTGTTGCGGCCCAGGCTCCGCGCAGAGGAGTAACACTGCAAGGTGGCGTCTTTGAAACGACGATGCGCAACAATATAGCGTACTTGCTGGACTCCTTCACAGTGAATGATCTGCTGTTGCAGTTCCGTGAACGGGCGGGCAAGCCTGTCCCACCGTCCTCCCACGTGCCCAACAAATTCTGGGAGACAGATCTGGCGGGATCTAATGCGGGACGTTTTCTGATGGGATCAGGCAACACGCTTCGCTGGATCGACCATCCCGAGCTGCGGAGCCGATTCAATGCGGTCGTGGAAGGAATCGCGGAATGCAGGCAATCCAACGGATATGTCATGGCCTATCCGGAAGACACCATCTTCTACTCTGAGCGCGGAGCCTACACTCGCGCATGGCTCACCCATGGGCTGATCGAAGCAGGCTATGCCGGAAGCTCGCAGGCGTTCCAACTGCTTCGCGGTAACTACGATTGGTTCAATCAGTGCGAATATCTGCCGAACCTGATGCGGGCAGCCGTTCAAGGCGGGCAGGGAATGATTGCGAACACGCGGCTGTACTTTACCCCTGTTGGCAAGCCCCAGGATATTCAGGTGATCCAGCGCTACTTTCTGGAGCAGAGCTGGCTGCAGGCGCTGAGCGGCCAAGATAAAGTGCAGATCTGGCAATACCCGTACGATCGCCCCCACTGCTACCTGCTCACCAACCTTGAAGCCTATCTCGACACCTATATGGCGACCGGCGACCGGCGCTGGCACGATGGCGTGAAAGCCGCCTGGGAGATGTATCACCGGCATTGGGAACAGCCTGGCGGTTCCATCTCCATCATCGAATACAACTATGACCCGCCGAACTCCAATTCGCTGACGCAAAGGCTCGGAGAGCTCTGTGGAACCTCCTTCTGGAGCTTTTTGAGTCAACGGTTTCAATCGATGACCCCGGATGAAGAGCGCTATGCCGCAGAAATCGAAAAATCGATCTATAACGTTGCCATGGCAAACCAGGACGGAACCTACGGATTGCGGTACCACACGATTCTGGTTGGCAACAAGGAGAAGGGTACGCGAATCAATACCTGCTGCGAAGGACAAGGGACGCGCCTGATCGGGTCAATCCCGGAGCATATCTATTCGATCGCAGCGGATGGCGTTTATGTCCATCTGTTTGAGCCGTCAACGCTGGCATGGGAGCACGGACAGGCGAGTCCGCTCCATCTGCGGATGGAAACGAACTTTCCGTTTGAAAACCATGTTCAATTAACCACCACGGCTGCGCGGCCAACAGCAATGAACCTACGGGTCCGCGTGCCGTCCTGGGCAACCATGCCCATGGAAGTGAAGCTTAACAAAGGAACTGTGGCAACGGGAAATCCTGGGACCTATGTCGCCTTGAACCGGGTGTGGTCTTCCGGAGATACCGTAACGTTTGAATTACCGGCTGGGTTTGCGCTTTCGGAGTACACCGGAATCGACCAGCTTCCAGGACGCAAACGCTATTCCTTAACATACGGACCACTTCTCTATGCGGCGGTTGGATCGAAGGATGCCGTCTTGCGTGCATCTGGAGTGCGGCCAGAGCAGTTGATCCATCAGTTGAAGTCCAAGCCCGGATCACCCCTGCATTACACCGTGGCCGACAATCCAGGCGTGGAATACATGCCGTACTGGCAGGTGGACGAAGAGGAGTTCACCTGTTTCCCGGTCGTCTTGTCGAGCTGAGCCAGACAACCGCAACGCGATAAGATCCCGACGAATTGCCAGTTTGCATTCCGCGCGGGAGGCTCTCCTCTCGTGGCGCGTCGGCCAAAAAATCACAGCCGCTTCTACCGCCATGCGGGATATGCAGCTTCGACGGCCACTGGCCTGCTCGGCCTCACGCCGCGGGCCGGCAAGAAAGTGGCGGCTCATCCGCTCCTGCCGCGCGGGAGTCGGAGTCGCCTCACCCTCAATCGACTGCCGCAGCACGGCCACCGCTTGGCCATCCTCTCTCATCGGAGCGGCAACAGGCGCGGCTGCGGGAAGGGCTTAAAATACTCTGCGGCGGACGCGGGATGCCCCACGATGGAGATCGGGAGGATCTGCGCGCCTCCTTGCCGGCTCAAACCAACGCAAGAAAGAGAGCACGAATGTCATCCATCACTCGCAGAGATCTCGTCGCCGGCCTGGCCTGCGCGGGTCTGGCCGCGTCCGCCCCAGCGGAAACGCTCCGCCCCAGTCAAACCCAGGCATCGGCTAGCCGAACCACGGCCTTCATAGACGTCTTGCGGGTTCCGGACGTTGTCACCGTTTTCTGTGGCCTGAAACACCCCTCAACGCTCAGCCGATTGGGCACAAGGTGGAGCAGTTCCCATCTGGAGATCATCACCGCTCCCCAGCAGGACGCGCTGCAGATTACGCTCGCTCCAACATCGCTCCAGCCAACGCATATTCATCTGCGATGGAGCGCCTCGGTTGCACCGGGAACACTGGTTCTGAACGATGCCTGGGAGCGCAGTTACGGCGATCTTCACTGGGAGTCGCTGGTCCCTGAAAGGGTTCTGCCTTGGTATTTTCTGACTGCGGATCGCGAGATTTTGAACGGATATGGAGTGAAAACCGGGGCTGCGTCCCTTTGCTTTTGGCAGATCGATCCGAAAGGCATCTCTCTGTGGCTGAATGTCTGCAACGGAGGCGAAGGCGTCGAACTGGGAGATCGGGAGTTGCTCGCCGCCACGGTGGTCAGCAGACAGGGAAATTCAGGCGAGAGCGTTTTGGATGCAGCGCGGTTGTTTTGCCGCAGGTTGTGCGATGATCCGCGTCCTCCAGTGACTTTGTACGGCAGCAACGACTGGTACTACGCCTATGGTCGTAACACGGCGGCTCAAATTGTTCGCGACGCGGAACTTGTGGCTTCTCTAGCGCCTGCGCGTGCTGTGCGACCTTTTACCGTTGTTGATGGCGGCTGGGACAATCGGCAAGCCTTTCCGGATATGGCCTCGTTGGCCGCGAGCATACGGCGGCATGATGTCCGGCCCGGCATCTGGATTCGCCCACTGCAGGCGGATGCGGGGACGCCGCGCGGCTTGTTGTTGCCGGACGCGCGCTTCAAAGAGTCGGCGAGCGCGGTGACCGCGTTCGATCCCACTGTTCCGGAAGCTCTGGAGCGCGTGCTGAGCAAAGTCACTCAGGCAGTCGGCTGGGGATATGACCTGATCAAGCACGATTTCTCCACGTACGATCTTCTTGGGCAGTGGGGCTTTCAGATGGGCGCGCAGCCCACGCTGCCCGGCTGGAGTCTCCACGATCGCACCCACACCAACGCTGAGATCATCCGCAGCCTGTATCAGTCGATCCGCCAGGCCGCCGACAACAGCACCGTCCTTCTCGGCTGCAACACCGTTGGTCATCTTGCCGCCGGCCTCTTTGACGCGCAGCGGACCGGTGACGACGTCAGCGGACAATTCTGGGAGCGCACCCGCCGCATGGGAGTGAACACCCTGGCCTTCAGAATCCCTCAGCATCAATCTTTCTTCGCGCTCGATCCTGACTGTGTGCCCATCACCACCAAAACTCCGTGGTCCTGTAACCGCCAGTGGCTTGACCTGGTGGCCAGAAGCGGAGTCGTCCTGTTCGTCTCGCCCCAGCCTGCGGCCACAGGGCCGGAACAGCGCGAAGCCGTGCGCGCCGCATTTTTGCTGTGTACCAGCGGGTCAGGGGCCACTGCATCTGCTTGGGAGGACAACACCACACCCGACCACTGGCAGTTCAGCCCCGCGATGCAAAAAGACTACGACTGGTATCAGCAGAGCGGAGCCTGGCCGTTCAAACTCTGATGGCTTTCACTGTCCGCGTAACCCGAGACGCTCACCCCATCCAACCTTCGCTCGTACTGCCCAGTCAATTCGCAAGCGCAATCCTGATGACGTCATGCAGCCGCAGAAGGCCGCTGCGGCATATAAAGCCCGCCGACATGGCGGCGGGCTCCATCCGAAAACGCTCCGGCCCGCGAGGATGGTTCGCCGCCGCCCTCCTTGCATCGGCCCACCCCGGAGGACGAGCGGCACGGAAGAACGGTGACCCGCTCATGCAGCCTTCCACTTAATATTGCAGCCGATGCTGCAGCGCTGTTCCGGGCTGGGCTGCCCGCCGGCGATCACTGCCTGCATGGCTGCGCGCAGGTCTTTGCCGGTGACCGGCTCGTCGTTTCCAAAGCCGTTGCGCCGCGGACGGCTGTCGTCAAGCTGTCCACGGTAGACCAGCCGGAGGTTGGCATCGAAGAGGAAAAAGTCTGGTGTGCAGGCCGCGTGATAGGCCCGCGCCACCTCCTGGGTGGAATCCAGCAGGTAAGGAAACGTCCAGCCGAGCCGGAGCGCCTGATCGCGCATCGGTCCCGGTGCGTCTTCGGGATACTGCTCCGTGTCGTTGGATTGAACAGCCGTGATAGCGATCGGCCCATCGCCGGCCGGACCGTAGTAATCGCGGCCAATCCGCGCCAACTCTGATTCCACGTGCTTTACGTAAGGGCAGTGGACGCAGACAAACATTACCAGCAGACCCGCCCGGTTAACTGATTTGGCATTGAGGATCTCATCAAGACTCAGGGTGGTACCGGTGACCACATTCTGCAGGCGAAAGGCTGGGGCAACAAAGCCCAGTGGCGCCATGGTGGATTCGGTGCGGCTCATAACGACCTCCTTTGGACATGATAGCGTCCGGTTACTTTGGGCGAAGTTTACTGTCTCGCCATTTCCCTGTGGCCGTTGATACCGTAACCTAACCGTACTCTGACGTAGCGTCTTCGCTTCATTCAACTTGAGGTCCAATGCAGTTTCGATCCTTGCTTCGCAACCGCTTGGCTGCGCTGTCGCTTGATGGTGGATGGTGGCGGCGAACGCCGTTGCGCGCCATACGAGTGGTGTCCAGCGCGGCTATTCTGGCTGCGGCTCTGGCGGGTGTGCACGCGCCGGCCCAGGCAGGGCAGGCAAGCCTGGCGGGCCTGCAGCCGGTACAGCAGGCGGATCGGGTGGCAAGGAATCCAGATTTCAGTTCGCTGCTGACCCTTAGCCAGAGGCTGCCGGAGTGGGACCGCGTGGAGAACACCATGGGGGGCCGTGGAGTGGACTTAAGCCAGACCCTGCATCTTGCCGTGGTGTTGAGCCGGGATCCCGCGGCACAAGCTGCCTTTGAGCAGTTCCGCGCGGCGCAGCAGAATCCTCAATCCCCGTATTACCATCGGTGGCTGAAGCCTCAGCAGGTGGGGCAACTCTTTGGCCCCACCGCGAATGATCGCGCAGCCGTGATCTCCTGGCTGACGAGCCAGGGACTTACCGTGGATTCGGTGGATCCCAACGGGCTTATCATCCGGGCCACGGGATCATTGGTGTTGGTGGGGGACGCCTTTCACACCAGCTTTCAGAACTTCGAGGTTGCGGGGCAGCAGAGGGTCGCAGCGGTCTCGCAGCCTATGATTCCATCTGCTCTGAGTGCGGTGATCCTCTCCGTACATGGTCTGGCGGAGGTGCATTACGCGCCCCAATCGAACTTCACTGTGCGGATGCTTTCGCCCACAGCAGGCAGTTCGCATAGCGGTGCGCAAGCCGATCTTGGCGGTGGCGTTTATGCCATTCTGCCCAAGGATTTTGCCACCATCTACGATATCGCCAGCGTGTATAGCAGCGGGGATGAGGGGGCGACCATTGGATCTTCGGGCACGGCTGGATCTTCTTCCGCTGGCCGAGTGCAGCGCATCGCCATTCTGGGCAAGTCGAGAATTGTGGCCAGCGACATCGCCAGCTATGAGGCCATTGCAGGCTTGCCCAGCGTGCAGCCCAATGTGATCCTGGCCGGGAGCGATCCGGGTGTAGCGACGGGCGCCAACGTGGGATTCGCCAGCGAGGCGACGCTGGATGTAGAGCGAGTGATCGGAACAGCTCCGGCGGCCCAGGCGGATCTGGTGATCAGTGCTGATGCTGCGAGTGAGGATGGAGTGGAGATCGCGCTGGCATACAACATCAACAGCCTGCTGGATCCGGTGATGAACATCTCTTTCGGAGCCTGCGAGTCCGAGAGCGGCTCAGCGGAGACCGATTATCTCCAGCAGGAGTTTGAGGCGGCAGCCAGTGAGGGCATCTCGACCTTTGTCTCCGCGGACGACACTGGCGCGGCCGGATGCGACACCGCCTTTGCCCCTGCCCCGGCCATTCAGGCTGCAAGCATCAACGTGTTCTGCTCCAGTGGCGATGTCACCTGCGTGGGAGGGACGGAGTTCAATGATCTGCTCACGCCATCGCTCTACTGGTCTGCGAGCAACTCTGCAGGATACGAGTCGGCGCTCTCCTATATTCCGGAGGGTGCATGGAATGAGCCGACGACCGTGGATAGTCAGGGCCAGACGGTCTATCAGGTCGCGGAGGGCGGCGGCGGAGCCAGCGCCTTTATTTCCAAGCCGGCTTGGCAGAGCGGAGCGGGAGTGCCCAACGATGGCTTCCGCGACGTGCCGGACGTCGCCTTCACCGCCGCTGAGCACGATGGCTACCTCGGGTGTTTTGCGGCTGGCGGAGCAAGTTGCCAGACGACCAACCAGGGCACAGCGGTCTCCATCTTCTTTGGAACCTCCGCTGCCGCTCCCGGAATGGCCGGCGTCGCCGCGCTGCTCAACACCAAAATGGGAGCCGCGCAGGGCAATCTGAATCCTATGCTGTATGGGCTGGCGGCCTCCAATCAGGGCGTGTTTCATGATGTCACCGTGGCCAGTTCAGGCGTCACCGATTGCACAATCGCAGAGCCTTCGATGTGCAACAACAGCACTCCAGACGTTTCAAGCCTCACCGGCGGCCTGGCGGGATTCAGCGTGGGGCCGGGTTATGACCAGGCCACGGGATTGGGATCCGTGGATGTGGCGAAGCTGCTCTCGGCTGCGGTTTCAGGGGATGCAACGGGTGGGAGCTTTACCCTGGCCGCGAATCCCTCCGCGCTCTCCGTAGCTCCGCAGGCAAGCGCTACGAGTACGACGACCTGGACGTTGACGGCTACGGCGCTGCAGAGCTTTGCGGGCACGGTGGCGCTGAGCTGTGCGGTGACGCCGTTGACCAGCCATCCGCCGATGTGTTCGGTCTCACCCTCCACCCTCAGCTTGAACCAAGCCGGCTCGCAGACGGCAACTGTCTCTTTGGTAGCCCAAGGATCGAGCGGCGGCTGTCTGGCGCAGGCCATGTCGGCGGAGCCGCGGCAATTTGGGCGTACGGAGGGGGTGGCGCTGGCTGGGCTGTTGTTGCTTTGCCTGCCGATACGGAGGCGCAGATCCCGCTGGCAGGATGCTCTGAGGCGGTTGCGGTTGGTGTGTCTGCTCGGTGTGGGATTGGGGTGTTTAAGCGGCTGTGGCGGATCGGTTGGCGGTTCGTCGTGTTCGGCGGCCTCTGCCGGGGGCACCACCGCTGGGAACTACACCGTCACGGTGACGGGAACCAGCGGAAGCTTAAGCGTTTCTGCGCCTCTCAGCTTTACGGTGAATTGAATTCATGTCGCTGGTGTTTCCCCGAGGGACTGGGTGGGGTGGAGCGAGCAGTTTATGGCGGTCTGCCAGGGCTCATGTGGGCGGGAAGGATGGGGATTGTCGGCTGTGGAGAGGGAGCGGCGAACATGCACGCCGGGCCGTGCGGAAGACGGATTCAGTTGTGCCTCAGTGGAACTGGGTGGAATGAAAGAAGACGCACTCGGTGCGGAAGGAGAATGCGGGCCGTAGTGGGATGGGTGGAGAATACAAGGGTGAGGTGGACGCTATGGGAGCGCGTTCCAAGGCGCTGTTTCTGGATCGTGATGGAGTGATCAATCATGAGGTGGGATATCTGCATGCAAAGGAGCAGGTGCGGTGGGTGGATGGCATCTTTGAGCTGTGCCGGGTGGCCAAAGAGCTGGGATACAAGCTGGTGGTGGTCACCAATCAGGCGGGTATTGCGCGCGGGTACTATAGCGAGGCTCAGTTTGAGACACTGATGCAGTGGATGGGTCACGAGTTCGAAGAACGCGGCTCCCGGTTGGATGCAGTCTACTTTTGCCCCTTCCATCCGGAGCACGGAGTGGGAGCGTACAAGCGCGAACACGAGGATCGCAAGCCGGGCGCAGGGATGCTGAGGCGAGCTGCGCGGGAGCTGCACCTGGATCTGGGTTCTTCGCTGATGGTGGGCGATCGCTGCTCGGATGTGACTGCGGCCCATGCAGGCGGGTTGAGAAAGGTCTTTCTGCTCTCGGGGACTGAGACGGAGCCGTGTGCGGGAGAGTATCACGCGGTAACATCGCTTCAGCAGGTGCAGCAGTGGCTGATAGTAGCGGCCGCAGCCAATGCGGACGAGCTTGCGGACGGTTCGGAAGCTGTGGAGAGAGTGGCTGGCCCACCGGCGGTCATGTGAAGCTTCTGAAGCGCAGCTAGCCAAGGAGTCCCGGGGCCAATGGTAGGAGGCGATCATGCAGGGAATGCGAGAGGTGCTGCGGGGATCTTTAGCCCGGAGTTTGCGCGAACTGCCGGAGGAAGACAGGCTGATGGCCGCCTGGCCGGTGGCCTGCGGCAGCACCCTGGCAAGCCACGCCCGGGTGCTGTATCTGGATAGCGAGGGCGTGTTGCATGTGCAAGTAGATGGATCGCAGTGGATGGAGCCGTTTATTCGCCTGCGCGCGGCCCTCGTCAAGGATCTGGGCAGAATCGCGGGGGCGCCCTTGGCCGGGATAAGATTTAGAAGTAGAGAGTAGATGAAGCACAACCTGTGAGTCCGAACGACAACCGAACAAGCCTGCGGTTGTGCGTGTGTCTGATGCACAGGTCTATCGACGAGGATCGTCAGGGCTGAGAGGTCTATTGCTGCCGTGGTTGCAGGATGCTGGAGAGAAATCGTCATGAGGAGAGCAGGATGAGTGTGTCGGTGGAGGATGTGCGGCATGTGGCGGATCTGGCCAATCTGGAGCTGACGGCCGAGGAGTTGCCGCGGATGGCGAAGGATCTGAACGCCGTGCTGGGATACATTGCGCAGTTGAATGAGCTGGATACCTCCGCTGTCGAGCCGATGGCGCAGGTGGCAGAGGCGTTGGGATTGGAGCCCGCCCAGAACGGCGAGACGCTGCGCGTTGATGCGGTAAAGGCTTCTTTGCAGCGGGATGCGGTGATGGCAGAGGCTCCGGAGACCGATGGTCGGTTCTTTAAGGTGCCGAGGGTGCTCGAGCGATAGAAGTTCGCTAAAGACCCTCTAGCGGTGCGGGAAAGGCTCGCTAGCCGGGCATTGCCGTAAGTCGTCGTTCGCATTGGAGTGCAACCGGGTCTTCGGGGTAAATAGGTTGGCAGAGGCTGAGGCTCTTTCTTCCACTTTCAGAGAGATGGCATGGAGTGGGAAGAGATTCCAAAGGCCGGGTTCCCCGGGGTCTGGCGCTGGGGCGGATGAGCAGGAGTGAAGTGATAGGAAACGGGATGGGAGTGGAGCGGAAGATGTCTTTGGAGATGTTGACGCTAGCCGAGGCGCGTTCGGCGGTGGTGGAGGGTCGAGTGTCTGCGGTGGCGCTGGCCGAACAGCACCTAGAGCGAATTGCGGCTGTTGATGGCGAGATTCACAGCTTTCTGGCTGTGACCCGGGAGCGGGCGCTGGCCCAGGCTGAAAAGGTGGACGCTGCCGTGAAAGCCGGCGAGGCGCTGGGGCCGCTGGCTGGTGTTCCGGTGGGAATCAAGGATGTGTTGACGACTCGCGGTGTGGAGACGACTGCGGGTTCGAGGATCCTGTCTGGATACCATCCGCCCTACGACGCCACCGCCGTGGCGCGCCTGGAGGCTGCCGGAGCGGTGGTGCTGGGTAAGTTGAACTGCGATGAGTTTGCCATGGGCTCCTCGAATGAGAACTCGGCCTATGGGCCGGTGAAGAACCCACGAGCTCTGGACCGGGTGCCAGGGGGGAGCTCGGGAGGATCAGCGGCCGCGGTGGCTGCGGGGCTCTGCGTGGCCAGTCTGGGCACGGATACAGGCGGATCGATCCGGCAGCCGGCGGGTTTCTGCGGTGTGGTGGGCGTGCTGCCGACCTACGGTCGGGTGAGCCGCTATGGGCTGATTGCGTTTGCATCTTCGCTGGACAGAGTAGGGCCCTTTGCCCGATCCGTGGAGGACGCGGCGACCGTGCTGGAGGTGATGGCCGGCCCGGATGAGATGGATGCGACCTCAAGCCACCAGCCCGTCGCGGACTATGCCGCGGAGATTCGCAAGGGTGTGGAGGGATTGAGGATTGGCGTGCCGGAAGAGTACTTCGGCGAGGGTTTGAATGACGAAATTCGCAAGGCTATCGAGAGCGTGTTGGATGGACTGAAAAGCTCCGGCTGCTCCCTGCATAAGGTAAGCCTGCCGCATACGCGCTATGCGGTGCCAACGTATTATGTCTTGGCTACGGCGGAGGCCAGTTCGAATCTGTCCCGCTTTGACGGGGTGCGCTATGGGCTCCGCACCAAGGATGGGGCAACTCTGACGGGGATGTTCCGCAATACCCGTGATGAAGGGTTTGGGGCCGAGGTGAAGCGCCGGATTCTGCTGGGAACCTATGTGCTCTCAGCGGGCTACTACGACGCCTACTACCGCAAGGCGCAGCAGGTTCGGTCGCTGCTGGCCAGGGACTTTGTGCGGGCCTTTGTCGGCGTGGATGCGATTGTGGCGCCGGTGACGCCGACCCCGGCGTTCAAGCTAGGAGAGAAGACCAGCGATCCGCTGCAGATGTACCTGGAAGATATTTATACGGTTTCGGCGAGTCTGGCGGGGATCTGCGGGATGAGCGTACCGTGCGGTGAGACTTCGGCGGGCCTGCCAATCGGGGTTCAGGTGCTGAGCCGGTACTTTGATGAGGCGACGATGCTGCGGGTGGGAGCAGGGATCGAGCGGCGGCAGAGGGCGTAAGGCGAAGATTCCGACCGCCAGCGGTTGAGGACGGTTGCCTTGCTCCTTTGTGAACATCCTCGCCTGATCGACTGATCAGGCGAGGATGTCCGCGATGGATCTTGCACCAAACTGTTGCTGACTTACTTTGTCAGAAAGAGATTCAGATCGATGGCTCCAGCCATGGCTCGGAAGCCGGCATCGTTGGGATGCAGATGATCGCCGCAGTCGAAGGCTGGAGCGTAAACCTGGGGGTTGGCAGGATCCTGCGTGGCTTTATCAAAATCGATTACGCCGTCAAGTTGCGATGTGGTTCGGATCCAGTGGTTGACGGATTGGCGGACGCTATTGCCAGCCGATGACGAGTACTCAGCGCCCATGTAGGGAGTCAGTGTGGCGCCAAAGACCTTGATGCCATGCGCATGCGCGCGGGCCGCCATCTGCGAGATACCGGTGATCAGGTCGTCTGCTGTGACAATCTGATGTGGGTTGGTTGGGCTGTAGGCGACGCCAATGTCGTTGATCGACTCAAGGATAATGACATACTTTACGCCGGGTGGCGCCAGGACCGCACTATCAAAGCGAGAGAGAGCGTTTGGGCCCCATCCGTCGTGCAGGATGCGGTTGCCAGAGATGCCCATGTTGATCACGCCGAGGTTGCGCGTGGCGGGGTTTGCCTGGAGACGGTTCGCGAGGTCATCGGGCCAGGTATCGTTGGCTCCACTGGTGCTTTTCCATCCGTCGGTGATACTGTCGCCAAAGGCTACCACGGTGGCGCCCTGCGGCGACCAAACTTCGACATCTTTCAGAAAATCATAGGAGTGCGTGGCGCCGGGGTCGGTCAAGGTTGGCGCATCGATGGGTGAGCCTGCGGCCTCGTAGTTGGTCTGGAGGGCGAGATCATGCTGGGTGAGGGTAGCAATCTTCTGGCCGGGGATGCTGAGAGTGATCACCAGATCCGAGAGCGGCGCCAGCGTCAACTTAACTGGATCGCTGACCGCGACCGCACCCGGGGGAACGGTGATGGAATGGTGGCCATTAAAGGTGAGTGCGATGGAACTTCCCGGCTGGATCGCGCCGCCGGTCCAGTCCGCTGCGGGCATAGCTACTGCGGCTCCGCCAATGTTCAGGGAGTTCACGCCTAGTTCGTTGGTAAGAGTGACGCGGATCTGAGAGCCACCCAGGGAGACGTGGACGATCTGGCGCAGGGTGGTAGGAAGCGTGAAGGCATCGCTTCGGTTGACCTGGGCAACCGGGGCCGTGGACCAGGTGGAAACCCAATGGGTTTGTATGCCGCTTTGCGCGGATAGGGATGGGGTGGTGAGGGCGAAGATGGCAGCCACAAGGGTCCAGTTCCAGAATGCGGGGGAGTATCGCACTTTAAAATCCTCCTCAAAGCAGAATACGAACGGCCAAGAAGTGATCTTGCAGGCCGCGTAGTTATCCCGTCGGTCCGCGAGAGCGAAGGTAGTCTTACCGTATCGCTGTGTGACGAAACCAGAGAGGTTCGACACTGTGAAAGTCTAACCGAGATTCTGGAACAAGCGCCATGTTGCATCCACTGGATCGGCGATTGGTTCGAAATTCAGGTGGAGTTGGAACGGGATACAGCCGGACACCGCTCGGCTTCATCCGGCCAAGAGTTACAGGCTTGGGTTTGAGGAAGCTCAACGATTTTGAAAGCTGCGAGTCAGGTAGAGGATGACATCCATGTTGCAGCGGCAAGTGATATATAGTCAGGTAGATAAATTGAAAAATGCGCCGCGAAATGCGCTGGGAAGGCGCTCGATCGGGATGACGATTCGAGAGATGAGGAAGAGAAACAGGTGAGCTTCGCCAAGGCTAAGGCACCAAGGCTCAAGTTCATGAACTGGCTCTCAGGAGGCACGATGCGTCGAACAGCATGGATATGGGCCGTTGGCTCTGCAGTCTGGACCTTCGACGCCATCGTCAATCTCTATTACCATCATCGCCCGCACGCCGAGTTGGCGCTTATGGTAGCTATGATGTTCGGTGTTGCCTGGGCGTACTACTCGCGTCCGCAGAGCCGCTAGCAGTGCTAGCCTGAAGAGGCTGCTCCCACGGATGCCATTTTGTGCGCGGGAGGTCGAGAGAATGCGGCAGAGGCGGCGCAAAGAGTTGCGGGAATAAACGGATGGTTTGATTACCGCTCTCCCCGCTTAAAAAGAGGTTCGGGTGATTCCGGGCAACGATTCTCAGAAGAACGATACCTCGCAGGCGGCTCATTCTGACGTCTTCTCGTGCTTCCTGTTTACCTCAGTTGGTTGGCTCAATCGGGTGGAGATCTGGTGGAGGCTTCCGACCTGAAAGGTTCAGCGTAGAACCCTAATTCATAGGACCGAATCGTTGCGCCGAGCGATGAAACGCTGAGCTGATTGTGACCTGAAGCCAAATCTTTTACTCGCCGCTAGCGTAAAGGGAGCGGATCACCCTGGCATAATATTGCCGTCAACTTACGCAAAGAAGCGTGTAAGCCTCGGGCTCAAATATGAAGTTCAGGATCGCCGCACCTGCAGACGGCAGGCAGCTACCTTGACTTATCTCATCTCCAGGCAAACGACACGCCCTGTGGGGTCGCAGGCGGGCATTGGGCGATATGCTCTCCGTTCCGTCGTCGCTCAAGATCACAACCTATATGGGCCGCTGCCTGCTTTGGCGCCTCTACCGATTGCAAGACTTCTTGTTTCGCGTTCGTTCTAAGTCGAATAATCGGCGTTGATGCTGACGTACTCATGGGTCAGGTCGCAGGTGACAAAGCGGGATTTGCCCGGTCCTTTTCCAACCTGGATGGCGATGGTGTATTGTCTTCGGCTCATGGCCGCATGGGTGGCGGCTTCATCAAAGGCAACCGAGCGCATCCCCAACTCAAACACCGGCAGTCCGTCGATGAAGATGAGGACCTGATCGGGATCAAAGGCGACGCCGGAGCGTCCGGCCGCTGCCAGCAAGCGGCCCCAGTTGGGGTCGGCGCTGGACCATGCGGTCTTGCACAGCGGAGACGAGGCGATGGTGCGCGCGATGGCCTGGGCATCGGCGTCGTTCGAGGCGCCGGAGATCTCCAGGGTGACCACGTGGGAGACGCCTTCTCCGTCGTCCACGATCTTATAGGCCAAGGCGCTACAGACACGCTGCAAGGCTTCCTCGAAGGCTGCGGCGGCGCCGTCTTCGGCGAGCACTCCGCTGCTGCCGCTGGCGAGCAGCAACACGGTGTCATTGGTGCTCATATCGCCATCGATGGAGATGGAGTTGAAGCTAGAGGCGACCGCCCGGGACAGTGTTGCGGAGAGTTGCCGACTGGATGCGGCGAGGTCTGTGAACAGGTAGACCAGCATAGTGGCGTGCGGTGTCGCTGGAGTCGCCGGTATAAGCTGTGGACCGATCATCCCTGCGCCCTTGGCGCATCCGAATAGATTGACCGTCCTACCGTCCAGAGTAAAGCTCTCCTGGGCTACCTTCAGTTTGGTGTCCGTGGTCAGAATCGCAGTGGCAAAGGCCTCGGCGTGCGCCGCCTCGCGTCCGAGTGCTGCCGTAGCTTCGGGAATGGCTGCGATGAGTTTGTCCACTGGCAGAGGCACGCCAATGATTCCGGTCGAGGAGGGAAAGATCTCGTCGAAGACGCAGCCCAACGCGTCTGCGAGGACCACACAGCTATGGTGGCATGTGGTGATGCCTTGGTCGCCGGTCGCGCAGTTGGCATTGCCGGCGTTGACTAACACGCCAGATACCTTGCCTCCGGTAGATGCCAGATGACGGCGGCCCACAATGATGGGTGCCGCGACTACCTGATTGCTGGTATACATCACAGCGGCTTCCGCAGGAGCGTCGCAGGCTGCCACCGCCAGGTCCAGCTTGCCGCTGGCCTTGATGCCGGCGCGCACCGCGGCCCATCGAAATCCGAGGGGGAGCGGTAAGGAAAGGGACGAGGAGCTTTGCTGGTTCACACTGATTAATGTACCAAGCGCACCGAGAGCCTGGGGAAAGACGGAAAAAGACGAGTGGGTGAGGCGTACTGCGCCCCCTGGCCGCAGAACCACCTGTGCAGAGACACCTCTCCTATTAGGCGTCACGCGGGCCTTGGGCACGGATGGACGTTTTCCGGCATAGAAAATGCTGCTGCATGCCTCCTGCTGGGTACCTGGCAACAGCAAAGATGTTCTAGTGTGCTTGGCGTTCGAGTATCTCTGCGGCGTGGTTTAGAGCGGCGGATAGTGCATCCAGCTGGGTTTGCGTGCGTGCGCTGTCGTCGGCGTCGATGCCCTCATTGACTCCTGGAATCACCACCGCGGCATAGCCGGTGTATTCACCCGGAGCGTAGATGGTGTGCTTGAACCACGGTCTGTGGGGAAGACCGGCGGGGTTGAGCAGGGCATCCTCCACCTGACGCAGAGCGGCGTTGAGATGTTCTTGACCAGCGCCGGAGGGGAAATCCTGCTGGTCCTGGTAGATCTTCGCTCCTGCCGCCTGAAAGCGTGCGGCTGCAGCCGTGGCGGCGGTGAAGTCTACGTGCATTCCGGCTGCCTGGGCGCGTTGCTGCGCCTCGGCCACGTATTGCTCCACCTCACGGCCATAGGCGCGGTAGTCATAGGGCAGCACGTCGGCATCGGCCATATGCAGAATCTCCAGTCCGAAGACGCGCGCCATCTCCTGCTCGTAGACGAAGGTGGGGTCGGCGAAGCGCGTGAACCAGGTGAAATCGTCAAAGGTGGAGTGATAGACGCCATAGGGCCCGTCGGATCCAATGTCGGTGGACGGCACGCCGAGATGCTGTAGAAAAGGTGTGAAGTCTGAGCCCGATCCCAGGTCGCCGATTCTCACTCTTGCAGCGCTGCCGACCTCGCCGGTTGCAGCCGGGTTTTGGGCGCTATCCGGGCGGTTGTGGGCGGTGGGATGAGCCTGCTGACGAGCCAGCCACTGGGCATAGACCGTTCCTCCCTTTGGGCTCGACACCTCGCGAGTCAATTGACGCACAAACTTTTTGAGCGACGGTACGGCTGAGGCGTCGAAGTTTGGACCGGCGACGCCTACATCGGTGTTGAAGTAGGCTACGGCGTGGGAGAGTTCCTGGGCGTGCATCTCGGCCCACTCCGTGGAGCCGATCAAGCCCTCCTCTTCGGCGTCCCAGGAGCAGAGGACAATCCGTCGTCGGGGACGCCATCCTTGTTTTAAGAGGACGCCCAGCCCTTGGGCCGCGCCTAGCATGGCCACTGTTCCGCTGTTGGGGTCAACGGCTCCGTAGACCCAAGCGTCGCGGTGGTTGCCAGCGATTACCCAGTTGTCTCTTTGCATTGGGTCTGTGCCGTCGATGGTTCCGATGACGTCCCATATGGTGCGCAGTTTGTAGTCCTGCACCAAGCGCATGTGAACCTTCACCGCGCCGGAGCCTCCCAGATGGTAGGGGAACGGCAGACCACCCTGCCAGGAGTGTGGCGCCATCGGCCCAGCCAGCGCCTTCAGGATGGGCGCTGCATCCTGGTAAGAGAGCGGATTGGAGGGGATCAATGGCTGGTTCATCTTCTTCGGATCGGTGATACGTTCCGAGCTGGGGAGGTTGACCGTGGAGGCGATGTCCGGCGTCTCTGGGTCGCCGGGATACAGTGGGAGGAACTGCACGCTGCCGCGCTGCACGCCGGTGGCCGGCCGCCACGGACCCTGTGGATACACCACGCCCTTTTTATAGCCATCGTCTGCCGGGTCGGAGTAGATCAGAACGCCTGCCGCTCCGTACTGCTGCGCGATGTACACTTTCACGCCGCGAAAGTTCTCTCCGTAGCGCGCAATCACGATCTTTCCCTTCACGCTGATTCCCATGGCGGCGAGTCTTTTGAAATCTGCCAGGGTTCCATAGTTGGCGTACACCACGTCTGCGGTGAGGTCGCCGCTGGGCGAGGAACTATGGAACGCGGGAAGGATGCGCGGATCGTTCTGATAGGGGTCGCCGCCTGCGGTGGTGGGGTCCACGTGCTCCGGCGTCGGTCCAGACATGATCTGCTTTCCGCTGCCGTCGAAGGCCTCAATGTGAATGCTCACCGGCTTGTTGAGCAACACGCGGAAGGGCTGGATGGTGACATGCAGGCCGGCCTCACGAAACTTCTGGGCCACATACAGCGCCGTGGTGTGATCCTCCGGGGAACTGGCCCAGTGGGGCGCAATGGTCAGGGTCTTCAACTCCTGACGGGCCAGGGTGGTGCTGGGGACGGCCATGAAGGTCTGGTCCCACCGCGCCTGCGCTGAAAAGTCGCTGAAGCCAAAGACCTGGCCGACGGGGGTCTGCGCTCCGGCGTCCCCTGCGAGGCAGGCAGTCAGAGGCAAAAGAACCGCGAAAGCAAAGTGAATTGGAAACCGGGCGAAGAGCCTGGAGAGGGATGAGGCAGGGGAGCAGGCTGCGAATCGGCGCATGAGGGCATCCTCCAAAAGGGGCTGCGAGGAGTGTATCCGATCCTGAGCTTGTTTCTTACTACAACGGCTGCGTGCAGTATCTGCAGCGGGTGGCTGCCGCTGGAACTTCGCTGAGGCACTGGGGACAGGTCTTGTTTGCAACCGGTGGGGCGGGAGGCGGTGGAGGGTTGAACTTCTTGAGCAGGTATTGGGTTGGAGCCACCAGAAAGAAGTAGACCACGGCGGCGATCAGAACAAAGTTGATCAGCGCGGTGAAGAATGTCCCGTACTTGATTTCGCCGCCGTGCAAATGGAGCACCATGTAATCGAAGTTCGGCTTACCCACCACAGCGCCTAGCAGAGGATTGATGATGTTGGTGGTCAGTGCGGTCACGATTGCGGTGAAGGCAGCGCCGATGATGACGGCGACG
>JBMFGX010000049.1:0-20123 GCA_049977105.1 Acidobacteriaceae bacterium | reverse complement strand
TCGGACTTACTCCTCTCTCTATCCGATGACATACCTCTCATTATTTATTCAAAGTATTTTAGACTCGGGACACTAGGACCACACCGGACCCCGAAAGCTACAAGGTGTAAGCTTCCGTCCGCCCTCTACGCCTGTTCCCTTCGTTCCCATGCCTCCATCACAGCAGCCACCAGACCAGCCAGGCTCGCTTCTGCCGATTCCCCATCCGGCGGAAGCCGGACATCGCGCAGAGTCTGGGATGTGATGGGACCAATCGAGATTCGCATCACGCCCTGCGGAAGATCCAAGCTCGCCGCCTCCAGCAAAGCAAGAAGGTTCGTAACGCTGGAACTGCTGGTAAAGGCAATTGCATCCGGCCAGCGCTCTCGCGCAGAGAACAGACCACGAATCGCCGCCAGGGATTCAACAGGGATAACATTGCGGTAGACCGGGGCTACAGTCACCTCGGCCCCGGCGGCACGAAGCGTATCGGGCAGAACCTCGCGCGCCTCCTCTGCGCGCAGCAGAAGCAGGCGTGACGGAGATCCATCCGATTGCACCGCATAGGGCAACAGTTCCTCTGCCAGTGACTCAGCCACAGCCTGCCGGGGAACATGATCCACTCGCAAACCGGCAGCTTCCACCGCTCTTGCCGTCGCCGCACCAATGGCCGCCACCTTCACGCCCGCAGGAACTCCGGCACAAAGCATACAACCAATACCCGCCAGGTGGCGTTGCAAAAACTCCACAGCATTCGCGCTGGTAAACAGCAGCCAGTGGAACGTCGCCAGACGTTCCCATGCCTGGTCAAGCGGATCCAGGCTGTTAGGTTCCACCAGCTCGATCGTCGGAATCACCACAGGCTCGGCGCCCGCAGCGCGGAGCAGGTCAGCCAACAAAGACGCCTGCCGGGAAGCACGAGTAACAAGGACACGAGGAGGTCGGATCATCTATCAGTTCCAGCTAGCATCCAGCATACCGCTCATAGACTTCGCATGCCTTCCATCCCACGGCCAAAGCAACCCGGCAACCTCATCCCAGCCAGTTGCGGCTCAAATTCAACCTTCAACTAGACGATCCCGTTCACCTCAACCGCGCGATCTCGCCAGCACAGCAGAAGAGGCTAGACTCCGGTCAGACGCTCACCACTCTTCCACTTCAATCCGCTTCACCGCTCACTGTCCTGCCCGCGCGGTCTTCACCGGATAACTAACCTCCAAAGTCAGAATCTCGTAGGGCTTGATCGCAACCGTCACGACGTCGCCACTCAACGGCAGGTGCTCTGCGCCGGGGATCGGGTCTTCCATCATGTTGGTCTCAAAAGCATACGTAGCGCCAGCGGGAACATGCAGCTTCACCTCTGTCGCCTTGCCTGCCCACTCGTACATACGGAAGATCAAGCCATTTGCGTCCTCTGCCTTCTTCACCGCACTCAACGTCACATTCGGGCTCGTCACAGAGACAAACGAGTGGCTGGCCGGCATCACTCCGCTGTGCGCAAAAACCTGCTCGGCCAGAATCGGCGTGTTGAACTCATAGCCGCGCCGCACCGTCAGCGCCTGCCGCCAACTCCCCATATGCGGGTAGATCTCATACGTGAACCTCTGCAAGCCACGGTCTGCGTTCGGATCAGGACTCGTCGGAGAACGCAGTAAAGTAAGGCGCAGCAGATTCCCAATCGCGTCATAACCATACTTGCTGTTGTTCAGGATAGAGACCCCAGCCGTCTCATCCCCCAGATCGGCCCAGCGCAACGCTGGAACCTCGAACCTCGCCTTCTCCCAGCTATTGTTTCGCGTGGTGGGGCGCTCGATGTTCCCAAACGGAATCTCATAGGTGGCGTAATCGCTGCTGTGCGCCAGCGGAAACGCTACCTTCAGCAGAATGTGCGTCTCATGCCAATCCACCGTGTTGGCCACCCGCACAACATCTGCGTCCGCATCAAGTGAGATCTCCTGAGTAAAATGTGACTTGTCCCAGCTTCGCTCGATGCGAATCGTCTTCCGCAGCGGACCATTCTCGCTCACCGCAATGGAGTCCACAGCCGTGATCGGCGTCGGGTGGTCCAGCGTGCCGTAGTCGATGTTCCATGCGTCATACTGCTTCGGCTTGTCCACAAAGGTCTGAAGCTCGTTCCCGCAGGCGTTAGCCGCAAGATACTGGATTGCTCCGCTGCTTAGGCTCGTGATGCAGCCGCTGTGTCTGTCGATCACCACCTTCAGGTGTGCATTGGCCAGCGTGTAGCTGTCCGCGCTCTCATGCAAACCAACCTGGCTCGCCGCAACTCCTGCGGGGCTGGCCTCCGCATGCAGCACCGTATAGCCCAGAGCGGGAATATCGTTCACCCTCGCCAACACCGTGAACTGGTGCGTCGTCGCGTCCTTGGAGACCAACTGCGTAAGCAAAGCACGGTTGTGCGCATCCAGCACTCTCACCCCGGTCGCAGCCACCGGAAACTGGAAGCTCAACTTCACCGTTTCCGCGCGCGGCCAGGCCATCATGTTGTAAAGCAAAATCGGCGTCGCATCCTCGACGTGCGCACTGGGCAGCGTATCTATCCGGGCATCCAGAGTTCCCAGCGCAGTCCGGTCAATGTTCCTATCCGCGTTGTAGATCTGAGTAAAATCCTTGGCCGCGTCGCGATAGATCACCCCAATCCCGGAGCCCGCCGCTAAATCGTGAAACTCATTGAAGGTGATCTTCTCCCAATTGCTGTTCAGAATCTCATCCGGATACGCATCCCCGTCCAGCCACGCCAGCGAGGCCAGCTTCTCCGCGTTCAGCGTGGCCGTCTCGCTGTGTCGAATATTCCACTTCTGCGCCGCCTGCGTCGTATACACGCCGCGGTGAAACTCCAGGTACAGTTCGTCCTTCCACGTAGGGATACCCAGCTCTCCATCCGGTCCCTCCGGCGGAGCGGTGTAACCCTTGGCAATCGAGGCGTAATTCCATGTCGGCGAGTTCCGATTCAGATGCTTCTCCACATGGTCAAAATAACTCTGGACCGTGCTGAACCGCATCGCCGGAACCGCCGAGTCGGCGTTGGCGCTCAGCGCCATCCAGTGTTCGCCCTGGTCCAGCATGTCACGCGTGGGACCACCGCCATGGTCACCCACGCCAAACAGATCCAGTTGCTCGCACGTGCCCGGGTTGCGCTGCGCAGACTCCGCAAAGTCAGCCGAGATCCGCGCCGGATTCAGATCCAGATGAACATAATCCGTGGGAAAGTAGGTGAGCACCTTCGATCCATCCGGCGCCTCCCACCAGAACAGCCGGAAGGGCAACTGGTTGGTATCGTTCCAGTGCATCTTCTGGGTCACAAAGTAGTCCAGGCCGCTGCGCTTGTAGATCTGCGGTAACTGCCAGTTGTAACCAAAGCTGTCCGGATTCCATCCAATCCGTGCTGTAACCCCATACTCCTTTTTGAAGAACCGCTGCCCCACCAGGAGCTGCCGCACCTGGCTCTCCCCGCTGGGAAGGTTCAAATCCGGTTCCACCCACATCCCCCCCCACCACCTCCCAGCGTCCCTCCTTGATCCGCTGCCGAATCTGATCATTAATCTCCGGATACTTGTCCGCCATCCACTCGTAATACTGCGCCGCAGACTGCGTATAGACGTAGCCCGGATACTCATTCATCAGTTGCAGCGCCGTGCTGAAGGTGCGCCGCACCGCATACACTGTCTCCGAACGCGGCCACAACCACGCTGCATCAATATGGGCGTTGCCATCCTCATCCATCGTCACTTGCTGCAACAGGGGATGCAGCGTAGACAAAATCTGCTGAGCCTTCCGCAAAGAAGCATCAAAGGCGCTCTGATCCGCTTTCTGCAGTGCGTCTATATCGATAGCCGCAACCGCCTCTTCCACCACCGGCAGACGATCCGCACTCGGTTTGGGCAGCGCCGGCAGCAGGTTGGCGGCTGTAATGCACTGGATGCGGATATCCTGTGGGTTCGGTCGCGCACTGGACACCGGATCATCCGGGTTCGGCTCCACCCGCAGTTGAACTCCCCGGAAATGCTTCACATCCACCGTGTGCAGCAGCTTCACCGCCACCAGGATCTTCTCCCCGGGCAGCGCCGGAGCAAATAGTACGATCGGCTCCAGATCATCCCCCAGCGCGACCCGCCGGCCATTGAAGTACACGATCTCCGGTATCGGTCCATTCGCATTCGCTTGGAACTGAAACCAGATCCTCGAACCCGTGATGTCGTAGCCGTGCAGCGTCCGCGGCACCTCAATCACGCGGCGATACCAGACCGCCTCCTGCGGAGCCTCCGTGTGCGGACCCACCAGCGACCACCCGGAATCATCCAGCGTCGGCGACTCGCCATGCGGAACATCCCCCGCATGGAAGCGCCACTCGCCCGCCGGAAGCTCCGTCAGGCTCTCCAGCACACGCAGCTTAGCCACCGCGGCTGGAGAAAGATCCTTCAGCTCACGCTTCGGCGTAAACGATTGCCCATGCACGGTCACCGCCGAAAAGAAAAACCATGCAAAAACAAGCAGCACAACCACAGGGAATTTAGCGAAATGATCGGAGCGGAGTCGGCAAGTCATAGCTGAAATCTTAGCAAACATACTCAAATCCCGAACAACCCATGCCGTCCAATTCCGATATCTCTCGCTCAACCGGCAAGGCTGCAAAACCTCAAATCAATGCATCCTTACCCATCAGGAACCATCCCCGACATATCGCCGGCCCCTCTAACCCTCGCCCTTGCAAGCCTCTACTGCCGGCATCCCAACACCAAAAGCTTGCCCCCTCCGCGTAGCCATAGGCAAAACGTCTCCGTGCTGTTCTTCAGGCTCTCCCTTGCCTCTTCTTCGCCGCCACCCCACTCCCGCGCCGCCGCGGAGCAATCCTCCGCTTCAGCAGGCTCCAGTCCCGTTCTGTCTTATCCGCATAGGCGTGGGCAAAGCGGAGCACAGCCTCATCAAATCGATCGGAACTTCCCAGATAAGCAGCGATGGCGACCGGATCACCCGCTCGCGCATGGCCGCGCGAAAGCACCTCACCGCAAACGTCCGCATAGCCCATCAGCGAAGTTGGAGTCAGATCGTTCAAATCGAGCCCTGCCTTGTGATCGTCGAGCTGGCGCACCAGATAATCTCGTCCTTCCAGGCTCGTGTAGCCCAGAAATGGGTCGGACGTAAGCTGCATCACTCGTTGCCCATCCACCACCCGATGTCCCTGATGACTGTGGCCGGAGCCCTGCAGAAGATAGCGAGCATAGGCTGAGGCCGTCTCCTGCTTGATCTGCAGAAACAGCGGGTCCGTACCGTGCGGACGGCTCAGACCCTCAAAGTACACCACATAGTCGCGCAGACCCACCGATCCGGTCCCAACCACCTTGAAGGCTACGTCTTGTGGGCAGTATTGCCCCAGAAAGTGCTGCCGCTCCGGTTGCAGCGTCAGCGCATAAGGGCCTAGCGCCGCGACAACCGCGCCTGCCTCTCTATCCTTCAATCGCTCCAGCAGCGGAGGGTTCGAGCGAAAGATACGCAAGCCTCCAGCCATCGCAGTGCGCTTCTGCGCGGACCTACGCCCCAGTTTTTCACTGCCGACGCCATCCACCTCAGGCTCCGTCAGCGACTCCAGAATCTTCCCCGGCGTCGACCGCATCGCCTGCGCAAGAATCTCTGGCATGGGCTCTATCCGCGCCAGACGATGAATCTGGTAATGCGCCAGTTCCAGCACCGGCATGGCTGCAAACCGGTGCATCCAGCTTCGATACTGTCCCAGAAAGTGCAGCACCGCCTCATGGCGTGCGCTGCGCTTGATGGCCGTCTCCCTGCCCGCCAGGATCAGGCTCGCCGCCAGCCGCTTCACGTCATACTCAAATGGCCCCTGGATCGTCTCATCGAAATCATTGATGTCGAAGACCAAGCGACCGTCCAGCGCTGCAAAAGCGCCCAGGTTCAGCACATGCGCATCGCCGCAAAGCTGCGTCAAAATTCCACTGTGGGGATGCGCGGCCAGGTCACCCGCCATGATAGGAACCGCACCCCGAAAAAAACCAAACGGACTTCCCATCATCCGCTCATACTTCACCGCAATCAGATCATCCACCCGGCCTTGCATCGAAGCGCTCAGCAGCGCCAGTGGATCCTGCGGGCAGGCTGCCAACTTCAGGCGCGCCTGTTCGCTGCGGGGCATCTGTTTGCGTGCGCGCATGCCCAGCGCCCGTCTCTCGCGGAACAGAAGCGTCGTCCTTGAACGAACCCAGCCCGGCGTCATACCTCCCATCCTAGCCCTGTACCCCTGCAGTCCTGCACCCCGAACGCATCCGCACTCCAACCCACTGCGGCATCCGTGCCCTCTTTCTCCAAAAGGAAGCAGAGCGCAGAGCAGTCTTATCCACGCCGGACCCGCCTTCCATCCCCGTGTCCCCTTCCACCCTCCATCCCCTCAACCTGCAAAGGATTCGCAGCCCAACATCCCAACTGCTCCCAGCGCACATTCAAACTCTCCGATCGCCATCCTTTTGACAGAAAAAGCGCCTTCCAGTTCACCCTTGGAGTGTATAAGCTAATTGTGCGGCTCTCGCACCAGAGAGAACCATCGCGGGACCAACATCGCCATACGCGGAACCAAGTTCCATTGCGTGGCTTTGGCAGATCTCTGCCTTTGGAGGCTTTCCCGCCCTCGAACTTGACTGGCGAGCTATCCCCGCCTCGGGCCGGAAACTCCTCTGCATCGCCCATCCTGCCAAGCCCGCATATCAATCCTCTTCCGCCTGTGTAGATCCATCCTGAACACCCAAAGCAAGGATCGAGCATGCCCCTGACCACTGGAAATCTGCTCCTCGATGCACTCTCACCCCCGTTGCAGGCAGAGATCCTCTCCCTTGGTCGCACCATCGACTTGCCCAGTCGAACCATGCTCCGCGAACAGAACGAAAAATCCGCCTACGCCTATTTTTTGTTGAACGGGGTCGCATCCCAGGTCATCACCATGGTGGAGGGCAGCACTGCAGAGGTCGGTCTCACCGGTCACGAAGGCATCGTAGGCGCTATGCAACTGCTTGGACCCACGCCCACCCCGTCCCAATCCAGCATGCTCCTGCCTGGCTCTGCGCTCAGAGTCCGCTGTGAAGACCTCTGCCCGCTCTTCCTGACCAACGCCGAACTGCGCAGCCGCATTCTGGAGTTCCTCCAGCAGCAAAGCATTACGCTGGAACAGACCTCGGCATGCAACAGACTGCATCTCGCTGAGCCGCGTCTTATTCGCTGGCTACTCATGTGCTATGACCGCTCCCATCAGGACACCATGTCCCTTACCCAGGAGTTCATGGCCAATATGCTCGGCACTCGTCGCACCACAGTCACCCTGCTGGCAGGTTCGCTCCAGAAACGTGGCTTGATCAGCTACCGCCGCGGCAAAGTCACGCTCCTCGCACATCAGGAACTGGAACGCGCCGCCTGCCACTGCTATCAAATCTGCCGACGCGCTCTGCACAACCTCTACCAGACCTCACTCCAGCCCTAGCACCCTCTTCCGCCCAGCATCACTTCCCGCCAAGGCTCGCCATCCCGCCGGCACTCAAACACGTCGAGCCATCTCTGCGGTATACACTGGAATCCACCACGCGGCCTGCCATTCCATGGCGGGCCGGATCGTTTGGGCACCGTCGGAGATCGTCATGGAGACCAGAATCGAAGCCAGTCAACCCAGCGCCGAGCGCCACCGACGCAACCCACTCCCTCAGCCAGTCACGCTTTACGGTAGGGAGCTCGTATCCAATCAGCGCATTCCACTCAACCTCGATTGGGTAGAGGAGGTGCGCGTCAACACCAGCGCCGTCGAGCGCCGCGCCGCCACCCTCCCCGCCCGCCGTAGCGTTAAAAAGGAGTGGCAGGCCGCATGGCTTCTGCGCGCCATTGCCTGCATGGATCTCACCACCCTCAGCGGAGACGATACCGCCGAGCGAGTTCGCCGGCTCTGCGCCAAAGCCCGCAGACCGCTCCAGAACCACATCCTCGAAGCCCTCGGATGGCAAGACCTTCCCCTCCACGTCGGCGCGGTCTGCGTCTACCACGCCTTTGTAGAGACCGCCGTCAAGGCTCTGGAAGGCTCCGGCATCCCGGTCGCCGCCGTCTCTGCCGGCTTCCCTGCCGGACTCTCGCCGCTGGAGACCCGCGTCGCTGAGGTTCGCCGCAGCGTCGAATCCGGCGCCAGCGAGATCGATATCGTCATCACCCGCGCCCACGTCTTCAATGCAGACTGGAATGCCCTCTACGACGAGGTGGCCGCCTTCAAGCAAGCCTGCGGCCCCGCCCACTTAAAGGTGATCCTCGGAACTGGCGACCTGCTCACCCTGCGCAACGTTGCGCGCGCCAGTTGGGTCGCCATGATGGCCGGAGCCGACTTCATCAAAACCAGCACCGGCAAGGAACCCGTCAACGCAACCCTGCCCGTAAGCCTCGTCATGATCCGCGCACTCCGAGAGTACGCCGAGCGTACCGGCATGGCCGTCGGCTTCAAACCCGCCGGCGGCATCAAAACCGCCAAACAATCGCTGGACTGGCTCGCAACCATCAAGGAGGAGTTGGGACGTTCCTGGCTGGAACCCTCCCTCTTCCGCTTCGGCGCCAGTTCCCTGCTCGCCGATATCGAACGCCAACTGGAGCACTTCGTCACCGGCAGATACTCCGCAGCCTACCGCCATCCAATGGCATAATCAGCCTCGCAGGGCAACCCAACACCAACCACCGGAACTACCAGGCAAAGCCTTCTGCGCACGCACAAACTAAGGACAAAAATGGCAACCAGCATTGCAGAAAAGTTTGAGTCTATGGAGTACGGTCCCGCCCCGGAGGACGCCACCGAAGTCCTTCGCTGGCTCGACGCCAACCAGCGCCGCTTCGGCCATTTCATCAACGGCGCCTGGACCTCGCCAGCCTCTCCCTCCAACGACCAAAGCTTCCATCCCTTTCCGGTAACCAATCCAGCCACCGGCGAAACTCTGGCCACCGTAGCCTGCGCAGGCCCAACAGAAGTTGACCTCGCCGTCCAGGCCGCCCGCTCCGCCCTCCGCGGCTGGCAGGCGCTCACCAGCCATCAGCGCGCCCGCTATCTTTACGCCCTCACCCGCCAGGTCCAAAAACACTCCCGCCGCCTGGCTGTGCTGGAAACGCTGGACAACGGCAAAAGCATCCGCGAGTCGCGCGATATCGACATCCCTCTCGTCGCCCGCCACTTCTACCACCACGCCGGATGGGCGCAGTTGCTGGACGCAGAGTTTCCCGGCTACGCCCCCGTCGGCGTCGTCGGGCAGATCATTCCCTGGAACTTTCCTCTTCTCATGTTCGCTTGGAAGATCGCCCCCGCCCTCGCTGCCGGCTGCACCGTCGTCATCAAACCGGCAGAGTCCACCCCACTCACCGCTCTGGCCATGGCGGAGATCGCCGCCGAAGTCGGCCTTCCCCCAGGCGTGCTCAACGTCATCCTTGGCGACGGCAGAACCGGAGCCGCCATCGTCGCCCATCCCGGCATCGATAAGATCGCTTTTACCGGTTCCACGGAAGTCGGACGCAGCATCCGCAAGACCACCGCCAATACCCGCAAAAAACTCTCCCTCGAGCTAGGCGGTAAAAGCCCCTTCGTCGTCTTCGACGACGCCGATCTGGACTCCGCTGTGGAGGGCCTCGTCGACGGTATCTGGTTCAACCAAGGTCAGGTCTGCTGCGCCGGCTCCCGCTTGCTCGTTCAGGAGCGCGTCGCAGAACGACTTTATGACAAACTCCGTGCTCGCATGCAAACCCTGCGCGTGGGCTCGCCCCTCGATAAGGCCATCGATATCGGAGCCATCGTCGACCATGTCCAGTACGACCGCATCGCCTCTCTGGTTCAGACCGGCATCAACCAGGGAGCCACCTGCTACCAGCCGCAGACTCCCTTGCCGGAATGCGGCCTCTTCTTCCGCCCTACCCTACTCACCAACGTCTCTCCCTCCGCCACAGTCGCTCAGCAGGAGATCTTCGGCCCTGTGTTGGTCGCCATGACCTTCCGCACCCCATCCGAGGCCGTCGAGCTGGCCAACAATACCACCTATGGCCTCGCGGCGAGCGTATGGAGTGAGAACATCAATCTGGCCCTCGACGTAGCCTCCCAGATCAAGGCCGGCGTCGTCTGGGTCAATGCCATCAACCTCTTCGACGCCGCCTCTGGCTTCGGCGGATACCGCGAGTCGGGCTACGGTCGCGAGGGAGGCAGCGAGGGCATGCTCGAGTACCTCGAACCCCGCTGGCTCCACGCCCAGCGCACCCCCTCCTCCGCAGACGCCTCCCAGGCGACTCTCGTCCCACCACAGCCCATCGCTCCCGTAGATCCTCCCTCCCCCCACGCTACGGACATGGGCGAGCCGTCCATCGATCGCACGGTCAAGCAGTACATCGGCGGCAAGCAATCGCGCCCGGACTCCGGCTACAGCTTTCCCGTCCACGATCGCCTCGGCCACCTCGTGGACCAGGCCCCTCTGGGTAACCGCAAAGACATTCGCAACGCCGTAGAGGCGGCCTCAGCCGCAACCAAATGGGCCAGAACCTCAGCCCATGCCCGTGCCCAGGTGCTCTACTTTATCGCTGAAAATCTCGCCCAGCGGCAAACCGAAATCAGCGCTAGGCTGGCCGCCTTCGTCACCCCCGAACAAGCCGCACTCGAGCTGGATGTCTGCATCGAACGGACCTTCACCTATGCTGCTTGGGCGGACAAATTTGAAGGCTCGGTGCATAACCCTCTGGCCCGCATGGTCACCCTGGCCATGAAGGAACCCGTCGGCGTCATCGCCATCATCGCGCCTGACCAAGCCCCGCTGCTCAGCCTGCTCTCGCTCATCCTGCCCGCCATCGCCATGGGCAACACCGTGGTCGCCGTTCCCAGCCCCAGCGCCGCCACCCTCATGGGCGAGCTCTATCAGGTCTTTGACACCAGCGACCTCCCCGGAGGCGTCGTCAACCTGGTCGCCGGCAATCCTGCCGAACTCGGAAAAACCCTCGCTGAGCACGATGGCATCGATGCCATCTGGAGCTTCCGCGATGCAGCCACAGCCACCATGGCCAAAGCCGCCTCCATTGGCAACCTCAAGCAGGTCTTCACTTCTCACGGCTCCCTCATTGACTGGTTTGATCCAGCCCAGTCGCAGGGCCGTTGGTTCCTTCATCACGCCACCCAGGTCAAGAACATCTGGATCCCCTACGGAGAGTAGCCGCAACCCGCCCCACCTATCTCTCTGCTTCCTGCCTCGCCCAGCTCACGCCGGCCTTTGGCCTTCCGCGCAGCGCCCCTCCGACCGCCGTCCCCGCACGCTCGCTCTACCGTCGCATTCTCGGGTCGGCCAGCGCATACACTGAATCCGTAACCAGATTTACCAGCGCATAAGAAAGCCCAATCGCCAGAATGCACCCCTGCACCAGCGCATAGTCCCGATTGGAGATCGCCGTCAGCGTCAGCCGTCCTAGCCCTGGCCACGCAAAGATCGTCTCGGTAACAATCGCCCCCGCCAATAGCGAACCGAACTGCAATCCAATTACCGTCAACACCGGATTCAACGCATTGCGCAGCGCATGCCGATAAACCACCACATTCTCCGGCAATCCCTTGGCCCGCGCTGTCCGGATGTAATCCTGCCCCAACTCCTCCAGCATGGAGGTGCGGATCATCCGGGTCAGAATCGCCGCCAGGCCGGAACCCAGCGTAATCGCCGGCAACACCAGATGACGTAGAAGATCACCCACGCCCACGCCCGCTCCAGAGACAGGGAACCACCCCGCATCAATGGAAAACACCAGAATCAAAATCGGTCCCAAGGCAAAGTTCGGTATAGACAACCCAATCAGGCTGGCGAATCCTACCGTCTGATCCGGCCACCGGTCGGCCCTTCGTGCCGAAATCACTCCGGCCGGAACCGCCAGCCCTATCCCAATCACCGCAGCCGCCAGAGCCAGCGCCAGGGTATACGGATAGCGTTGCAGAATCAGGTGCATCACCGAATCATGCAATCGCAGTGACTGCCCCAGATCACCATGCAGCAGCCCTTTCCAATAGTGCAGATACTGCGTCCTCAGCGGTTGGTCCAACCCATAGGCATGGCGCAATCCAGCAATATCGGCCGCAGTCGCTCCGTCGCCTAGCATCTGCACAATCGGATCGCCCGGCACCAGATGGATCATCAGAAACACCACCGTCACCACCACCCACAGCACCGGCAGGGTCGTCGCCAGCCGCCAGAAGATCCTGCGTACCGCCGCCCGGCTCGCGCTGCGCGGCCCTATCCGTTCCTCGCCGGATGCTCTCCTGTCTCTCATCCCCTCTTCTCCCGAGCTTCCGATCCGCCGCTTACGCCGCCCCGCGGCATCCATCCACCCCTCGCCCCTTCGTCGGCTCCGGCAATGCCCCCTCTCGCCCCCATTCGAAGGTTCTCGCCCGCAGCGGAGTCGCTATCCGGCTCTGGGATCGGATCAACCCGCACCTGCGCAATCCGCTGATTCTCCATCCTCACCACACTGAAACGACGGCCATGGAAGTCCACCCACTCCCCTTGCACCGGAATATGGCCTAGCTTCGCCAGCAGAAAACCTGCCAGCGTCTCCACCCCATAGGCGCGCGGAAACTTCCAATGCAGTTGAGTCACCAGATCGCGCAAACTCGCCGTGCCATCCAGCAGCAATCCCCCACCAGCGGCTGGCAGTGGCAAGTTTCGCCCCGTGTCAAACTCATCCTCCATCTCGCCCACCACCTGCTCCAGCACATCCTCCGTCGTCACCAGTCCCAGCGTAGAGCCAAACTCGTCCACCACAATCGCTATCTGTCTCCGCCGCTCCTTGAACTCCTGCAACAGATCTGCCACCCGCTTGGTCTCCGGAATCATCAGCACGTCGCGCATCACCTGCCGCATCGTCACCCCCGATGCGCTGCGGTTTCCCAAACCATGCGCCACGTTGCGAAAGTGCATCAGCCGCGAAATGTCCTTGGAGTAAGCCACTCCAATAATGTAGTCCCGCCCCTTCTCCGGATCATAGATGGGAATCCGCGAGTACTGCTCCTCCACAATTCGCGCACTGGCCTGCTCCAGCCCCACATCCGCCGCCAAAGAAAAGATCTTTCCTCGCGGAGTCATAATCTCATTCACCACCACCTCGTCGAGCTCAATTGCGCGATGGATCATCTCCTCCTGGAAAGGCGGCAACAGCCCCATCCTTCGCGTCTCCGTCGCCAGCAGCTTCAGCTCCTCCGGAGAATGGGCAGAGGTCTCTCCACGCAACGGCGCATCAAAAGACCGCAGTACCATCTCTGCCGACCGATTCATCAAGCTCACTGCCGGCCGCGTCATCCGCAGAAAAAAGTCCATCGGCCCTGCAATCGCCAGCGCGATCCGCTCCGCACGCTGCAGCGCCAATGACTTGGGCACCAACTCGCCCAGCAACACCTCAAAGTAGGTAATAATCGCAAAGGCCAGCATCACAGCGATCGTGTGCGCATAGAACACCGCATGCAAGTGGATGCCCGGCAGCCTGCCGAACCGCCCCATATGCTTCAGCCAGACCAGAACCGCGCCCGCCAGTACGGGCTCTCCCAGTCCACCCAGCGCCAGGCTCGCTATCGTCACGCCAAACTGTACAGCAGGCAAAAATTTGTCCAGCTCCTGCTTCAGCCGCAGCGCCGTTCGAGCTCCCGGACGATTCTCCGCAATCAGTTGTTCGATCCGCGTCTCCCGAACGCTGACAATGGCAAACTCCGCAGCCACAAAAAAGCTGTTCGCCAGAATGAAAAAGGCGATCAGACTCCCGTGAACAAGACTCCACTCCAGCATCGTCGGGCTACCCGGCTCTCCTGCATCCGTCCATGGAAGAGCGCATCTCCACGCCCTCTTCCTTCAAGAGAATGGTACCGCGATCATGCCTCTGCTCTTCGCACCCAGTCTGGAGCCCTCTCACCGCTACAAACCGCCGCACAGTCTGCCCCACCAGCCGACTTCGATTCCTCCGCCCTGCTACCCATGCGCAACCAACTCAGGCTTGCCACGCAGCCCAACCGAAACCCCAGAATAGACCGAGCGCACCCGCTAAACCAACCAGGTATCTGGCAGTCTCAACACCCGAATCTCAGCCTGCAAACGCGCGCCGCGCCTCAATCAAGCCAACCCAGACCAGGCACACTTCACCCTTTGCCAACCCTTACCCGGACCGGCAGGGCCAACCCGCCCGTGTCACTTACACCTCGACGGGAAGGCGCATCCACAGCCTTTGCTCCATCTCGTGTTCGATCGGTTCTTTAGGCAAGAACCCGCTTCAAAGTGGCTTCAATCGTATCCTTGGGAACGAATCCCACGATCTGCTCGGCAACCTTGCCGCCCTTAAAGATCAGCAACGAAGGAATTCCGCGAATGCCATAACGGCCGGGCGTCAGATTGTTTCTGTCGACGTCCATCTTCATCACCTTCAGCTTCCCGTGGTACTGCTCAGCCACCGCCTCCACCACCGGGGCCACTGCGCGGCAGGGACCGCACCAAGCCGCCCAGAAATCCACCAGGACCGGCATATCTGATTGCAGAACCTTCTGTTCAAACTCCCCGTCGTTCACCTCAGAAACAAACTGACCTGCCATACGAACTCCTCTCCTTTGGGGATCTTCCTGGCCCGCCACACCTTTTGGTAGCACCAGCCAATCTCCAACCCCTTACCATCATAGATGCCAGACGGTCGAAAATGATTCCAAACCGCCCTGCGCCCTACAGAAAACTCCGCTCCGCTCCGTTCCCAACCCGCACCGGCAATAGCTCCACATCCGCTCCAACTACCCCTTGAATCAGCGTCTCCGCCTCCAACAGCGTCGCATGCTCTGACAAAAACACCAGCACAGAAGGTCCCGCGCCGCTCAAGGCCACCCCCGCAATCTCCCGCTCCTTCATCAGCGGAAGCATCGTCTTCAGCAGAGGACAGGCCTCTTGCCGGTAAGGCTGATGCATCCTGTCCTGCATCGCCGTTCCCAGCAGGTCCAGCCGTCCCTGCGCAAACGCAGCCACCAGCAGCGCCGCCCGTTGCACATTGAAGATCGCGTCCTCCTTTGAGTAACTCTCCGGCAGCAGCGCCCTGGCCTGCCGCGTCGCCAGACTCGTCGCCGGCATCGCCAGCAGCATCTCCCACATCCGCGTGCTTCCGGAGATCTGCGCCAGACTCTGCACAAAACGCTGCGCGCTGTTCTGCACAAAATGTTGACCAAACGTAGCCACATGCACGCTGTCTCCGGTCGCCGCCGCCACCGTAAACCCTCCGTACCAGCACGCGGTCACATTATCCGGATGCCCCTCCCTCCGGCAGGCCTCCGCCACAATTCCCGCATCACTCCAACCCAACCCTCCAAAGTGATCGGCCAGCGCCACCCCGGCCAGCAGAGCCGCTGCGCTCGATCCGCAGCCCATCCCCAGCGGAATCTCGTTATGCACCTTCAGATGCAGTGGCGTTACCTTCGCCCCTGCTCGTTGCAACACCTCACCATATGTCTCCAGAATCAGGTTCTCTTCCACCCCTCCGCAGCGCTCCGCGTCTCGTCCTGTGGCCTGGATCTGGAACCCTGCCGCCGCCTGCGCCTCAACCGTTAGCCGCATCGATAGCGCCAATCCCACCGAGTCAAAACCCGGCCCCAGATTGGCCGAGGTTGCAGACAGGGAGATCCTCAGCCCTCGCCTCTGTCTTCCCTGGCTCCAGCCCACCCCAGCCGCGCTCACGCTCGCCCCAGCGCAGATGCCTGCGCGTCGAGCACTCGCAGCACAGCATCCGCATCGGCGTCCAGTACCATCGGTGCCCGCCGCAGCCGGCCGTGCTGCGCCAACTCAGCCGAACCTGCTCCCTCCATCTCCGCCTCGCTCAGCAACTCGCCCAGGTGATACTTGATCGTGTAGTCGGAGTCCTTCAACGTATGCCCGGTCAGCAGCAACACCACCTTATCCTCCCGGCCCACTCGCCCATCGGCCACCAGCTTCTTCAGCCCCGCCAGCGTCACCGCGGAGGCCGGTTCGCAGCCAATCCCTTCAGCCCCAATCTCGGCCTTGGCCAGCGCAATCTCCCGCTCCGATACCTGCTCACACCATCCCCCCGTCCAGACCAGCGTCCGCACCGCCTTCTTCCAGGAAGCCGGGTTGCCAATCTGAATCGCCGACGCCCGCGTCCTCGCAACCACCGGCTCCAGCGCCACTCCGCCGTTTGCCTGCCAGCTTCGGTACAACGGATTGGCCCCCTCCGCCTGGATCACGCTGATCTTAGGAACCTGATGCACCAGACCCAGATGCATCATCTCGGCAAAACCCTTACCCAGCGCGGAGCAGTTGGCCAGGTTCCCGCCCGGCACAATCACATGCTGCGGAGCCTGCCAGTCGCACTGCTCCATCATCTCGAACGCCGGCGTCTTCTGCCCCTCCAGCCGATAAGGATTCACGGAGTTCAGCAGATACACCGGGGCTCTCTTCACCACCTCACCCAGCACCCTCACGCAACCATCAAAGTCCGTCCGCAGCTGGAGCGTCGCCGATCCGTAGTCCATTGCCTGCGACAGCTTGCCCCAAGCGATCTTTCCCTCTGGAATCAGCACCAGGCTACGCACCCCAGCCCGGGCCGCATAGGCAGCCATCGCCGCGGATGTGTTTCCCGTCGAAGCACACGCTACCCACTCAAACCCGCTCGCTACCGCCACGGAAAGAGCCGCCGTCATGCCCGTGTCCTTAAACGATCCGGTCGGATTCATCCCCTGATGCTTCGCCAGCAGCCAGTTCAACCCCAGCGCCGCCGCTGTCCTGGGCATCTCATACAGCGGCGTATTACCCTCCCGCAGCGTAATCACCTGCTCCTCGGCCACAATCGGCAGCAGATCCCGAAACCTCCATACCCCGCTCTGGTCCACGCCCAGCGTTGAGGTCCTTCGCTCCTGCCATAGATAACGCAGCGCACTGGTATTGGGCAGGTTCCTGGTCCCTGGCTGGCTGGTCTCCGGTCCGCCCTGCACAGCGCTCTCGCTCCACGGATACTCCACCTCAAACAGATCGTTGCAGACGCGGCATCTAAAATTGCTCTGTGCCTGCGCTGCGGCAATTCTGTCGCCGCACCCCGTGCACCGAAGGATGTGTGATGAAGCGTTCATACTTTTCTCTAGCCTACCGTAAAGTCGGCTCCGTCCGGAATCAGTCCATCCTCACGCTGGCCCTCGCCGCTCTCCCGCTCTTTCTGTTCGCTTCCGTCTCCAGCGCTCAAATACCGCGCTCTTCTTCACCAAACCCCCTGCGCATCGCAGCCGCCGCTGACCTGGAACCCGTTCTACCCACACTTGAAGCGCAGTACCAGCGGGCCACCGGCGTCAGGATCATCGCCTCCTTCGCATCCTCCGCAACCCTCACCCAGCAGATCCTCAACGGCGATCCTCAGGATCTCTTCCTCTCCGCCGACGCCGCACATCCTCAAATCCTGGTCAACGCCGGCCGCAGCACTGAACCCAGCCCGATACCCTATGCCCGCGGCGTTCTCGTCCTCTGGGCGCGCCGCGACTCGCCCGCCCAGCCCATCTCGCTCCACTCCCTTACCAACCCCGGGGTCCGCAAGATCGCCATCGCCAATGGCCTGCACGCTCCTTACGGCATCGCCGCCGATCAGGCCCTCACATCCCTGCACCTCTCCTCTCAGCTCGCATCCAAACTCGTCATCGCAGAAAATATCGGTCAGACAGCAGAGTTCGCCGAGTCCGGCAACGCCCAGGCCGCGCTCATCTCCCTCACCATTGGCAACTCGACCCACGCTCGCGCCATCGGCTCCTTCGTCCGGATTCCAACCGCAACCTACCAACCCATTCGCCAGTGCGCAGTCATCCTCAAATCCTCCCCGAATCAGGCAGAGGCTCAGCGCTTTCTCCGCTGGCTCACCAGCCAGAAGATCCAGCAGAGCCTTCCCAGCCTCGGCCTCGACCCGGCAAACTAACCGCCACCGACGAACCACGGCCGGCCCGAACCATCCCTCGTCCATCTCCTCGGCAGAAAGCCCACCACCATAGCCTCCAACCCCGCACCAGAACTCAGGGACTAGACTGACACCACCATGGACTTTGCCGCCCTCGGTCTCACGCTTCGCTTGGCCAGCCTCACCACGCTTCTTCTACTGCTGCTCGCCACGCCGCTGGCTGCCTGGATTGCAGCCGGCCGTGGAGCGGCGCGGCGCATGGCGCAAGCTGCCGTGGCCTTGCCCCTCGTCCTTCCCCCCACCGTCCTCGGCTTTTATCTCCTCGTCGGTCTGGGCCCCGCAACGGCTCTGGGCAGAACCCTCATCACCCTCCTCGGGCATCCCCTGGCCTTCACCTTCTCTGGCCTGGTCATCGGCTCCATCATCTACAGCCTGCCCTTCGCCGTGCAGCCGCTGGTGGTCGCCTTCTCCTCCATCGATCGCCCCACCGTAGAGGTCGCCCAGGTCCTCGGAGCCTCGCCCTGGATCGTCTTCCGCCGCATCACCTTTCCTCTCTCGCGTGCCGCCTACGTCACCGCCGCAGTCCTCACCTTCGCTCACACCGTCGGAGAGTTCGGCGTCGTGCTCATGGTCGGCGGAGACATCCCCGGCGTCACCCGCACCCTCTCCATCGCCATCTTTGACCAGGTGCAGGAGCTCCGTTACTCCAGCGCCAACCTCACCGCCGCGGCGCTGGCCGCTATTTCCTTCCTTGCCCTGCTCATCGTCTACGGGCGTGGAAGCCGGAGGGCTGAGTTTGCCTGACCTTCCACCATCCCATCGCCCATCAGCCCCGGCGCCCGAGCAAACACCGCCAGAGCCACTAGAAAGCCGGCCAGGCGTCCAGCCGGACGCTCCCCTCTACCGGCTTCGGCTCAACACCCATGTGGGCCCTCTCCATCTCGACCTCGAACTCACACTCAACTCCCGCTGGACCGTCATCTTCGGACCCACCGGAAGCGGCAAAAGCACCATCCTCCGGGCCATCTGCGGACTTCTCGACCAGCCTTCTCACGCCGACATCTCCAATATCTTCGCCCGCACCACAAGCGCCGCCGCCCCGGCTCCAGCCGACCGCCGCCTTCACCGCACCCCTCCGCACCTCCGCCAGTTGGCCTACGCTCCGCAGGGCGCTGTCCTGTTTCCGCACATGTCCGCCCGCCAGAACATCGCCTTCCCCACCCAGGCCCGTCTTGGCGCTTCTCCCAGCCGCCAATCCCCAGACGAGCCCGGCGCCGACGCAGCCATCATCGATCAGGCCATCGAATCCTTCCAACTTCAGGCGCTGGCTGAGCGAAGACCGGCCGATCTCTCCGGCGGCGAACGCCAGCGCGTGAACCTCGCCCGAGCCTTCGCCGTCCCCCATCCCCGCCTCATCCTGCTGGATGAGCCCTTCACCGGCATCGACCGCGCGCTGCGCGACGCCTTGCTCCCGCGCATGCAACAGCTTGCCCACCAGCTAGGCGCGCCGGTACTCTCCGTCACCCACGATGTCGAGGAGGCTTTGCTGCTGCACGCCCAGGTAATTCGCCTCGGACAGGGGCGAATCATCGACCAGGGCCCCGCCTCACGCGTCCTCGCCGAAGAGCGCTCCCGCATGCTCCAGATCCTGCTCTAGCCAAACCACAATGCGGCCCCATCCACCCTCGATACCCAACCAGCCGCACCCCAACCCGAGCGCATCTCATTTGGCCACCGACGCCCAGCCAGCCGCGCACCCCCTACTCCAGTAACACCGGCTCGCGCTCCAGCGTAATCCCAAATCGCTCCCTCACTCCAGCCACAATCTGCGCCTGCAACCTCTCAACATCGGCGCAGGTCGCCCCGCCACGATTCGTCAACGCCAGCGTATGCCGTGTGGAGATCCCCGCCGGCCCATCCCCAAACCCCTTCACAAACCCCGCTCGCTCCAGCAGCCACGCCGCCGGAATCTTGATCCGCCCCATCCCCGCCGCCCAACTCGGAACCGCTTCCGGCTGCACCCCGGCCCTTGCGGCCACCGCCTCCAGCCGCTCCACCCCCACAACCGGATTCTTGAAAAACGACCCCGCACTTCGGCAATCCGCATCTCCCTCCACCAGCAGCATCCCCTTCTCTCGCCGTATCTCCCGCACGGTCGCAGCCACAGCCGCCACGCTCAACCCCCCCCCCCCCCCCCACCC
>JBMFGX010000048.1:0-20187 GCA_049977105.1 Acidobacteriaceae bacterium | reverse complement strand
GCACGGAATCGCGGAGACGTTCCGGACGCTTCGACATCCCAGCGCTCCCGGTTCAGCACATGCCACATGCGATAAGGAACTCCTTCACACCTCTACTTGGCCAATCGCCAGCCATTCTTCCGTTGACAGCGACTCAGCAAGCCCTGTGAATAGGCGAGACTGCCCTCGCGTGCGCCCCAGCGCGCAAACAGCCTCGAAATGCGGAGGGCGGCGCGGCAATCACTCAAGATTCCGTCCTGATAAGCGTTTATCCATCCGTCATGCAGACAAACACGGCCCATAGCGAAGCAGCTCACCCGCTTCAGCGGTAATACTAGTAAGCCGCGATACCGGTGACGCTCTGGCCTACGATCAGCGTGTGGATGTCGTGCGTGCCTTCGTAGGTCTTCACGGACTCCAGGTTCATCATGTGGCGCATGATCGGATAATCGTCCGTAATGCCGTTGGCGCCCAGAATATCCCGGGAGAGACGTGCGCACTCCAGCGCCATCCAGACGTTATTGCGCTTGGCCATGGAGATGTGCTGGAAGCCGGCTTTGTTCTGGTCCTTCAGGCGGCCAACCTGCAGAACCAGGAGCTGCGCCTTGGTGATCTCCGTAACCATCCAGGCCAGCTTCTCCTGCACCAACTGGTGGCCGGCAATGGGCTGGTTGCGGAACTGCTTGCGTTGCCTGGAGTACTGCAGGGCTGTGTCGTAGCAGGCCATCGCCGCGCCAATCGCTCCCCAGGCGATCCCGTAGCGCGCCTGGCTCAGGCACTCCAGGGGAGACTTCAGCCCGTCGCTGCCCGGCAGCAGGTTGGCGGCGGGAATATGGACGTTCTGCAGCGAGAGTCCAGAGGTCACCGAAGCGCGCAGCGACCACTTGCCATGGACATCCTGCGCGGAGAAGCCTGGACGATCCGTCTCCACCAGGAAGCCGTGGATGCGCGGCTCTTTATCCGTCGCGGGGTCTTCCAGCTTGGCCCAGATCACAGCCACGTCGGCGATGCTGCCGGAGGTGATCCACATCTTCTCCCCGTTCAGGATGTACTCGTCACCCTCTCTGCGAGCACGGGTGCGCATTCCGCTGGGGTTGGAGCCGAAGTCCGGCTCGGTAAGACCAAAGCAACCCACCGCCTCTCCCCTGGCCAGCCTGGGCAACCAACGCGCCTTCTGCTCTTCCGAGCCAAAGGCGTGTATCGGGTACATCACCAGAGCGGATTGAACGCTGGCGAAGCTGCGGATGCCGGAGTCGCCACGCTCCAACTCCTGATAAAGCAATCCCGCCTCTACATTGTTCATGCCCGCGCAGCCGTAGTCCGGCAGCGTGGCGCCAAAGAAGCCAAGTTCGCCCATGGGCCGGATCAACTCCCGCGGAAAACGACCCTCCCGGTTGCAGGACTCGATGATCGGGATCACGTGGTCATCGATAAACGAGCGTGTGTTATTGCGCACCAGCAACTCGTCTTCGGAGAGCAAAGAGTCAAACGAGAGAAAGTCAACACCCTGATATTTAAATGCCATAGCCAAATTATTCTAGATCAGAACGGGACCCCAGTGAGACGCCAGGGTTTTGTCTCGCTCAGTTACCCATACGATCTGCCGCTGCATAGGCTTGCTTGGCCTGCCGTATTCCTCAGGACTCCCGGGCCGCCGGTCAAACCGCTAAAATAGAGCTTGCCATCTCAGATACAAAGGACCCTGCCATGAGCACATCCACGCAACTCTCTTCAGCGCTGGAAGCGGCTGCGCATCAAGCCGGTTTGAACCTCACGCCGGTCGACCCCGGCACAGATTATAGCGGAGGCCCTACCACTCGCTACATCCTTACACTGGCTGGCAGCGCAGCCTCTCACGCAGGCCCTGTCACAGAGAAGTTGCTCGAACTCAGCCAGGGCTTCGACCCGGCAGACCCCAAGTTCACTGCGCCGCTGGCGGTCTATCTCGCTGAGGTAGCCCAGCGCCTGCGCAACCCGCAACCGGAAATTCACCTCACGCTGCACGGCCTCCCGCTCAGCTTTGGCCACTTCGGCTGGCCCTTCCATTGCTCCACCTCAGGAGCGGATACCTTTATCGTGCATGGCAACATCCGGCTGGAAGATGGCCGTGGCAGCAAGCTGAACGCTCAGCTCTCTGCCTCCATGACCCAGACCTTCGCCACGGTTTTGGTGGCGCTGGAGCAGCCCTTCGCAGAAGGAGTCATCTACAACGCCGTCCGCAAGACACTGGACCAAGGCCAACTCGAACTGGTTCAGTCCGGTAACCGGCAGCCCGTCCCGGTCACCACACGCTACTACTCCATGAAGCAGCAGGTCTTTGTCTTCAATGACACCACCGAGAAGCAGCGCCGCGACTATCTCTGCGCCAAGGTCTTCTGGCTCTCTCACATCCTGGGCGGCGGCCGGCCGGTCTGGCTCGCCGATCCGCGCGATGCGCAGTACCTCAACAACGACGTTGCTGATCTCAAGCGCGCCGCCCAGGCGCTCTCTGCCGAGGGACTCATTGTCCTCGATAGCAGCACCGAATGGGCTACGGCCAGCGACACGCTGCGCACCCAGGAGGACCTCTACCGCGACCAGGTAGAAAAGGCCCTGGCCTTCATCAAGCCCAGCTTCAATGAGGCGATGCGCCACGGCCACACCAACATGTAAAGCAGAGAACCTCGTTGCGAAGCGCGGCCGAAGCATCCGTCCGCTTCTCCACCGTCATCCCGCTTGTTGACTTCCGGAATCTGCCTCGCTGCTCTCAGCGGCGGAGCAGTTCTCGCGGCCTGCCGATCCTTGCCCAGACTCAAGCGTGGGAGAGCTTCAGCTCCAACTGCACAAAGGCCTCCCATGCTTCATCTTCCACGGCGACACCCAGCAGCATGCTCTCTTCGCGGCTGCGCAGCGTTCCCTCACCGGGATAGCGCACCGGTTCGCCGGAATGAATCGGTTTGGCCGCATGCAAGGCATCAACGGCCCGCTGGGCCATGCTGGCGCCCTGGGCAAAGCGGCTCAACTCTTCCATCGTCTCAACCGAGGCCGGCGCGATAGCCAGAAAGACCTGCGATTGCCCTACCTCTTTGAGTGGATCCGGAGAAAGGTCATGCGTTGCCAACCCTCCGCTCAGCATCGCCGCCAGCACATCCAGCACAAAGGCCAACCCGGAACCCTTCCAATACCCGATGGGCAGGGCTCGCTGGGAGCGCTCAATCGCCGCCGCATCCGTGGTCAGCCGCCCGTACTCGTCGTATCCCCCAGGCACCGGGAGAGCTTCGCCACGGGCGCGGTAGCTGGCCAGCGCACCGTAAGAGAACTGGCTCATTGCCATATCCAGCACAATAGGAGCGGAGCGGCCTGCGCCTTCACCTGGCGAGAGGACGCGGCGCGGAACGGCGATTACCAGCGGATTATTCCCTAACGCAGTGCTACCGGCCCCCCACGGTGGCATATTGGGGAGCGTATTGGACCAGCAGAGTGCGGCAAATCCCGCATCCGCGGCCTGCCAGCCATAAGTCCCCGCCCGCATCCAGTGGGAGGTGTCAGCCAGCGCTACGCATCCTAGCCCATGTTCCCGCGCCAACTCCATCGCTCGTTGCATCGCGGAGTAGGCTGCCAGATTTCCCGGACCGCGTCTCCCCGTCCAGCGCTCAATAGCGCCAAACCCTGCCACTTTCTCCGGTCCTGCGCGGGGATCGATCACGCCGCTCTGCACCCACTGCGCAAATCGCGGCAGCCGCGCTACGCCGTGCGTCCGCACCCCATCACGATCCGTCTCCGCAATCAGCCTTGCCCCAAGAGCCGCGCGAGCCGGCGCCATCCCCAACGCCAACAGAACCAGCTCGATTCGCCCTTGCAGTTCTGCAAACTCTACACGCCTCATAGGTTACTCTGTTCCCCATGCGTCGGCTAGGCCACTAGTCTACACGTCCGCGCTACACTCGTCAGCAGATGTGCAAGGATAACCGATCCTTTCCGGTTGTGAGGTCTGCTGCTTTGAAATCTTTTTGTCTTCTTTCGCTGCTCACGCTGTTCTTCTTCCCTTCGCCAGCCGTGGCCTCTTCGGTTTCCACCCCTCAAGAATCCCGTCCTCAGAGATCTGTCGCGGTTCTGATGCTCTCAGACATCCATCTGGATCCGTTTCACGATCCTTCCCGATTTGCCCAGCTCCGCTCCACGCCTGCCGACGGGTGGGCTGCCATCCTCTCTGCTCCGGCCTCGCCTCAGCAGACCGCAGACTTTGCCCGGCTACAGGCCGCCTGTAACGCTAGAGGCACGGACACCCCGCCCGAGTTGCTCGCGTCCAGCCTGCGCGCTGAAAAAGCGCGGCAGCCCGAGCCGCTCTTTGTTACCGTCTCGGGCGACCTTCTGGCCCATCAGTTCGATTGCCGCTTCCACGCTCTGGCCCCTGGAGCGACCGCCGCCGAACTCTCTGCCTTCGCTGCCCGCACGATTGCCTTCGTCGCCCTGCAGTTGCAAGCTGCCTTCCCGCACTCCCCCATCTACTTCGCTCTGGGGAACAACGACTCCGGTTGTCACGACTACAGGGAAGATCCAGACAGCGCTTTTCTCCAGTCCGCCGCCGGTAGTTTCGCGCCGGCCACCCTGTCCTCCGCAAACCGTTCGGCCATTCTGCAAACCTATCCCCAAATGGGAGACGCGAACCTGACTCTCCCCGCTCCCATGCAATCCTCCCGCCTCATCCTCCTGCAGGATCTCTTCCAGTCCAGCCACTACGCAGGATGCCACGGGGCCAGCGCCGCAGATACCGCCGCCGCGGACCGGCAGATCGCCTGGCTTCGCATTCAGCTCAACGCTGCGCGCGCTGCGCATCAACAGGTCTGGATCATGGCCCACATTCCGCCCGGTATTGACGTCTACCGCACCTTCACCTCGGCTCGCAACGTCTGCGCCGGCCAGGATCCCGCAGAGTTCCTGCGCTCCGCAGACCTGGCTCGGACCATAGAAGCGTACCCGGACGTGATTCGCCTCGCGCTCTTTGGCCATACTCACATGGACGAGTTTCGCGTCTTCCCTGGCTACAGCGAAACGCACGCGTCCAGCCCAAGCTCAGCCGTTGTGCCCGGAAAACTGGTTCCCTCCATCTCCCCGGTGGACGGCAACCACCCCGCCTTCACCGTCGCCCAGGTCGATCCCAAAACCGCTACCGTGCAGGACTACACGGTCTATGTCGCCGCCAACCTGACCGGCCACCAGACGGTCTGGACGCAGGAGTACACCTATTCGTCCGCCTATCATCTTCCCAATCTCTCCGGCCGCTCGCTCGCGCAGCTCACCAACTCCTTTCTTGTCGACCCCGCCGGACAAAGCCCGGCTAGTCGCTCCTTTCAGCGGTACTTTTACCCCGGTGCATTAACTGGCAGCAGCGCGGGGATCAGCCGGCCCGGCAAGCTCTCCAAGGCAGAGAAGATCCGGCTTCTGGAATCCATCGCCTGGCCCCTCTATGCCTGCGCCATGGCCAACCCGGAGGCAGCCAACTTCCGCGCCTGCGCCTGCCGCGTAAAACCCGCTCATGCAGCCGCTATGCCAAATCCATGATGTTCCAGGCGTCTTCCATGGATCCCTTTGGCGGCGTTCCCCTCCCATCCGCCCTCGGCAGCAACAGAGTTTCGGTAACCGCACAATATGGTCGAAATAGAGAATTCAGGATTTGACTTTCGTTATTTCGCGATTTGACGATGAAGTCTCTGGAGCTGGGCCGCGTCCTGAACCCCCGATCCAACCCGCGACCCAATCCACACTCAACAACTTTATTTTCATTGGTGAGGGAACAAAAGGATGAGTGAGAAGCTGCAAGCGACTACCGCGGGAGGAAGGCTACGCTCCGCCATGGAGGCGGAACATCCCTTGCAGTTGGTCGGCGCGATCAACGCCTACCATGCGCTGATGGCGCAGCGGGTGGGCTACCGGGCCATCTATCTCTCTGGCGGCGGGGTGGCTGCCGGCTCGCTCGGCATGCCGGACCTGGGCATCTCCACGCTGGACGATGTCCTCACCGATGTGCGTCGCATTACGGACGTCTGCTCCCTGCCGCTGCTGGTGGATATCGACACTGGCTTCGGCGGAGCCTTCAACCTGGCCCGTTCCGTCCGTTCCTTGATCAAGTTCGGAGCCGCGGGCTGCCACATCGAAGACCAGGTGCAGGCCAAGCGCTGTGGGCACCGGCCCAACAAGCAGATCGTCTCCACTGCGGAGATGATCGATCGCATCAAGGCGGCCGTGGACGCCCGGACCGACCCCACCTTTGTGATCATGGCTCGTACAGACGCTCTGGCCTCGGAGGGCTTGAACGCCGCGCTGGACCGCGCCGCCGCTTGCGTGGAAGCCGGTGCGGATATGATGTTTCCAGAGGCGGTGACAGAGCTCGATCAGTATCGCGCCTTTGCCCGGCGCACGGGAGCTCCCATCCTGGCCAACATCACGGAGTTCGGCTCCACGCCCCTGTTCACCCTGCGCCAACTGCGCAGCGCGAAGGTCTCTCTGGCGCTCTATCCGCTCTCCGCCTTCCGCGCCATGAACGCGGCTGCCCTCAACGTCTACCGGCACATCCGCTCGGACGGCACCCAGCAAAAGGTGGTTCAGACCATGCAGACCCGGGCTGAACTCTATGACTTCCTCGGTTACCACGCCTATGAGCAGAAGCTCGATCAGCTCTTCGCCAAAGAAGAGACAGAGAAGCACAAAGAAAAGCAAGCGGAACAGAAGCAAGAAAGGAAACTTGGAAAGAAGAACCAGGAGTCAGGAAAGAAGGGAAGCCAGACGCCGGAGAACCGGAAGAAGAACAAGAAGAAGTAGCCAGATCCGCTCACCTGTCTTAACGGATTCAGAGTCGAATGGCGGTCGGTCCTTCCGCATCAACCATTGCGTCTCTCTTCAAAAGCCAGCCTTAACCCAGTCTGCATACCAGGAGCACGAAAATGAGCACTTCATCGCACACGGATACCCAGGAAGTCGCTACCCCTTTCGGCTTCAAGCCGAAAAAGTCTGTCGCGCTCTCCGGCGTTCCAGCCGGCAACACCGCGCTGTGCACGGTGGGACGCAGCGGCAATGATCTGCACTACCGCGGCTACGACATCCTCGATCTGGCCGCTCACTGTCAGTTTGAAGAGGTGGCCTACCTTCTGCTCTACGGCAAGCTGCCCACCGCGCATGAACTGGCGCACTACAAACAGCGCCTGATTGGCCTGCGCGGTCTGCCTCAGGAGGTAAGGGTTGCGCTTGAACAGATTCCCGCCGGGGCGCATCCCATGGATGTGCTGCGGGTGGGTGTTTCCGTGCTGGCAACCGTGGAGATGGAGCCCCAGCCTTACACGGAAGCTTCCGCACGCTACATTGCGGATCGTCTTCTCGCCTCGCTCGGCTCGATGCTGCTTTACTGGCACCACTTCTCACATGCCGGCCATCGCATTGAGGTGGAGACAGAAGATGACAGCATCGGCGGGCACTTCCTGCATCTGTTGCACGGCCACCCTGCCGGTCCAGAGTGGGTTCGCGCCATGCATACTTCGTTGATCCTCTACGCTGAGCATGAGTTCAACGCCTCTACCTTCACAGCCCGGGTGATTGCCGGCACGGGTTCGGACCTTTACTCTTGCGTGGCTGGGGCCATCGGCGCGCTCAAGGGGCCAAAACACGGCGGAGCCAACGAGGTGGCGCTGGAGATTCAGCAGCGCTATAGCTCACCGGATCAGGCTGAAGCGGATATTCGCCGCCGCATCGAGAATAAGGAGGTCATCATCGGTTTTGGTCATCCCGTGTACACCATCAGCGACCCGCGCAACGCGGTAATCAAGAAGATCGCGCACGATCTCTCCGCGGAGACCGACGACCGGCGCATCTACGCGATCGCCGAACGTCTTGAAGCTGTGCTTTGGGAGGTCAAGCACATGTTCCCCAACCTGGACTGGTTCTCCGCCGTCGCCTATCACACCATGGGAATTCCCACCGCGATGTTCACGCCCATCTTCGCCATGGCTCGCACCAGCGGCTGGTCGGCTCACGTCATGGAGCAGCGTGCGGACGGCAAGATCATCCGTCCCAGCGCCAACTACACCGGGCCGGATAACCTTCCCTTTCCTCCCATCGAGCAGCGCACCTAACCCGGCTTCTCGGGTTGGACGCTGCCGCCGCTCTTCCGTTTGTTCCTTGCGCTAACTGTTTCGAGAAACTCAAACCCCTTCACCACCATCTTTTGAGGAGCCTATGTCCGCATCGCAGCCGCATGTTCCGCAGCCCTTTGATCAGCCCATCGTCGACATCGTCGATTACGCTCTCAACTATCAGGTCACCAGCCAACTAGCCTATGACACGGCACGCCTCTGCCTGCTGGACACCCTGGGGTGCGGCCTCCAGGCGCTGGAGTTTCCCGCCTGCGCGAAGCTCCTCGGCCCCGTGGTCCCTGGCCTCACCATGCACCACGGGGCGCGCGTCCCGGGCACGTCCTATCGGCTGGACCCCGTGCAGGCTGCCTTCAACATCGGCACCATGATCCGCTGGCTGGATTACAATGACACCTTCCTCGCCGCCGAGTGGGGCCATCCCTCGGACAACCTGGGCGCCATCCTGGCCGTGGCCGACTGGCTAAGCCGCAACGGTCATCTCCTGCGCATGCGTGATGTGCTGACGGCGATGATCAAGGCTCACGAGATTCAGGGCTGCATGGCCTTAGAGAACTCCTTCAACCAGGTGGGATTGGATCATGTGATTCTGGTCAAATTGGCCTCTACCGCCGTGGTGTGCCAGTTGCTCGGCTTGACTCGCGAACAGACGCTGAACGCCGTCTCCCTGGTCTTCGTGGATGGTCAATCCCTGCGCACCTACCGGCATGCTCCCAACACAGGCTCCCGCAAGTCCTGGGCGGCCGGCGACGCTACCTCGCGCGCCGTTCGCCTGGCCCTCATCGCCGGGACCGGCGAGATGGGATATCCCTCTGCGCTCACCGCCAAAACCTGGGGCTTTTACGATGTCAGCTTCAAGGGCCGGCCCTTTCGGTTCCAGCGTCCCTACGGTTCCTATGTGATGGAGAACGTCCTGTTCAAGATCTCCTTCCCTGCCGAGTTCCACGCCCAGACCGCAGTGGAGGCGGCCGTCACCCTGCACCGCCAACTGGCTGAGCAGGGCTTGTCTGCCGACGCCATCCAAAGCGTGACCATTCGCACTCACTCGGCCTGCATCCGCATCATTGACAAGCAGGGACCGTTGCGCAACCCTGCCGACCGCGACCACTGCATCCAGTACATGGTGGCCGTGGCTTTGATCACCGGCGGCCTCACCGCGCAGGACTATGAGGACTCCGTCGCCTGCGATCCCGTCCTTGGTCCAAAGATCGACTCCCTTCGCGCTCGCATCCACTGTAGCGAAGACCCAGCCTTCACTGCGGATTATCATGATCCCGCCAAACGCTCCATCGCCAACGCCCTCACCGTCCATACCACCGGCGGAGCCCAGTTGCCAGAGGTCGTCGTGGAGTACCCCATCGGACATCGGCTGCGTCGCAGCGACGGCATCCCGCTGCTGGTGGACAAGTTCCGGGCCAACCTCGATCGCCGCTTCTCACCCGAGGTCCGCGATCGCATCCTGGAAGCCTCCCTCGACCAGGGCATTCTGGAAGCAATACCCGTGGATCAGTACGTCAGCCTCTATGTCGTCTAAACGCCAGGTTCGGCAAACGACGCAGGGAGGAACCAATCAGGCTGGAGCAGCGTCAATCTGCCGTTGATGCCGCTCCAGCCAGCACGCTTTTCCTACCGCAGCGGTACATCGATCACCTCAATGGTCAGCGGCGGAGCCGTGAGCTTCAACTCTCTGCCGCTGAAGTGCAGCGTGGTTTGCACTGGCTGAATCGCCGTGGGATGCTCCAGGGTGTTGGTTGCAGCAAAAGTGGCGCCATGCAGCGAGTAGATTTCACCCGCATGCTGTCCCGCGCTCGTACCCTTGATCGCAATCTCCAGCGGTTGGGCTACGGTTGTGGCGTTTACCAGCTTCAGGTGCAGCACTCGCTGCTGCCGAGACTCCGTCACGGAGTAAAAGAACCTCGCCGCGGGGTTCACTCCGGTCAATGAACTCTGCGGGATGGCATCGCCCATGTGCGCCGCAAACAGGCACTGCGCATAGTAGCTCGGCGAACCATAGCTGGAGGATGCGTCATAGCCAATCAGATTGGTCGACCACGCGTTGTTATGCACATTCACGAAAAGTGGAGCGTAGCTTGCGATCTTGATGAGATCGCTGTTGCGCTCCATGCCTGTCATCCACGCAGCGTCTCCCAGTGCGTCGCCAAAGTCCGGCGTCGGCGTTGCAGAAACCGTCGCCCACTCGCCGACAAAAACCTTCGGACCGGTACGCGGCGCGGCGTCATAGTGATGCACCAGAGCAAACATCTGCTCCGGCGACTTGTAATAGTGGTCGTCCACCATGTCCGGTTCATCGCCCTTCTTCTCCTGAACCGGTGCCGTTGCAATCAGCTTGTACTGCGGATACCTCTTGCGCAGCGCCTCGGCAAACTGGGCAAAGCGCGCCGGATAGCTTCCGCTGCGATCGAACCAATCCTCGTTTCCAACCTCAATGTACTGCAAAGGGAAGGGCGCTGGATGCCCATCCCGAGCCCGCTCCGCTCCCCACTTGGTATGCAAATCGCCTGTAACGTACTCCACCTCATCCAGAGCGCTCTGAACGTATGGCTCCAGATCCTTCCCCGGAGTTACATGGTCACCCTTCAGCGAGTATCCCGCATAAACAGCCAGGATGGGCTCAATGTGCAGATCCTGGGTCCAGTCAAGAAACTCCAACAGTCCAAACTGATCCGTTGACCAGTAGCCCCACGGACCTTGATGTCCGGGCCGGTCCACCAGCGGCCCAATCGTCTTCTCCCAGTCGAAGCGATCCTTGATCCTGTCTCCTTCCAGGTAGTTTCCACCGGGAAGACGAAGGAAGTTGGCGTGCATGGCCTCCAGCTTCTCCATCAGATCCGTCCGATCCCCGTTGGGCTGATCGCCAAATGTCGGAGGGAACAAGGTAACCAGCTGCAGATGCAGTACTCCCGGATGCCCAACCGTCAACTCAAAGTGGTTCTGCGCGGAACCTTCCAACTGACCGGTCTGCAGTTGGAAGGCATAACGCTGCCATCCGCTGCCGGAGAGCGCCACCTGAGCGGACGCCAGCACCGCGCCTGTCTGGTTGGCGATCAGGCTCAGCCTCACAAGGCCCATACCCGGATCCGCCTCAGCGTAAAACGAACCGCTGTACATGGTGTGCGGACGCACCGCGATGCCCCAGTACCCAGGATTGCTCACCCCCGCCGGGCTCTCTGCTGAGGCTGCGGTCACCTTCAACTCCAGACTACTCGGCAGCGCCGTACTGGGGCCATCCTTGGGATCCAGAGCCGCGGTCGCCTGCGCTTCGCCTTTCAGCAGCAGGTCCCAATGCTCTACGCTCATCCAGTTGCCGCGGAAGGTATCGTTGCTCAGCAACTCCGCATACAAGCCTCCCTCGTAGGAGTGGTTGATCTCCTCGGTCATCAGACCGTACAACCCGGGGCTGGCCGGCCGGACGATCTTCGCCGTATCAATCTGGAGTTGGGCCACCGGCTGCTGGGCTGGGGCTGGAACAGTGCCGAACAGGAGACAGAAGAGAAGGAAGCTTGGCACGCGCATCAGAAGGTTCGCTCACAATCGGAAATGGATTTCGCCAACGCTGGCAGTTTACCCTAGAAATCGTTTTCCCGGTTCAGAGAAACGCCTTCTTGCAGCTCGCAACCTTCCATTCCGAACCCCACCCATCAGAGATAGCCGCTTCTGCCGCGTCATCCCATAGCTTTCCTTGCCCCGGCATCTCTCAACCCACGAAACCCGCCGAGTTCACCCCGGGGAACTCCGGCGCGCAGTGGTCTACTCTGCTGCAAGGCTCTGCCCCGGAAGCCCTCCTGCGGCTGTGCCTGGTCCGTAGCAACCCGCTCCAGAGGGCTTACCCTTTGCTCAGGGTGAGAATCAGTTCTGCCTCCTGCGGCCACTTGCGCAACAGAGACTCGGCTTGCCCGTCCAGATAATCCTCAAACTCGAACCCCGGACTGACGGTGCAGCCTAACAGCGCCCATCCTTGCCCGGCAGCGATCCCGGACGCCTCTGCGCCCGGCTCCAAGGGCCGAGGGAGCAGTCGGCATCCCTGCCAAACGCCACGCCGCACCACGCACTGGGGCCTCTGCCCGGCAGCGATCTCGCTGCCCAGTACCATCCGGCTGCTGCCGCCATCCTCAAACAGTTGCAGCACCTCCACCGCGTCGCCCATGTAGTGATGGAAGATCTCATCGCTCTTCAACATATGCATCCGGCTGAACGTCCTCGCCTCCAGCAGGTAGTAAATCGCTGTGGAGCTTCGCCGTGGGCTCTGGTACCTTTGGTCCGCAAAGGCATTCGGCCCCAGCCACTCCTCCGCCTCCCAGGTGCGCACGTACCATCCTCCCTCGCAGGGGTGCGGTTGCAGGCCCAGAATCCTCTTCACGTCCTCTGCGTTCATGCCTTCATGGTAAGCCGGCCTTCATGCTGCATCCTCAGATCGCCCTCCAGCCGACCCGTGCGGCAACCCATGCTGCGCACTGTATGCTGAAACCACAGCCATTCCTTCCCCGCGCTCCCGCCAGGGAGACGGATTCTTCGCGCATGCGCTCCCGTCTTGAAGCCTACTTCCGGTTCGCCGAGCACCAGACCCGCTGGCGCACAGAGATCCTCGCCGGTTTTACCACCTTCATCACCATGGCCTACATCATCTTTGTGAACCCGGCCATCCTCTCCCAGACCGGCATGCCTTTGGCCGCAGTCACCGCCAGCACCTGCCTCTGTGCGGCGATTGGGTCCATCCTGATGGGTCTGCTAGCCAATTACCCTCTGGCCCTGGCGCCGGGCATGGGTCTCAACGCCTACTTCACCTACACCGTAGTCAAGGGCATGGGGATCGCGTGGCAAACGGCTTTGGGAGCCGTCTTCGTCTCCGGCGTGCTCTTCCTTCTGCTCACCCTTGGCGGCGTTCGCCAGCGCCTGGTGGGAGCCATTCCCCACCAGCTCCACGCCGCTGTCGCCGCCGGCATCGGTCTCTTCATTGCATTCATCGGCCTGGTCAACTCCGGCATCATCGTTCGCAGCAACGCCACCACCGTCACCCTCGGCGATCTTCACCACCCCTCCACGCAACTGGCGATCTTCGGCGTGCTCCTCATCGCCGTCCTCCAGGCCTACCGGGTCAAAGCTGCCATGCTCCTGGGAGTTTTGGGAACCCTGGCCCTGGGCATCCTGCTCCATCAGGTCCACTACCAACCCTCCCCCTTCCATCCCCTGGCAATTCGTTCCACAGCCTTCCACATGGACCTGCGCGGAGCGCTTCGCCTGAACGCTTTTGAGATCATCTTCGTCTTCCTCTTCGTCGATCTGTTTGACAACATCGGTACCTTGGTGGCCGTCACGGAGCAAGCTGGCCTCATCGCCGCCGACCACACCATCCCCCGGCTGGATCGCATCTTCTTCGCCGACGCTGCCTCCACGGTGCTGGGGGCGCTGGCCGGAACCTCCACCGTCACCAGCTACATTGAGTCCTCCGCCGGCGTCGCAGTCGGGGGCCGCACCGGCGTTACCGCCATCACCACCGGAGTGCTCTTCTTCGCGGCTCTCTTCGTCGCCCCAATCTTCGGCGCCATCCCCGCCTTCGCTACCTCTCCCGCTCTCATCCTGGTAGGCGCGCTCATGCTCAAGGGCTCGTCGTCCATCGAGTGGAATCAGCCGCAAATCGCCATCCCCGCCTTCCTCACTCTCATCACCATCCCCTTGAGCTACTCCATCGCCACCGGCCTCTCCTTCGGCTTGATTAGCTTTGCCGTGTTGGAACTGGCCACCGGAGGCTTCCGCCGCCGGCACTGGATGCTCTATCTGCTGGCCGTGCTCTTTCTGGTCCGCTTCATTTACCTTCGTCCCCTCTAAGCCTGTCGTTCCAACAGACCAGCGGGGCATCTCCCGTCCAGAGCCGCCGTTAGCCAAGCCTCCGCAGCATAGACGCAACGTCAGAACCCGCATCGCGCATCTCATGGTCTGCATCAAATCGCGAAAGGAGATTTTGAATGGATCGCAAAGCATCTGCCCTATGGAAGGGTGATCTCAAGACAGGGCACGGCAGCATCTCCACCCACAGCAAGACGCTGCACGACACCGCCTACGGCTTCAAGTCCCGCTTTGAAGAGGGTCCCGGTACCAACCCTGAGGAGTTGGTCGCAGCCGCCCATGCCGGCTGCTTCTCCATGGCCTTCGCCAATGAGCTGGCCAAGGCTGGCCACACTCCTACCTCCGTAGAGACCGAAGCCACTGTCACCTTGGAGATGCTTCCGGATGGACCGACCGTAACCAGGATCCATCTCTCCAACCACTCCGTAGTGCCGGGCATCGACAAGGCCAAATTTGATGAGATCGCCGCTGCAGCGAAGGTCAACTGCCCGATCTCCCGGCTGTTGAAGGCTGCCGCCATCACCTTGGACGCTACCCTTCGCTAAGCTTGCCTTGCGAGCCAGCCAGATCCCGCCGCTTGGCGGGATCTGCTCTTTGAGTGCTAAAGTGACAACCTGGCAATAAGACCTGAGTTCCTCGTCCAATGGGACGCCTCCCGCGCCAATCTGCGTGCAGAGCCACCCTTCGAAGCTTTGTGCGCAAGACCCGTGACTGCAAGACCTGTGCCCGTATCGTCCCGCTGGCAACAGTAGCACTCCCGTTCGGTTAGCGGCTAGCCGTTCGATCTATGACGTACCGGAGGAGTACCATGACCTGCGGAGAGAAGTTTGCGGCAAATGGGACGTTGAGCTGCGAGCCACCAATCTCGATCGAAATTTTCTGGGAGTTGAAGAATCATGCAGACAAGCTACAACGGAATCCCTGTGCCGCAGGACGGACAGGCCATTGAGTACAAAGACGGTAAGTACATCGTACCGGATAACCCGATTATTCCCTTTATCGAGGGCGACGGCACCGGACGCGACATCTGGAAGGCTTCCGAGCGGGTCTTCAACGCTGCCGTGGAGAAGGCCTATGGCGGCAAGCGCAAGGTCAAGTGGTTTGAGGTGCTCGCCGGCGAAAAGGCTTATGCCCAGACCAAAAACTGGCTGCCAGATGATACCGTCAAGGCGACGGTCGCCTTTCGCGTTTCCATCAAGGGACCGCTCACCACTCCGGTTGGCGGCGGCATCCGCAGTCTCAATGTGGCTCTGCGCCAGTTGATGGATCTGTACCAGTGCGTGCGGCCCGTCAAGTACTATCCCGGCGTGCCCAGCCCGGTCAAGCATCCTGAGCTGATGAACATCGTGCTCTTCCGTGAGAACACGGAAGACATCTACGCCGGCATCGAGTTCCAGCAGGGCACCCCAGAGGCTGCCAAGGTCATCGCATTCCTCAACGGCGAGATGCTCAAAGGCGGTAAAAAGCAGATCCGGCTGGACTCAGGTGTCGGCATCAAGCCCATCTCGATCACCGGATCCAAGCGGTTGGTCCGCGCTGCCATCAAGTTTGCCCTGGCGGAAGGCCGCAAGAGCGTCACCCTGGTGCACAAGGGGAACATCCAGAAGTTTACGGAGGGAGCCTTCCGCGAGTGGGGCTATGAGGTGGCTACCCAGGAGTTCCGCCAGGACACGGTTACCGAGCGCGAGAGCTGGATCCTCGGCAATCTGGAGGCCAATCCCAACCTCACTCCAGAGCAGAACGCGGAGATGATCGAGCCCGGTCTCAGCTTTGCAGCCAAAGAGTTCCAGGACTCCGTCGTGCAGGAGGTCAAGAGCGTGGTCGCCCAGATCGGAGCCACCCACGGTAACGGCCAATGGAAGAAGAAGCTGATGGTGAACGATCGCATCGCTGACTCGATCTTCCAGCAGGTGGTGACCCGCCCCTCGGAGTACAGCGTCCTGGCAACCACCAACCTCAACGGCGACTACCTCTCTGACGCGGCCGCAGCGCAGGTCGGCGGTCTCGGAATCGCTCCCGGAGCCAACATCGGCGACGGCTATGCGGTCTTTGAAGCCACCCACGGAACGGCTCCCAAATATGCGGACCTGGACGTCATCAATCCTGGCTCGGTAATCCTCTCCGGCGTCATGATGTTTGACTTCCTGGGCTGGCATGAGGCTGCTCGCCTCATTGAGACCTCCATGGCCAAGACCATCGAGCAGAAGTATGTCACCTACGACTTCGAGCGCCAGATGCAGGGCGCAACCAAAGTCAAGACCAGCCAGTTCGCTACCCGCATGATTGAGAATATGTAACCTCGGGGCCCCCGGGCCAAAGGCGCGCTACAAAAGATCCCAGGGATCTTTTGCGGCGCGCCTTTCTCTTTCCGGGGCAACCGGTCATCGCAGTCTCCGCACCGACAATCTGCGCCGCGCCTCCGCAATCGTCTCACGCACCCGCGCGCATTAGCCCTTTGGCGCAGGCTCTGCCGGTTGGGACTCGCAGCCGAGACAATTATGCAATAGGCTGGTGAAACGGCTGTCTGGATTGAGCCGTTCTTCCACAGAAAGAGGATGATCCCCGCCATGTTGAATCGCGGTTGTTGGGCTATTGTGGGTTGGTTAGTCGCGGGAGTCAGCACTGTCTTGTCGGCTGCGGCGCAAAAAGTTTACACCCGGCAGGACTACACGCAGGCCGAGCGCTGGATGTTCTACAACGTCGATGGGCTGGTGCACCATACCATCCGCGGCGTAACCTACCTGCCCGATGGCCACGTGTTTTATCGCGACCCCGGCGCGCAGGCCACCATGTACAGAATCGCCGACCCCGCTCACCAGACGGTGGTGCTGGCGTTTGACAATCAAAAGCTAGCCGCTGCGCTGGATGCAGCCATGCGGGCGCCCAAGCACACTGAACCTGCGGCGAAGGTGGATCCCAACCATCTGGATATTCAGCAGTATGCGGAACGCGCCCAGGGTGGTTTCTCTGTCACCACTGACGACGGCGTCTTTGACTGTGACGAGGCGGTGAAGACCTGTACCGAGCAGCCCAAGCCGCCCAGCCAGACCGTGAGCTCGTCCAAAGACACGCCGCGCCACGCTGACGGAGAAGCCAACCTGTCACCCGATGGCAAGTTGGCGGCGTTTATCCGTGACAACAACCTCTGGGTGCGCGTGGTGGCGACCGGCCAGGAACGCCAACTCACCACGGACGGCGCTCCAGACTTCGGCTATGCCACGGACAACGCCGGCTGGCAGCACTCCGATCGGGCCATCCTTACCTGGTCGGCGGATAGCAGGAAGATCGCCACCTTTCAGCAGGATCAGCGCAAGACCGGGTTCATGTATCTTGTGCCGGTCAGCAACCGCCATCCCAAGCTGGAAGCGTGGCGCTATCCGCTGGTGGGCGATAAAGACGTCACCATGATTCAGCCGGTAGTGATCGACGTGGCCACGGCCAAAGTAGTGCGGCTCAAAACGCCGCCGCTGGAGCATCGCAGCATGGAGTGCGATGACGTGAGCTGCGACGGCGACGGCCGCTGGAGCGATGTAGAGTTTTCTCCGCACGACGCCCGTTTGGCCTTTGTCTCCACCTCCCGGGACCACAAGGATGAGTGGGTAGAGATGGCTGACACCGCCACTGGAGATGTCAAGCCGATCTATCACGAGCATGTAGACACCTACTACGGCTGGCAGGCGACCACAGACTGGAAGGTGTTGTGGAGCCGCAATCAGTTTCTCTGGGCCAGCGAGCGCAGTAACTGGGCGCAATACTACCTCTACAACCTGAGCAACGGCGCGCTCGTCAACCAGGTCACGCAGGGCGAGGGTCCCGTGGCTGAAATCAAAGCCGTAGACGAAAAATCCGGCGTGCTGTGGTTTACGGCGACCAACAAGATTGCCGGCCAGGATCCGTACTACGTCAATTACTTTCGCGTAAATCTGGATGGCTCGCAGCAGAGGCTGCTCACCCCGGAGGACGCCTACCACAAGATCACGGCGCCTGCGAATGGAAGCACCTTTGTGGATGTGTACTCCACGGTCAGCACACCCCAGACGGCTGTACTGCGCGACGGAGCCACGGGCAAGGTGCTTGTCGTCCTCGCCCACCAGGACATCTCCCAACTGCTGGCCGCGGGATGGAAGCCGCCGCTACGCATCCAGGTAAGCGCGCGTGATGGTGTCACGCCACTCTACGGCCTGCTCTTCCGCCCAACCGACTTCGATCCCGCTCGCAAGTACCCGGTAATTGACTATGTGTATCCCGGGCCGCAGGATGGATCCTGCTCTGCTCTCAGGCCGCCGGACTTTGCGGCCGCGCGCGGTGATCTGCAGTCGATGGCTCAGCTTGGCTTCGTGGTGGTCTGCATCGATGGCATGGGCAATCCGCACCGCTCCAAGAGCTTTCATGATGCCTACGCCTCCAACCCGGCGGACATGGGCGAAGACACCATCCCGGACCAGGTAGCGGGCATCAAGGATCTGGCTGCGCGCTATGCCTGGATCGATCTCAATCACGTGGGAATCACCGGGCACTCCGGTGGAGGCAATGCCACCGTCTCCGCGATGTTCCACTTTCCTGACTTCTTCAGCGTGGGATGGGCAGAGAGCGGCAACCACGACCAGCGGGAGTACGAAGACGATTGGGATGAACGCTGGGCGGGGCTGGAGACCATCGGCCCGGACGGAGCCGACAACTACAGTGCGCAGGCCAATCAGAAGTACGCCGCGAATCTGAAGGGTCATCTCATGCTGGTTCACGGAACCATGGATGACAACGTTCCGCCCAACAACACGCTGCTTGTGGTCAATGCGCTCATCCAGGCCAACAAGAACTTTGACATGCTCATGTTGCCCAACATGCATCATGGCTACGCAAAGGATCAGCCGTACGTCATGCGGCGCAAGTGGGACTACTTTGTGAAGCATCTGGCTGGCGGCGTTCCACCCACGGACTTTGTGCCCACGCCCTATGACCAGGTTCTCAAGGTCTACCGTGCCGAGCACTGAACCCCTGCGAGCGGATCTTTAGCCGCGATCCGCTTCGGCATCTCCGGATCTCGCCTCGGATCGGGCTATGGGCCGCGTTGCCACGTCAACCTCCCGCACCCACGCGAGGACGTCTGCAGCGGTCATGCCCTTGGCGCGGAGTGTGCGCAGCGCCAGCGCGTCATGCCGTTTTGCCAGCCGGATGCCCGCGTTGTCCCGCACCAGTTCGCAGTGGTAGTAAGCAGGGGTAGGGTAGCCAAGCGCGCGCTGCAGCAGGATCTGGCGCGCGGTGGACTTCAGCAGGTCGCCGCCTCGCACCACCTCACTGATGCCCATCAGGGCGTCATCCACCGCGCAGGCAAGCTGATAGCTGGGCAGGCCCATGCCGGTGCTGTCCCCGGCCTCGGCCTTGCGCCAGATCAGGAAGTCGCCAAAATCCACTGAGGTGGTGAAAGTCTGCGGCCCGGCGTGGAGATCGGTGAACTCGACTCTCACATGGTCCGGGGTTCGGAACCGGTAGTTCGCGCCGGGAACAAAGGCGGTTGTGGGCGTGGCTTCCGAGGGCCGGCAGCGATTGTTGTACACCGGCTCATCATCTTCGGCAGCGCCGTCTTCGTGCGGAGCCTGCATGGCCTTTGTCAGGTCGCGGCGGGAGCAGGTGCAAGGATAGGCCAGGCCGGCGGCCAGCAGTCGATCCAGTGCCGCGCGGTAGAGCGCAAGCCGTTCGCTCTGGCGAACTTCGGCGTCCCAGCTCAGCCCCAGCCACAGCAGATCTTCGCGCATGGCGGCGGAGAACTCCGGCCGAGCGCGTTGCCGATCCAGGTCCTCATCGCGAAGGTAGAGCAAGCCGCCGGCCGCGCGGGCCCGCTCGTGCGCAATCAGGAAGGTGCGCGCGTGGCCCAGATGCAGCAGACCAGTGGGGGATGGAGCAAGACGGCCGGTGTAGGGCTTAGATTCAATCTTTGTATCCATCGAGCCATCACGGCGCATGCAAGCCTTCATCCCGCCAAGTCACAACGATATGTCGGGTAAAGCCGAGTCTCGCGCTCGCCACGCCTCCATAATAGTATCGAAGGGAATCAGAAGAACATCCCCGTCGGCACAGCGGTTCCCACCCTCGCTGACGAAGGAAATGTCGTGAGGCGCCAATCCAGCCCCAGCGGCAGCGGATAAAGAATTCTTCGCCGTGAGCAAAGTAGCAAGGCGTCCCGAACAGACTTCAGGGATCGGAATAGGAGGATATGCAAGTCCCAATC
>JBMFGX010000047.1:0-20317 GCA_049977105.1 Acidobacteriaceae bacterium | reverse complement strand
GCTCTGCGTTGAAGTTTCTTCCACAACAGCGCAACCCACGATCAGCGCATCGGCACCGGTCACTCCATGGTGACGAACCATCCCTCCGCAGCGCCAAATCGCACCTTGCAGGCGGCCATGTCCTCCAAATCCAAAGGCGAAAACGCTAACCCCGCGCAACGCAGCTCAACCAAACTCGCGACGTCATCCGGCAATCCATCTCACCAGAATCCTGCCTCCCCCAGCACAACCCTCTCAGGGGAGCAAAACCACGCATACGGAAACGGGTTCCTCTTCGTCCAGTCGCGGGGCCCAAACACCCAACTCGCTTTAACATCGGAAGCAGCTTTGTAGGAAGGGGACTTTGATCTATGGATCGCAGAACAATCTTGAAAGGCATGGGCAGCGCCGTTGCCTCCATGACGTTGGCCAATCGCACTGCGTGGGCCAAACCCAATCCCAACCGGCCACCCAATGTCATCTTCATCCTCCCCGATGAGTGGCGGGCCCAGGCGCTCGGCTGCATGGGAAACCCCGACGTGCAGACTCCTCACCTCGATCAACTCGCCGCAGAAGGCATCCTGATGCGGAATACACTGGCCAATACTCCGGTATGCTGCCCCGCGCGCTCCATCATGCTCACCGGAACCTATGCCAGCCGCACCGGCATGGTCGCCAATGACCTGCGCCTGGATGAATCTGAAATCACCCTGGGAGATCTGTTCTCGCAAGCCGGGTACCGCACCGGCTATGTCGGCAAATGGCACCTGGATGGAGGTCCGCGCGAGCCTGGCTTCGTTCCGCCAGGCCGTCGGCGCCACGGCTTTCAGCATTGGGCCGCCAACGAGTGCAACCATAACTACTTCTACAACTGGTACTTTCGTGACCAAAATGTGCCCATCATCACCGAACAGTATGAGCCCGAGTTCTGGACCCAACTCGCGATCGAGTTCCTCTATGAATCCCAGAATCAGCCCTTCTTCCTGATGCTGGCCACAGGAGCCCCCCACGATCCTTACCTCGCCCCGCAGAAGTACCTCGATATGTATGGCCCTCACAAGCTCACCATGGAGCCAAACTGGGTCGAAGGCGTAGCTGGAGCCGGTCGCAAGCAGATCGCCGCCTACTACGCCTCCATCACCGCCATCGACGATCAGGTCGGCCTCCTGATGCGTACGCTCAAAGAGCTTGGCCTCGACGACAACACCATCGTCTTCTTCTCCTCCGATCATGGCAACATGCTCGGTTCCCAGGGAAAAATCGAAAAGCGCAAGCCCTGGGAGGAATCCATCCGCGTGCCTGGAATCATGCGCTGTCCAAAACTCATCTCTCCCGGCAGTAACACAAACGCTCTCGTCTCCCATGTCGATTTTGCTCCCACCTTGCTTTCGCTCTGCGGCATCCCCGTGCCCGCCAACATGCAGGGAACAGACCAGTCCGCCATCATTACCGGCAAATCCCAACAGGGCCCCGATGCAGCCTATTTCCAGCTCTTTGGCCCCTATCATGCTGGCGGCGTCCCCGCCGGCTGGCGCGGCATCCGCACCGAACGCTATATGTACGCTCGCTGGAAGACGGGCCCATGGGTGCTCTATGACCTCCAGAATGATTCCTACGAAATGAAGAATCTGGTTGCGGATCCCTCTGCCGGCGCCGTGATGCGCGAGTTAGACAGCAAGCTCCTCGCCTGGATGCAGAAAGTCGGTGACTCCTGGAATCTGGATTGGACCGTTCCGGTAGACGACGGAGCCCGACTCTACCAGTACCGAACCTTTCACACCGTCGCGGAATATCTTGCCTGGGCCGCCAAGCATCCCAACCTTGCTCCTCCCTCTGGCAAGCCCTGAGCCAAGAGTTCTTCCAGCCATCCTCCATCACCATCCCAATGGTCGCGTCGTCATAGCGCCGCGGCCACGCTTCTCTAATCATCTCCAGCAGCGTCAGCCTCCTCTCTTGGGATCGCGCTCAGCCTGCTTCCACGCTGGCAACTCTCGCGACTCGTTCCGCCCGATTCTAAGCCTCACCACCATCCTAGGAGCCTTCCGATGTTCACCTTCACACGCAGGGGCCTTCTCCAGAGCATGGCAAAGGTTGCGGTCCTGGCAAAACTCAGCCATCCCCTTTCCAGTCGCGCTCTCACCTCAGAGCCTATTCCAACCGCAGATCCTTCCCCGTCTCCCCATGTTGAACAAGACCAGGCCGGCGTGATTGACCTGACAAGCGGATGGCAAGCTCCTCCTAGCACCTACCGCCCTCATACCCGATGGTGGTGGCCCGGAGGCGATGCCACCCCGGAAAGCTTGCGTTGGGAGCTGGATCAGATGGCCCAGCAGGGTATGGGCGGGGTCGAAATCATGAGCCCCTGGCGCATGTACACCAAAGGCAATCACGAATACCTCTCTCCGGAGTATCTCCAGCTTCTCAAATACGCTATCGAGCAGGCTGGCCGGCGCAAGATGGAGGTTTCCCTCACCTTCGGCGCGGGCTGGAGCTTTGGCGGCTTCTGGGTCCCACCCACACAGCGCAGCAAGGTCCTCACCCAAAGCTGGGAGGATGTAAAGGGTCCATCCACATATAGCCGCCCGTTGCCCCTCTACGTTCCTCCATCCTCACCTGGAGCTCCCGGCTCAGCCAACCCACAGGTTGCCTACGTTTCCGATGCGCCCGACGAAAATCAGTTGGTGGCTGTGGTAGCCGGCAGAGTCGTGGGAGACACACTCGACGCTGCATCTCTTCTTGACCTCACATCCCAGGTTCAAGGAAACGTGCTCCATTGGAGCGTTCCCCAGGGAACCTGGCGCGTGATGGCCTTTCGCCTCAAATATACCGGGCAACTCAACTCCGCCACAGACAGCACTCCCCACAGCCAATGGGTGGTGGATCACTTCAGCAAACAAGCTATGACGGCCTACTGCGACTATCTGGGCAATGTCTTTTACCAGACCTTCGGCGACCAGTTTGGTGAAACTCTCGCCACCTTCTTCTGCGATAGCTTTGAGATCTCCGTGATCCCCGGCAGCATCCATTGGAGCAACCAAGCCCTCGCGCGCTTCCGTGACTATAAGGGTTACGACCTCAGCCCCTATCTCCCCGCCATCTGGTGGAACATCGGCGACCTCACCCCCAAGGTGCGTTACGATGTCAACGACTTCCTGGGATGGTTAGCCCTGGACACCACCTTCAAGACCTTCACAGAGTGGTGCGCCCGCCACAACATGGAGGCCAAAATGCAACCGTACTATCGCTTCACGGAGGAGCTTATCCAGGGCGCTGGAGCCGTGCAGCGGCCAGAGATGGAGGTCACCACCACGCACTTTGCCGTGGTGCCGGACCCGCGCAAGGCCGTCGCGGCCGGCGGTCACCTCTATGGCCGCAAGATCATCTCTGCTGAGGCCTATACCTTTCTCCACCAGGAGCGATATCGCACCACCCTGGAGCAGATGAAGATCGCCAGCGACGCCTTCCTGCGCGATGGAGTAACGCAATTCTACAATCACGGCTATCTTCACTCGCCGGAAAGGCACGTCGCGCCCAGCCGCGATGTTCCCTGGGCCAACCGCATCAGTCATTGGAATACCTGGTGGAGGTACTACCATCACCTTACGGCCTACATCGCTCGCTGCTGCTTCATGCTGCGCCAGGGCGAGTTCGCCGGCGACGTTCTCCTCTATTCACCCCAGGCTACCGTGTGGACACAGCAAGTCCTCTTTAATAACCTGCGAAGGATCATGCCGTACGGAGATGTGGGCCAGATCCTCGTGGCCAGCGGTTACGACTTCGACCCCGTCAACGACGATGTCCTGCAGCATCGGGCGAGCGTCGAAAATGGTTGCATCACGGTCAGTAACCTCGCCTATCGCTTCCTCATCTTGCCGGCAACCACTGCTGTTCCCATCCCAACCCTGCAAACCATTCGCCAGTTTGTCTCCGGCGGCGGCATCGTCATTGCCTTGGATAAGCTGCCCTCGTGCAGCGTGGGATTGCAAGACCACGCGGCCTCCGATCTCCAAGCCCAGCAACTCGTCACAGAACTCTTTGGGCCTGACGGCCATGGCAAAGTCCACGCTGGCGGCGGCAGAACCTACTTCCTCCCAACCTACAAAATACCCACCTTCGAACAAACGGAAAAATCCTTCAGTCCCATGGCGGATCGGCCGTTCTCTGTCCAGACAGAACGAACCCCGCCGCAGCAGCAACTGCTGGACATCCTTCAACAGTTCCTTCCTCCGGACTTCGCTCTGCAGGGGAACCAGCTAAGCCAGGGACTCACCTTCATCCATCGCCGCCTGGGGCAGCAAGACATTTACTTTGTCACCAATATGCAACAGGTTGCCTCTGCCACCACGGTCACCTTCCGAATCTCTGCCAAGACCCCTGAAATCTGGGATCCCATCACGGGAGCCAGCCGTCCCGCATTCACCTATCGGAGCCATGCAAAAGGCGTCGATATCCCCATCCGCCTGGCCCCCTTCGAATCGCAATTCGTCGTCTTTTCGCCCGAGTCAGCTCAGCCTCATGCTCTCGATTCCAACCTGCACCAGATCACAGCGCTGGATGCATCTCAAGTCAAAGGAGTCGCAAGCAGCAATGGCGAGCTTTGGGTCCATGTTCAGGATGGCAATCGCCGCCTGTCCTCCAGCATCCGGGTGTCGGACATTCCGGAGCCAATGGAGCTAGCCTGTCCTTGGAGCCTTCATCTTGAAGGCTATGGCTTCATCCCGGTCCAGCGACAGTTGCAGGCATTAACCTCATGGACCGATGATCCAACCACACAGCATTTTTCCGGCACTGGCCGCTATCTAGCCACCTTCCAGGCGCCACAGCCTTACATAAATCCGGATCTGGAGCTCACACTCGACCTCGGACAAGTAGGCGATGTCGCGGAAGTTTTCTTGAATGGCCATCCTCCCGTGGTGGCATGGATGCGGCCATACACCGTGGACATAACAGATTCCATCCGGCCCGGAACCAACCACTTGGAGATTCACGTCACCAACACCCTCATCAACTACGTCTCCGGCTTGCAGCAGTTGCCTCCGGTTCCTTCGCATTTGCGTCCCCAGTATGGAACCACTGCTCCCTCGTATACTCTCGGCGCAATCGTCTGGGAGCGCATGGAGAAAGGCTTTCACCCGCTGCCCCCATCTGGATTGCTGGGGCCTGTCAGGATCATCGCGCGTCGCAAAGTCACCATGCGTCTCAGCAAGGCTTGAGCCTTCATCGCTGGATGCCCGGTGGATGCCCAATCGCATGCGCCCGTGCCATGTCCGCTGCTTTGCCCTGACGCGAACCGGCGGCGGACCCTCACGCCCTCCAAATCAGTGCTGCCAGATCAGCGCAACCAGATCAGTGCTGCCAGATCAGCGCAACCAGATCGTTGCTGCCAGGAGCCTGCCGCCAGGAATCGATCCTCAAACGGCTGCTCTCCCGCAACTCAGCCCGCCCTCCCATGCTCCCTTCGGACGCCGCATCCGCTACGCCTGCCTCTTTGCGCATAGCCCTCTCGGCTCAACTCCGTCTCACAAGATCTCTCTTCACCATCAGTTCGCTCGGCCTGGCCTGCCGGCGGCCAATAACCGTAGCTCTCACCCGTCCGTGGCGTCATCCAAAGCGCTTGATAAAGAGTGACCTAAATTATCTGCTGGGTGGCTGGAATATCTCAGCCATCACCGGTTACAGTAACGGCGGCCTTATCGGCATCATCGGCGCACTCTGCACATTGCCCTACTCCGGCACCTGCTACGCAGATTCCAATCCCGCCATCACCGGACCGGTCAGGATCAACGGCGCCTACGGAAGCGAAGCCGGACGCGCGAATGGATCGTTGAAGACCAACCCAGTACCCTATATCAACATTAATGCCTTCCAGGAGCCTGCTCCCTATACCTATGGAACAACGCCACGGGATGAATCCTACGGCATGAGAGGCATTGGAGGGTCAACCGAAGACCTCTCAGTCGATAAAACCCTCGACCTCTGAAAGACCGTCTCTCTGCAACTGCGTGCCGATGCCTTCAATATCTTCAACATCACAGATTTTGGTGGACTCAACACCAACATTGCTAGCAGTTCTTTCGAAAAACTTAGCGGTCAGGCGAACCAGCCTCGTCAGTTGCAGTTTGAGGCATACCTGCACTTCTAGTCAGAGTGCGCTGGGCAACCCTGCGTGCTGTCTATCCGATAGGCTTTCATTCGATAGATGAAGTTCGGCTCGGTGCAGAAATCAATGCTTACGGAGGCCGACAGAAACTGGGCTGTAGGAGCTGCCATCTCTTCCTCTTACAGCCTCGCATACACGTACTGCCCCAGAAGCTGATGGATCCAAACTCAGAAACGAGTCGTCAGGATACGGCCAACTGTCAAGCCGATATGTTGACGCTTCAACCACCTCCGCAGTTGGCCCAAACGCCGGTCGTGCGCAGGGACAGAGAAATCTGCTCAACCCCTGCGCTCGCGCCCGCCGATCCAACCGCTCGCGCAATCGCCGCAACCATCACCACCGCCTCAGCGGCGCACTTCCTCCTCGCCTCACCTCGCACACCCTGCCCCAAACCTGGCCTCCGATAGAGCATAGCGGCGGCTTCCCGCCCTTTGCCCATCTAGGCTCCCAGGATGCCTCCGCCGCCTGGCTGTCGATTACTCCACCTCAGCCCCGTTCGCTGTCCCCTCGCTCCGCCTCAGCGCCACGCACAGCGGCCACAAACGCCCGCAGGCGCTCCGGATCCTTCTTGCCCGCGACAGCTTCCACGCCGCTGGCCACATCCACGCCCCACGGCTGGAACTCCGCAATCGCTTGCGCAACGTTCTCCGCGCGCAACCCGCCGGCCAGAATCACCCGCGGTCGCGAACTCCGCCCGACCGTCGCCCGGCCCACCAGCTTTGCCACCCGCGCCCAATCCAAGGCCACTCCCAGCCCGCCTGAACTCCCCGCCTTCGCAGCATCGATCAGCACTGCCCACACCGCCGGTTCGTCAAACACGCTCTTCAGCCTTAGCCCAAACCGCTCTTCGGCATCCACCTGCTCCGCTGCGTCCACTGCATCCACCGCATAGGCCACGGTCTGGATAATCTTCAGCGCATCTCCAAACTCGGCATCCAGCGCCCGCACCAGCCCAACATCGAAGCTCCCATGGAGTTGCGCCGCCGTCAACCCGATCCTCCGGACATCGCTCGTGATCTCGCCCGGCTCCTTGCTGTCAAACACACCCACCCGCTCCAACCCAGGCGGCAATCCCTGCACCATCCGTTCCACCTGCTCGGCTGTCACCCGCCGCTTGCTGGGGGCAAACACAAACCCCACAGCGTCCACGCCCAGCGCCGCAGCCAGACGCACATCCTCCACGTTGGTATTGGCGCAGATCTTCACAAACACGGCGGCTACGCTCCAGCCTCAGCGTTCGGCTCACCGCGCAAAAGATGCGCCAGCGCCCCACCTGGCCGCGACTCCCGCATCAGCGACTCACCAATCAAAAACGCCTCATACCCCGCCGACCGCAGACGCCGCATATCGGCTCGCGTATGGATCCCGCTCTCGGCCACCCGCACCGCGCTCCGGGGAAGCCGTTGCGCCAACTCGCAGGCCCGCTCCAGCGAAACCTCAAAGTTGCGCAAGTCGCGGCTGTTCACACCCACACACTCGCACTCCAGTTCCAGCGCGCGCTCCAACTCCTCGCCATCATGCACCTCGCAAAGCACATCCAAGCCATAAGACCGCGCGCTGTTGCGCAGCCTCTTCAACTCTGCATCGCTCAGCGCCGCCACAATCAACAGAACCGCATCGGCACAGTTGGCCCGAGCCTCCAGCATCTGGAACTCGTCCACCATAAAGTCCTTGCGCAGGCACGGCAACCACACCGCTGCGCTGGCCCGGCGCAGGTTCAGCAGCGACCCTTGAAAGAACCTCTCATCGGTAAGCACAGAGAGTGCCGCCGCGCCCCCAGCCTCCAACTGCAGCGCAATCTCTACCGGGTCGAATGCCTCCCGAATAATGCCTTTGGAAGGCGAAGCCTTCTTCAATTCGGCGATCACGGCCATGCCTCGCCTCTGGCGCTCCCGCAAGGCGCGCGCAAACCCGCGCGGAACATGCCGCGCCGCTGCCGCCTCCAGCGCCCGCATGTCAGCCGAAGCCTTCCGCTCCGCCACCACGCTGCGCGTATGCTCCAGAATCTCCGCCAGATACAACGTCGGCTTGGAAACCTCTGTCACCATCCCTCCTATGCTACGACGGAATGCCGCCTGAGCCAGGCCAACCCGCAAACGGGCACCAACTGCGTCATCAGGCCAGACCTCGCTCCTGTGCGATCGCGCTTCCTCCTGCAATCGGTCCGATGCAACCGCCAACCCCTAAGATGCAGAACGGCGAGCCCCAACCACTGGCTCGCCGCTCCTTATCTTCCGTCCGCCGTCTTCGCCTAAGCCTTGCCCGCCAGTTGCCGCAGCACATACTGCAGAATCCCGCCGTGCTGGTAGTAAAGAATCTCCTGCGGCGTATCGATGCGCACCGTCACCGCAAAGCTCTTCTTGCTCCCATCCGGCGGCGTAGCAACCACCGTCAGCTTCTTGCCGCCGGCAAACTTCGACTCCAGCATCACCTTCAGCTCTCCTGCCTTGGAGCCCAGCGTGAACGTCTCCTCCCCGCTCAAGCCCAGCGACTCCACGCTCTCACCCGCCTCAAACTGCAACGGCAGAATGCCCATCCCTACCAGGTTGGACCGGTGAATGCGCTCATAGCTCTCCGCAATCACAAACCGGATCCCCAGCAGGCACGGGCCCTTCGCCGCCCAGTCTCGCGAACTGCCCGAGCCATATTCCTTCCCAGCCAGAATCGCCAGCGGCGTGCCCCGCTTGCCATACTCCACGCTCGCGTCATAGATGGACATCCCCGTACCCTCGGGCAGCAGCCGCGTCACCCCTCCCTCGGTTCCAGGAGCCAGCTTGTTGCGCAGCCTCACGTTGGCAAAGGTGCCCCGCACCATCACCTCATGGTTGCCGCGCCGTGACCCGTAGCTGTTGAACTCCGCAGGCTTTACGCCGTGTTCGGTCAGATACTTCCCTGCTGGTCCGTTCAGCTTGATCGAACCTGCCGGCGAGATATGATCCGTGGTCACCGAATCGCCCAACACCGCCAGCACCCGCGCATCCACAATGTCGCTCACCGGCTTCGGCGTGGCCGGCATTCCATCAAAGTACGGAGCCTTGCGGATGTACGTGGAATCCGGCTCCCACCCATAAGTCTCGCCCAGCGGGAACTTCAGACCCTGCCAGTTGGCGTCTCCATCGCTCACCGTCCGATACGTCTTCCGGAACATCTCAGAGTCGATACAAGCATTCACCGTCTCTGCAACCTCCTTCTGCGACGGCCAGATATCGCGCAGATACACCGGCTTGCCATTCTTGCCCTCGCCCAGCGGATCCTTGTCAAAATCATGCGATATGTGCCCGGCCAGCGCATAGGCCACCACCAGCGGAGGGCTCATCAGGTAATTTGCCCGAACCTCCGGGGAGATACGCCCCTCAAAGTTCCGGTTGCCGCTCAACACACTCACCGCCACCAGACCATGCTCTTCAATCGACTTCGACACATCGCTCGGCAATGGACCGGAGTTCCCAATGCAGGTGGTGCATCCATAACCCACTACGTTGAACCGCAGCGAATTCAGATACGGCAGCAGGCCCGCCCGCTCGTAGTAGTCGGTCACCACCCGCGAACCCGGAGCCAGTGAGGTCTTCACCCACGGCGGCGTGCTCAGTCCGGCCTCCACAGCCTTCTTGGCCAGCAGCCCGGCCGCGATCATCACATAAGGATTGCTCGTATTGGTGCAGCTCGTGATCGCTGCAATCACAATCGAGCCATCGCAAAGGTACTTGTCCGGATCCACGCCAAAGCGCGCCTCCACCGAGTTCATCCCGGCCCCGCTCTGCCCGTTCTTCGGCGCCGTGCCTCCCTCCCAGCGCACTCTCTCACGCACTAAGCCTTTATCCGCATTCGGACCCTGCAACTCCGGGAGCTTCGCCGCAAAGCTCTCCGGCGTCTTTGAGAGCAGCACCCGGTCCTGGGGCCGCTTCGGACCGGCCACGCTCGGCTCCACCGTGCTCAGATCCAATTGCAACGTCGCGCTGTACTCGGCCTCCTGCGCTTCGGCCGTGTGGAACAGGCCTTGCGCACGGTAGTACGCCTCAACCAACGCCACATGCTCCACACTGCGCCCGGTCAGCCGCATATACCGCAGCGTCTCCGCATCCACCGGAAAGATCCCGCACGTCGCTCCATACTCCGGAGCCATGTTGGCAATCGTCGCCCGGTCGGCCAGCGGCAGTTCGCTCACGCCCGGCCCATAGAACTCAACAAACTTGCCCACAACCCCCAGCTTGCGCAGCATCTGGGTCACCGTCAGCACCAGATCGGTCGCCGTGGCGCCCTCTTTCAGCTTGCCCTCCAGTTTGAAGCCCACCACCTGCGGCACCAGCATGCTCACCGGCTGGCCCAGCATCGCGGCCTCGGCCTCAATACCACCCACGCCCCAGCCCAGCACACCCAGGCCATTGATCATTGTCGTATGCGAATCCGTTCCCACCAGCGTGTCCGGATACGCCGTCACCGTTCCATCCGCCTCGGTCCTGGTAAAACACACCCGAGCCAGATACTCCAAGTTCACCTGGTGGCAGATCCCCATCCCCGGCGGCACGGCAGAGAAGTTATGGAACGCCGTCTGTCCCCATTTCAAAAAGGCATAGCGCTCACGGTTACGCGTAAACTCCAGCGCCGCGTTCACGTCATACGCGGAGGCGCTGCCGTACTCATCCACCTGCACGCTGTGGTCAATCACCAACTCCGCCGGCTGCAGCGGATTGATCTTCTCCGGATCTCCACCCAGCGTCTTCATCGCATCCCGCATCGCAGCCAGATCCACTACCGCGGGCACCCCGGTAAAATCCTGCATCAATACCCGCGCGGGCATGTAGGCTATCTCCCGCGAGGGCTCCGCCTTCGGATCCCAGTGAGCCAGAAATTGGATGTCGTCAGCGGTTACGGTCTTGCCATCCTCACAGCGCAGCAGGTTCTCCAGCAGGATCCGCAGCGAGTACGGCAACCGAGCTAGATTCACCCCCGGAATGGCGCTCAATGAAAAGTAGTTCACCTTCTTTCCGCCGCTCTCAAGCGTCGCGGAAGCATTGAAGCTGTTAGCATGGTCGGTCTTCGGCATTGCGCATCTTCTCCTGTTTGGCTATACATCCGGTGACGTGGCGCCGCTCCGCAGTCTTGCGCGCGGCTGGAAAGCTTCTTTTGGGTTAGGGCAGCATCGCGTGCGCCGGCAGACCACGTCCGCGCGCGCCTCAGCAAGAACGGCCACGATCGTGGCGGCCCCGAAGATAACGCTTCACTTTGCGCATTCGGCTGGAAAACCGGATGGGAAGAGGAGTGCGTATCTGCGGGAAACACTGCTGCATGGTTGAAATTCTACGCCCGCTCCTCAACCTTTGGCGTGGTCACCAAACCCAACTCGCCGGTAAATTTCTCCTCAGCCCCAGCGCACTTCCCTTGTCCTACGATTGGGCCCATGCCTCAGCCCTGCAACGGATACGTCGGAGAATACCGGAAATGCACCCCAGGACAACCACCCCCATCGCCCCTGCAACGCGACGTCCCACTACATCCATCAGGCCAAAGCCCGAAAAGAAGAGGGACGATGATCGCCCAAACCGAAGCTCGAACCCGGCTCTTCCCACTGCCCTCCATGCAGTGCCCAGCCCGCTCCATCCCTCTGGCTGCCGCAGCCGCTCTGCTGCTCCTCGGCCTCGGCGGCTGCAAAAGCCACTCCAGCAACTACGTCTCCACCGCGCAGATCGATAACGGCATTGACAACGGCAGTGACCCCGCTCTGGCCAACCTCGCCCCCGCCTCTTCCGCCCCCGGCGTCACGCAGGTCTTGGGAGCCAACTACTCTTACTCCCCGCAACAGCAGAGCGAAAGCTACCCCAGCCAGTCACCCGCACCCATCGTTTCGGGCTATAACGGCCCGGACCAACCCTACCAACAGGCCGACCAATCCGCTATGCCCGGGCCAGATCAGGCCCCACCACCCGGAGGCTATCCGGGATACGGCCAGCAACCCATGCCTGGGCCAGGCGAACCCCCACCACCCCTACCCGAGTACGACCGGCCGCCCTGCCCCGGTCCAAACTACCTCTGGACTCCCGGCTATTGGGCCTGGGGCCCCTATGGCTACTACTAGGTCCCCGGAGCCTGGTTCCTGCCTCCCTACTATGGAGCCCTTTGGACACCTCCCTACTGGGGCTTCAACAACGGCCTCTACGGCTTCTACCCCGGTTACTGGGGCCGTTCGTCGGCTTCTATGGCGGCATCGACTACGGCTTCGGCTATATCGGCATCGGCTTCTTCGGCGTCTACTGGAACCACAATCACTTCTTCTACAACAGCCAGGTCACCAACGTCGGCCGCGGCGGTTACAGCTACCGTCACGCCGTGGTGTACAACGGCAGGGAATACTCCGGCCGACCCTCCAATCGTGTCAGCTACAACGGTGGCCCCGGCGGCATCAACGTCCGCCCGCGTCCGTCTGAGATCACCGCGTCGCGCTTCGCCCGGACAGGGGCCCTGCCCGAGCAGCGTCAGGCCCAGAACCTCGCCGCCCGCAACCCAAGCCAACTCTGCGCCAACAATCGTGGCCGGCCTGCTCTGGCTGCCCAGTCCCGCGCCCTTCGGCCCAGCCACAACATCGCTGCCATGCCCACCAACGTTCGCCAACAAACCCAAAGAATAGCCCAGCAGAGGGCCCGTATCGCGCCTGCCGGTCAGCAGCGCTTCGGCGCCCAGCCCAACACAGCGAATCCCCGCTCCACCCAATCCCAGCGCGGCGCAGCACCGAGCCAGCGCAATTCGCATCAAACCGAGCGCGGCATATCGCCCAGCCAAGCCAAATACGGGCGCGCTCCGCAACAGCCCAACTCCTTCTCACAGCGCAACAACTACCGCGCAGCGCCAACCCAACACTACGCTCAGGCTCCGCGCCCGCAGCAAAACCACTTCACCCCCAGCCGGCATCTTCAACCCCAACATCAGCAGGCCCCACGCGTCAACTTCCATCCGGCTCCCGCACCCCGCGCGCCGGCGGGACGTCCACGCTGAAGAAATACCTCGCACGCAGAGAGGGGCTCGCCAAAGGCGAGCCCCTCTCTGCGTCCGCTCCTGCTCAACTCATCGCCATCTGCGCCAGCAGCACCGCGTTCAGCGCCAGGATGATCCCCGCCACCGTCCAGCCCGCAACCTTCATCTGCATAGCGCTCTTGAACTCACCCATCACATCTACCCGATTCGTCAGCAGTAACAGCGGAATCATCGCCGCCGGCAGCGTAAAGCTCAGTAGCACCTGCGAATCATTCAGAACCTTCAGCGGATCGCTTCCCACTCCAATCACAATCAGCGCCGGAATCACCGTCAGGAACCGGCGCAGAAAGATGGGAAACCGGATGTTCAGAAAGCCCTCGATAATCACCTGCCCGGCCATCACCCCCACCGTCGAACTGGAGAGCCCGGAACACAGCAGCGCCACCGCGAACACCACCGCAGCGCCCGGCCCCAGCAGCGGCCCCAGGGTATGAAACGCATCCTGAATCGTCGGATAATACTCCGGTCCTCGGAACATCACCACCGCCGCCATCACAATCATCGCGGAGTTGATCAGCCATGCCCCATTCATGGCTACAAACACATCGATCAGCTCAAACTTCAGAAACTTCCGCAACGCTCCCTTGCGCACCCTCCCGCTCGCCGGCTGCACCTCCATCAATCGTGGCTGCACCAGCGCCGAGTGCAGATAGATCACATGCGGCATCACCGTCGCGCCCAGCATCCCCACTGCCGCAAAGATGCTGCCGCGCAGGGCCAACCGGCTATGCATATCAAAAGTCGGCAGAATCGCCGCCACAAACGCCCGATGCCAATCCGGATGCACCAGAAAGACCTCAAACCCGTAGCACAGCCCAATCGCGCCAACAAACAACATAATGCCCCGCTCCAGCCATTGGAACCCGAACAGGTCCAGCGCCAGAATCGCAAACACCGCCACTGTGGCTACCAGAGCCGAGGCAATCATCGCCTCTGGAAACGAGAGCCCCCGCGCCATCAGCCCCGGCCCAATCAATAGATCCAGCCCCAGAGCCGCCCCCAGGAACTCCGCCATGTCCGTGGCCACCGCGGAAACCTCCGCGCATACCCAAAGGAACAGGCTGGACCGACGCGAAAAATGCTTCCGAATGTTCTGCGGCAGCGTCAATCCCGTCACAATTCCCAGCTTGGCCGCCAGATACTGCACCAGAATCGCCATCAAATTCGACCACAGCAGAACCCAAAGCAGCCGATACCCAAACTGGCTGCCGCCCAGAATGTTGGTGGAGAAGTTTCCCGGATCGATGTACGCCACCGAAGCCACAAAGGCCGGCCCAAAATACACCCATACCCGATCACTATGGAACTTGCTTCGTCCCTCGGGCTCAACCACTACCGCCGCAGTCAGCCCAGAGGCGCCCGCCGCCGCCGGCGAGAGCGTTGCCTCGCGTTCAACGTCAGTTGGATGGAAAGGCTCCTGAGGCATCTCCCCTAAGTATAAGTGGCGGCTAACCTGCCGCTCACCCATACCTTCCGCCAGCTATCCCCGCAGATCAGTCGCCGTCGGTGCGCTTCGGCTCGGCAACCACCGCAATTCCTGCTGCATCCGCTGCGGCCACCATCGCGTCACGATCAAAAATCAGCGTGCGTCCCGCCTCCACGCACAGACACGTCGCCCCGGCCATGCGCATCGCGGCAATCGTCGGCTCGCCCACCACCGGCACGTCAAAGCGCATATCCTGGTTCGGCTTGGCCACCTTCACCACCGTCAACCGCCGGTCCAGCGTCCTTGCATCCTGCCCCCCACCGGAGCCGTCCCCAGCCACATCCCCATCATTCAAACTCCGCAGAATCTCTCCCGCCCTGGCAATCGTCGCATCCGTACCCTCCATCGCCTCCACGGCAACACAGGCTCCGGCCGCGATCACCACCGTCTGCCCCAGATCAAACCCCGCCACCGCTCGCGCCACCCTCTGCCCATACTCCATATCGGCCCGCTCGGCCACATCCGGAGCGCGCCGCGTCAGTACCCCCTCGGTTGCCAGCATCGGCTCCAGATACGCAGTGGAAGAGATCAGATGGATTCCCTCATCCTCCAGCACTTTGGCCACCGCGCCCAGCAGCATATCTGTATTCCGCGTGCGCAGATTCAGCAAAAGTTTACCCAGCCGCCAGTCCGGCCGGATGCTGGAGAAGATCTGCTTATGCTTCACCTGTCCGGCCATCACCGCGCGCCTCACCCCCTCGCGCTGGAACGTCTCAATCAGCCGCGAGAGCTCTCCCAGCGAAAGCCAGTGTACCCGCACCGCCTCCGGCTCGCGCTCTGCGCGCCGGTCCATCTCAGGATCGGTCTCCTCCCTGATCGCCGCCACCACCACCCGCAGCCCGTGCGCTCGCGCCGCCTCCAGCAAAAGGAACGGGAATCGCCCGTTTCCCGCGATCAGCCCCAAGGGCTCTGCGTCGCCGGGAGCCACTACCGGATCGCTCCCCGCTCACTCGCTTCGACAAACTCCGCCAGGTACCGCACATGCTCTCCGCCCACTCCCTGAGCCAGCATCTCGTGGATCACCTCCAGCGCCTGAGTCGTATTGCGCTTACCCCCAATCAGCGCGCGCATCGCCGTCCCCAACTCCCGCAACTGCTCCGTGCTGAACCCGCGCCGTTGCAAGCCCACCTTGTTCAGACCATAAGCATGATTGTTCCGCTCCGCACAGGTCAGCGAGTAGGGCAGCACATCCTGCGTGATCGTCGTGCCCCCCCCAATAAAACTGTACCTCCCAATCCGGCAGTACTGATGCACCGGGCAAAGCGCTCCCACCGTGGCGAAATCCTCCACCACCACATGCCCGGCCAGCGTCGCCGCATTGGCCAGAATGCACCCGTTCCCAATCGAAGAGTCATGCCCCACATGAACGTAGGCCATAATCAGACAACCAGACCCCACCCTGGTCCTGCCGCCTCCCGCAGGCGTCCCCCGCGAGATCGTCACATACTCGCGAATCGTGTTGTCATCGCCAAACGTCGCTCCAGTCGGTTCCCCGGCATACTTCAGGTCCTGCGGCGCAACGCCCAGGCATGCAAAGGGATACACCTTGTTTCGCGCTCCCAATGTCGTGTGTCCCTCCAGCACCACATGCGACACCAGCTCGCACCCCTCACCCAGCACCACATGCGGCCCAACCGTGCAGTACGGCCCAACCGTGCAACTATCCGGAACCACGGCCCCCGCGCTGACAATCGCCGTCGGATGAATGCTCACCTTGCCTCCACCTCTGCGCCGGCCCCTGCGGCTGCCTTTCTACTGCCTCTCGGCACCAGCATGCACATGATCGTCGCCTCGCAGGCTACCGCTCCATCCACCGTAGCCTTGCCGCTCAACTTCACCGCCGTTCGCCGCCAATTCAGCACCGTCACCTCAATGCGAAGCTGGTCACCCGGAACCACCGCTCGGCGAAACTTCGCCCCCTCAATCCCGGTAAAAACCATCAGCTTCTCGTCGCGGTCGGGAATCTCCGTCAGCAACAGAGCCCCGCCCGCCTGCGCAATGGCCTCCACGATCAGAACTCCCGGCATAATCGGATAATCCGGAAAGTGGCCGGTGAAGTGCGGCTCGTTGGCTGTTACATTCTTCAGCGCGACGATCCTCTTCTTGCGCTCCATCTCCAACACCCGATCAATCAACAGCAACGGATAGCGATGGGGCAGAATGGACATGATCTCCACGATGTCCAGCGATCTCTTCTCCGTCCGTTCCAAAACGGCTTCATCTGCTTCCTTGCTCACGGCTGAGGAGGGCGTCGTGGAGCCCTGTTCCTCAGCCAACTCAACCGGCGGCGTCAGCGTCGAATCACTCATAGCGAGGCTCAGAATACCACCCGCGCCAGACCGCCCGTGCAAGTCCTGCGCAGCCGGAACCTCTCTCACCTCCAGCGCTTGGCGCAAATCCTCTCTCGCGCATAATCTAAAGTTGCCATGAGCGATACGGATTACTTCACCCTCTTTTCCCTCCCGCACCACCTGCACATCGATCTCGCGGCCCTGGAAGAGACCTTCTACGCGCAATCCCGCAAGCTCCACCCCGATCGCTTTGCCTCCCGCCCCCCCGAAGAGCAGCAGGCAGCGCTCGCGGCCAGCTCCCGGCTCAATGACGCCTACCGTACCCTTCGCGATCCCATCCTTCGCACCGAGTACCTGCTCACCCTGCACGGCATTCACTTCGACGAGCAGTCCCGCGCCGCTACCGACGCCGCCCGGGCCTCCGGCACTGAGAAGAAGCAGATCGCTCCCCCCGATCTTCTCGAAGAGGCCTTTGAGCTCAATATGGCCCTCGAAGAGCTCAAGATGAGCGGCGACGATCCTGACACTCGCGCCCAGCTCGAGTCCGCCCGCGCTAAGTTCACCGCCATGCTTTGTGAGTCTCGTCATCAACTCGAAGCCCTCTGGACCGCATGGGACAACGCCTGGGACACCGCCAACCATGCCACCCAGGAGGGCAGCAAGCAGGCCATGATCTCTCTGCTCAACCGCCGCAGCTACATACGCAACTTGGTTCGCGACGTCAACGCCGCATTGGACGCCTCCACCGCTCCACAGAGCTAGCGGAAAGAGGGAAAGCACAAAACGGAAGCAGCAGGGCAAAGCCCCCCCGCTACCCCTCGTCTCCTCTTCACAACAGAAACCAGCTTCCGCACAATCCACCCTCTACCGGAGTCCTCCCTTGAACGCAGCCGTTATTCAGGCCTTTGACGCTCCTCCCGCTTACGCCTCCTTCGCTGATCCCACTCCCTCGCCCGGCGAAACCCTCGTCGACGTCTCCGCCGCGGCGCTTCACCGTATCGTCCGCTCTCTTGCCAACGGCTCCCACTACGGCAGCACCGGAGTTCTTCCCTTCGTCCCCGGTGTCGACGGAGTCGGCCGCCTGCGCTCCTCCTTCGGCCGGCTCCCGGCCGGGGCCCGTGTCTTCTTCGGAGCTGCCCGCTCGCCCTTCGGTACCTTTGCGGAGCAATCCCTCGCCTCCGCCAACATGCTCATCCCCCTGCCGGACGCCCTCGACGACGCTACCGCCGCAGCCATCGCCAACCCTGCCATGTCCTCCGCCGCGGCTCTGCTGCGAGCCCGTTTCCACCCCGGCGAAAACATCCTGATCCTGGGCGCTACCGGAGCCTCCGGCCGGCTCGCCGTGCGGATCGCCAAAGCCCACGGAGCCGGAGCCATCGTCGCCGTCGGCCGCAACCCTCAGGCTCTCCAAAGTCTCAAATCCCTCGGAGCCGACGCTACCATCAGCCTCAACCAGAACCCGGATGCCCTCCTCACCGCCCTCCGCAGCGAACTCACCGGCAAAAATATCGACATCATCCTCGACTACCTCTGGGGCCCACCCGCTGAGACGCTGCTCTCCGCCATCGCAGAGAAGGGCCTACAGCACAGCGCCCGGCGCATCCGCTACGTCCAGATCGGCAACATAGCCGGTCCCACCCTCAACCTCGCCGCCTCTACCTTACGCAGCTCCGGCCTGGAGTTGCTCGGCAGCGGCTTCGGCAGCGCCTCCTTGGACCAGATTCGTGAGGCCATCACTGTCTTCTTCGCCATGATCGCCGTCAACCCCGTCGAATTTAAATACAAAATTGCCCCTCTTCGCGAGATCGGCTCTCACTGGAACGTAGACACCCAGGGCGCGCGCCTCGTCTTCCAACCCTGACGCACCTCCACGCCTTTCCCTTCCAATCCCTCACTGCCAGTCGCCCTCGCTGCGGCGTTGTCGCCCGCCTCGTCGCGGTCGTAGGCGATATACACCCGCTCCGTGCCGTGCTTCTCGAAGGCCGCACGATGGTCTGCCGTGAAGCCGTAGGTTCCAAAGCTGGCCGTCACGTTGCGGAACCCCACGCACCAAAAGGTCAGCGCGTCGATCAGCGCCTCGCATAGGATGATCTCTTTCGACGCCATCAGCGCCTGCTCGTTCCGCACCCCACGGTCTTGATCATCCGAATAATCCGGGCTCATAAACCGGCCCATACTGGAGGCGAAGTACCTTGCCCCGCAGTAGTCATTGCCTGATTCTGCATCTCTTTCTTTGCCGGTACAACGTGACCTGATTCTCTACGGCGTTCGCTTGTGATGAGGATGCCGGTGTCCAGGATCAGACCCACAGGATCAGTCCCATGCCGACGTGTCACGCGGCTTGCGGTTGCGGATGATCTCTTCCATGTCGGCGGCGAACTCCTCATCCATGTCCGGCTCATAACCCAGCTCTTTCGAGCGGGCCTCGGCCAGCGCGATGGACTCGGAGATGGACCGGCGCGGCGGAGCAGCCGCGCGAAGCACGGCCACCGGATGGGTACCAGATTCGATGACGACCTCCATGCCCGCGCGGACGCGGGCCATCAGGCCAGCGAAGTCGCCAGCGGCGTCGGCTTCCGAGATGTGGATCGTTGCCATACTCAAGATGATACCTCCAAGCGTTTTTATCTTAGCTACGGCTTTTCTTAAAACCCTTTCAAGAGCCTTTTCAGGATTTCTGCTGTTTCTAAAAAAAGCATGATCCTGATTTTTACCTTTAGCTGCCCGCCTCTTCGTCGGCCTTGGCGCCGGCCTCCAGTGCCGCCAGCAAGCCCTCTCGCTCGACTGCCGACCGTTGCGCAGCCGAGAGCGTAGCGTGGGCCTCTGCCGGGCGCGTGGCCGCGTGGATCTGTTGCAGGGCGCAGATAGCGACCTGCGTCTAGATCTGCGTTGTGCGGATGTCCTCATGGCCGAGGATGGCTTGGATGTGCCGGATGTCGGCCCCGCCCTCGTGCATCAGCGTGGCCATCGTGTGGCGGAAGAGATGGCACGATCCGGTCTTGCCGAGCTGGGCGGCGTCGATCCGCTCCTTGACGGCGAAGGTCAGATGGTCGCGGCTGAACGGCTCACCCTGCGCTGTGAGGAACACGGTCATATCGTCCGGCTCGATGGCAAGCTGGGACCGCGCCTCCTCGATGTGCTTGCGGAGCCACGCCACCACCCGCGCTCCGATGGGGACGTAGCGATCTTTGCTGCCCTTGCCCTGATTGACCAGCAGCAAGCCGCGGTCGAGCAAGAGGTCGTAGATCTTCAGCCGCACGATTTCCAGCCGCCGCATTCCGGTCGAGTAGATCACCTCTAGGAACTTGTTGAAATAGGCATCGATTCTGCGGCGATCCACAAGGTGTAGAGCGTCTAACGAGTATGCGTGGAGAC
>JBMFGX010000046.1:0-20747 GCA_049977105.1 Acidobacteriaceae bacterium | reverse complement strand
AGACTCAAGATACTGGCACAACACCGCTGCTCAAAACTCCGGCATCTGTCGTGTGCCCAGCCTCTGCATAATCCAGGATACACGATCCAACATTCGGCGCAATCCGGGTGCTACGGGTGGTGTATTTCCATTTTCCCGCTCTCTTGTATCTGTATGGGCGGGGCTGGCAATTGTTGACAATTTCAGGTCAACGATCTGACTTCGATTCTGCGGTACCAGATCTCGGCAAACTCAATTTCAATGGCGATTTTTCCCCGGGTGAGAGGGAGGAACCGGCCTGGATTGCGCGGATCGGGCTGTTGGAGCATGGAAACGACGTTAACGCAACGCCCATTGACAATGTGCGCGGAGCGATCGCCCTGCCAGATCACTTCCACCACGTTCCAGTCGTCGAGTTTCTCAAAGTTGCCATCCTTGATTTTGCGGTCGCCGGTCGGCTCCGCCGCGGAGGAATCCGTCTGGTGAGGCGGCTCGCCACCGTCCGTCCAGCCATTCGGACCTAATCCTTCTCCGAACAATCCATTCCCGTGGTGGTCTTGAATGCCGCGTATGCCTCCCACCAGGAAGTAATCACCCACATCTCCCTCTTCAATCTGGCATTCCACCATGGTCGGCCACACTCTATCCTCGCCTACCAGCCCATAGAGGAGACCGTTATCGCGCTTGGTCATGGTGCGCGGAGGAAAGCGCTTTACGCCCCATTTGTACTCCACGCGGATATGGATGTTTCCGAACTCCTGATTGGTTGCGATATAGCCCGGCTCTGCAGGCTCCGCGGAGACTTGGTTACCCAAGATATGAAGCATGCCGTCTTCCATTACCACGATCTTCCTATCCTGCGCTACATCGCGGCCTGACTTTTGAAGCATGGTGTACCAGCCATTAAGATCGCGGCCGTTTAGCAGCGACACCCATCCATCGGAATTGGCGAGCGGGAAGGATGATGGGGACGACTGCGCCTGAGCCTGCGCGTAACTGTCATGCTTCGCCAACCATGGGCTGCCTGCGATCGGTAAACCGATCCTCATAAAATCCCTGCGATTTACCATGCGATCCTCCTTGCCTCCCGGTGAGTGGTCGGAATCTGTATGACAGTAGTCTACCTTCCGATGCGGGTCGCACCCATGATGGCGATTCGCTCACACGGGACAGCGGGGAAATGGTTGTACTGAACGGTGGATGTGTCTTTCGGTGACGACCCGATGCGCGCCCGTACCAAAGTGTCTGTGCACCATCTCGCCGTCGTCAAGCGCATCACCCTCCATCTCATCCGGCGTGATCCAGTCAAATGAAAAGGGAGCGTCGAAACACATGGACTTAACGCCGCTACGTCTGGCGCCAATCGCGCTCCATTTTTAGTGCGCATCTGTTGGTTGTTCCTGCGATTGCCCTGGCATCACCTGGTCACGCTAGACGTGACTTAACCTCTATCAGTACACCATCCAGAGTCGGGGAGAAAGACGATGCAGGATGAATCCCTGTACCGGCGTTACTGCGAGAAGAGGGCTTGGCCTGTTCGCCTCAGCAGACAGGCCAAACCTCCGCGAGAAGGTGTTCGAGTAGCAAGCCTTATCGCGCATCTTGGGCTTTTCCTGCGCGGAAAAGTTGGTTAACGGTTGCTACAAAATGAGCGGCGCTTGCGGGGGTCGGTACACCACCCCTAAGGATGACATTGAAAGGAATGTTCTTGCCGTAGAAAGAGCGCGTATCGTCCGAGTTCTGATGGACGACGTCTCCGCTGAGATCGATGCCGGCAAACAGTCCTTTGCTGCGCGAGTAAGTTAGGAAATCCGCGTTGGCAAGCTCTGTGGTGGATGCTTGCGCATTCCGTCCAACGGGACCGGCAGCCACGGAGGCATCCGCGCCCAGTTTGAGCTTATCTTGCAGAAGATCGTCCAGGCTGTGATGAGACACGCCCAGTAGCACCAGATCCGTGGACTGGCCACCAATCTGGAATCCCACGCTGGCTCCTTCCAACTGGATGAAGGCAGGGGCACTCCAACCTTTGGGTGTTCGGCAACTGGCGACCCCTTGACCGTATTGCGCGCCGAGAACGAAGGCCGCTTTCTTGAAGCTTGGCACGACAATGACACATTGCGTCTTTCCTGCTACATCAAGCGGGATGTTCTTGCCGGGCATAGCCATGAGAGCGTGGATGATTTGGGTGGCTGAATTTAGCCGTTGATTAAGTGTGCTCTTGCTGTCTTCTTTCGCAAATCCGATTGCGGGTAGGGTGAGGAATAGCGCGACCAGGGCCAAAAACTTCTTCATATAGTTCCGTCCTTGATGTTGGAGATACACCTACTAGCTTTGATGCAGATTGTTCGCTTCGCGCCTAAGGTGGGATTGCATCTTCTTCGATTTCTCGCAACTCACATTCCGGTGTCGGCACTGCAACAAATGGATGATCTCAGCCCGACTCCAGCAGGATGGAATCGAACCATCGGCAGGCAGGTTGCGAAGCGAATGAAGAAGACTACGAAAGATTCTCTACTTTTTTAAGTCTATTGTAATGAGTAGTTTAACGAGAGATTCCAGTCTGATATATGGGTGGTAGTCTGGTAGTAGCGGTAAGCGCGACAACCGCAATGTTCGTCGACTTGCGCGTGGTTGGCAGCCATCTGACGACTTCGGGAGGCAAAGGCCGCCGGGATGATTCCCAGGCGTGGGAGCAGATGGTGACCTTTCAACTTCTCGCTGGGCCAGGGATGGTCTGGCCTGGCGCCACTGGCTCCAAGTTGAACCTGCAGTGCTGGTTTGCATTTCGCTTTCGGCCAGATCCTGCTGTCGGCTGGGCGAAGATTGGGCGTGGCGATGGTTCAGGACGAGGGGATTGACGACGATGGTCTGAAGATTGCACGGGCAAGGTCACGTCTTGCTCTGGGGAGGCGTTTGTAGCTTTAGGTAGGGCAGCGTATCTCTGTTGGAGGTACGCTGCTGTCCATAGTTGGCTATGGTGCTGGGCAGATTCGTCAGGGGAGGGCAGGGGTTCCGAAGTGATAGACCAAGCCAAGGGTGATGGGTTTGGAGTAAATGCTGCCGCTGGTGGTGACCGGAGTGCTTAGGTGCTGAACCTGGGCGTCGATTCTGAGGTCAAAGCGTGGGGTGAGAGTGTAATCCAAGCCGCCGCCGAAGGAAAGGTCGTTGGAGACGGAGGTCTCGTAGAGGAGTGTTCCCTCAGGATTTGGGTATCCGCCACCCAGATAGTCGATCTTGGCGCGGCCGACGAGGGCATCCGCATAGGGGCGAAAGTGGTTGTAGAAGCGCTGTACCTGAACACCGACGAGAATGTTCTTCTGTCCATCGATGCTGCCTTTGGCCACCGGATAGGTTCCGCGGATCTCGGCAGATAAGTAGAAGAGGTGATAGGGACGAAATCCGACGTTGCCCCCAGCGGTGATGCCAATATTTCGACCGCCAGCCAGACCGGTGAAGTCACCGGTGGCGCCTCCAAAGGCGGAGAAGTTGATTGTTCGGATGGCAGCCGGAATGCCTTGGGCGCTCAGAAGCGGGCAGCCTATCCAAGCAAAGCAAAGTAATGTGAGAGCGCGAATGCCGTTCTTCAAACTAACTCCTTGCGACCAAAGATCTCTCCCGCTCAGGACCCCTGCTCATTTTGGGGAAAATCGGCGGAGTTCCGGGAGGGTCGTCCGTGCCTTGGGGAGGATCCGTAGATCCGTATCCAAGGTGTTTCCCAGAGGATGCTCTGTATGAGTCTATTCGAAGTTTAGACTAGACGAACTAAGGAGTTTGGATGAATTCTGCAGGAAAATTATGGTGGGGTGACATGCCAAGGCAACAGGGATGATTGCTCCCATTTCGAAACATCAGGCAAGCAGAGGTGGGAGAAATGATCTGGTCCGAGCTGATCTCTTACTTTCCGTGTCACGCGAGCAACCGGAAATCCATCTTGCCGCCGCAAGCTTGCGGCGGCAAGGCGTGGGTAGATGCTTGCTTCTCGATAGCGTATGGTGGTTGGCTCTTTATCTGGGTTGTTTTTGAGGAGTGAGAGGTCAGAGAAAAGCGCTTGTTCTTCCAGCGAGGGCGAGAGATCATGGGTGGTTCGTGATCGAAATGGCAATGTTGAGAGCGTAATTGCATCGCCCATGATGTCGGTGTGGTGGCGCTGGCACCCTGCGCGGGAAGCTGAAAGACAACTAATCTTTGACCGATTGAACAGTGATGGTGTTACCGGATAGCGTTCCATTGACGGTAACAGTCTTGCCCGCGAATGGATTCAGCTTGCTAGCGTTCGAGATGGTGTAGATCTTGGTTCCGACGATGAGGACGGCGGGAGAACCCATCTGAATGCACTTTTTGGCGCAGGCGGCGTGGGCGGCTGTGGATGCTTTGGCCAGATTGTTATGGGCGCACATCGAGTCTGCTACTACGCCTTTGAAGGTTTGGGCCGTTGCGCTAGCGGAGAGGAAGGAGAGACCAAGGATGGAGATGGAGAGTAGCTTCTTCATGGAGGACCTCGGAGAGATAACTTCTTACTGCTAGGAGAGTATAGCGCGCCGAGGACCGATCGCGATACACTCACGGACGGGACGGATACTTTTGTGCACCAGAGTCTTGCCTGGCTTAAAGTGAGCTGCACGATGGGCGGGTTAAACTCCCTGGGGCTAGTCTCGCAAGCGGCAGAGGCTTTGTTTTTGAACGGGAGCGCTTCACGTGGAGCCTGGAACAGGTTCGACTTTTTGTCGGTGGTGACTTCCTCCGCAACTACTCGACGGTTACGCTCTTGGCGAGGTTGCGAGGCTGGTCTACGTCGCAGCCTCTGCGTACGGCCATGTGGTAGGCCAGCAGTTGCAGAGGGACGACCTCCAAGATGGGCAACAGGAGTTCGTGGGTCTGAGGAACATGGATGACGCGCTCAACGAGCTGACGGATGTGGGTATCGCCCTGGATCGCGATCGCAATCACCCGCCCACCACGCGCGGTGACCTCCTGGATATTGGAGAGGGTCTTTTCATACTTGAGAACAGAGCTGGGATCGTTGGGGTCCTGGGTGGCGATGCAGACGACCGGAAGGGCCTCATCGATGAGCGCGTTGGGGCCGTGCTTCATCTCGCCGGCAGGGTAGCCTTCGGCGTGGATGTAAGAGATCTCCTTGAGTTTCAAGGCGCCTTCCAGGGCGATGGGGTAGTGGATGCCGCGACCGAGGAAGAGGAAGTCGCTAGCGGTGGAGAAGGATCTGGCTAGATCGTGGCACTCTTCGTCGACAGAGCGCAGGATCTCTTCGATATGGGAAGGGATGCGGGAGAGTTCGGTAACGAGATGCAGAGACTCCTGCTCTGTGATCTGACCGCGCACCTGAGCCAGGTAAAGCGCTAGGGTGAAGAGGGCCGTGAGTTGGGCGGTGAAGGCCTTGGTGCTGGCCACGCCAATCTCAGGACCGGCGTTGGTGGTGATGACCCCTTCGGCGAGACGGGTCACGGCGCTACCCACCACATTGCAGATCGCCAGGGTTTTGGAGCCTTTGGCGATGAGTTCGTGCTGTGCGGCGATAGTGTCAGCGGTTTCTCCGGATTGGGTGATGAGCAAGCCAAGGCCGCTGGAGTCGGGAATGGGGTCGCGGTAGCGGTACTCGCTGGCGTAGTCGACGTCGACGGGGAGACGGGCAAGGCGTTCGATCATGAACTTGCCGGCCAGGCCGGCGTGCCAACTGGTGCCGCAGGCGGCGATGCTGATGCCGGTGGCAGAGCGGAACTGATGTGGAGTGATCCGCATCTCCGGGAGGAAGACGCGGCCAGTTTCCAAGGAGATGCGGCCCAACGTGGTGTCACGGACTGCGCGCGGCTGCTCATTGATCTCTTTGAGCATGAAGTGCTTGTATCCGGCTTTCTCAGCCTGAATGGGGTCCCAGGTGATCCGCTGGGGATGCAGGGCGTGGGGAGCACCAGCGAAGTCGGTAAGGATGATGCCGGAGGTTGTCAGGGTAGCGACTTCGCCGTCCCGGAGAAAATAGATGAGGCGCGTGTGATGCAGGATGCCGGGTACGTCAGAGGCCAGGAAGTACTCGCCCTCACCGATGCCGAGAACGGCAGGAGGGCCCATGCGGGCGGCGACCAGTTTGTCTGGTTCGGCTGCGGAGAGGACGCCGATGGCGAAGGCTCCCGTAAGACGAGCGACAGCTCGGCGCACAGCCTCTTCCAAAGGCAGGGAGGGTAGCTTGGGGGATTGGAGGACGGTATTCGCTGCGCCGGTTATGGTGGTGGCGGCCAGGGAGGCCAAGTCCAACTCGTCCTGGATGACGTGGGCGATGATCTCTGTATCGGTTTCGCTGGCAAAACAGTGGCCCTTTGCCAGCAGGGCCGCCTTGAGTTGCAGGTAATTTTCTACGATGCCGTTATGCACCACCACCAGGGTACCGGTGCCGTCGCGGTGGGGGTGGGCGTTCTCTTCGGTAGGGCGACCGTGAGTGGCCCAGCGGGTGTGGCCGATGCCGTAGGTTCCGTGGACGGGATCCCGGGCCAGAATTTCGGCTAGGTTGTGCAGTTTCCCAGGGGCGCGGCGAAGCTGGAGAGGCTGGTTTGCGCCAGCCACGGCGATGCCGGCCGAGTCATATCCGCGGTATTCGAGACGGGCCAAGCCCTCCATGATGACCGGAACGCAAGCTTTGGGACCGATGTATCCGACGATGCCACACATAGCTCAGAGTGTAGCGGAGTTGAGAGCGGAGGACGAGGGCTGGCGGAGTTTTGGACTGTGCGGCAGGTGGATGGGGGAGATGCGTTGGGCAGAGATGGATCGGGAAGGAGCGAGCAGTTCAGGTGCGGGCGGGGTAGCTCAGGTTCGGGTGGAGTAGAGTAGGACAGCGGTGGAAGGTGCGACGGTGGAGACTTCGCGGTTGGTGGAGGGAGAATGGAGTTGAATGTGGGTGGAGCTGAGCGAGGGGGCGGTGAGAGTGGGACCCTGGTGGTAGGAGGGAAGGTCGACGTGAAGTGTCTCATTACGATCCTTATTGATGATGGCAACGACCTTCTGGCCGGTGGGGAGGGTAGCGGCGTAGGCTGTGGCATTGACTGAGCCGGGGTTGAATTCCAGGGGGAAGGCGGTTGCGCCGGCGAAGTGGCCGGCGAAGAGCATACCGTAGGAGACGGGCTCGGCGACGTAGCGGTCGCCGAAGCGGGCGATGGGGGTGTAGAAGGGGTGGGGGTGGAGGGTGGCTGCGGCAGGCTGGAGGAGATCATCGCCGGGGAGATGTCCACCCAGAGAGTTTCCGACGTAGGTGCCGGTGCCGCCGTGGAGGTTGGCTCCGGCATAGCCGCGGCAGGCGAGGTCGAGGAGGTAATCGGCGGCCCAGAGGGCGGCGGCGTAGACATCGGAGACGCCGGGTTTGCCGCCGCGATAGCAGGTGTTGCCTTCAGTCATACGGTAGGGAACGGAGGTGTGCTCGCCGGCGGAGAGGCGGGCGGCGGCGGCGCGGATGTCTTTGGCGAGCTCGGCTACGCGTGGGTTGGGGGCAAGGATGTAGTCGATGTTCATTTTGGGGTTGGAGGGAGGTCCGCCGATGTAGTAGTGATGGGTGAGCGCGGCGACCTGCGGAGGGTGAGAGAGGGAGAGCAGACGGTTGACGACGGCTGCGTACCAGTCGGGATTGCCGGCGGTATCGGGAAGGCCGAAGCGGGCTGAGGGAAGGACGGCGCGGATGGCGTCGGCTTCCGCCAGCCACTGGTCCATGTAGATCTCTGGCGACCAGGTTTTGGGATCGCGGAGGTGATTGCCAAAGAGGTCCGGTTCGTTGCCGAGCTGGAAGTACTCGAGCTTGCCGTGCTGCTGGGTGAAACCGAGCACCTGAGCGACGTAGGTGGCCTCGTCGGCTGCGCGGCGGGGAGTATTTGTGCCCAAGTTGATGCCGTAGATGCAGGTCCAACCGGTGGCCTGGAGAAAGCCGTGGAGGTTCTGAATGGCCTGCGGCGTGATTGGGAAGGCGAGTTTTGTGGATGGTTCGCCGAGGGGAACCACGCGGGTTTGGGTGACTGGGGGCTTGGAGTTGGGGGTGGGCTTCCAGTAGCCGACGTCGGAGGTATTGCCGCCGATGCGCAGGACGCCGTGCGGTGCAAGGGCGCGGAACTGCTGGATGAGGCCGGTGTTTTGTGGAGAAAAGAAGCTGGGCTCGGTGAGCTCGTTGGCTTCATAGGAGAGCCCGATGAAGTTTTCTGGGATGCGAGGGCCGGGCTGATCCGGATGCAGTTGGAGAGTAGGGGCGTTGCTTTTACCTGGCAAGGGGGTTCCGGTGGGTGAATCCAGCGGGGTAGCAGCGCGGGCCAAGGAGCGAAGGGTGGGAAGCGCAGCGGCGGCGGCAGAGGAGAGAAGGAAGCGGCGGCGATCCATTCTGTGCGAGCTAGATTTCATGCCTGCAAGGGTACGAGCATCTGGCTTTGGTTGGCAAATTTTCCTGGGCAAAGGGAGGCAGGCGCCAGCGCGCTGCGAGATTTTCTACAGGAGGTCAGATTCCTGGCAGGAAGGAAGATAGTTTGCGTAAGGAGGGGGAAGAAGAGGGTGGAGGCGGGGTTAAGGCACAAAGTGATGCGAGGGAGGGTTAGCAGAGCGATCCTCATGGAATCGTTAACCGGCACGATTCGTTAAGGCACAAAGTGATGCGAGGGAGGGTTACCAGAGGCGTTTTGGCGGGCGGCGACGATGGCTGGGTGGGGAGGAGGATTTTGCGAGCTTCCTGACGTGGGCGATGTCTGCAAGGAAGCGGTGGGGGAAGCTTGCTGCAATGCGGGGGATGCCGTGCCGGGTGGGGCCGGGTTGGTGCTGGACTGGCTCGTGGCGGGGGGGAGTGGATATTCGGGTTGGGATCGGAAGGTCTGGATCCGTCGGGGTGGTGGGGGTGGTACGGCAGCAGGGGTCGCCGAGGGTTGAGGGGCTGGAGAGGCGGTGGACGGCGCTGCGGCGGGGGTGGGGAGATTGCCGATCTGTGCGGGCGTGAGTTCGATGGGGTGCATGGCGGTGACGCCCACGAAGATCATGGAGACGAGCAGGATGATAGCTCCGGGAGCGAGCCGCTGGAGGCTGGTGGCGGTGTCGCAGATCTGGCCTTGGGCGTCGAAGGAGCCGTGGATGCCGACCAGAAACAGAGCCATGCCGACACTAGCGAAGAAGATGCCGACGATGATGCCGCAGGATTGAAGAAACATCCGGTTCTGAGCCATGTGGAGGCCGAGAACGGTGGAGAGATTACCGGTTTGGGTGGTGGAGAGGTAGTCGTTGAAGTGGCGCTCGAAGGAGAGCGTGGCGTTGAGCGAGTAACCGAAGATGTAGAGGATGGCGAAGAGAACGCACACGCCTGCACAACCAAGGGCTGCGTAGACGCTGTAGCGGATCAGCGGGTCGCGGCCGGCTTGGGGAGGGGTGACTGGCTTCGGTGTTTCGTCTGCTGCAGCGTCATTCTCCATGTCGGTTTTGGGACAATCGTAAAGTATTGAAGCTATTTGCCGAAGCGGGGGACAGACCCGAATTATACAAGTCCAGACGACAAAATAGTAACTTTTGTATGCAGCCCAAAGGGTGTGACGAAGGATGGAGGGGCCGAGAGGGAGCGGTGTGGGGGTGGGTGGGGCGGCTTTGTGGTGAAGGCGAAGAGAGGGGTGGGGCTAGAGGCCCCGGTGCTGGATTGGCGAAGGTGGGATACGCGAATCCTGGCGGGTATCTATTCTTTGCGCAGATGCTTGATGAGCTGGATGGGGTGGAGGGGCTTGGCGAGGAGTTCGAATTGGTAGCCGAGCCGACGAACGCGGGCGAGGATCTCCACGGTGGCTGCCTGTCCGCTGAAGAGGACGATCCGGGTGTTGGGAAGGAACTTTTGGATGGCGATGGCGGCTTCGACGCCATCGATGTTGGGCATGAGGACGTCGGAGAGGACCAGTTCCGGGCTTGAGCGCTGGGCGGCTTCAATGGCTTCTTTGCCGCCGTAAGCGGCTTCGGCGATGAAGCCGCTGCGGTTCAGGATTTGAACGATGGTGTTGGCGATGATGGGCTCATCGTCGACGACGAGGACATGCGTGGGAGGGGCTTTTGTGCTCTGCGCCTCACCTTCCGCGCCGATGGCAGTGGTCTGCGAGTCGGAGCGCGGGAGAGCGGTGGGAGGCAAGGTTGGCATAAGAGGCCTATGCGGTGGTGCGAGGGGTGTTGGCAAAAGTGTAGCGGAGTTGGAGGAACAATGCCATCTGAGATTTGCATTTGGTTCATTTTCCGGTAGATGGGTGTCTGCGGGAGGGCGTGTTGCGGCGTCTCCGGCGGAGGGGAAGGGATTCTCTGCCGGAGTTGGTCCGTTCGAGTGAGGATCAAGGGACGGTCCCAGTCGGCGGAGAGGGAATGGCGGGAGACACGGACCCGGCGGCTCATGAGGATGGAGGCTGCTGCTGAAGCCTACCGGTTTTGAGTTTGGGTTGGTCTGGCTTTGGTCTGGCTTTGGTGCGGATTTAGCCTAGGCAGCTCCGGCTGATCGGAGGTAAGGAGAGGAGGATGCCAGGGGATGAGGCGAGGGGGGTGCAGGGGCCTGGTCGAGGCGCCGGGCGCAACTCTCCGGCCGGTGTTGGACCGGGTCTTCCGGGCGAGACTCCTCGGATGGACGCCACTCTGGGAGAACGATGCGAAAGGCCGTACCCAAGGGCGGGTGGGAGCTGCTGCGGAAGTGGATGAGTCCTCCGTGCTTTTCAACGAAGCCGCGGGTAACCCAGAGGCCGAGGCCGGTGCCGACGGAGCGCTTGGTGGTGAAGAACGGAGTGAAGATGTGCTGACGAGCGGAGGTAGGGATGCCGGAGCCGTTGTCAGCGATCAGGATCGAGATCTTGCCACAGCCCTGGAGGTGGCGGCCGCGGATGTGGATGCGGCAGGGTTCGAGCGCGGAGGAGGGGAAGGCATCCATGGCGTTGACGATGAGGTTGGAGAAGACCTGACGAATCTCACCGCGGAGGCCATGGATGCGCAGGGAGGGCTCGAGGTCGAGGGAGCAGGAGATCTTTCGGGACTGCATTTTACGGGAGAAGAGCTCGACGACGCTGCTCAGGATCTCATTGAGGTCGATCTCCATGGGGACGGAGGTGTCGCGATAGAAGCCGAGGGTCTGTTGCGCTATCTGCGCGACCCGGGTGATCTCAGCGTCGGCAGCTTCGAGCAAGAGCCGGACGGAGGGAGGAACGCCGGAGTCTGTGCGGGATAGATAGATGAGGTTGGTGACGGCCTCCAATGGATTATTGATCTCGTGGGCGATGCTGGCGGCCAGGCGGCCGGTGGCAGCGAGTTTTTCGCTCTGACGGAGGGCTGCCTCCTGGGTCTTTTGGGAGGTGATGTCCTGCAAGGTTCCGATCATGCCGGTGATTCGGGAGGAGTGGGGAGCGAAGTTGGCCAGGCCGCTGACGGCGACCCAGGACTGGATGCCCTCTGGGGAGTCGATGCGGAGCACGGCGTTGTAGAGGCCGCCGGATGCGAGCAGGCGCTGACGACCCAAGCTGGTTTCGGGTTGGTCAACGACGCCGGCGAGGTGTATGCGGAGGGCGGTGCGACGGATGGGAACGTGGGGCTGAGCATGGAGGAGGGTGGCGGCGCGCTCGTCGAGAAGCAGGCGATCGGTGGCGCGGTCCCAGGTAAAAGTACCGAGCTGGGCAGCATCCAGAGCGAGGCGCAGGTGGTTGGCGGTCTGGCCGCGCAGGGAGCGGGCGGAGTCCAGCAGGGAGGTAGCCTGATGGAGGCTTTCGGAGAGAAGGATGTTTTCGAGGGCGACGGCTACCTGGGATGCGAGGGCGACGGCCAGATCTTCACTGGCGGCAGGGAAGACATTGCGCTCGGGATGGCCATAGATCATAAGGCCGAGGAGGGATCCGGAGCGGTTGCGCACCGGGACGGCGAGGAAGCTGCGAATGGGGGGATGGCCTTGCGGGATGCCCAGGAAGTGGGGGTTCTGGCCATAGAGGGGATCGTGGGTGATGTCGCCGGAGCGGAAGACCTTCTGGCCGAGGAAGTTGATGTTGACGTTGCCGGTTGACTGCCGGTGCAGGAGGGATTGGAAGATATCGATGTCTGGACCGGCGATTTTATAGAGCTGGAAGGGCTCGGCTGAGGTTCCTGCAGGGTTCGGGTTCTGCGCCGGATGGTACAAGAAGGCTCCAAAGCGGGCTCCGCAGAGATGCAGGCCGGCATCCAGCGCCGTTTGAGCGATGGCATCCGGGGAGGCTTCCGAGGCGAGCAGGGCTCCGGTCTGGATGAGCCGGTGGAGTTGCTCTTCGATCTGCGGGCCGCCAGGGGGCGACTGTGAGGTTTCGCATCCCATCGCATAGTTTGGATGCAAAGGTGCGGCCTTAGGGCAGTCTGTGGGAGTGAGTTTCTGTGGGGAGGGAGGGGTGGCAGCGAGGGTGCGCTTGGGCGGTCGGTGCGTGCGGGTTGTGGAAGGCGATATTGCCGCGGGCGTTTGTTGTGAGCCGCGGGCGCTGGAACTAATTGCCGAAGTGCCAGTTGACGCCGACGCTGACCTGAATATTCTTTTGCTGTTTGCTGCCGCCGTTGGGCAAGTCGGTGACGAAGTAGTGGCTCATGAGGCGCAGTTCAAAGCGGTGATAGATGTTGTAGTTGATGCCGCCGCCGAGGGCGTAGGTGTAGCCAAAGGCGGAGCTGGTCAGGGAGGTGCCGGAGGGATACTCGCCGTCGGTAGCGTCGGTGAGGCCGACGAGGGCTTCCGCGAAGATGCCGCCGCGGCGACTCCAGAGGGTGGGCGAGATATGGCCGAGGTTGAAGGTATAACGTCCGCCGCCGAGGAAACTGGCCTGGTGGATATCGATCTGGCCACGCAGGTTGGTGACGGCCAAGCCGTTGAGGGAGACGACGGGGCCGAAGCCGTGGAAGGGCGAGTAGGCGAGATCGACGGTAGCTCCGCGGAGGTAGAAGTAATCCGACGGCGAGGCGCCTACGAACTTGGAGCGCTGCTGGGTGTAGGTCATGCCCAGATCCATGGGGGTTTGGGCATGGAGGAGCGAGGGTGCTGCAGCCAGCAGAATGGCAAAGACGGCAAGCAAGGGCATCCAGGGCGCCGACCGAGGCAGAGAACGGCGCAGCCTTTCCAGGGCACGGCAGGAGGCGCCGGCGATTTCTCGGTCGGGGAGCATGAACCCTGGTTTTGCGGAAGCGGTCTGGTGCATGCCGGGAGTGACTCCTGTTGCTGGATTACTGGACGGTGAGCTTGAGGTAGGTGGATCGGGTCAGGTTGCCGGAGGTTGCGGTTACGGTGAGGTTATAGGTCTGCGGGGTCTCGCCGTAGTAGCCGCTGGAGGGTGAGGAGATGCATCCAGAGAGGCCAGTGGTGATAGCGACGAGCAGGCAGAGGGAGGCAAAGAGCGAGGCGAAGCGGTTGCGGCGGCGGAACCAGGCCAGAGGGAGGGCGACCATGGCCATGGTGGCGGGAATGTAGCTGAGCGGGGAGTGGGAGCGGGGCGAGGGATGGTGTGGATCGGGGCGGTGGAGGCGCGAGGTTTGAAGCAGGTTGGCGGCGGTGACTGCGAAGGCCACCGAGGTAGTTCCGGCGCCGGCGGCGATGGATTTGGGGGTAAGGGTTCCGGTAACGGTGGAGGGTAGCCCGGAGAAGGTGAGGGTGATGGGGCCGGGGAGGGTGCTGGTGATGATGGGGGTGACGACCAGCGGGTAGGTGAAGGTGCCGCCGGCGATGGTTGAGCCGCTGCTGGAGGCTCCGGAGGCGACGGAGAGCGAGAAGTCCGCTACGGTCTGGGAGTAGGCGAGGGAGGTGGCTCCAGCGTAGGCTGCGCCGCCGGAGTAGACGGCGGTGAGGCTGTGGGTTCCGGCGTAGACGAAGCTGGCGGAGATGCTGGCAGAGCCGTTGACGACGGGGGCAGAGCCGATGGGAGTTGTGCCGTCAAAGAAGCTGACCGTACCTGTGGGCGCTACGCCGGGGACGACTGGCGTAACGAGCGCGGTGAGGACGGTGGGGTTATCGAGGAAGACGGGGTTGATGGAGCTGGTGAGGGTGATATTGACGCTGCCGAGGACGGTTTCCACGACGGTGTTGGAGGTGGAGGATTGGTCGTCGCCGGAGTAGATGGCAACGAGGTTATAGAGGCCGGGTTGAGGGAAGCTGGTGACGAGGGTAGCGACTCCGCCGGTGAGCTGGGCTGTGCCGATGGTGGCTCCATTGCTCTGGAAGGTGATGGTCCCGGTAGCCACGCCGGATGCGGCTGAGACAGCGGCGGTGAGAGTGGTGCTGCCGTTGACGGAGACGGGATTGACGGAGCTGGAGAGCCGGACCGATGTGGTGAAGCCGACGATCTGGGTGAGGGTGGCGCTACCGCCCTGGGTATTGGTGGAGCTGACGTAGACGGCCTTGATGGGATAGGAGCCGGCGGTTGGGAAGCTGGCGGAGATGGCGGCGATGCCGACCGTGGCCGAGGTGTCTGAGACGGTGGCGCTGCCGATCGGGGTGCTGCCGTTGTAGAAGGTGACTGTGCCGCCGGGAGGATTGGATCCGGTGGTGGTGATGGTGAGGGTAAAGGTGGTGGGCTGATTGAGCTGGGATGGGTTCACGCTGCTGGTGAGGCTGAGCGTGGATGGCTCGACGACATAAATGTCATTGCTGGTAACGGTGGTGGCGACGCCGCTGGAGAGGGATGCAGAGGAGAGCGTTGCGCCGGCGGTATAGGTGCCGTAGGCGTTGAGTTCAAGGCCGGTTGCGGCGGGGATGGTGAGCACTCCGTTGTCGGCGGCGGTGAACGGGAAGGTGACGCCGCCGAGGAAGACCCCGTTGCTGCCCGCGCTGGAGTTGAAGGTGACGCTGCCGGTGAAATCGGTGGCGATGCTTCCGTCAGACTGATAGGCGGTGAGGATGAGTTCGACGGAGCTGCCCTTATTGATGGTGGAAGGGGTGGCGACCAGCGTGAAGTAGGCCACGTTGGAGAGGCCGACGCCATAGAGCGATGCTGTACCGGTAGCGATGGAGGCGACGCCCGCGGCGGTGGTGGTGAGCGCCAGGTTGGCGGTGTTGGGGCCGACCACTGTGGGCTGGAAGTCGAGGTCAAAGTTGCAGACCTGGCCGATGAGGAGCGTGCCGCCGTTGGTGGTTGGGCAGGTGCTGCCGCTGGAGGCAAGAAGAAAGGCGGCGGAGTTGGTGCCGTTGAAGTCTGGATCCGGGCTGGTGCTGAGGGAGCTATTGATGTTGCCCGTCTCCTGGAGGGTGAGCGTCTCGGGGTCATCGGTGCTGTCCGGGTCACCGACGATGGTGGGAGTGGGGAAGTTGACTGCGCCGTTGGAGCGCTGGATGGTGATGAGGCCAAGGTTGGTGTCGCTGACGATGAGGTCGCCGTTCCCTTCGACGAGGACGCCGGCGGGAGCTTCAAAGGCGAAGGGCGTGAGAGTGTTGGTGGCGCTGGTGGTGAAGGCGGCGAGGGCGAACTGATCGGGGGTGATGGTGGACTCAAAGATTCTGCTGTTGCCGGTATCAGCGACATAGATGGTTCCGGCGGCATCGACGGCCACTCCGGTGGGGTTCTTGAGGCTGGTGACGGGGACGGTGGTTGCGAGGCTGGTGATGGGGAACTCGACTATGCGGCTGTTGCCGGTGTCAGCGACGTAGAGGTTGTTGTTGTCGTCGATGGCGAGGCCGGTGGGTCCGGAGAGATGGGCTCCGCTACCGGTGAGGGAGAGAGCTCTGGCCACGCCTGCTTCCAGCACGTCCTGATAGATGGTGTTGGCTTTGGCGTCAGCGATGTAGAGATCGCCGGCGTTGTCGATGGCCAGGCCAGCGGGCTGGCTGAGGGTGATGCCATCGGGAAGGTTGAGGGTGGTGGGAGTGGAGGTTCCGAAGGGAATCTCATAGACGGAGGTTCCGGAGGAGACGTAGAGGTTACCGGCTCCGTCGATGGCTAGTCCTGAGGTGGTGGAGAGGTTGAGCGGGCTGCCGGAGGCGACGACGGAGAATACGCCGGTGGAGGACTCTTCCAGGATGCGATTGTCGGAGACGTCGGTAAAGAAGATGTCGCCGGTGGCATCCTGAACTGCGGCGCCGGAGGTAAAGGCGTTGGGGCTGAGGAGTGGGGCGCTGCTGACAGCAACGGCGAGGGAGGGAGAGAAGGCAAACTGTGGCGCCACCCCGACGCCGGAGAGATAGATGGTGTTGACGACGGTCCCGGCGGTATTGGTGATCAGCAGCGCGCCGAGGCGGAGGCCGATCTGGGTGGGTTTGAAGGCGAGATGGACCTGACAGGTGTTGGGATAGGTGACTGTGGTGTTGGCGCAGGTGTTGGAGGTGACGGAGAAGTCCTGGCTGGAGGCTCCGAAGGTGACTGCTGTGACGCTCTGGATGGCGATGCCGCTGGAGCCGGTGGGGCCGGTGAAGCCCGGATTATCGGTGCCTGTACTGCCCAGATTGACGCTGCCAAAGTTGATGGCGGTGCTGGGAGAGAGGCCTTGGGCCGAGGCGGAGGCAGCGAAGAGGGTGAGGAGCAGGATGAGGAGCAGGGCGTGCGCTGCCGCGAGCGAGGTTCTGTGTGTTCTCAGAAGATTGCCGCGGAGCGAGCTAGTCATCATTCCTCCAACAAGGGCGGCAGTTCGCGGAACAAGCTGGTTTCCCCGGGGTCAAACAGCGCCGGTTGCCCAGATCAGAGACGGCTGTGGCCATCCCGGCGCCTGACGGCAGAGAGTTGCCTGCCAGGAAACTTTGCAGCAGTTCAGCAGTTCTGTCCGCCTTCATTATGAAAACGGGCACAGAAACGAGTGGTGACGCGCCAAGAATACCATCTCCTTCGTTGGAACTATTAAAGAAATCCAATACTTCATGATCCTTTAGCGAGGCATATCTCATGATGTCCTGAAACCGAGCGGTTTGTTCATCTTTCGTGAGGGGTGGGGTAGAACCAAAGCGGGTACATTCTGAGGATGGATGGAGGGGCGGCAGGCGGCGAGGGGAAGGTGGGTGGCGGAGGGGGATGCGGGCGGGGGGAATGTGTGGGATGGGATAGGGGGTTGGGTTCGGTGCTATTCTCTCCCCACACTGCGTGGAGCGTGGAGCGGGCATGCGTCGGGCTTTGGGCTGGGTGCAGCGCGGCGGGAGGTGATCCACCGAGGGCCTGCAAGGCGCGAGAGGAGAGTGGGAGATGACGTTGCAGGATGGAGAGTGGTCGGGGGGGATGACGCCGGGGTTGATGAGTCCGCAGGCGGCAGCGAATCGGCTGCGGCCGCTCTCGACGGGTGAGTTGCTGGACCGTACGTTTGCGATCTACAGGGCGCACTTCTGGTTGTTTGCCGGGCTGGCGGGGTTGGTGGGCGCGGTGAGTCTTTTGCTGAACTGTTTGCAATTGCTGGCGCATCATCTGATTCTGGTGGAGCATGGGTCTCGGATGGCCGCGTTGGAGGCGCAGGTCTCTGCGCTGGTGATGGTGGTGCTGGTTCTGCCGGTGGGCGCGGTGGTTTTAGCGGGGTCGGTGTACGCTCTGTGCGCGCTTTACCTAGGCCGGGAGGTGACGGCCAGGATGGCTGTGCAGGCGACGATGGGTCGGTGGATGCGCTATCTGGGAATCGGGATATGGCAGGGATGGAGCGCCATCTGGTTGTTTGTGGTGCTGCTGACCGGTGTGGTTCTGCTGGCTGTTGTGCCGGGTCTGGGAGCTTCCGGCAAGCTGGCCGGGATGGCTCTATTGGTTCCGGCGCTGCTGGTAGGCGGAGGGTATGGCCTGATTGCCTATATACGGAACTCGCTGGCGATTCCGGCGGCGCTGATGGAGGGGACAGGGGTGCGCGCTTCCATGAGGAGAAGCAAGATTCTGGCGGCCGGGACGAAGGGCCGGATCTTTGTGGTGCTGTTGATTCCAGGGGCGCTGTATATGGTGGCCGGCGCCGTTGATGCTCCTGTGCTGTTTTTGATTGCACGGAGCCCTCGCGGGGAGCATGTGTTGGCGCAGGCGTTTTTGTTGCTGGTGGGCTTTTTTGCGCACACGCTGGTTTCTCCTGTGGCGTTGATCGGGTTGACGCTGGTGTACTTCGATCAGAGGGTACGGTTGGAGGCGTTTGATCTGATGGTGATGATGGGAGCGGCGCGCGTGGAGGGTGGGTCCCTGCACCCTGGCTCCCAGGCCGAAGTTCCTAGGCCTTTGGAGCAGGATTCTTCTGATTGATAGGAAGATGGGTCGGAAGTCAGTTTCGGGCTACTGGGGAATCGGCGAGCAACTGGTACGCCGTTGCCTGAATGGGGTTGTGCGCAGGCAGTTGTTCAGCAGTGTTCCCGGAGGGATGATTGGGCGGCCCGAGAGTGACGCGAGCGCGAGGGGCCAACACTGACATGAGCGAAGAAGAGCTATGTACAGCAAGCCCGTCGGGGGTTTGCCTGGTCGCCTTCTTTTCCTTGGCAGAGTCCGAGATGGTAGGTTGTAGAACCGGGTCCCGCACCCGTGGTTGAACGGGGAGTTCTTCATCGGCAAACAGGATCGGCGCCCAGGCGCGAAGCATATGCCACTGGAGGTAGTAAGCCGGCAGACAAAGGAAGATGCGGGCTTTTACGAGATCTTCGACGCGGTGGCGGATGGGACGAACCAGCAGCTCCAGGCCCTTCATCGTCCGGAAGACGCGTTCCGTCAGCGCCAGGCTCTTGTGACTGCGCAAGGTGTCTTCCGCCGACAGCCGTTCTGCCGGCTCGCTGGTGCGAATCACATAAATGCCATCCAGGGCGGCGTGCTTCTGAAGGGACGCTTCGTTCTGCGACCAGAGAAGGGGTCCATCGTTGCCGGTCAGATGGAGATGCCTGGCCATCTTGTGGCGTCCCGCTTGACCCGCTTTTCCGTCTCGCGCTCTCTCGTCCTCGCAGCCTGACGCTTCGCGCCCCGCCTCACAAAATGGGGTTCAGAGAACGCCGACGATTTGCGTACGGTGCCCGAGCGGACCGTGTGGCCTCTGCGACGCGCTTGGGCTTGCCATGCTCCGGGTGCGAGATCCGCACCCGCGCAATCACATCTTCAGGAAACAGCGCCCGCGCGCGGTGATACTGCGCGGAGACGCCTTCTTCCTAGATCCAGCCGTGCCGGCCGAGGTGCTGGGCGATCTCTTCCTCGAAGTGAATCTCTTTCTGCAGGCTCCTTTGGAGATGCCCACAGGCGGCTCCCTGAAAATGAGCTGGGGAAATTCCATTTTCATCCCTCCTCGTGACCGGGACGATCATGAACGGCTCATCTCACGTCCTTTGGATCAGGGCCAACAGCGACAGAGCCCAGAAAGTGAGCGGGGCTCAAGATAGGAATTCCTCGCCATGGGTGCAGTATCAGCAGATCCTCGTCGCTACTGACGATGGCGTCTGCTTCGGCAATTTTTGCCAGCGCCAGAAATTTGTTGTCGTTGGCGTCGCGGCAAGAAGGCCGCACGGCGATGGTATCCGCATCGGGCACCTCAAACAGGCGTGCGTTGCGGCGCACCAGGGCTGTGAAGGCAAGTCGCAGTTCCGCATCCCGATAGCAGTTGAACTTTTTCCGCTTGAGCACCCGGTCCAACTCCGCCAGGGTGTCGCCGCTAGCGCACACATCGGCGGAGGCAAAGGCCTGTAGCAGCGCTTGATGGGGTACCGACCCTATCCGCAATGCCACGCTCACCAGAGTGCCGGTGTCGAAGACTACTCGGCGGAGGCCGTTCATCGCGCGGCATGCACCATGCGGTTGACCTCGTGGTCTGTCAGCGCCGACGCCGCCGAGGTCGCACGCTTCTTCGCCTGCCGGCTCCACTCTGTGAGGTCCGCAACGGCGCGGGTGCGCTTGCGGCGGGCGTCGAGCAGCTCTTCCATGTCCTGCGGCGACACGATAAAGGCCGCGGGACGCCCATGCCGGGTGATGCTGACAGGCTCGCGCTGCACCTTGTCCAGCAGCTTTCCAAAGCTGTTTTGTGCCTCCACGGAAGTGATCGAAATCATGGTTTCTCTCTTTCCAAAGTAGCTAACTTAGGTAGTATAGCTACTTCCGAACCGGTCGCAAAAGTGGATCGTGGGCGCTTGTCTCCAGGTTCTCTCTGTCTGACGCAGCGCTCTCCAAGCTGGAAATGTCGATGTGCGTGTTTTTTTGTGTCTCCCTAGTAGCGGCAGAGGATCATTCTCAGTTTGTACGGGAGCGCCGCATCGTGGAGAAATTCCGGCAGTGTCGAACGCAGGGAGCTGGCCGCGGCCAACTCCGAGGGTGGGAGAGCGGGCTTCATGGTGCGTAGCCAGCTTTGGAATTGACGCCAGACCCCGGCGGAGTGGTCCAATGCCAGATGCTGAAGCATCCCTGGGCGATGCAGCCCAACTGAACATGCAGGTGAAATGCCTTCATCTTGCGATGGACGGCGTGGCGATAGGCCTGGCTTTCGCGATGGAGATATTGGTCGCCCTGTCCGCGGGGGGCGCGGTTTCCTAGCAGCCATCCAGAAGTGATAGGCATAAATTCCTGCCACGGGCGCGGCTTTCAGGGCCAGCTCGCGCAGCCATTCGGCCAAGGTTTTTCCCGCGATTTCGGCGGCGGTTTCCACCTCGGCCAGCTCTTCCGGCGTGACCCTGGTTGCGATGGTTTTGGTACGGAGAACCGAACGCGCTTCACCACTCGGCGAGGCTGGAGACTGCAACGAAGCAGGGATGCGGGGAACGCTCATAGAAAACCCGCCTCGAAATCAGCTTGCACCCTGTGATTTCGCCCGTCAAGCGCCCGATGGATTAAAGCCTTTGTTTATCACCACGTTTACACGTTGCACGCTGTGGACTGCTTTGCCGTTTACAGACGTAAACGCATTGGAAT
>JBMFGX010000045.1:0-23026 GCA_049977105.1 Acidobacteriaceae bacterium | reverse complement strand
GCATCGAAGTCGCGCTCTATCACACGCTTGGACGATTACCCGAACCTGAGACTACCCACAGATTTTGCTGACGAGGCCGTAAAATAACAACCGGGAGCCTTTTCTACTGGCGACCGAGGACACGCGCATGGCTGGCAGCGCACCGGACAAAGTCGTAACCGAGCAACCCCCTGCATCCATCCCCTGGGAGACCTTCCTCTCCGCTCTCGATGCTTGGAAGGCACACGGCATCCCCGCCGCCGGGAACCTGGAGCACAGCCTGGGGCAGACGCCATCACCGGCAACGCAGCAGCAGCTTGTATCCGCGCTTCGTTTCCTTGGTCTTCTGGACAACCGGAACCACCCTCTGCCCGCGCTGTCGGCCTTGGTAGCCGCCGCACCGGAAGATCGCAAACGTCTTCTTACGGCGATCCTCCAGGAAAAGTACGCGACCATTCTCAGCCACGATCTAGCCTCCATCTCTCCTGGCCAACTGGAAGCCGAACTACGCTCCTTTGGCGTAAGCGGCCCCACCCTGTTGGGCGCCATCCGTTTTTTTGTGCGAGCCTGTCAGGCAGCGGGCATCGCCATCTCAAAGCAACTCTCGCCGGAACCTCCCAACCCTGCAACGGCCCAGCACAACCCAGCCCCCGCAGACAGCAGAGCCGCAGACACCCCGGACGCAGGCATCAAAATCACAGACAGCAAAGCCGACGCCCAGAGCCATGCGGAAGCTCTCTCCCCGGCTCTACCCCCGCGGACCTGCCGATGGGAAGAGAAGCTGCTGCGCCCGTTTCCGCAGTTCGATCCCACCTGGTCTGAGGAGACCAAAGCCCAATGGCTGGCTGAGTTTCGTCAGCGCGCCGACTCCGCTCCGGACGACCTCACGCCGGAAAAGTAACTCGGCAGGTGCCGTGTGCACGCGGGTCAGACCTTGATCTCACTGCGCATCGCCCAGGGAATCTCACAACGCGATCTGGCCAGGCGACTCGGCGTACACGAGTCGCAGGTCTCACGCGACGAGCGCAACGAATACTTCGGCATCATACTGGAGCGCACCATTCGCATCCTCGACGCGCTCAACGCACACCTCCGCACCAAGGTGCGGGTTCAGCCCAACAAGCAGGAGACGGCCGTTGCCTGAAGCACTTCGACCAACTCTGCTGCCGCCGGCGCCCGTGACAAAAATTCACTCCCGCCCTCGCGGCTGCTCCAATGTCTGCGTCTACACGGGCTCATCAGGAAAATCCGCTGCACGTACAACCACCACCTCAGCAGAACTGCTTCCAGCGCGGCAAAGTGCTCACCCATGCACACCCGTGTTCCTGCTCCAAGCGGAAATCAGGCAGACTTCGGACGATCCCCAGCCTGGCCGTCACGGTTTCCTCATTTTCACGCACCACCGGATCGCTCAACGCATGAACTCCTGCTCATTGCCCTTGTCTGCCTGTCTGGACGTACTCCACATACCCCAGCAGCGCTCCCCAATGGTAGAACCGGTCGCTGTTCTTAACGTCGTCACCCTCGCCCAGCATGGCGTTGTAGTTTTCATGGACGTGGCGATGCTGCTGCCACTCGCGCAGGAACAAAGCGTAAGACTTGGACGCTAACGCAGCCTGCGCCGCCGGCAGGTTGTAGTTGCAGAGACCCAGGTACACCAGATAATTCATGGGGCCCCAGATGCGGCCTCGCCAATAGTTCTGGTCGCGAAATGCCGGGTCGTCTCGCGCAATCGAGGGAAGCACCCATTGGCCCCAGAACTCGGCTGGGTTCATCATGTGTTGCCGCACCATCTGGTCGGCCTGTGCCGCAGAAGGAGCATGCGCCAGCATGGGATAGAAGTTGGTCGGCGAAAGCCTCTGGCTGAACTTGCCCGTATGCAGATCCTTGTTCAGATAGATCCCCTCGGTCGGCACCCAGAGCGTCTGCAACTTCGCGCGAAACGCCGCACTCCTTGCTCGCAGTGCCGCCGCATCCGCGCTCTTATTCAGCGCATCGGCAATCGTCGCCAATGCATCGCAGTCGGCGATGTACAGGCTCATCAAGCCGACGTCGGCGAACTCGAGTACATGCCGCTTCGGATCGAATACGGTATCGTCATACATCGGGCTGTTATCCAGGCCAGACTCCAGAATCGCTCCCGCGCGGGTTCCGCGCGCGCCATCTTCCAGATTGCCCGGTGGGTTCTGTCCATCGCTGCCCCACGCCAGGTAACCGTCAATCTGTCGATGCCTGGGCCACCACTGGTTCCACTTCAGCAGCGCAGGATAGGCATCCTGAAGCAGCCATCGGTCGTGGTACTTCTCGTACAGGCCAAGCACCGTGATAGAACCCACTGGAGGTTCTGAGCGGTCAAAGCTCTTCCAATTTCCACCCCTGGCGTAGTTGGGGACAAAGCCCTCGACCGTGCTGGTGCGCAGCGTTTCCATGGCGTCCGCATAGGCCAGATCGCGATCGCCTACTGACGCCATGGTAGCCGCGAAAAAGGTGTCCCAGTCAAAGATGACGTACCCGCCCCACTGAACGCTCCAGATCCGGCTCACCGGAGAGACAACCCGGCCTTGCTCGGGTTCGAAGATTGTATCCCAGCCCAGTGTGGTCTCGATCGCATCCACGATCGGACTGATCTTTGCATTCCTGGAGAGCGATGCCTGATAGGCTGCATCTTGCCGCTGAAGAATGGCTTTCACCTCTTCCAGGCTGCGCTTATGGCCTGTGCTGATCGCCACAGGACCGGTAAGATCGGCCGCAAAGTATGGGCCACCAACGCCTGGCTGCGGCAGCGTGTCTGGGGCCGGTGTTTCGCAGGTGCAGAAGACATCCGTCGTTGCTGTGGGCGTTCTTGCCTCAATCGCATCGCCATGCCGGCCCACCATTCCGGGACGGTTCCATAGCAAGTCCACAGAAAAGAATGCGGTGGGCGCAACTCCACCGGATGGGATTGCCACAGGGCTCACCAGCACCACCAGGTCTGCGCCGTCGTGAGCGCTCTGCACCCGCCACTGGTCTGCCTTCCACGTTACCTGCAGATCGGTATAGCTGCCGTCCCATGCATGCGCGCCGGGCCTCACCTGCTCCGCTCCCGGATCGAGCCTCCCGATGAGCACCTCGGGCAGAAAGGCATCGCCCGATTCCGTGCTATTGTGCTCCATGCCCAGATGGATCGCCAGACCCTCGGGCAGCAGTACCTGCGTGGTGACACTGCGCGTATCCCAGGTGTTCCATCCCCGCGCCAGATGCTGCTGCACAGCCTTGTACTCCGCCGACTCCGGCGGCAGCGGAACCGCTGCTGCCGCGCTTGCATGCGCCTGTCCATCTATGGGCAGCGAACACCCCAACGCCGCAGCCAAACCAACTTTGCAGAGAAACGCCGCACTGCCTCTGGAACCCACGCCAACTCTCATCTGAACTCCTTGCTCGCTCAGGCCGCGGCTGCCTTCCCATCACTTTCGCAGCCTGGCAGTCTGACGTATTCCATGCTGCCGTACCCTGGTGAGCGTGTGAGCATCGATTCCAGCATGCTATCGAATGCGGGCCGCTCACAATAGAAGCAAACGGATACCACAAGAAGGGCAAGCTTCGCCGGAATCTACGCCCGGAGCACAGTCTCACACACCGTCCGATCTGCTGGTGCCTTCCCCTCCTGTCCAGCCCTCGTCAGGCCAAGCGTGAGGGCGCTTCCTGCTTCACCGTTGCCCGTCATGCGAATTTATTCGCAATCTTCATTTCGCTTTCTCGCTTTCCAATCTCTGTCTGCGTTTGCCGGTTGCTCCATCGCTCCGGTCGATTGGCGTGGGATGCTTGAGGATGAAATCGGCCGGAGCAGGAATAAAACACTCCCGGGCTCTATGGCTTCAGGTGGCCTGCGTACCCTGTGTCGACGATGTTGCGCTGCACGGCCTTCATGGTCCCAGGGCCTGGCATTCCGCGGGTCATGACACCCTCAAAGAAGTAGCCCGTGGCCCAGTTGCTGTTGTCGCCCCCCGTGCCGAGGATAATCGCTCCCTCCTGCTTCATGGGTTCATAGCCCTTCGGAAGGGGAATAATGCCGGTGGTAGTCAGGTCTCCGGATTGCGCGTTGCCCTGGTAAATGGCGTAAGAGTGCTGACCATCATTGGCACCCATGTCTGTGACAAAGGTGGTTCCGGGGGGCACTGGCAGGCGGCCGTAGATGCCGTTCTCCATATCCAGTCCCGCGACAGGTTTGCATGGGTCACCCTTGCACATGATGTTGATGGCGTCCATGTGGCCGGCATCGTTGTCGAGGTTGTTGATCTCGGCATTCCCCAGGTCAAAACAGCATTTCGTGTTCAGGTGAAGGGCAGAGGTAACCATGTAGACGCCTTCAGGCTCGCCGTTGATGGCTGTGCCCACAGGAGCATCGTCGCGGTAGCCCTCCCCCGGGAAGATGGCGATGCCATAGACGTTATGTCCATGCACGGTTGCGGGAAGAGCATTGGCTACAGCGGGCAGGTCGTAGCCATTGGGGCCAGGACCGCGCGCCGCGCCGCCTGGAGGCGCGGGGATCAGGTCGTTATGGTTCGGAGACTGATCGTAGATCTTAAGGATGCCGCAGGTGGTATGGGCGCAGAAGACCTCCTGTTGAGAGATGTCGGCGTATCCGTCCCGCAGAAGACCGATGTTGATGGAAGCTTTGTCGGATTGCCGCGTCACCTGGTAAAGCGGCCCCGTGTACTTGCGGTACAGAGCTCGGGTGGTGCTATAGGCGGCAACACAGGGAGTCTGGGTAGCGAAGATATCGCAGGGACGGCGTGTCTCCGCAAAGACGGAAACGGCGCTGATTTGGGTGATCGCGGCGAACAGGAGAATCCCTTTGGTCCACGCTGCCTTCGTGAAAGATAACTTTAATTTAAATTGCATCGGACGCTCGCCACTTCCTTCAGGTTTTGAGGTTTGTCTCTTCCATCCTGCCACTTGATCCGGGCGACTGAGTTGCATCCTTGGCCACGGGGCGTAGAGTACATACGGCCTGGATTGCGGCTAGGATAACCAACGGTTCACAGCGTTGTCCATCCAAACTCAGATCTGTTGTACCGGCACATGAGAAATCTACCCGTCTCGCACTCCATAACAATCTCCCTTGGATGGAAGCTGCGCAGCAGCCTGGAACCGCGTTGCGGTTTACGGCTTGAAGGGGCGTCTCCACAGATGCTGGAGCCCCGGCCGCCCCAGACGTGCCTACCCTCCCCTCACGCCGGTCGCCGCGCGTATCCAGCCGACGGACTTTATCGGCTGGCGCGGCGGCGGGGGTGCGCAACACATCCAGTTCCTTCCACCCGCCGAGGGCATAGCGGATGGCCTCAGCCATCGGATACTGTGGCAAAAGCTGCTCCCTCCACGCGAGAACCTTATCCCGCAACATGGCCAACAACGTTCCTCAGCCCTCCTGGCGCATCCGCAGACGCTCTTCGACCGATAACTCCGTGCCTGCCTTTCGACCGCATACAACGAGCGCACCAGCGCGATCGCTTCCCGCGCCCAGTCAGACCTTGCGCACAAATCGCCGCAGCCCAGCGCTCTGGGCTGTTAGCAACAAATAACCAGCTCACTCATTAGCATCTCCGGCGAAGTCTTCGTGCATTTTATGGTTCATCCCTGGCGTGCCGACGGCCAGGTGACGCTCAAACCTTTCGCTTCAACCTGATCTGCAACCGCCGGCCAAATGGCGGCGTGGTAACATCAACCTGATCCCCCGCCCGCAACTTTCAACTACGCTCGGCACACCCTCCCCAGGCAACTGGATACAATGGCTCATGGATTCGAGGAGACAACATGCGTCTTTCAAATTGCTTGAGATTGGGAATCTCGGTGCTCATCGGGTTGGCTGCCTGCTCAACGAGCTTCGCTCAGGGGGCGCCTATCGCAGCAGACGCCAACGCCGCGGCTCGCATCCAGTGGTGGCAGCAGGCTCGCTTCGGAATGTTTCTTCATTGGGGCGTCTACTCGATCCTTGGCCGTGGCGAATGGGTTCAGTGGAATGAACAGATTCCCGTGAGTGAGTACGCAAAGCTGGCCGATCGATTCGATCCTAAACACTTCGATCCCAATGCCTGGGCCGCTCTAGCCAAGCAAGGTGGGATGAAGTATATGGTTCTCACCGCCCGTCATCACGACGGGTTTGCTCTGTTTGACGATCCTGAAAGCAGCTTTACCTCGATGAAATCGGCGGCGCATCAGGACATCGTCGCGCAATACGTGAAGGCAGTTCGGCGTGCGGGCCTCCGAGTCGGCCTGTATTATTCACCTCTCGACTGGCGTTTCCCAGGGTTCTTTTTCCCCGGGATTTACCTCGGCAGCGCAGAACAGCTACGCGCCCAATATCAGCGCCAGATTGACGAACTCGGCTCGCGTTACGGAAAAATCGATATTCTCTGGTTCGACGGCGGAGGCGATGAATGGCTCGGCTTTGGCGGAATCGAGCATGAGAGTTCCGGATGGATGAGCCGCCCCAAGGACAAACCTTACACCGGCAAGTTCGATTGGCAGGACGTAAAAACGGTTTCGCACTTGCGCGAGTTGCAGCCGGATATTGTGATAAATGACCGAACCGACGCGCCGGCTGATTTTCGTTCACGCGAGGGAGATCGCGCGCTCGGTAATTTCGAAAATCGTTACCCTTGGGAGTTATGCACCACAATCACTGAGGGCGCCTGGGGCTATCAGCCCGGCGCCAAGGTAAAGCCGCTCGCGCAGATCATCCATCTGCTCGTGGGAGCGGCAGGGCGAGACGGCAATTTTCTACTGAATGTTGGTCCGGAGCCAGACGGGCAAATTGATCCTGCTCAGGCGGAGCGCATACGTGAGATAGGGCGCTGGCTGAAAACCAACGGTGAGAGTATCTACGGAACGCGTGGCGGCCCTTGGCTGCCCGCCGACTACGGCGTCTCCACACATACCGGGAAAACGGTCTATCTACATCTTCTCAAAGTTCCGGATGCCTCCCAATTGTCGCTGCCTGCTTTACCGGATCCTGTGGAAAGTGTCTCGCTGCTGAACGGCAGACATCTCAGGTTTGCGCAGGATAGTCATCTCCTCACAATTGATCTCTCTGCCGATTCAATTGATTCGATCGACACGATTATCAAAGTAGAACTTCAGCAGCCATGGAATACTCTAGCCGTCGTTCCTGTCCCGGAAGCCCAGAGCCCTTCGGTCCCGCATCGCAATGCCAACAGGGAAACGCAGTGAAATTGCACAAAAAAGACCCGCAGTGGATCATTCCAGTGAGACTCTGCACAAGTTCTGCGGCCTTACGCTGAATGATGAATCAGATAAGAGAGAGGTGGGAGCGATCAAGCAGCAGAGTCTCCTGATGTCGACTGCACCACAATCCTACCGATAGGCATACTCCGCTATATGCGGTCCTGCGCCGCTGCTGCGTCTTCCAGCGGATACACGGAATCCACAATCGGCCGGATCCTGCCCCCTTCACCAGCGGCCACAGATGCTCTTCCACGCCGTCGCGCAACTCCGTCTTCTCCCCTGCGGAGCGCGCACAACGTAGACCCGGTGAGGATCAACCCTTTCGCCACCATCCCTCGCAGCTGTACCCCCCATTCGATCCAGGCTCTCTCGGCGGGAGCGCCTTCAGACAAATCGCCCTCATCCGTCACTCTCATCAGGGAATGGGCTATCTCGATCTACTGGATCGTGATCGTGCTCCGCAGTGGAGTATCGGCTGACGAATCACCTACCATCACCTCAAACTCGCCTTTTGCAACCCTCCACCCATGCGACCCCGCCGACCAGTAGGAGAACGCATGCTCGTCGAGTTTCATCTCCACGCGCTTGGTTTCGCCGGGATTCAGCTTGATCTTGCGAAAGGCCTTTAACTGCATCGGCGGCTCGTTGCCCTCGGCAATCTTCGGAAAGCCCAGATAAAGCTCAGCCACCTCCGCACCCGCCACCTTCCCGGTGTTCGTCACCTGCAAGCTGACGCTCGCATCGTGGCTGCCCGCCGCATGCATCACCTTCAGACCCTCAAAACGGAAGCTTGTGTACGACAGCCCAAAGCCAAACGGGAACAGCGGCGTTTCGTGGTTTGCCACGTATCCGCGATAACCCACATCCAGCCCCTCCGTGTAGCGCACAACTCCGTCCACACCCGGATACTGCTCCGGTTCCTTTGCCGGCGTCTGATCCACGCTCGCCGGAAAAGTAATCGGCAGCTTGCCGCAAGGATCCACCTTGCCCGTCAGCACATCCGCCACAGCGTTGCCATCTTCTTCGCCCGGATACCAGGCCTCGATCACGGTCGCCACCTCGTTGATCCACGGCATCAGAACCGCCGAACCGCTCTTCACCACCACAATGGTTTTCGGATTGGCCTTCGCAACAGCCTGAATCAGCCTGTCCTGTCCATCCGGCAAGCTGATCGGGTGATCGCGCCCCTCGCTATTCTCGTCGCCCACCATCACCACCGCAATCTGCGCGCGCTTCGCGTCGGCCACGGCGGCATCCACATCGCTGCCATCCAGCACCGTAATCCGGCTCTCCAGCGCGGCTTGCAGACCATCGTAAGGCGTAATCGTATACAGCGGAATCACGTGCGAGCTGCCCCCGCCGCCGCTATTTGGCCGCACCGCATAGGGCCCGATCAACGCGATCGATCGGTACTCTCTCACTCCCAGCGGCAGCAGACCTCCGTCGTTCTTCAGCAACACCATACCCTGGTCGGCAATGCTGCGTGCCACCGCGCCGTGCGCCATCGCCGGAATCGGCGTCACCGTCGGCGCCGGGCCCCAGGTACCAAACTGCATCATCTTCGCAAATCGGCGCACCAGCTTGTCGTCGATCACAGACATTGGAACCTTGCCTGACTCAACCGCCTGCTGCAAAGCATCGTTGAAGTAGCGCCCCGTCGGCATCTCCAGATCCAGCCCCGCCAGCGCACTGGCCACGGTGCTATGCGTCGCGCCCCAGTCGGACATCACAAAGCCGTCATACCTCCACTCCTTCTTCAGTACATCCCCCAGCAACGGAGTGTTTTCGCAGTTAAACGCTCCATTCACCTTGTTGTAGGCGCACATCACAGACGCCGAACGCCCTTCCAGCACCGCCGCTTTAAATGCCGGCATGTAAAGCTCCCGCAAGGCTCGCTCGCCCACAATCTCATCCACACCAAACCGATTCGACTCCTGGTTGTTGGCAATATAGTGCTTCACCGTAGCCATCACGCCTGTACTCTGGATGCCGTCCACCTCCGCCACAGCGACCCGCGCATCCAGGTAAGGATCTTCGCCAAACCCCTCAAAGGTGCGTCCGTTCTGCGGAACGCGGGCCAGATTCACGTCTGGCCCTTCCAGCAACGTATTGCCCGTGGACCGCGTCTCCTCCCCGGCAATCCTGCCATACTCATAGGCAAGGCTCGGATCCCATGTCGCAGCCAGCAGCAGCGGCGAAGGCAAAGCCGTTGCTCGCTTCTGGGGGCCTGCGCCGCCCGGCCCCACTCCGGCCGGGCCATTGGTCATCTGCAGCGCTGGAATCCCCAACCGCGGCACGCCCGGAACATACCGGAAGAGCGTCGGCGTCTGGATGCCGTGCAGCTCGCTGATCTTTTCCTCCAGCGTCATCCTGGCCACCACCGCCCTGGCTCGCGCCACTGCCTGCGCGTAGCTCATCGTCGCCTGCTGCGCTCCAACCGGAGCCGCGCCCAAAGCCCCCATCAGCAGCGCAAGCCGGCAGAAAGCAAACCACAAACGGAATCCTCGGAAATTCGCAGACCGGCAAGACCTTGTATGCATTCGTGTCCCTCTTTCCATCACAACTTCAACGCCATCAAACCACCTGAATCAGTACAGCGCTAAGGTACAGAATCTGGCAAGTCAACTGCGCGCCACCGGCGCTTAGCCTTTGGCTGGTGGCTCAACCACTCCATCCCACCTCTGCCGAACCCGGGCTTTGACCATCCTGCAACATTCCCTCATCCAGATCAGAGCCCGGCGTGAATCAGCCCAAGCCAGACAGCCCGGACGCAGCCCAGGCTGAGTCTCTCGACGCTGCCCCCGGAGCAGCGAGCACGTCGCTATCTCGGCATACGTATCTCGGGCCTGTCGGCCAGCACTGTGCGTCATCCACCGAATCCAGCCGCGCCCTGTCACAGCGCGCCAAGCTCTCTGCGCTGTCGCCCTGCCGCATTCGCCCTCTGGCACACCTCCTCCCAATTCACCCTCGTTCCGTACAATGGCAGACAGGCGCCTCTTTCTACCGGCGACCAAGAACCTAAGTCGATCAAATACCCAGGCCGACCGAGGACACGCGCATGGTTGGTAGCGCACCAGACAAAGTCGTAACCGAGCAACCCCCTGCATGCATCCCCTGGGAGACCTTTCTCCCCGCTCTCGGTGCTTGGAAGGCACACGGCCTCCCCACCACACCGTTGGTCTGATAGATATCGAAGACCTAGGTATTCCGGGAGCCTGGCGGCATCCGCTCGTTCTGCTTGGTGATGTCCTTCTCGGCTTCGGCGTGCTTCTTGCGTCGAACGCCAACAACCGGCGCAAGAACGCGGATTCCTTTGGCTCCCGCGTTCCGGCTGCGTCCAAGGTTCTTCCACGTCCAGAAGCCGGCAACGCGCGACGCGCGGGCATTTGTCTGGCGATCTCCAACACGTTCCCGTAAGAAGACCAATGGAAGCGGCTCATGGCGTTGAGGTAGTGGGTGAGGGCTTCAGCGTGTCCGGCCTCCAACTGCTCAATCAGCAGCTTGATGTTACCAGCGATGAGTTCCTGTTTCGTGTTGCGCCTCTTGCTGTCGATGGCGGCGATGGCGCTGGTGGTCTTCATGGTGTTCTCTCCTTGCGTTTAGCTTTTGCACGTCCGCGTTGAAACGCGGCATGTACATGCCGAACGCCAGCTGGCCAAGGTGGGGGTGCAAGCGAAAAGATCTCCGAGCGAAGCTTTTTGGGGATAACGCGCGCAGCGTGGGAGAGCAGAAACCCGAAGAGCGAATGGCCTTGCAGAGCGAGAGAGGGGACGCCCCATAACAAGGCTTGGTTTCCGTATGAAATGCGCGTCTGCGCGCAGGAGCTAGAACGAGGGCGTTGCGGGAGTGCAACTACCACAGAGGTGGAAGCGGAGAACGCTCCAGGGTCGCGGGCAGCTGGGGAGCGCCGCTGGTCTCTCCCCCTGTGTGCTTTTATCCTCGATTTGCGACGATGCCAATAGCTTGTGAAGCTATCAAGCAGAATGTTGACCATGGAGCAACCACCCCACACCTCGCACTCCTCGCCAAGCAACAACACCGGCAGCATGTGTGCAGTCGATGCGGTATCCCTGCCGCAACTCCCACCTTGCCATCCCACGTGTTACCTTGCCCTTGGATACCATGAACCCCTTTCCGCTAAAACCGACGCACGCCCCCATCAAAAGCTACGGCGCCGCCCACGGCCTCATGACTGCCCACGTAGTCCCCAAAGCCGGCTTGGTGGCCCCATCACCGCGGTCCACGAAGGCGACACCATCACCTTCGACATCCCCGCCCGCACCTTAACCCTCAACGTCCCTGAAGCCGAAATCGCCCCGCGCCTCTCCGCCTTCAAGGTCCGCCCGCTACCACCGTGGCGTCTTCCACAAATACGCCAACTCCGCCTCCAGCGCCGGCAAAGGAGCCATCACCTCATGACAAGCATTCAAACCAAGGCGCAGGCATCCACCGGCTCTCCAGCCGAGCAGCAACTGCACTTCACATCTCCCAAGAGCCATCGATTTGTACTTCTCGATGCCCTCCGCGGCATCGCTGCGCTCTTTGTCGTCGCCTTCCATCTTTCTTTTATGCTGCGCACGTCTTTCGATGTCAACGGTCCTCTCGCAGTCGATTTCTTCTTCGCTCTTAGCGGTTTCGTGATTGCCTTCTCATACGAAAATCGGCTCACCGAAGCCATGTCTTTCGGGGACTTCGCCGTAGCTCGTTGGATCCGCCTCTATCCCGTCTATGCTCTGGGTTCCCTCATGGGATTGACCTTCGGCATTGCAATATCCCATTTCAAGTTTCACAGCGGCTGGTCATGGTCATCCTGGTCACACTGGAGATCCTTGTCCATGTTGGCTCTGTTCGTGTGGCCAACACGGTTATCACCTACGCTGGACTCCTTCAACTATCCACTTAATATCCCGTCTTGGTCTCTCTTCTATGAGATTGCGGCTAATCTCGCCTATGGAATGCTCGTAAAGCTGCGCTTGGCGCGTACATCCGTGGTTCTCTGCATTGTTGCCGTGAGCATGGCCGTCCTAGTCAGAGTTGTAGCTACCGGAGGACAGTTAGACCTCGGAGCCAAACAAGACAGCTTTTATCTCGGCTTCGCTCGAGTAACCTTCTCATTCTTTGTCGGCGTGTTGCTCTGTCGCGCCTACCGCTTCCGTCCGAAAAGGGTGCAACCCGGCGGGAGCCATCTACTCCCTCCTGTGATCATCACCATGGCGCTGGTTGCCATCCTCGCCGCCCCTTTCTCCTGGATGCACGCCAAAATCTTTCAACTCATCGGAATCCTGGCCTGTTTCCCTCCTATGGTCTACTTCGGCGCGCTCGCCCACCTGCCGCTCAAATGGACGCGCATTTCGACCGCTCTTGGAGAGCTTTCGTATCCACTTTATCTGGTGCACCTACCGATCATCACGCTGATGATTGGCCTGCACATTCAGAATTTCGTCCCCCGACAAATCGTCCTTCGACAGGTTTGCATTTTTGGCATTCTCCTCGCTCTAGCCGTTACTGCTTGGCAGATAGGAGAACACATCGATCTTCCCATCCGCCGCGCACTGACGCGACGCTACAACACCTTCAAGCAAACGCAACGAACTCCAACTGCACCGCGCGCCCCCATTCAAGAGGCGCCATCCGCGCAGCATCACGACGCTTAGAATGGCGCTATCAATGTGACGCACCCCACCCTAACCGGCTCCGAAATCCTCTGGGCTACGCTCGCCGACTAATAGATTTAACTGCGATATTCTCATCATTCCGCGGCGCAATCAGCGCCGCCGCTACAAAACCAAACGACTTTCTGCCGGCGCTGCGCAGAATCTCCATGCAGAGCTGCTATAGCGCCGGCATATCTTCTCTCGCCCGCTGCTCCAGCCTCATGTGGATGGAACCGCGCGGGCGCAGAGTAATCTGCGGCTGCGGCGCAATCTCCTGGCCAGCCATCAGGCGCAATCGCCACTGCTGCGCAATCACGGCCATCAGCAGAACTCCTTCCAGCGCGGCAAAGTGCTCACCGATGCACACCCGTGTTCCCGCTCCAAACGGAAAGTAGGCAAACTTCGGACGATCCCCAGCCTGGCCATCTTCCCATCGCTCCGGCGCAAATCTCTCAGGATCATTCCAGAACCGCGGATCGCGGTGCATGGCATAGGGGCTCATCAACAGGGTCGAGCCCGTCGCAACCTCCATGGCACCCAGCCGGTATCCGGTAACGGCCTCGCGGCCAATGATCCACGCCGGCGGATACAAGCGGAGCGTCTCCCGGAAGATCTCGCCGGTGTAGCAAAGTTTCCCTGCATCCTCCAGCGTCGGCTGCCTCCCCTGAAGCACTCGATCGATCTCCTCATGGAGCTTCTCTTCCACCTCCGGATGCTGTGCCAGCAGATACCAGGTCCACGTCAGCGCATTAGCCGTGGTCTCATGGCCGGCCAGAAAGATGGTCAGCGCCTCATCCAGCAGCAACTCATCGGACATATAGCCGGTGCCCGTCTCGTCGTCTGACGCCATCAGCAGAGACAGCATGTCATTGTAGCGATCCGGATGCTCGCGGTGGTCCGCAATCATGCGGCTCAACAATCCCTCAAATCGCCTGCGCGATCGGACCGCACGTCCGTTCACCCATCCGCGCAGCAATCCAATCGCCTGAATCAACGGACTATTCAACTGGCGAAACTGACCCACCGCATCAGAGACTGCGTCCCCAATCTCCTTTGCCTCATGCAGAACGTCCGCGGTGAAGAGTGTACGTCCCACAATCTGCAACGTCAACCGCATCATCTCCTGGTCAATCGCGAGCTCCTGCTGGTCCCTCCAACCCGCCAGGGTCGTCTCGCCGAGCTCCACCATCGCGCCGGCATACTCCGCCAGTCGAGCGTTGTTGAACGCAGGCTGCACCAGCCGCCGTTGCCGCCGATGTAGCTCTCCCTCGCTGGTCAGCAGCCCATGTCCAAACAAAGGTCTGGAAGCGCGCAACCCAGGACCCTTGATAAAGTTCCAGTCGTGCGTCACCAGAACATCTCGAATCAGGATGGGATGATTCACAATATAGATATTGCGCTTGCCGGCCGCCATGTGCAGCACATCCACGCCGCGGCGCGTGAGGCCCTGCAACAGCGCAAGAGGCGATTCGCGGAACCGGAACAGCTCTCTCCAGCCCTGCACCGACTCCGTCCGATACGCTCCCGTTTCTCCCATATCCCGCTTGGCTCCTTCGCCCCGGTCTGCATGCAGACAATGCTCCACATCTCCGGAGGCTTTGACTATCAGGATACTTGCCCGTTCAGCGTAGAAGTCTCAGCAGCAGAGCGCAACAGGCTGCGGCGATGCTTCAACGTGTTCTGACGCCGCCTCTTCGTTTGACCGCAGCCATCCGCCCGAAGATCCGCCCAAAGACGCTCCCAAAGGAAGCGCCCGGAGGCATCGGAACAAGGACGCACGCATCGAGAACAATGATCAGAGGTTCTTTCACTCGTCGGATCTGCCTTCGGGAATCCGGTTCCGATCATACAATCCGGCTTCAAACGCATCGCAAGACAATCGGTCCAACGCGGCGTCTCGCTCCGCATTGCGCCTTCTTCGATAGGCCAGAACATCGCGCAGGGAAACGCGCCGCTGATTGCCTACCCGGTGGTGAGCCATCGCGCCTCCATCCAGCAGCTTGATGAAAAAAGGACGCAAAATCCCGAATTGATCCGCAGCCCGCTGCGTTGAGATCACCTGGTCGTCCGGAACCAGCGTCACCGCCTGACCGTGAGAAAGTGAGAAAGGTAGCCGACGGCGATTCGAAGAATTTCCACGATAGAGCCTGGCAGGTCGATCCGATCTCCCGCAGAGGACAGGACAGTCAGCGTCCCACTGTCCAGCAGACCCACCAATACTTGTGCTCGCGGCTGCTCGGCACGGAAGACCGCACAGGAAATGTACCCGGACATCAAGTTTTGGAATCGCATCGCGAGACGCATTCAGGAAGCGCACCTTGGCGATTGCCAAAGGCGAGTACAAGCCCGGGAAGAACGATCCCAAAGTCTGGTTTGAGTCCCTGGAAAGCCTGGCTCAGTTGCTCTCCGACCAGAACAGGGCCTTGCGAAAACTTATTGACGAGAAGCATCCACAATCACTCTCGGAACTGGCGGAACAATCGGGACGCGAGAAATCAAGCCTGTCCCGAACCCTCAGGAACATGGAACGTTACGGTCTTAGCCGTTTTGAACCGGGCGAGAAGCGACAACCTGCGCCCAAAGTCAATTATTCCGGAGTCGAATTCAAAGTCTCCCTTCAGGGCTGAGCTGCCATTCACTGCCTTGCAAAGAACCACGCAGCCATGCCCAGCCCGATCACCACCACCAGCGCGCGGAGCACCGGCTGCGGAACCCTCCGGGCCAGGCTCGCTGAAGCGTAGCCGCCCACAGCGGACGCAACCATAGCCGCCACGCACAGGCGCCACACCACCTGTCCGTCCACAATAAAGATGACAAAAGCAATCCCGTTGGCCAGCACATTGGCCACCACCTTCAGCGCATTGATGGCGTGGATATCTTCATATCCAAACAGCGCCAGCAGCGTCATAAACACGAACCCCGCCCCAGCGCCGAAATAGCCCACATAGAAACTCACCACGATTGCGGCAAGAAACAGCAGCATCCGCCGCGGCGCGCGAGGCTGCTCCGCGGAGGACTTCCCTTGCCGCTGGAGCTTGCGCCGCTCCAGTGCGCGTGTCACCGGCCCGCTCACGGCGAAGAGGGACGCAGCAAACAGCAGCAGCCATGGAACCAGGTGCAGAAAGGTCTTCTGCGGCGTATTCAGCAGAAGCACGGCTCCGGCCGTTCCGCCCAAAAGCCCGGCCAGCCCCATCAGCGCGGCGGCGCGCAGGTTCTTGCGCACATCGGGCCAGTAAGCGGCCACCGAAGTCAACTGGCCGGGCCAGATGGCGACGGTGTTCGTAGCATTGGCCTGCACGGGGAGTATCTTCATCACCAGCAGCGCAGGAAAAGAGAGAAACGATCCGCCTCCGGCCACGGCATTCAGCACGCCGGCCAGAAACGCGGCCACCACAAGCCACACCCAGTGCCAGTTGATCGCAGCCAATAGGCTAAAAAGATGAGACAGAAACCCCATGCTCTTTCATGGTATCGCGCCGCGGCGAGCAGGCCCGTCAAGGGCAGCATCCAGCAAGTTCTTCCGCCAACTGGCCCAACCCCCCGCATTCCCTCCTGGCTTACAGATCCGGCTGATTTTATGCGGTACCGAGCCCGCAACGGCGCAGCCGATCTGCACCTGCGCCGGCCTCAGTAAATCCTCCGCCGCCGCACCCCTTAGTTGATCTCGCGGATTAGCCTTAGCAACGTCTTCTCCGCGCCTGCGCACATCCCGCCGCGGAGACTCAACAGCGCGTTAGTTGCTGCCCCCGATCATCTCCCCTCCTCCGATCAGGTACAACCGCTCGGCTGGGTCGGCAGCTAGCTGCAGCAACTCAGGAGAGAAACCACCCAGGGCGAAAAGGATATAGCTGGGCTTGTTCCGCCAACGTGCTTCGGGCAGGCTCGCAACTTTCGCTTGAAGCGCGCTGAGGTCGCTTAGGCGCATCACGCTATCCGCGCGCCACTTGCATTCGCCAAAGAGGCAGGTCCCGTGATTGAGCTCCGCCATGAGATCGATCTCCGTACGACCATCGCGGCTCCAGTAGCGCGCCATCTGGCGAATGGTCAGGCCCAGCCGTTCCTTCGCGTGGCGTTGGAGCCACTGACCGCAGATCTCCTCAAAAACCGACCAGCCCATGTATTCCGCCAGGCGTGGTGCCACGTGGACAGCGTAGACAACGGTAGGGTCAGAAAACTGCAAGTCGCTGGTAAGCGGCGCGACGAAGCGATACCAGAAAGCCAGGAACGGATCGGCAACGCGATACAGTGCGCGGCGTTCGGAATGCTCCTCGAAAGGCAATTCACGCCGAATCCAACCCAGCTCCAGTAGGGTGCGCAAGGACTTTGAAAGCGCCCCGCGCTCCACGCCGATCAACTGCTGAATGCCGTTGAATTTCGTTTCGCCGCCGGCAATCGCGGCCAGAATCGCGTTGTAAGGAGCAGGATCGCGGATCTGTTCACTACCCAGGAGAAATCGGACCTCGTTTTCAAGGATTGCGCGCGGCTGCATCAGCAGCGTGACGATCTCTTCGGCAGGTGGGCGCGACGGATCCACCAGAGCGTGATACCGCGGTGTTCCGCCAAAAACACCGTACATCAGTAGCTTCTCGACAACGCCATAGTGTGGGCTGTTTGCGTAGAAGCAGGCGACATCTTCGTACTGAAGCGGATCGAGATGAAAAATCCCGGCATTGAAGCGCCCGAAGAGCGGCGCGCTTTCCTCGCCGAGCGCTGCCATGGCCGAGAGCTGCGAGCCGCAAAGAACTACGAAGAGGGAAGAATGAACCCCTTCGCGGTCCCACCACGCTTGAAGCATGGAGGGCAGCTCAGGAGTCTGCGCAACCAGATAGGGGAATTCATCAAGGATCAGGGCGAAGCGACCCGTGCCCTTTTTCCGCGCCCGCGCCTGCTGCGAGGCATAGCGTAGGAGCGAATTCCAGGAGACTGCAATCTCCTCTGCCGTCACCCCTTCGGTCGGCAGCGCCGCAATCAACTGGCGCGCCATGGTCAGTCGCTGTGCTACCGCCGTGGACTGCTCGGCCACAGAATAACAATGCGGCTTTGCTGCCTCATTGCCGCTTGCTCCCGCCGTGAAATAACGCTGCAGAAGGAAGGTTTTGCCTACTCGCCTGCGGCCATAAAGAAGCAGCATCTGGCCGCCGTTTCCATGGCGCTTCCAGGCGCGATCAAGCGCCACCAGTTCCACCGCGCGATCGTAAAACGGTTCAGGTTTGATGGTTGAACTTGCCATTGGGAGCCCTTATCTAGGCATGATTGTCATTTGTCATCTTATGAGTTGTCAACTTATGAGTTGACAACTAAAATAATGACAACAGCGGGAGGGCAAACCAATCCCTGTTCAGTGCTTTACTCTTTCCCCTTGGCGTGCCGAGCGCTCTTCGCCGGAGGTCGAGGAACCACAGACGGAACCATTGGCATTGCCGCTGTGGTTGATGGCGTAACCACAGGCGCATCGCGGCAGCCTCGCATCTCCATGCCAAATGCACCCTCAGATCTACCTCGCACAACCTGTTGCAAAATCGGCCCCCACCAGCCGCCCAATAGCTCCCTGCATCATCCATGTGAGACAATTCCCTTTTCAGGGAGTCCCTTCCAAATGGCCTCATTCAAAGAGGGCTTGTACGACCAGCTCGTAACCCAATCTGTCCGCCACTTCCTCGAACACCAAGCGGGCCGGCATCTGAATTCATCATTCGATCAGCTCGAAGAAACTGACCGTCCCGACTACCTGGCGCGTCATCTCGCCCGCCAGATTAAGGCTGCCCTGCGCGCTCTGCCCGCAGAGAACCGAGAGCACCGCCAAATCGAACTGGCCAATGACTTTTTGGAATTCTTGCGCGAACGCGCAGCCTTCCCCAACGCAGACGCCGTAGACCATGCCGGCCAGGTTCTTCGCGCAATCTATACCGGACCCACGGCGCCCGTCGGCCCCACCACACCCCTCAGCGCCACAAATCTGCTCATGAACTCGGTCGGAGAGCCCAGACTCGGCTTTGAACTCGAGCGGGAAATGGCCACCGCGGACCAGGTATTCATGGTTGTGAGCTTTATCCAGTGGCGAGGCTGGCAACGCCTCAAACGGGCCTTTCTAACCTTGGCAGACAGAAATACCCCTGTCAGGATCCTTACAACAACCTACATCGGAGCCACCGATCTCAACGCACTCCTGGAACTGTGTCGATTGCCGAACCTTCAACTACGCATCTCCCTGGATGGTCGCAGGCGCCGGCTTCACGCCAAGGCCTGGCTCTTCCAAAGGAACAACGGCTTCAGCAGTGTGTACGTCGGCTCGGCCAATCTGTCTGGACCCGCCCTTGAGGATGGCATCGAGTGGACAGTCAAGCTCAGCGAGGTGGAGGCCCCACAGATCGTCGATCGGTTTCACGGCGCATTCGATTCACTCTGGTGCGATGAAGAGTTTGAGGAGTTTCGATCGGACGACGAGAACATGCGCGAGCGCGTCCGCCACGCATTGGACCATGCGCGCCATTCCCCTGGTCAGCGTAATGCCGAACCACCTATATTCTTTGACCTCCGACCGCACCCGTATCAGCAGTCCACCCTCGATCAGTTAGCGGCAGAACGTGCCGATCGAAACAGCTTCAGAAATCTCGTCGTCGCACCCACGGGGACAGGCAAAACCCTGGTCGCGGCCTTCGACTACGCTCGTCAGCCTTATACAGGATCTCGCCCTCGACTGCTCTTTCTTGCTCACAGGGAAGAACTCCTCCATCAGGCGCGCCAGCGCTTTCGCCACGTCCTGCGCAAAGAATCCTTCGGAGAAATACTCGCAGGTGGCGAAGAGCCGGCCGATTTTCAACACCTGTTCTCGACGATACAGAGCTTCCGAACTCGGAACCTCCTGGCTAGCCAAGGCGCAAACTATTGGGAGTACGTGGTCCTCGACGAAGCCCACCACGCGCCCGCCGACAGCTACCGCGAGATCATCTCTGCGTTGCAGCCAAGGATTCTCCTTGGACTCACAGCCACGCCAGAGCGCATGGATGGTGAGAGCATCCTGCCCTGGTTCAACAATCGAATCGCAGACGAAATGCGGCTGTGGCATGCGATAGAGCGTCAGTATCTCGTGCCGTTCGATTACTACGGAATCCACGATGGCGTTGACCTCTCTCAGCTCTCCTGGAGCCGCGGCGCCTACGCGACCGTCGAGCTTGAGCGGCGCTATCTCGGCGACACCCGTCGCGCGAATCTCGTGGCGAGTGAATTCTGCAGTATCTACGGCGATTGGCATCAAGCACGGGCGTTGGGATTCTGCGTCAGTATTGCGCATGCAGAGTTCATGGCTGAAAGTTTCACTCGCGCGGGTATTCCAGCCCTGTCACTTACGAGTAAAAGTACATCTCAGGAACGCAGCCAGGCGACAACACGACTGCGCAACAGAGACGTCAACATTGTTTTTTCGGTGGATCTATTCAACGAGGGCGTCGATATCCCTGAAGCCGATTGCATCCTCTTCCTTCGCCCAACGGAAAGTTCGACGGTCTTCCTGCAGCAGCTTGGCCGCGGACTGCGCCTGGATACCGGCAAGACGACATGCCTTGTCCTGGATTTCATCGGCAACCAACGGAGAGAATTCCGTTTCGATCAGCGCTTCCTGGCGCTGTTTGGCGGCACCAGGCAGCAGATCATCCGAGAGATCGAGACTGGAATCACCCGGCTGCCGGGCAACTGCTACTTCAGGCTCGACAAGGAATCGCAGAGAGCCGTACTCCAGAACCTCCGATCGCGACTCCAAGCCAATTGCGCGAGAATGGCCGCTGAGGTCAGGACCCTTGCAGAACAACTTGGAAGAACACCGAACCTCTCCGAATTCATCGTCGAAAGCAGATACGACCTGAACGACGTCTACAAACAGTCGATTGGAGGATGGTTCGCTCTCCTCAGACAAGCCGGCTTTTCTGACGATGCCCCCACAGAGGCCGACCTCATGCTGTTGAAACGGTTCCGGCACCTTCTGCACATGGATTCCGTCTCCCGGCTACGGCTCTACCTGAATCAGATCAAGCAAAGCGCGTCCACACTCGAAGATCTTTCTGTCTTGGAGAAACGCATGATCCAAATGCTCACCTTCCGACTGCTTCAAGCAAACGCCCGGGAACAAGGAGCAAACTGGGCAGCCGGAATAAAGTGGCTACAGGATAATCCAGTAGCGCGAAACGACTTCGAGGAACTGGCTCTTAGCCTTCTCGATCGAGTCCAGGTGCACTCGGACGAACAGCCAATGCTGCCAGACTGTCCCTTGTTTCTCCACCGCCAATATACACGCGATGAGATTCTCGTAGGGCTTGGATTGCCTGACATGGTTGGTGCGCCACACACACAGACCGGCCGCTTCTGGATCGAGCAATCGAATACCGAGGTGCTCTTCGTTACCGTGGACAAGTCTGACAAATCTTTTTCCCCGACCACACGCTACGACGACTTCGCGGTTAGCCCCACCCGATTCCACTGGCAGTCTCAAAGCACTACTGCGGAGCAGTCCCCGACTGGGCGCCGCTATATCGAACAAGCGCAGACCAAATGCACAATCTTGCTATTTGTCAGACCAACGAAAAAGGACGCCTTCGTATCTCTGGGCCCGGTCCACTATGCTTCACATTCAGGCAGCTGCCCAATGAGCATCGATTGGAACCTGGCTTATCCAATGCCGGCGTGGTTTTTTGACGTCTGTGCGTCATTGCGTGTGGCCTGACGGTATAGCAGCTGAAAGGCTCAAGAGATCTACGCTCCCAAATGCGCCTTGCGAAGGGCCGCTCCTACCTCGAGAGGTTGCAGAGGCTGAGCGCACAGCAACTCCCAGGGCCTTTGAGCATCGGTCGTGTTCCAGACCGCCATGCTGGCCCGCAACCTCAACTGTTGTCTGCAACTGTATCGCTGTGACGACAAGGCCACAGCCGAAACGATGAAGCACACCGCCCTGGCCACGTCCCGGACGTGCTTCCTGTTTCCGTCCGCCCGCATCTGCCGTCATGCCGGGCGGGTGGGCGCCAGCCAAAGCGATCCCTATCAGCAGAAACATCTCTTCCAGCGCCTCGCGGAGTGCCATCAAACCTGTGTCGCTTCGCCCAGAGTGTGGTAACGCTCCTCTCGATAGGGCTGCGATAGCGGCGGAGCTGGTCGGCGGCGGCAAGGAAGAAGGTGGCCAGGGCGAGGCCGGCCCAGAGGCCGAGGGTGCCGAGGAATTGCGCCGGGGTGAGTTGCATCTGCGAGGACATGGGCATCACGCCGACGCTCCGGGAAACTCGCACTACCTGGAAGCCGATGCCCATTGGGCCGTGGATGCGGTAGTCGAGAAACGCGAAGACACCGGTGCAGCGCACGGTGATCATTTCAAGAACCGCAAGGGCAACCGGAGGAAGCGTAGCCCAGTGCAGCGGAAGAAGGACGAGCGGGATGGCCTCCTTGGAGAGGACGGTGGTGAGATCAGAGATGGGCAGGGACTTCCAGATGAGAAGGCTGTGGTCGCGCCGCTCGGTGCAGAGGGCGTCAAGGCAGCGGAAGTTGCCGACCAGGAAGGTGGTCGCCATCATGAGGGGTCGACGCTCTCAAGGCCCTAAGCTCCAACCCTAAATCCCGCATCCGCAGGGAACCCTATTCATTCGTCTTCTCGTGAGATCGCTACAACGCGCCGCCTCCGCGGATCGGTGAAGAAGTAGTCCATGCCGACGCTGGAGACGGTGGCAATGCGAACAAGGGCTAGGAGAGTCGGACAAGCCGCACATTCTCCAGCTTTGCAAGCATCGCCCCGGCAGACCTGTGCGCTCAGCCAATTCCGCCAAACCCAGGCTCTTGTGCCGTCGCCGGAATCTCAACGTGTCGCCAATCGCAAAAGGACGGATCGACTCATCCATGACGTTTGTTTTGACCTGCTAACTGGATATTTCGTACCCATCAAAATTGCTTTGCATTCTTTGCCTGGCAGTTAAGCGAGTTGCATCCACGACCGGATCTTCCCGTTTTTCGCATTTTTTTCCAGCTACCTTGAAACACATACGGCGCAATCAGATCTCTCCAGAGCAATTTACCTGATCAAGCCTGATTCGGCACATCGCACCAAACGAGGCCAGCGGTTCTAACTGAGGGAACCCGCTGAGTAACCCTGGGGCGGGATCAGGTTGGGGGAGCATGTCCTTGCACCATGGCCCAAC
>JBMFGX010000044.1:0-23838 GCA_049977105.1 Acidobacteriaceae bacterium | reverse complement strand
TGAGTTGCAGCCGGCTATTCCTCAGCGGGTTGCACTCCTGCAGTGCCCGCCTCCGCTTCACCAGCCGGTCTCATCTTCACGCCAACCGGCTGCAACTGTAAACCTTCACCCCCATCGGGTGGGGGAATTTTCAACCGGCGAAATGAGGAATTTTCAACCGGCGTTGACACGGCGACGGATGGACATGCCGGACCGTGGCGTCAATCGGTTCTATACTCCGGCAGGGATTGGCCAGGGCATGTTTGTCCGTTGGTGGTGAATTGGACCCCAAACGGTGTATCCAGCACTTCACTTACCTTCTCCCCGTGTAAACAGCAGTGCACACCGAACCATGGAGAAATCTCTATAAGTGATTGAATTCAGAGGCTTAACGGTTCCCATGAATTTGGACGGGAGATTGCACCGTCACCAGCATCCGTTGAAGTAGAGGAGGAGTTGGTAAATGCATTCGATTGCCTGGTGGCCGACCCTCATTGTTTTAACTATTGCAACATTCACGGATGTGCGCAGCCGCCGGATTCCAAACTGGCTGGTGCTGCCGTTCCTGGTGACGGGTGTTGTAGCCTCCGTCTGGACGTATGGCTGGCACGGACTTGGGCAAAGCTTGCTGGGAATGAGTCTGGCAACCCTGGTGTTCGGATTGCTTTGCTGGATGGGTGGTATGGGAATGGGAGACCTGAAGTTGTGTGCTGCGATTGGAGCGTGGATAGGACCGGGACAGTTGACGGTGGCCATGGTCATGATGGGAATTGCGGGAGGGATTATGGCTCTTTGCTGGGCGATTGGCGGAGGATTTGTCGGTGAACTGTTCGATGGGGCAGGCAGTCTGATGATGGGAGTAGCGAAACGCGGGCTGCAACCCCATCCCGAGTTAACGCTCAACAATCCAATCACCCGCAAGATGCCCTACGCCCCTGCGATTGCAGTCGGCGCCATCCTCTCCTTCTTTTCTCGCTGAGGAGGGACGTATTGAGTCGGCCCATGACGTGACACGCAAATTCAAGTTAAGTGGACCGATATGCCGCAAGTGGAAGGGGACCGTGAATTGCTGATGGCGACTAGAACTGAGGAACACGATTCGCTTGGCGTGCAGACGTTGACGGTGGCCTTAATTGGCCCCGAGGAACAGCGCCGCAATGCGGTTGCAGGAGCCCTGCGCGGATCACAGACGCAGGTGACGAGGGAGTTGGCGTCGTATCCCAGCCTCGACGAAGTACCGATGCTGCTGGAGTTTGATTACGATGTGGTGATTATAGAGCTGGACAGTGATGCAGAACACGCGCTGGACCTGATAGAAGCGATCAGTTCTGACAGTTCCGTGACTGTGATGGTCTACTCTGCGGTTGCGGATTCGACCATGCTGGTTCGATGCATGCGAGCAGGGGCCCGTGAATTTCTTCCCCTTCCGATCTCCCCAACTGCAATGGAGGAGGCGATGGTGCGGGCCATGGTTCGCCGCCCTGCAGCCCAGCCTGCGAAGAAGACATTGGGAAAGTTGATGGTGTTTATCGGGGCCAAAGGCGGTTGCGGCGTAACCACCCTCGCCGCCAACTTTGCTGTGGCTGTGGCGGAGGAGTCCCAGCAGAGCGCCGTACTGATCGATCTTGGCTTGCCGATTGGCGACGCTGCGCTTGGCCTCGGGATACGGACCGAGTTTTCGGTGGCGAATGCTCTGGAGAACTTCAACCGGCTGGATTCAAATTTCTTCTTAAAGTTGCTGAGCAAACACGGCTCGGGGCTCTCTATCCTTGCTGCACCAGACCAGTATGTTCCGATTCAAGCTACCCAGGAATCGGTTGAGCGGTTACTCACGGTGGCGCGGCAGACGTTTGATTATGTGGTGGTGGATGCCGGCTCGAATGTCAGTCAGACCGGCAAGACGCTCTTTAAGGATGCCTCCATGGTCTACCTGATCACGCAGGTGGGTATCACTGAACTGCGTAATACCCATCGCCTGATGAGTGAATTTTTTGTCGGTTCACGACTGAAGCCTGAGATTGTGCTGAACCGGTTTATGCAGCGATCCCTCGGGATCGATGAAAAGGAAATTGCGAAAGTTCTACCCCAGGAGCCGCAATGGAAGGTTCCCAGTGATTATCAGGCGGTTAAGCGTGCACAGGCGACGGCCAGTGCGTTGACCATGGAAGATTCTGCTATTTCAAGGGTGATCCGGCAGATGGCTCGGACGGCATGTGGTTTACCAAAGAATCCGAAGAAGAAGAGCGCCTTCAGTCTATTTGGATGAAGGCAGGCGCTAAATTGCCGTAGCAACAGACGGGTGGCATATTGTGGAAACACTGGATATCGAGAAGGTCAAATCGGAAGCGCACAGGGTGTTGATCTCTAAGCTTGATCTTGAGAAGCTATCGCGAGTCAACTCCATGCAGGCGCGCCAGGTCGTGGCCGGCATGGTGAACCAGATCATCGGTGAACAACGAGTGCCGCTAACCCACGGCGAACAGGAGAGGATCCAGGCTGACCTGCTGGATGAAGTGTTCGGCCTGGGACCGCTGGAGCCGCTGCTTCGGGATCTCACCATCTCCGATATTCTGGTGAACGGTACAGACCATGTGTTCATTGAGCGTGGCGGAGTCCTGCAGCGCGTCGACGCGCGGTTTCGCGACGATCGTCATCTGTTACAGATCATCGACCGCATCGTCTCCCGCGTAGGTCGCAGGGTTGACGAATCTTCTCCGATGGTGGATGCGAGGCTGGCCGATGGTTCCCGTGTGAACGCGATTATTCCGCCACTCGCACTCGATGGTCCCGCTTTATCGATCCGGCGATTTGGAACGGGTCCATCCTCCGCCAAAACAGTCGTTGAGTTAAAGACGCTGTCCGCGGAGATGATCGAGATGCTGGCTGCAGCGGTGCGTGCCAGGATCAGCATTCTGATCTCAGGAGGAACCGGAGCCGGTAAGACCACGTTTCTGAATATTCTGTCCCAATTCATTCCACCGACGGAACGGATTGTCACCATTGAAGATGCAGCCGAACTGCAACTCGCTCAGCAGAACATTGTCCGGCTGGAGACGCGGCCACCCAACATTGAAGGAGCCGGAGCGATTCGGCAGCGTCAATTGCTGATTAACAGTCTTCGCATGCGTCCGGATCGGATCATCATTGGCGAGGTACGCGGAGAGGAGGCATTTGACATGCTGCAGGCCATGAACACAGGCCACGAAGGTTCGATGGCGACGATTCACGCCAATACACCGCGCGATGCACTGTCCAGACTGGAATCGATGGTGGCAATGAGTAATCTGAATCTTCCTGAGCGAACGGTTCGGCAGCAGATCGCCTCAGCCATTGCGATCGTGATCCAGGTAGCCCGCCTCAGCGATGGAAGCCGTAAGGTCACCAGCATCTCTGAGATTACAGGTATGGAAGAAAACGTCATCAGCATGCATGAGATCTTCAGCTTCAACAAGAAGGGAATAGGGCCAGATGGCAGGGTTATCGGAGCGTTCCAACCGACCCGCATCCGTCCTAAGTTTCTTGAACAGCTCCGCATTTCGGGTATCTTCCTGCCGACGGGCTTGTTTGAACAGACATACGAAGTGAACTAATCGAGACAGCGGTTGAGGGTAGAGCCATGTTATTGTTGCTGATCCTGGTGTTTCTTGGCGTATTTGCTGTGCTGTCACTGATTTTGGCGGCGAGCAGCGTCGGCACCTCGCAGCAAGCCAAGCAAACCCTGGCTCTTATCCACTCTGCCCTTGCTGGTCAGCAGTCGGGAACGAATGATCCGATTGTCGATATTCGCAAGAACGAACTCTTGAGCTCGGTTCCCTGGCTCCATCGATGGCTGCTGACGGTGGAAGTTGCTCCGCGACTGCGCAATCTCTTGTATCAGGCAGATGTGAGATGGACTGTCGGGGGCTTGCTCCTCATGTCCGGAACCTGCTTCCTCATCCCAATCTATCTAATTTATCTGCGCACGGGGACTTTGATCTTCGCGATGCTCATAGGCTTGCTTGTAGGATGTGCGCCCCTACTCTACGTACTTTATAAACGCAGGCTGCGGTTCGACAAATTTGAAGAAGAGTTGCCAGAGGCATTGGATCTGATGGTAAGCGCCTTGCGGGCCGGCAATAGCCTGGTTGCCTCGTTAAGCCTGGTGGCACAGGAGTCTCCCAATCCCATTGGTCCGGAGTTCCGGATCTGCTTTGATGAGCAGAATTATGGACTGGAGTTGAGAACTGCGATGAGCAATCTGCTCACCAGAGTTCCACTGCAAGATCTGAGGATCGTCGTAACGGCCATACTGATTCAGAAAGAGAGTGGCGGAAATCTTGCTGAGGTGCTTGACAAGACCGCATATGTGATTCGCGAGCGGTACCGTCTGAAACGTCAGGTAAGAGTTCACACGGCCCAGGGACGTTTGACAGGGTGGATTCTATCCTTTCTCCCGGTTGTGCTTGGAATCGCTTTATATCTAGTCAATCCAGACGCTATGAGTCTTTTGTGGAATCGTCCCATGGGCATCAAGCTTCTCTATGCCTCGGGGTGCCTGACCGTGACCGGCGCTCTGGTGATTCGCAAGATCGTCAATATGGATGTTTGAAGGTAATGTTATGAGATTCGCCATTCTCACATTTGTGGCGGTGTTTCTGCTCCTCCTGAGTAGCGGGCTCCTCCTGTTTTATCGGGAGGCCATGTTGCAGCGGATGCGTGCCGTCATCCGCCCGAAAGAGGAGCGGGAGAACTTATCCGGCGTGATGCAGCACACCGTCCACGCACTCGGCGGAGTGGTGGAGCGTTTTGAACGCGTCCTGCCAAAGAGCCCATCGGAGGTCTCCATCACGCAGAAGCGTCTGATCCGCGCTGGGTTTCGGAGTGATTCTGCGATAAAGAAGTTCTATGGAGCAAAGGTGCTGCTTCCTGTGCTCCTGGGTATCTTGGTCACGATCACTGGCTTTGCCCGAGGGAATCCATTTGTGGTCTATCTGTTAGCGCTGGTGGCTGGATTCCTTTCACCGGATTTCTGGTTGAGCAGAAAGATCGCCGCTCGCCAGGCATCCATCCGCCGCAGCCTGCCCGATGTGCTGGATCTTTTGGTGATTTGTATCGAGGCCGGCCAAAGTCTGGATCAGGCGACGGCTCGCACATCCCAGGAGCTGCGTTTGGCCCATCCGGCCATCACGGATGAATTGAACGTAGTGGCTCTGGAACAACGTGCAGGGCGTCCTCGCACGGATGCCTGGCGCCATTTTGCTGAACGTACTGCTGTCGATGCTGTACGCAATCTGGTCTCAGTGCTGATCCAGTCTGAACAGTTCGGGACAAGCGCCGCGAAGACGTTGCGCATTCATTCCGATACGCTAAGGACCCAACGCCGACAGAAGGTTGAGGAGCAAGCTGCAAAGACCAGCGTAAAATTGGTCTTTCCCCTGGTCTTTTTCATCTTCCCTTCGTTGTTTCTGGTGACGCTGGGTCCTGCCATCATTGTTATTTCGGAGTCGTTTAAAAAGTTTTTTAACCACTGAAAGAAGGGAGGAGTGAAATGAATAGCGTAACGCTCATTCGAGTAGTGGCCGGCATTTTTTGTGTCATCATAGCAGCTATCCTGATTCAACGCCGTCGGACGAAGGACCGTTAGAACCGAGGTGGTACGACGCGGAAGGGTCCGGCATGTTGCAATAGCCGGGCCCACGCAGTTAGCCAAACCACACTTTATGGAAAGTGTGAGTCTCTATCTCTTTCCTATTGGAAAGGGGCGAATCAACTGCTTCGCATTCGAGTCCCTCGCATTGTGCAGTTGCGTTATGGCGATGGAACCAATACGGAGACATTCGGGCCTGATCAAGAGCCCACCTTAAGAAAGCGGACCACCGCTCCACGATACCAAGTTGTTGGGGATGACATGGATCGAAGAACCTACTGTGTATACAACAAGACGCGCGAGTGTTTCCTTAGCCTGGGAGTTACGCAGGCGGACAGTATCTTCATGCGCCTGAAAGGATTGATCGGAAAGTTGCGTATGAATTCCGACGAAGGGTTGTGGGTGATTCCGTCGAGTGGAGTTCATACCTGGGGCGTGTTGTTTCCACTGGACCTGATCTATCTGGATGAGAATCATCGTGTTGTGTGTGTCACTGAGCACTTTCCACGATGTAAGATTGGACCGCTGAAGTTCCAGGCTGCGAGCGTTCTGGAGCTACCAACACATACGATCTATTCCTCACAGACCCAGGAGGGAGACCAGCTTGTGATCTGCGCGATAGATGAGATCGAAGAGCGCTTGATGCAGGCGACACCGTCTGCACTGTCAACGAAAGGAAATGAGGAAGTGTGGACTACGCAAGACCACTGACGTTCTTTCTGCGAAGAGTACTGGGTCGGGAGAAGCGGAATGCAGAGCGCCGCGTTCTTCCCGGGCTGGTTGCCCACTACTGGAATGGTGGTCCACCGGTTGCGCATGATGTTCGAGATATCAGTTTGTCGGGACTGTATCTCGTGACCACAGATCGTTGGTATCCAGGTACTGTGATTCAAATGAGGATACGGGAAACAGAGAATACGGATGACGATTCCGACCGATCGATTGCAGTCCAGGCAAAGGTCGTAAGACTTGGAGCCGACGGAGTTGGCCTCGCCATCCTACCGTGGAAGACAGGCGGAACGGTTCACAGGTTAATGCGGGCGCCATAGTACCTATGGAGGAAATCATGTCCTTCCTTGGAAGACTCAAAGACGAGAGTGGTCAGGCCACGATCATGATTCTGCTCTCTATGACAGCTTTGCTTGGCTTTGTAGGCTTCGCAGCCGATGTAGGAACTCTCTTCTACGCTAAGCGAAATCTGCAGATTGCAGCCGACGCGGCAGCGATTGCGGGAGCAGCCGAGTTGAACTATGGAGATATGACTACGGCTGGCGACGCGGCTGCAGCCCAGAATGGCGTGGTCATTGGCGCGAATGGAGGCGCGGTGTACATCAACAACCCGCCGACGGAAGGGGAATACGTGGGTCTGCCAGCCTACGTGGAGGCCATCGTTTCGCAGAAGGAGCCAACGTTCTTCATGAGGATATTCGGTATCTCCTCGCAAACAGTTGCCGCCAGGGCGGTTGCCTATAATGGAGGCGCGTCGAATGGCTGCGTCTACGTACTGAGTGGCACGGCCAATGACGCGATGGATCTCCAGGGATCGTTCGACGTATCCACCCCGAAGTGCGGCGTCATTGTGAACTCCAACAGTCAAACAGCGTTGAATTTCACCGGCGGAGCTGGGAAGGGGAAGGAGGGGACGTTGACTGCGGGATCCGTCGGCGTCGTTGGAGGCGTCAGCGGCAAGAGCACGGACAGCACACCGGAGCCCGTCGAAGGAATCGCTCAGCAAAGCGACCCGCTTGGCGGTCTGGTTGCTCCAACTCCAACGGGCTGTATCACCCCCCCCGGCCGCACAATGACGGGCACCCTGACGGCTGGGTGTTATATGGCGCCCAGCGGAGGCACGTTGACCATTAACAATGCCACGCTGGGCGCCGGAACCTATGTTCTGGAGGGGAATATTAATCTTACCGGTTCCGTCACCTCCGGCAGTGGAGGAACAACCCTGGATATCGTCAATGGGGCGCTTACGGAAGGGACCGGGACGGTGCTGGATCTTGTTGCCCCCACATCAGGTGCGTACAACGGCATTGCAATCATGGAACCCGCGCCCAACGCAAACGTGATGCTATTCGATTTTGGCAGCTCCAGCGGGCTGATCGACGGCATTATTTATGCCCCTGACGCTGAGCTGGAGTTGCATGACAGCGGCGGCGACAAGAATGGCGGCCTGCAGCTTATCACAGATCTCATCGTGAATACCCTGTACGACCAAACCGCGACATTAAACATTACCAGTTATTCGCAAACGACCCCTGGATCGCCGCTTACAAGGGTTGCGCTGGCGGAATGAACCTATGAGGAACCCTATTAAGAAGCAGAAGAACGATTGCATGCCGCCGGGATCTCGTAGATATTGGCTGTTGGCCTCTCGCTCCGCAACCAGAAGCGATCGCGGACAGGCGCTGGTAGAGCTGGCGCTGACGCTTCCACTGTGCTTTCTGCTGCTTGTGGGTGCGGCAGAGTTCGGACGCCTGGCCTATCTCGCCATTGAGGTTGCCAATGCCGCGCGCGCCGGCGCAGCCTATGGCGCACAGACCGCCATTACCGCCTCGGACACTGCGGGAATAGCGCTGGCCGCAACCCAGGACGCGCCCAACGTTACGGGAATCAGTGCGACATCCAGCACCTCCTGCGTTTGCTCCACGGGAGGGGCTCTTGTCTGCACCAACGCGCTTGCGTCATGCGCCAGTCCGGCGCGCATCCTCGAATACGTCACGGTAAATACCACGGCGACGGTTGGTCCTCTGTTCAACTATCCAGGGCTTCCGCATACGTTCACCTTGAGCGGGCAGACCATCATGAGAGTCGAACAGTGATGCCGAGGCAATCAAAATCCGCTGTGGTGGTCCCGTATGAGCTTGTTGCGCCCCTGCGTTGCGTGACAGATGGGACGCTGACCTGTGGGTTACCGCAAGCCAAAGTGTGGAAGGCCGAATCGAGACGGGACCCCAGGTGCGGAGAAGATGGCTCCGCTTCTGTGGAGATGGCGCTTTCCATGTTCATTCTGCTGAGCGTCCTGATTGGCGTGTTTGAAGTTTGCCTGGCGCTGTATTCCTATCATTATGTCTCCGAGGCTGCGCGGGAAGGTAGTCGGTACGCGATTGTTCACGGATCGACATGTACGGTTTCAGGGATCTCCTGCACGGTTACGGCGGCGCAGATCCAGAGTTATGTTCAGAATCTAGGCTATCCGGGAATCAACCCATCCAATATGATTGTGACCACTACATGGTCGGCGTATCCGGTGGGAGAAAGCTGTGTAGCGGTTGGTTGCAACGGACCGGGCGACCTGGTGACAGTGTCGGCACAGTACAGCTTTAATCTGGCCATCCCGTTCGTCAATCGTTCTGCGCTCAGTCTGACCAGCACCTCTTCGATGGTGATTTCGCAGTGATCGCTACTTCACGGGATAGAGGTGGCAAAGTTGTCAGTCATCTTCCTCAGGAATAATGAGGAGCACTTCGACAGTGGTCGATTGCCCATTCTGGGCGGCGGGACGGAACTGCCACTGCTGAAGGGCGCCAAGAACGAACCCACTTTGCGCAAACTGCTCGGGGAAGACTACGGCAAGATGTTCAAAGTGCCCATCGGCGTTGATGAAGCCGTGCACCAGTAAGGCATCTGTGTCGGAGTCGCCAGGAGCGAGGTGGGGTGTGACGATCAGGTAAGGCCAAGGTGCGTCTGGCCGCGTGTTGCTCCCTGAGGCTTGAGCGGCGCGCGGCAGGCAATATTGCATGATCCAACTCTTGGCGTCGCCCACGTGCAGATACACCGTATAGGCAAGGCGGTCAGCCCAAATATCAGCAGCTTCGGGATATTCGTCGGCGACGGAATCTCCCACGACGATCACGCCGAAGTGGCCGTCCATTGGCCGAGTGATGCGAGCGACCGATAATCCATCTCCCGGCGAAGATCCTGGAATTGAGCCGGCGCTCGATCCGGAACTCGGGTTCGCCTTTGTTCCGCTCTCCGCCCCAGGGCCGGTCGCAGCCTGCGTCTGGCTGCCATGGTCGCCAGGAACCACGCGGGAACCACTCGCTCCCTGTTTGCCCGCGATGCTTCCAACACCCGCAACCGACGCGCTCTTTGGCTGTCCCGGAGCCAGAAAATCCGTGCGGGTTGCGGCCGCCACTTGATTGACGGGTGGCAACGTAGCAATTCCCTGGGTGAGGACGACATCGGAGACTGACAAGATAGCCTTAGGGGTTGGTTGCGCTGAGGAAGTGGAAGAGGATTGGGGAACATGTGACGGATCCAGACCGGGTTGGGGTATGGGTGTGGTTGTGCCAGCCAGGAGCGGAATCGTTTGAGAGGCGACAGGAGTCGAGGCAAGCTCAATGTCGACAACCGGTACTTCATGGTTCGGCATGGAGAGAGAAGGACGGACGTTGGCGGCTGGTTGTGGCTGTGGAGGAGGCGGAACGATCTTGACGGCCGGAGTGGTTGGTCGAGTCCACATGACGACCTTCGGAAGGGGCGTCTTGACCTGGAGCAATGTGTCTGGAGTTACGTCTGGCTGGATCAGTGTGACGGGCGCTGGAGTTCGGTAGGCGTGAGATGGTGGAACCGCTGGAGCTGCCAGCGCTGCTGCAAGCTGTTCCGATGCAGGGGTTGCATGCGTCTCCGCCTGCGGGGTGGGCTTTGCAGCCCTGTTCTGAGGCGGCCATTGTACGATGGGATGATCCGTTTGCAGGTCTACGGTAAGCGTTGTGTAACGTCTTACGAGGGGTGATTGTTCGACTCTCGGCGTGTGGATGAGGGTGAGGGCTGCGATGACCACCAGGCCGTGTACCAGCACCGAGACCATGAAGGAACCGGGTCTGGTGCTCGACGGTGGTGGGGTGGTGAAGATCGTGTTGATCGGCGCAGAGCTCAATGCGGTGGTGACTCCTGCTCGTGAGCGAGCACTCAAGTGCGAGTGGCGAAGGGTTGCGATCGATTTCTATCAGACTCCCCAAGATCAGCAGCAATTCTCAGGCCAACTGGCAGACCCGTAAGCCTCGTAGACCGGAGCTATGTCTTGCCAGAGAGTATCTCCATGGCTACACCGGGGGCAAAGGGGTATACACACGTTCACACTTGCCGTGTGGCTTGCTTTGTAATCCGCGCATTCAGCGGCCTTGTTCCCTTTGGCACAAGAATTGCGATTATGAGAGCAGAAATCCAGAGTCTCTTCACAGCCAGTTAGAGCAGGTGCACGAATGAACCGAAGATTGACGGCTATTTTACTGACCGCTTTTATAGTTGCGATTGCGTCCAGTTATCTGGTGTACCGCGTTGTTCGAGACCGTCTGGGCGCACCCAATCATCAGGTGACGCGCATCGTGGCCGCGGCAAGGGACATCAAGCTCGGCACTGTTCTAGCCAGCAATGATCTGACGACCATAGATATTGCAGGCTCCGTTCCGGAAGGCGCGATTCTGAAAACCTCAGATGCGATTGGCAGAGGCGTACTCTCCGACCTGTTCTTGGGGGAACCCATTCTGAATAGCCGTTTAGCTGCACCGGGGGCCGGAGGCGGTCTGGCCGCAACCATTCCAAATGGAATGCGCGCCTGTGCCGTAAAGGTGGATGACGTGGTCGGCGTGGCGGGTTTCGCTACGCCTGGCATGCGGGTGGATGTGCTGATCTCCGGCAATCCGCCTGGAACGGTCAATACAACGCAAGGATCACAGGTGCGTACCTTGCTGCAGAATATACAGGTCCTTTCTGCCGGTACGGATATTCAGAGAGATGCGGAAGGAAAGCCTCAACGGGTGCAGGTGGTGAATCTGTTGGTGACGCCGCAGCAGGCAGAGGCATTGAGTCTGGCAAGCAATCAAACAAAGATTCAGCTCGTCCTACGGAATCCACTGGACACAAAGATTGCGGAGACGCCAGGGACGGGCCTGGCGCGGCTGTATGGAGAACCGAGTGTTCCGATAGGACCGGCGCACTCCGGACATGGGACTCGCAAAGCTGCCCGTCCTGCGTCGCATGTGTATCTGATCGAAGTCTTCAATGGATCGAAGCACAGCGAAACAAAATTCGCATCCCGCGAGGATAACCAGTGAAAGCCAGGACCGGAGTTGCCATTCTGTGTTGCTTTACCGCCTCTTGTGTGTTCCATGGCGGGACGGATCTTCTTGCGGAGAAGGCAGATCCGGCCCAGCCGCCCGCCCAGGTCACCAGTCAGGACTCGGCCAATGATCTGGTCGTAACTGTAGGACAGTCCGTACTCGTCGATACCGCGGAGCCGATCGTCCGCGTGGCGCTTGGGACGGACGGGATTGCAGAGGCCACGGCGACAAGTCCAACGGAAGTGATGGTGAACGGAAAGGCTGCGGGCATTACGAGTCTGATTATTTGGGAGGCGAATGGAGGTCGACAGTTCTTCAGGATCATGGTGCGCGCTAATATTTATGCGCAGGACGACCAGATTGAGGGCATTCGGCGGGAACTCCGGCGCGAGCTTCCGGGACAACCCTTGAAAGTAAGCGTCGAGGATGGAACCATCTTTCTGCATGGCACGGTGAAGGATCTGAATAGTTCCCAGCGTGCCTTGCAAATTGCCTCCACTGCGGGCAAAGTCGTCAATCTGCTTTATGTTGATGTTCCTCCGCCCAAACCGCAGATCCTTTTGAAGGTGGTCTTTGCCAGTGTCGACTTGAGCAAGGTAAGGCAGCTTGGTGTGAACATCTTCAGTGTGGGAGCAGCGAATACCATTGGCTCCATTTCGACCGGCCAATATCAGGGACCTTCCGTTTCCACTCCAACCGCGGGGGCGGGTGTAGCGACGATATCCAATGCATTGAATATCTCCTTGTTCAATCAGAATATCGGGCTGGGAGCAACCATCCAGGCCCTGGAGAATGACGGCGTGATTCAGGTTCTCTCTGAGCCGAACCTGCTGGCTGCGGATGGTAAACAGGCCAGCTTTCTTGCCGGTGGAGAGTATCCCTACCCCGTGGTTCAGGGGGTCACGGGAGGTGGCGTAGGCGCGGTCACCATTCAGTTTCAGGAGTTCGGAGTGCGTCTGAACTTTATCCCAACCATTACCGCTCGCAATACAATCCGTCTGCAGGTTGCCCCGGAGGTCAGCTCGCTGGACTTTCTGGATGGCGTGCAGATCTCCGGCTTCACTGTTCCTGCGCTGGACGTGCGAAAGATGAACACCGAGGTAGAACTGTCCCAAGGACAAAGCTTCGCGCTCGGTGGCCTGCTGGACAATCGAGAGACCCAGAATTTAGAGAAGGTTCCATTCCTTGGGGATATACCGATACTCGGCAAGTTCTTTCAATCGATCTCAAAGACTACGACCAGCACCGAGCTGATCGTGTTTGTGACCCCGGAGATTGTGGCTCCGGTTCCGGCCGGCGTTCCTTTGCCAAAGTTGAATTATCCCGAGCCGTTCCTGCCGTCAAACTCCAGGATGCCCATGACAACTCCGGGAGCGAATGTGACCGGAGCAAAACCGCTGCCGCCTTCCCCAACCAACATTCCGTTTGAGCAATTGATGCAAAGCCTGCAACCCGAGCACCCATTGGTCATCCCGTCAGGGGATGGAATGAGTCAAGGTGGTGGTATGTCCGGCGGTCCGACGCCCCAATGAGCAGTGTAGGAATGAGAGCGAGATCGATGTGGAAGGTGCGCGTGACTTTAGGAGCACTGCGGAAAACTCTCTATGAAGGGACCGACGACGCGAGCCCATCGCAATTCGACAGGCCCGGGAGATATCTATGCTAGATCGTCATCATTTCAGGGCGTTTTCGCTCGCAGGCATTGTTCTACTGCTCGCGGGATGCGCCACGAGAGAATTGGATTCCATCCAGGTTACGCCGGCAACTCAGTCCGTGACGGTGGGTCAGACGGCGCAATTCACCGCCGTCGGGACATTTGGCAATGCCAGCAATCCCTTTACGCAGAACGTGACCGCGGCCACCTGGACCTCCAGTATTCCTGCCGTCGCAACCGTCAGTGCTTCCGGGATGGCAACGGGTATGAGTGCGGGCACAACAACCATTACAGCCAGCGCCAAGGCATACAACGGTACTGCCAGCTCAAGCGCAACCCTGGTGGTTACGGGTTCAGGCGGGGGTGGATCGGGAGAGCAATTACTTTCGCTCACCATTATTCCGAGCTCGATTACCGTTGGCAATTTGCAGGATACCGGTCAGTTCCTGGCCATTGGAACGTTTTCGACGGCGCCAACCGTCAGGGATCTGACCAACTCGCCAATGCTGACCTGGGTCTCCGCTTCGCCGAACGTCTTCCCCGTCAATACCAGCACCGCTGGGAATATGGGTGCTACAGCCGGGATTGTCACTGCTTATGGGAGCGGAAGCGCAGTGATCACCGCAGAAGCAACGAGTAGCGATGGGTCGATACAGACTGCCACGGCAACGTTCAACTGCCCCCTGGTTTTACCTAACCCCCCAACAACTCCAGGTTCCTGCTATCCGGGGTCTCAGGCGGCATCGCTTCTGGCGACGCTTACGGTGTATAACGAGGGTTTGAATACTACGAATTGGCTGGTAACGGCTCCTTCTGCCACGGGCACGCCCAATGTGATTGATTGCGGCCCCGGGGCAAAGACGGGCAGTTCCGTCTGCAGTGCGACTTACCCCGTTGGGACCGCCGTAACCCTGACAGCGCCAGACACAGGAGCTGCATTCGGCGGATGGTCCTCCAACTGCACGGATACGGGTCCCCTTAGCGCAACAGGGCCGAACAGTTGTACTGTCACCTTGACCACCAACGACACAGTGGGTGCGATCTTCAATTGAGGTGAGGCAATCGGAGCCGGGGAGATGAATTTTGCGCACCGTATGATTGCGAGGCTCAGAGGGCGATCCCATCCGAAGCAGGAGGTTCGGTGGAAGATTGTGAACCTGACGCGGCAGACGATCCTTGCTGATCGTGTGGAGGTGGCGGATCGAGCCGCCACGCGCAACAGAGGGCTTTTGGGACGCAACGGTCTGGAACCGGGGGAGGGTTTGTGGATTATTCCCTGTGGGGCCGTGCATACCATCGGCATGCGGTTCGCAATTGACCTGGTCTACCTGGACCGCAAGAAGCAGGTCAAAAAGGTGTGTAGCTGTGTAAGACCGTGGCGGATGTCCGCGTGTCTCTCAGCGCACTCTGTGGTCGAACTGACTGCCGGAACAGTATGCAGCACGCGGACGAGACCAGGGGACAAGCTTGAATTCTTGTCCGTTGGGTAAAAGCCTTTTCCCAAGCGTCTCGCTAATCCCCTCTGAATCTCATTTTTCAGCGTGGCGCGAAACCGTTCTGCCCGTGGCGTGAATACGGGAGTATCTTCCCGCGTGGTCGAGTATACAACCGTGCACATCTGGATGAGCCGTAAGACGTCTAACTTATTGAAACATAGTATCAAAAAGAATTAATCGAGAATGGCGCTTAATTTGCACTAGACGAAGCAACGCCAGCTTTGGCTGGGATAAAACGAGGGAACGGAGGAATACATCAAATGAAGAACCTATTTTACAAGGTGTCTTATAGGCTGGAGTTGCTCAAGGACGCACTGCAGAGCGAGCAGGGCCAGGATCTGATCGAGTACGCGCTGGTGGTTGCGCTTATCGCCTTCGCGGCCACCGCGGGCATGGCAACTCTCGCCAATGATATCAACTCCGCCTTTGGAAAGATCGGCACAGACCTGACGGGTGCCGTCGGCTAATGTATCGGCCAGGCGAGCTCAGTGCAGCAAAATAACTCTGTCGCTCTGTTGGACGGGATGCTTGAGCGCGAAACTGGTCTGCTCTCTCATCCTTTGCTTCAGTGGATCCCGGTCACGCGCGGCGTAAAACTCTTCAGCGTCTTGTTATGGCGCGCGCGATCGCATTTCCAGCTTCGTCGCAATCTTGTTTTGCACCTTGGGTTTCAGAGGCACTTCAGTGCGAGCGTGGCAGGAGTTAATCGAGTATGGGCTAGCGGTTGACAACCGGGATGACGCAGCTGGCCAAAGGCGTCAAGGCCGCCTGTACGACGATCTGCGGGGATTTGACAGCCGCAGTCGCTTGAATAAGTTCATAGCTGAGTCAGCGCAACTGCAGCCAACTCCTTCATTCTTGGAAAACTGCCAGACTGAATCCATGTTACCCGGCATGCTCTCCTTTGCAATTCAATTAAGGTTGGTGGTGCATCGATGCTCCTGTCTATTGTGATTCCGGTTCTGAACGAGGCGCAGACTGTACCATTGATGCTGGAGCGACTCCTCGACACTCTGCGCAAGGTTAACTGGGAAGTGATCTTCGTAGACGATGGCAGCACGGATGCAACGCCGAGTTTGCTGGCGCTGGAGGCTCTGAAAGAGGAACGGGTGAAGGTGATCCGGTTCAGCCGGAACTTCGGTCATCAGGCTGCGGTCACTGCCGGATTGGATTTCGCAAACGGGGACGCCGTGGTGGTGATGGATGCGGATCTTCAGGATCCTCCAGAGCTGTTGCCGCGCATGCTGGATCTGTTTGAACGGGGTTACGATATCGTATCTCCGCAGCGTTGTTCGCGCGAAGGTGAGACGGTATTCAAGCGTTGGACAGCGAAGATCTTCTATCGAATTCTAGCGCATCTGGCGGACCAGCCCATGACCCCCGACGTAGGCGATTTTCGCCTCTATAGCCGCAGGGCTGTTCTGGCCATCCGATCCTTGCGAGAGCAACACCGGTATATGCGCGGCTTGGTCGCATGGCTCGGATTGAAAGAAGTGATGCTTCCCTTTGAGCGAAAAGCCCGAGTCGCCGGCGAGACAAATTACCCACTTCTAAAGATGCTGAGATTTGCCTGGACTGGCGTCACATCCTTCTCGGCATTTCCGCTGCGCATCAGCCTTGCGGCTGGTTGCCTGCTCAGCGTGGCGGGATTTCTCTATCTTCTGCGAGTGATATATCTGGCCTTCTACACCACAACGCTAGTACCAGGATGGGCCTCCGTTGTCGCCCTGCAATGTATCTTTTCAGGGGTGATCTTACTGGCGCTTGGTGCTGTTGGCGACTACGTTGCCAGAAGCTATGAAGAGGCGAAAGAACGCCCGCTTTATGTGGTGACGGACGCGCGAAACGTTTCTTTGGCTGGAAAATCACTGCCACGCGCCCTTATCCTGGCCGATGCCGCTCTTCCATTAGACCCGCTCGTGGTGCAGGATGCGGAGAGCGCCGTTCCCGCACCCATGCCCTCACCCGCGTACCAACCCCTCGCCGGCGTCCGCGCATAGCGGAGTCGCTGCACCTCATCAGGACGGGACAACCGTGGAATTGCAAGTGGAAGCGCCACCGGAGACGCCTTGCGGAGACCGCGGCGCAACCGTTTTGGCTCCTCCATCCGCACGCACGCAACTCCGCCCATCTTCTCCGTCGCTCTTTGCGCGCTACCCTTACGTAGTGTTTGCTCTTTGTGCCGCTATCTATCTGCTGCCGTTCATGCGTTTGATTTTCATAGGCGGCGACGAGGGATCGCTTGTTGATGGCGCGGTGAGAATTCTCCATGGCCAGGTCTTCGCCCGTGACTTTTTTGAAGTGATGGGGCCAGGGACGTTCTACTTGCTGGCGGGACTCTTCAAGCTGTTCGGCGCAACCATTGTGACGGACCGTGCCTGGCTATTTGTAACATCCCTTGGGACGTTGCTAGCAATGTATTTCCTGTCACGCAGGGTGTGCGCCAGATACCAGGTTCTCCCTCCCATCCTATTAGTGAGCTTGTATTTCGGCACGCTGTGGCCGATGGTGAACCACCACGTCGACAGTAATTTCTTTGGGCTGCTGTCCGTGGTCTGTATGGTTCTGTGGCAGGATTCGCGCAGGAACAGTCTATTGCTTGCCGCCGGCGCTCTGGCTGGAGTGACAACCTGCATCTTGCAGCCGAAAGGCATGCTGCTACTGTTGGCCTTCTTCGTGTGGCTTTGGGTCCAGCAACGTCGCCGCTCCGGGTTGGCATCTTCGATAGCCCTCGTCGCCGGCGGTTACTCGTGCGTTGTGGGGTCTACGTTGCTCTACTTCTGGAGCCGCGGCGCTCTCTGGGACCTGATCTACATGAACTTCGTGTGGCCTGCCCATAACTATGGCGCAGTCAATGCCATACCCTATGCGCGGGGCATTTTTGTGTTTTGGAACCATTGGGCTCTCCCAATCAACGGCATTCGGTGGTTGCTTCCACTGGATGTCGTTTTGATCCTGCCGTTCCTCTTTGTGGCGGCGCTTCCCGCGCTGGTAATCGTCCTCGGCATTCCCGTCGGCAAAGATAATCTGCGCCCGGTAATTCTTTTGTACTGGCTTTGCGGGTGGGCATTCTGGCTATCGGAGATCCACAGACGTGATATCGCCCATTTGACCTCAGGCTCGCCGTTGCTGATTATTCTGTGCCTCTACTTTTTACTCGAATATGGAGGAAGAGTTGTAAAGTGGCTGTTACAGCTTCTTGCGATGGGTGCGGTCGCATTGGCTACTATAAACCTATTCATTGGGCTCTCGGCGACGAGTATACCTACCAGGGCAGGCGCCGTAGCGATGTTCACGTCAAATGACGCGATCGCTTTCCTGGATAGCCATACCGCGCCCGGGACAGAGATATTCGTGTATCCAACGTCTCCCATGTACTACTTTTTGACGGCCACCACCAATCCGACGCGCTACAGTCTTCTGCTCTATAACTACAACACTCCCTCCCAGTTTCAAGACGCAATCCGTGTCCTCGACCAGCACAAGGTCAGGTACGTCCTGTTGGATACAAGCTTTGAGCGAAAAGCTTCCCCTTACTTCTCCAATCGGATGTACCACCCTGCCGGCGGATTCCTGATGGAACCCTACCTTGAATCGCACTATAAGGTTGTGAAGAACTTCGACGGCGCGTGCATCATGGAACGCAAAGAGGATCTTCGCGCAGCCCAGCGCTGAGAGCGCTCGTGATTTCGACCAATCTGCGTCCTCGTATGCAGACCTGCTGAGGATCCTCTTCGCAATCGTTTTGCGCAGGACCGGCTCCATCTTCATCGCAGAAAATGGCTTCTTTTACAGCGTCTGCTGCACCGCGCAAACGGTGCGATCACGAAACAAAGCCGGCTCGATATTGAAAGTCGCAGCGAAGGCCCATAAGCCCATGCCGCTACAATGACCGGAAACAGGCTCTGAAGCATCGTCCCAACCGGCGTGTGCGGATCTACAGAAAGAGGTTGGAGCGAATGCCGGGCAGTTCCAGCGCAAGCAACGCCTCCACCACGCGGACCTCTGTGGAGAAAAAATCACTCACAACGCACGCCGCTGGGCTCAGCGTCTCAACTTTTCCGTACCTTCTCCGTTTACTTGTACTGCACGATCTTGGCAAACGTCTCGGCAACCAGGCTCGCGCCGCCCACCAGAGCGCCATCAATCTGTTCCTGGGCCATCAACTCGCTGATGTTGTCTGGCTTTACCGAGCCGCCATACAAGATGCGCGTATTCTGCGCGGTCTCCGCGCCGCAACAGTGCGCCAGCTCCTGACGAATGATCGCGTGCGCCTCGTTCGCCATTTCCGGGCTGGCCGTAGCCCCGGTCCCAATCGCCCAGATCGGCTCATAGGCGATCACCAGCCTCTGTGCCTCGCCGGTGGAGATATTGTGCAGCGCCGTTCGCACCTGGGTGCGTAACACCTCGTCGGTCTGCATCTGTTCGCGCTCGGTCAGCAGCTCGCCAAAACAAACCATGGGTGCAATCCCGTGGCTGATTGCGGCCTTCAACTTCAGGTTCACGCGCTCAAAGGTCTCATTCAAGTACAAGCGCTGCTCGGAGTGTCCTAAGAGCACATGCCGACAGCCGATTGAAAGCAGCATGGTTGGGGACGTCTGCCCGGTATAAGCTCCCTCGTTGAGCCAGTGCATGGTCTGCGCCCCGGCATTTACGTTGGTCCCTGCCGTGGCGTTCAACACGCGCTCCAAAGAGGTGAGGGTAGGGAACAGCAAGATCTCATCCCGGTCATGCCCTGCGACGAGGGGAAGGAAATCATCCAGAAAGGCAAGCGACTCCTTGGGGGTTTTGTACATCTTCCAATTACCGGCAATGATGGGCTTACGCATGTTTCTCCTCAATCTTCCTGGTGACGCTCGCCCGGGGGTCTCCGAAGCCAACGTCAGACTTGCCTGACATCGTTTAGGCGCTTTTCAATTGTAGATACGGATGGAAACATGGTTCGGCGGCACGCCTGGAAACCGTCGCAGAGGCTGTGGGGAAGAGCGCGAACCGGACATGACGGCTGTGGACCGATCGCGCATCCTGACCGCACATCCTGATTGCACGTCCTGACTGCACATTCTGATCGCACATCATGGCTACGCCTGTTTGTCCGAGTTCTCCTGCTTTTCGGTCAGGGCAGCGACTCCGGGCAGGGTTTTGCCCTCCAAAAACTCGAGGCTTGCGCCCCCACCCGTGCTGATGTGAGTGATTTTGTCGGCAACCCCGGACTGATGGAGCGCGGCCACAGAGTCTCCGCCACCCACGATGGTGATGGAGTCTTCATTGAGAGCCAATGCCTTGGCGATGGCCTGGGTGCCTTTGGCGAAGGCGGGAAACTCCGCCACGCCCATGGGGCCGTTCCATACCACCGTGGCTGCCTCGCGAATCTCTTCAGCGAAGAGGTTGACGGTTGCGGGTCCAATATCCAGCGCCATCCAATCCGGCGGGAAGGGCGCATCGCCGGAGAACACCATCGTTCGGGCGTCAGCGGCAAATTTATCTGCCAGAACATGGTCGATGGGCAATAGAAACTTGACGCCTCGTTCTGCGGCCTTCTGCATGGCAGCCTTAGCCACATCGGTTTTGTCCAACTCGACCAGCGATTTGCCCGTGGTCTGTCCCTTTGCGTTGAGGAAGGTGTAGGCCATTGCGCCCCCAATGAGCAGGACATCCACTCGATCCAGGAGGGAGTTGATGACGTCAATCTTGTCGGAGACTTTGGCCCCTCCGATAATTGCAACAAAGGGACGGAAGGGCTCGCTCATCGCCTTGCCCAGGTAATTGAGTTCTTTTTCCATGAGCAGGCCGGCGGCGGACTGCGCCACATAGTGCGTTATCCCCTCCGTAGAAGCGTGGGCGCGGTGGGCTGATCCGAAGGCATCGTTGACATAGAGATCGCATAAGGAGGCAAGCTGTTTGGCAAACTCCGGATTGTTGGCCTCTTCTTCAGGGTGAAAGCGAAGGTTCTCCAGCAACAACGTCTGTCCTGGCTCAAGGTGGTTGGCCATCTCCTCCGCCACGGGGCCGACGCAGTCAGGAGCAAAGGCTACATTTTCGTCGGCATCGAGCACGCCATCGAGCAACGTCCGCAGCCGAGCCACCACCGGGCGCAGACTCATGGAATCCACCTTCTTGCCTTTGGGTCTTCCCAGGTGCGCCGCCAGAATCACCTTGGCCTTGCGCCTCAAGGCGTACTCAATCGTTGGGATCGTCTCACGGATGCGTGTGTCATCCGTAATCGAGCCTTCTTTGGTGAGTGGCACATTGAAGTCCACACGAATCAAGACACGTTTGCCGGTGAGATCGAGGTCGCGAATCGAAAGTTTAGCCATCTCCTATAGAATAACCGAAGCCATTGTTGCTTGGATAGAGCCATGTTCTTATGCCGCCACGGCTTGCCGAAACACCAATCCACCTGATTCTTGAGGGAACAGGGCGGGGCGGGTTTGTTCCGGGCGCTTGCTGACAGGCTGGCGAGGATGCTGTGATTCCGTGGAACACCCGTTCTGGCGGTGGACGGCGATATCATGGCCGTATGTCCAGGAAACTTCGCTTCGGTATTCTGAGCACGGCCAATATTGGCATCAGCAAGGTGATTCCCGCGATGCAGCGGGGCGAGTTGACCACCGTGGAGGCCATCGCTTCCCGCGATGTCGCCAAGGCGCGGGAGGCAGCGAGCAAGTTAGGCATTCCTACGGCCTACGGATCGTACGAAGAACTTCTGGCCGACCCCAACATCGATGCTATCTATAATCCGCTGCCCAATCCGTGGCACGTTTCGCTGACGGCGATGGCCGCTGAAGCGGGCAAGCATGTGCTATGCGAGAAGCCCATCAGCCTGAGCGTGGCCGAGTCCAGGACGCTGCTGGAGGTTCGCGCCCGAACCGGGGTCAAGATCTGCGAGGCCTTCATGATCCGCAGCGCCGGGCAGTGGTTGCGGACGCGTGAACTTATCCGCGAGGGCCGGATTGGCCCATTGCAAGCCGTGAATGCGCACTTCAGCTACTTCAACGATGATCCCTCCAACATCCGTAACCGCACGGAGACAGGCGGAGGCGGCATCTACGATATTGGCTGCTACTGCATCCAGGCGGCGCGCTTCGCCTTTGAGCAGGAGCCGCGACGCGTGGTTGCGCTGCTGGAACGCGACGAGCGGATGGGCACGGACCGGCTGGCCTCGGCGATTCTGGACTTCCCCTCCGGTCAGGCGATCTTTACCTGCGGCACGCAGATGATTCCGTACCAGCGTGTACACTTCCTTGGCGCTCGCGGCCGGATCGAGATTGAGATCCCCTTTAACGCGCCGAACGACCGTCCCACGCGCCTGTTCCTTGACACCACCGGTGACCTGGCCTACGGAGGCATGATCACCGAGACCATCGCCACTGCCGACCAATACATGCTGCAAGGCGATGCCTTTGCTCGCGCTGTCCTTGACAACACCGAGGTCCCCGTCCCGCTGGAGGATTCGATCGCTAACATGGCCGTGATCGAAGCTATCTTCCGTTCCGGGGATTCGGGTGCATGGGAGGCAGTCAGGCCATAAAGGATCGCTCCGCAAGAATCAACCCGCGCTCATGGGAGGGGGCGAGTTGGTTCTTGCGGAGGCTGCGACTGTCGAAAGCGATGGATGCAAGACATGGAGGAGATGGGCGTGCATCCCGCCCTGGGATTAGCGGTCGATGAGCTTTGCGTGGATTGCGGGATAGCGTTCGCCCTGAATGGGAATCGCCGAGGACGCCCCTTCGAGGGTGCGTGCATCGTCCGCAGTGAGATGAATGGCGGTGCTGGCCAGATTTTCCTCCAGGCGAGAGAGCTTGGTGGTGCCGGGAATGGGAACGATCCAAGGTTTCTGCATCAGGAGCCATGCGAGGGCAATCTGCGCAGGGGTAGCTCCTTTCTGCCTGGCAACGCCGGCTATCACCTGGACCAATGCCTGATTGGCCCTGCGGTTCTCTTCCGTGAAGCGTGGCAAGATGGCGCGGAAGTCGGTGCTATCGAATTTGGTTGCAGCGTCGATTGTGCCAGTGAGGAAGCCTCTGCCCAGGGGGCTGAATGGAACAAAGCCGATGCCGAGTTCTTCGAGCGTTGGAAGCACGGACTGCTCCGGTTCGCGCCAGAAGAGAGAGTACTCGCTTTGCAGGGCGGTGACGGGTTGTACCGCATGAGCTTTGCGGATGGTTTGGGCTCCAGCTTCGGAGAGGCCGAAGTGTCTTACCTTGCCCTGCCGAATAAGATCCTTGACGGCGCCGGCAGTGTCTTCAATCGGTGTGTTCATGTCGACGCGATGTTGATAGAGCAGGTCGATCACGTCGGTTTTGAGGCGTTTGAGTGAGCCTTCGACCACCTGCCTGATATGGTCGGGCCGGCTGTTGGTGGCCGTCCAGCGGTTCTGGTTTTTCGGATCGGACTGAAAGCCGAACTTGGTGGCGATCACAACGTCTTTGCGATAGGGTTCCAGAGCCTGACCGACCACCTCTTCATTGATATAGGGCCCGTAGACCTCCGCCGTGTCGAAGAAGGTGACTCCGCGTTCCACGGCGGCGCGGATGAGTTTGATGGCCTCTGACTTCTCTGTGGCGGGGCCAAGCCCGTAGCTCAGGCCCATGCAGCCGAGCCCGAGTGAGGAAACCTCAAGGCCGCTTGTTCCCAATGTGCGCTTTTCCATGATCTCTCCTGGGCTGATGGTGTATTGTTCCAGCCACCTTCAGTCTAAGGATGCTCCGTCTATGAGACTAGATAGTATTCCTCGCAAAGACTTATGAGTAAAATTCATGGAACATGAGAAAAGTTCTTAGCGAGCTTTCAGCCTTTGCAGTGGTAGCCGAAGAGCGCAGCTTTAAGCGCGCCGCGGCGCGTCTGGGCGTATCACAATCTGCGCTGAGCCACTCGATTCGCGGCCTTGAGACGAGGCTGGGGCTACAGTTGCTTGCGCGAACTACGCAGTCAAGTCCTAGGAACTCGTTGAAATTCGTTTGATTGCGGCATTTATGTTGGAGATTTGCATTTCTTTCCGCTGAAAATCTGTTT
>JBMFGX010000043.1:0-24354 GCA_049977105.1 Acidobacteriaceae bacterium | reverse complement strand
CAAGATAACGGGCTCCGCCTTCAGGTGGGGCCAATTCAGACCATCGAAAGGGGCCCATTCAGAGTAGCGAAATCACCAGCCTGACGCTTCGCGCCCCGCCCCACAAGCTGGGGTTCAGATAGCGCTCACGAAAGGGCGAATCTGCCTGAGGGTGTGCGGGAAGATGAAGCTCTGTAAGTAGCTGTGCCGGTCGACGATACATGGCCACTCGATGGACGATGCCTGAGTGCGGCGAGTTGCTGTTTGCTGAAGGGGAGGGGTTGGCGCGCCTGCAGAGAGTGCGCGGTGGGCTGGACTACCCCTGCCAGCAACTCGCTGGGTAGAAGCTGGTAAAGCTTTGAACGCGAAGCCGAGTGCCTTGCCTGAGACCTTTCAGCGTGGAAGCAAATCTCAGCGGCAGCACGCAGGCTCGTTCAGCCAGACAGACGGTGAAGCATCGCGCTCAGCCTCTACGAAGCATGCTCTACGGTGTGCCTGCGACTTGCCTGACGGTCGCTTTAGAGGTCACCTTGGATGCGGCGGGAAGTTGGTTCGCATCCCAGCCTCCACCCAACGACTCCACCAGCGCCACAGCAGCGGTCATCTCCGTGATACGAGAGGTGAGCTGAAGCTCTTGATCATTCAGCAGTGTCATCTGGGCACTCAATACGTTCAGATACGGATCGAGTCCCGTCTGATAGCGTGATCGCTCCAGATCCAAAGAGCGCTGCGCCGAGTGGATGGCCTGATCCTGCTGCTGAACCATGGTGGTGGAAACCCGAAGCGTTGCAATCTCATCCTCCACCTCTTGAAACGCGGTCAGCACGGTTTCCCGATAGGTTGCCACATCGGCCTTGTACTCCGCCTCGTACTGCGCCACGGTGGCCCTGCGCAAGCCGGCATCAAAGATGAGTTCACTCGCTGAGGCCCCGGTGGACCAAAATAGCGCAGGGGTCGAGAACAAGTTCCCCAAGAGGGTGGACTCCAATCCGCCTCCTCCAGTGAGGGTAACGGTTGGATAGAAGGCGGTTTTTTCCACGCCAACCAATGCATTGGCCTGAGCCAGGGTTCGCTCCGCGGCGGCGATATCCGGTCTTCGTTCCAATAGTTGCGAGGGCACACCCACAGGGATGGGCGGCAGGGGAGTGGTTAGATCCCTCACGGCCATGGAAAAGCTGGATGCCGGTCGTCCAATCAACACGGCGATGGCATGCTCGTAGATAGCGCGATTGGTGGCGATTCCGGCGGCTGTCGCCTCGTCGTTCTCCAGGGTAATCTGCTCCTCCGCTACAGCCTGTTCATCATCGATACCGGTTGTCAGCAACGCCTTGGTCAACTGGAGTGTTTCTTTGTCTGCCTCTACCATCTGGTTATAGACGCGCTGCAAAGAATCCTGCCCACGCAGTTCAAAGTAGAACTCGGCTAGGGATGCTTGCTCTGTCAGTTGCTCACCGGCTAGATCTGCAGCACTCACCTGTGCTGCATATTCGGACTCATGCAATTCGTTGCGGATCTTTCCCCATATATCGGGCGCCCAGCTTGCGTTTGAGGTCAATTCGAAGTTATTTCTGGTAATTCCCGTTGTAGAGGCCGCAAGTGCTCCGGTAGCTGCTGAGGGCTCCTTCACGCGCTGGTAAGCCGGACCGCCGGATACGGTGGGAAAGAACTGCGAGTTCACCTCACGCACCACGTCCCGCGCCGCCATAAAGTTTTGAAAGTCTACCGCAATGTCCTGGTTATTGATGTTCAGTTGAGCTTCCAGCGCATTGAGTTCCGGCTCATGGAAGATCTCCCACCAGTTGCCTTTCAAGGCGACATCTTGCGGATTCGCAGGCTGCCATGTTCCCGGCGGGGTATTGGAATACTTTGCGGCATTGGACTCTTTATACGCTGGCGGAGCCGGTGCGGTCGGCCTGACATACTTTGGCCCGATCTGACAGCCTGTCAGTAGCGCAACGGTGAGGCACGCTACGCAGGGCAGGATCTTAGTGGGCGCAGGGAAGGTTTTCTTGCGACTGCGGCCAGAGGGCAGGGCAATGACACCTACGGTGGTGACTCTGGAAGCTTCCCTGATCGCCTGTTGCAAGTTACTCTTTCTCATCATTCCCATTCTCATAGGGTCTGCCTCTATTGCGCCCCGGCTGGAGTTGCGGTGAACAGCCGGGCCCGCTTGTCTCCCTGGATCTTGAGGCGCAGATTATCCATGAACAGGTAGATCACCGGTGTGGTAAACAGGGTCAGCGCCTGGCTGACGATCAGTCCGCCGATGATTGCAATTCCCAACGGTCGCCTCAGCTCAGATCCCATGCCTGTACCCAGGGCGAGCGGCACTGCGCCAAACATTGCCGCCATGGTCGTCATCAAAATCGGCCGGAAGCGCAGCAAAGACGCCTCAAAGATCGAGTCCCGGGTGTTTTTGCCTTCCACTCTCTCCGCATTCAGCGCAAAGTCGATCATCATGATGGCATTTTTCTTCACGATTCCAATGAGGAGGATAATGCCGATGATAGACATGACGTCCAGCTCTGTATGTGTGATGCGGAGCGCAAGCATCGCTCCCAGGCTCGCCGGCGGCAGGGTCGAGAGGATCGTGATGGGATGCACCAGGCTTTCATAGAGAATGCCGAGCACAATATACACGGCTAGCACGGCCGTGAGCACAAGATAGGGCTCGGTCCGTAGCGATTGCTTATAGGCCTGCAAGGTGCCTGCAAACTCCCCATGTACTGTATCGGGAAGGTCCATGCTGTCCTCGACCTGATTGATCTCATCGGTGGCCTGACTGAGCGAGACGCCCGGGGCTAGATTGAAGCTGATGGTTACCGAGGGAAAGAGGCCGGTATGGTTGACCTGCAGTGGGGTGGTAGAGGGTGCGTAGCTCATCACAGACTCCAACGGGACGGCCCCACCCCCTTGAGATGGAATAAGGTACATCTTCTTCAGATCGTCCGGTGACTGCCAGTACTTGGGCGCCACTTCCATCACCACGTAGTACTGATTCAACTCCGTATCGATGACCGACACCTCTGCCTGGCCGAAGGCGTCATAGAGCGTCTGGTCCATAAAACTGGGCGTAATCCCCAAGCGCGCGGCGGTGGGGCGGTCATAGGTAAGGAAGGCCTGCAATCCCTTGCTTTGCAGATCTGTGTTGACATCCAAGAATCCGGGAGCCTTGCGCAACCGATCCAGTAACTCGGGACCATATTTTTCCAGGTCGGCTGTGGTTTCCACACTCAGCGTGTACTGATACAAGGCCGCAGACATGCGTCCACCGATGCGGATGTCTTGCACCGCCTGCAGGTAGGTGGCTGCTCCAGACACCTTGGCAAGCTGGGGCCGCAGCCGATTGATGATCTGCGCCGCGCTGACCTTGCGCTCGCTTAGAGGTTTGAGCGCAATGAAGGTAAAGGCTCCATTCGTAGCTCCAAAACCTCCTGTAAATGCCATCGCATTCTGCACGCCGGGATCATGGCTAATGATGACGTTGGCCGCATGGACAGCCTTGTTCATTGCATAGAAGGAGAGGTCCTGTGGCCCCTGCATCTGGCCCATCAGGATGCCGGTATCCTGCTGGGGAAAGAAGCCGGTGGGAGACTTCAAGACGAGAAATACATTGAGCACGAGGACGGCGACGAAGACGATCAGCATGAGTGCAGGATGATCCAGAATCCAATTCAGCGATCTGCGGTAGCCTTCCAACAAGCCTTTGAAGATTGTTTCGCTCATCTGATAGACGCGGCCATGATGCAGTTCCTCCTCTGGACGCATGAGGCGGGAGCACATCATCGGGGTGGTCGTCAGGGAGATAACCATGGAGACCAGAATCGCCGTGGAAAGGGTGATTGCAAATTCGCGGAAGAGGCGACCCAGGATGCCACCCATCAGCAGAATGGGAATGAAGACGGCGATAAGAGAGATGCTGATTGAGAAGACGGTGAAGCCAATCTCCTCGGCGCCTTTCAACGCAGCTTTTACGGGCATCATTCCCGCCTCTACGTGACGGGCGATGTTCTCCATGACCACGATGGCATCATCGACGACAAAGCCACTGGCAATCGCCAAGGCCATCAGGGACAGGTTGTCCAAAGAGAACCCGCACAGATACATCACGGAGCAGGTGCCGATCAGCGATACGGGAACCGCTACGGCGGGCACAAGGGTTGTGGGGATGCTGCGCAGGAACAAGAAGACGACCAGGATCACCAGCAACACCGAGATGATCAACGTTATCTCGATGTCATGCACCGAAGCTCGGATGGTCTGGGTATGGTCGAGGATGGTAAAGATGTGCTGGCCGCGGGGGATGGAGGCCTGCAAGGACGGAATTGCCGCCTTGATTGCATCAACGGTAGTGATCACGTTGACCCCTGGCTGCTTGTAGATGATCAGGTTTACGGAAGGGCCGCCATTCAGATAGCCTGCCTGGCGAATCGACTGCTGCGAGTCGATCACATCGGCGATATCCTCCAAACGTACAGCTCCGCCGTTGTGGTAACCAACAATCAGCGGCTTGTACTCTGACGCACTCGAGATCTGATCATTGGTTACGATATCGGCGGTGTGGTGGCCGTCAGAGATCTGCCCGACGGCCATATCCGCATTCTGCCCGCCAAGCACGGACTGCACATCCGACAGATCAATGCCGTAACTGTTCATCAGCGTCGGATTGAGTTCCACGCGAACCGCGGGCAAGGACGCGCCGACTACGCGCACATATCCCACGCCATAGATCTGCGAGACGCGTTGCGAGAGGATGGTGGAGGCCGAATCGTAGAGCTGCTGGACGTCGTAGATCTTTGAATTGAGTCCGATGACCATGATCGGGGCATCGGCTGGATTCACGAGGCGCCAGGTTGGGTTCTGGGGAAGGTTGGAGGGCAGATAGGCCGCTGCGGCGTTGATGCCCGCCTGCACATCGCGAGCGGCTCCGTCAATGTCGCGATTCAGATCAAAGACCAAGGTGACGCTGGTGCTGCTGAGCGAACTGGACGAGGTCATCTCCGTGACGCCGGCGATATGAGCGAACTGCCGCTCCAGCGGCGTGGCGACCGACGACGCCATGATGTCTGGACTGGCCCCGGGCAGGGAGGCGGAGACGCTGATCGCGGGAAAATCGACCTGGGGCAGAGAAGCCACGGGCAACACGGAGAACGCTACGATGCCAGCTATGGCCACTGCAATGGTGAGCAGCGTTGTGGCGACGGGCCGTTCGATAAAGATCCTGGACGGATTCATGCCGGTGTCACCTCTTGTCTTCCGTCCCCACCGGATTCATCGTTGTTCTTGTGTCTGGAAGCTCCTCCAAGCCACTTTCCGAGTTTGTCGAAGAAGATATAGATTACGGGCGTGGTGTAAAGCGTGAGCACCTGGCTGATCAGCAGGCCGCCTACCATAGCAACACCAAGCGGTTTGCGCAGTTCGTGGCCGATTCCGGTTCCAAAGGCCAGGGGAATGCCGCTGAGCAGCGCAGCCATGGTGGTCATCAGGATGGGGCGAAAGCGCAAGAGCGAGGCCTGATAGATAGCCTCAGTGGCGTTGAGGCCATGCTCGCGTTCCCCTTCCAGCGCGAAGTCTACCATCATGATGCCGTTTTTCTTAACGATACCGATCAACAGAATGATGCCAATGACGGCGACCACGTCCAGGTCAAGATGGAAGAGTTGGAGGGCCAGCAGAGCGCCCACTCCCGCCGAGGGCAGGGTGGAAAGGATCGTAATGGGGTGCACAAAACTCTCATACAGCACGCCAAGCACGATGTAGACCACCACGAGCGCCGCGAGGATTAGCAGACCCTCATTGGAGAGAGAGCCTTCAAACGCCGCGGCGGTGCCCTGGTAGTTTGAGACCACACTTCGAGGTAAATTCTGCTCTTCGATTACCTTGTTGATCGCATTGAGCGCCTGCCCCAGTGAGTAACCATGGGCGAGGTTGAAGGAGATGGTGACCGAAGGGAACTGGCCCATATGGTTGATGGAGAGCGCCTCACTGGTAGGCACAAAGCGAGTAAATGCGCTCAGCGGCACGGGTGTAGGCTCTGCCTGGCTGGTGCTGGAAGAGCCTGATCCTCCGCCGCCACCGGAGGCGCCACCCGTGGTGGATGTGGAGGATCGAGAGGTTCCGGCGAGCGAGGTGTTCAAGCTCGACGAGATGCCGGTGCTGGTACTCAGGTTGGAAAGCACGGTCTGAATCGCGGAGGAGGAGGATGCCGAAGACAGCGCCGAAGTCGGGTTGACGTTCTGGGTGGCGAGGGTGAGAGTGGTATTTTGTGATGAGAGCGCGCCGGTGGATGGAGCGGTTGGTGAGACACCGCTGGTCTCTGAGGGGTTGAGAATGGACGTGGTGGAAGTGGCGGCAGGATTGCCTGCTCCAGCGGATGACCCCTGTGTGCTGGATGCGGTTGCAGGGACGGTGCCGGTCGAGCTTGACTGCACGTACAGGTCATTGAGCATGTTCGGGTCCAGCTGGAACTTTGGAACCGTCTCCAGAATGACGTGATATTGGTTCAACTCCGTGAAGGTGATATTCACCTCACGCTGCCCGAAGGCGTCATAGAGCGTATTGTCGATGGTGGTTGGGGTTACTCCGAAACGGGAGGCCGTTTCACGATCGATGTACACCTCTTCAGAGGCTGCGCCCAACTGCTGATCTGTGGCGAGGTCGGCCAATTGGGGAAGCGTTTTGAGCTGGGCCACCAGCTTGGACGTTACTTGATTCAACTCGTTGATGTGAGGATCCTCGAGGGTGTACTGATACTCCGTTCGAGTGACCAGCGCATTCACTGTGAGGTCCTGCACCGGTTGCATGTATAAGGTGATGCCGGGAACGTCACGCAGTTCCTGGGTCAACCGGTTGATGACTTCGGTGACATTCATTTTGCGTTGCTGGAGCGGCTTCAAGACAATCTGAATACGGCCGCTGTTGAGCGTGGTATTGGTGCCGTCGGCTCCGATAAAGGACGAGATTCCCTGGACGGCCGGATCGGACAGAATGATCTTTGCGATCTCCTGTTGCTTCCTTTCCATCTCTGGGAAGGAGATGGAGGGCGAAGCCTGCGTGATGCCCTGAATGATGCCCGTGTCCTGAACGGGAAAGAATCCCTTGGGGATCTCGATGTATTGGACGATGGTTAAAACGAGCGTTGCAAAGGCCACGAGCAAGGTAGCAGTCTGGTAGCGCAGCACCCAGCGAAGGGTGCGTCCATAGAATGAGATGATTTTTTCAAAGGCCATCTCGCTTTTATGGTAAAACCAACCCTGTTCCTTCTCTGGGGCATGTTTGAGGATGCGCGCGGACATCATGGGCGTCAGGGTGAGGGAGATGAACGCCGAAAAGATGATGGTGACCGCCAAAGTGACAGCGAACTGGCGAAAGAGGCGTCCTGCGACGTCGCCCATGAATAGCAGCGGAATGAGGACGGCGACCAGGGAAACGGTGAGCGAGAGGATGGTGAACCCAATCTGTTCGGCGCCGACCAGTGCAGCCTCCATGGGCGCCATACCCTCTTCAATGAAGCGCATGATGTTCTCGATCATCACGATCGCGTCATCCACGACGAACCCTGTAGAGATGGTCAGGGCCATCATGGTGAGGTTGTTCAGGCTGAAGCCCACCAGGTACATGACGCCGAAGGTTCCAATGAGCGAGAGCGGCACAGCAACGCTGGGAATGATGGTTGCAGGCAGATTCCGCAGGAAGAGGAAGATGACCATGACGACCAGTGCGATCACCAGGATCAGTTCGAACTCCACGTCATCGACTGAGGCGCGAATGTCGGTCGTTCGATCGGAGATGATCTTCACGTGCACAGACCTTGGCAGACCTGCTTCCAGGTGCGGAAGCAGCTTTTCAATTGTGTCTACCACCTGGATGGTGTTTGCGTTGGGTTGCCGCTGAATGTTGAGAATCACCGCGGGGGTGGTATCGTTCCACGCCGCGAGCTTATCGTTCTCGACGCCATTGATGACGTGGGCGACATCGGTGAGCATCACCGGCGCGCCATTGCGATAGGCCACGACAACGGAGCGGTAATCCGCGGCAGTCATGAGCTGATCGTTGGAGTTGATGGTGTAATCCTGGGTTGGCCCGTCAAAGTTTCCCTTGGCGCTATCCAGGCTGTTGGCGGTGAGCGCGTTGCGCACATCTTCCAGGTTGATTCCGTAAGCGGCGAGCTGAGTTGGGTCTACCTGGATGCGTACTGCGGGCTTCTGTCCGCCGGAGATACTGACCAATCCAACGCCGGAGACCTGCGAGATCTTGGGAGAAAACTCTGTGTCAGCCAGATCTTCCACCTTGGAAAGGGGCATGGTCTTGGAGGTGAGAGCCAGTGTGAGTACAGGCGCATCCGCAGGATTTGATTTGCTATAGACCGGTGGTGCGGGCAGGTCGGCGGGCAGATAGCTCTGGGCTGCATCAATGGCCTCCTGCACCTCCTCCTCAGCGACGTCGATGTCCAGGCTAAGCTGGAACTGCATGACGATGATGGAAGATCCACCCGAACTGGTGGAAGTCATCTGGCTGAGGCCGGGGACCTGGCCAAACTCTCGCTCGAGGGGCGCCGTGACCGCCGTCGCCACAACCTCCGGACTAGCGCCGGGGTAGAAGGTGATGACCTGGATGGTCGGATAGTCCACCTCTGGCAGCGCTGAGACCGGCAGTTGGAAAAAGGCCACTCCACCTGCCAGGAAGATTGCGGCCATCAGCAGAACCGTCGCAACAGGACGGAGGATAAATGGGCGGGAAGGGCTCATGAGGCTGCGCTACCGCCTGTGGAGGAACCGATGGAAGCAGAAGTGGTCGCTGCGGGGGAGTTGGAGCCGGAGGATGCAGGCGAACCGGGCGCCGGGGTAGAAGTCGAAGAGCGGGTTGAGCCGGGCCCCAATCCGCGCAGGGGTTTGGCTTCTCGTGGCTTGTTACGCACCTGGACTTTGGCGCCATCCTCCAGACGGTCAAATCCACTGATCGCGACGGTCACACCGGGGTCGATGCCCGTCACGGCCGTCACCCTTTCGTTGCTGGTGACCACCTGCACTGGATGCACGCTTACTGTCTGGTTGGGATTCACGACGTAGACAAATGCTGCCGTGCCGTTATATTGCACTGCAGCCGTAGGCGCCAACGTTGCGTTGGTAAGCGTTTTGACCAGTAGCCGCGCATTGACGAACTGGTTAGGGAACAAAGCCATGTCTTTGTTTGGGAAGGTGGCACGAAACTTGACAGTTCCGGTTGTGGTGTCAACCTCGTTGTCGAGGGCGATGAGTTTCCCGGTTCCGAGATTCTTGACGTCCTCACGATCGAATGCGTCCACCCGCATCGCATGATTGGTTTTGAGCTGTGCCTGGACCTCCGGCAGGTCATCCTCGGAGACCTCAAAGACTACAGTGATTGGCTGCAACTGAGTGAGTACGACGAGAGTCGAGTTGTTGCCAGAGAATACGGTGTTTCCAGGGTCGACAAGGCGCAATCCTACTCGACCGTCGATGGGGGCAACGATGTGGCAGTAAGAGAGTTCCACTTTGTCATAGGCGACTGTTCCCTGGTCCTGCTTGACCGTCCCTTCATCCTGGATCACCATCTTTTCCTGGTCATCGAGTTCCTGCTTCTGGATGGCGTTCTGGGCCCACGCCTCGCGGTATCGCTGCAGATCCATCTGCGCTTCAGCTAACACGCCCTGGTCGTGCAGGAGTTGTCCCTCTGCGGCATCGAGCGTGGACTGGTAGGGTCGGGGATCAATATCGACCAAGGGGTCGCCCTTATGCACATACTGCCCTTCCTGGTAGTGCACTGCCATGACGATGCCGGTTACCTGGCTGTAAAGCGTGATGGTCGAGATAGGCGTCACCGTACCCAGAGCTTCCACATACTCACTGATACTGCCGGTGGTTGTGATGTTTGCGGTGATCGCGGCCGGACCACTACCGAAGCGACTTGTATGGCCGGCGGCTGGGTTGTTGTTGCCGTAGGGTCTGGTCATCCAATACACCAGAGCGGCAGCCAGCAGTGCCCCGATCGCCAGCTTGATCCAGAGACCCTTACTCGACTTCTTCTCGGCCGGTGTCTGGGTCGAGTGACCACGCTCTTGAGATGTCGGACTCACTTGTCCATCGCGCGAAGTTGAAGGCCGACCCGCATCCTCACCGCGCGATCCGGCGTCCCGGCTCTCTTCCAAAGACATTCCGTAACCTCTTCCATTGGTCTGTTTCAGATTCTTGATCGTAAAGCTGAAAATAGGAGATCTCTCTATCGTAGAGATGGTTCAACTACAAAAAAAGTTTCGTCTTTCGCGCCTTATCTGGCTGGTTCCCCATCAAATTTGATAATGCACTGTATGATCAGGGGGTTAGGGCATTGTCGCTGCACCGGCGGGAGAACGTTCCACAGCATGGTGAGCGGCTCTATTTTTGGGGGCCAGGTTGCGAGCATCGCGGGTACAATCGGTGCAAAGTTTACCTTGGGTTCCACCCGCGTCCGCAGAACCCGCGTCTAATTAGGATAAGCCTATGACGAACGTTATGCCGGAACTTCAACCTGCCTTCACCACGCTGCAACTTGCCCTGGACAGCGCGATTGCTACTCTGACGCTGCATCGGCCCGAGGTGCTCCATGCCATCAACAGCACCATGTTCGATGAACTAGAGAGACTGTTCACCCAACTTGCCGAAGATCCGGCGATCCGGGTTGTCATCCTCACCGGCAGCGGTGAGCGGGCGTTTGCCGCCGGCGCTGATATCCGGGCGTTAGCAGAGACCGACTCAGCAACCGGCCGCGCCGCGTCCCAACGTGGCCATCATGTGTTGGGCCTGATCCGATCCCGCCTGGAGCGCGCGGGCAAGCCGGTGATTGCGGCGGTGAACGGAGTGGCGCTGGGTGGCGGTTGTGAACTGGCTCTGGCCTGCACCTTACGTATTGCCAGTGATACGGCTCGTCTGGGGTTCCCTGAAGTCAAGCTTGGATTGATTCCGGGCTACGGAGGAACGCAGCAGCTGACACGGCTGCTCGGCCGCAGCAGAGCACTACGTCTTATGCTCTCCGCCCACATTGTGGATGCCTCTGAGGCTTTGCGTCTGGGGCTGGTGGATGAGGTCGTCCCGGCCGCTGAGCTTCTACCCCGGGTGCGGGCGCTGGCGGGGGCTATGGCTTCCATGGCGCCGCTGGCGGTTGCCGGGGTTTTGGAATCGGTGGCTGAGGGAGAAGATCATAGTTTGCCGGAAGCTTTTGCAATGGAAGCGGAGATCTTCGGGCGTTTGTGCGCTACGGTTGATAAACGGGAGGGACTGTCGGCGTTTCTGGCCAAGCGTCCCCCGGTCTGGCAAGGACGCTGATAGCAGGTCAAGAGATCGGGATGGGTAACGTTGTGTTACGGGCTCCCGGTTGGTGGATTGGACGCTTGGGCAGTGGATTTGTGGCTCTTCCGTACCTTCGTGAGCTTCTTGAACAAAAACTCCTGCATGAGATTCGCCGCTGCATTTCCAGCGACGGCGAGCGTGCCGTTCGCGATGGTCAGCCCCACGCCATGCTGGTTGCTGGCTGGATAGTAGAGGTTTGAGATCGCTCCGGCTGCATAGTCTCCCAGGATCGCGGCATAGGCCGGCTGCCATTTACCGTTATCGCCGCGCACGATCCAGGCCCGTGAGATGGCATAACGCGCCCGTTGCCATTTGGTTCCTGTGCCCTTGTAGAAGTACCGCGGATCCTGGTGGAAAAGGACGGGCAACGCTGCACTTCCGAGCAATCCGCTGATGGACTTGTTAGCCAGCCCCGCGCCGTAGCGTTTGCCGTAGCCCTGCCAACCCTGCCCATAGCCGCTGAACTCGTCTGTGGCCTGCTCAAGACCGGCGATTCCGGCTTCAACGATGAATGTTGCAGGGTCGACGATGTTGTGAATCGCCAGGTTGAACTTCTGCCCTGGCGAGAGCGGTGCAGCATTCCAGTTATAGGACACATAGAAGTTGGGAAATGCCCCGAGAAACCGCTGCTTCTCCTCTTGCTTCATCTGCACTTCGGCCAACTGATGCTGGGTGAGTCCTGAAACCACAACCTGCTCGTTGGTAGAGGCCATCAGCGCTATTGGAGGCAGATCCAGTGACTCATCGACATTCAGGGTCCCGGTTTGGATGCGGCTTTGCATGCCCTTAGCCGTGAGGGTGAGGGTGTAAGGACCAGCGGGCATGTTGGAAAAGGTGAATTTCCCCGCTCCGTCCGTTGTGGTGCTGCGCGTCTTGCCCGCACTCTGGAGGGTTACGTCGGCTCCGGGTAGCACAGCTCCATCCTGGTCGGTAACCACACCGCCGAGAGTTCGCTGGATGTCATCACTGGTTTGGTTCTGTACTTCAGGCTGGGGAGGATTTTGAATCCGGGCAGGCTCCGTCGCCTGACCTGCCGTTGCTTGAGCCTTTGCTGGCTGCCTCAGAAAGACCAGAAGCAAACAGGGCAGGACGAACGCACATCTCATCTTTTCAGCATAGCTGCTCCTCTCTGTTTTCATCCAGATTCTTTGATGGCGGGTCCTAGGCGCAGATGCAATCTGGTTTCGAAGCAGCCATGATCTGGTTCCATACGAGTTGCAATTTGGGTCTGGTCTTGAGGATGATTCCTGGGCGAGCCCTCCAGGCAAGGTTCCGCTGCCACTTGCGGTTTGCGAAGCGGGTTGAGAGGCAGTTCGGCTGCTTCCAAGGGTGATGGCAGCGAGTGCGCCGCCGTGTTGACGGGAGATAGGCGTCTTTGCCTGGTTCTGTCGGCACAAGCCGCACAAGAATCAGTATCCAGCGCATGGAATCCATGTGCTGAATTCGGGTTTTGAAGAGCACGGACTGGGGCAATGGCTGTGAGCCATCTCCCGCGGCATCTTCTTGCTATGCTGATAGCGTGGTTAATCTCCGGTTGCCCACCTTGTGTCTGCTCGCCGCGCTCCTAGGCGGCTTTTCGGCTATGCTTTGTGGCTGCCGATCTTCGACTGTTCTGCGTGCGCAGCAGGTCCAGGCCCAGTTGGAGACGGAACGCGAAGAGGTTCAACAGATTCCCCTGCCCGTGAAAAGCACCTTCATGAAGGTACACAACTTTGACAGTTGGCAGAATCCGGTTCTAACGATCGGGCCGAGCATGCTGGAACTCTCTGTCGTGCAGAGCGACATTCATCCAGCGATGGCTACTGTTGGAATGTTCGATCCGGTGCATGCGCACCGCCAGCAGGTAGCGATAAGCATCGCGTCGCTGGACCAGCACATGACCGCGATTCCCCAGTCGTGCTGGCCTTACGGTCGCGTGGTGGCTGTTGAAGAGGCTCAGAACACGCCGGCGGTCGTCGTACCGGCCGTGCGTCGAAACATGGAGCTAACGATCAGCAAGCTGAATGACCTGGGTTTTGTGGTCTACGACTTAAGCAGTGGCAAGATCGAGTAGGTCTGGTCGGCAAGACGTTCCAAAGAGGAACGACCTCTGGCTCTGACGATACAATCAACTCATGATCAAGGGACTGACGGTTTTAGCGCGAATCGCCTCAGAGGCTGAATTTGCTGAATTGGCGGAGTTATTCAAAGCTCTGGGCTTTGAACCGGGGAAAGGCTGGAGCGTAGGCGGCGAAGAAACCGGCAGGAGTGAAGGCGCGGCCCAAGGAGCGCCTTTTCTTGCGCCGCTTGGAAATCTGGAGCTGGTCTATGGTCGCCCGCCTGCCGAGCCCCCATTGCTGATTGAGGTGACGGCACTGGACGAGATCTATCGCACGGCGAAGGCATGGCTGCAGTCTCGACGACACGGTGAAGAGATAGGCGAAGGGATCTCAGAGCCGGCGCCGACAGATTGGAATTCGAGACTCTTTACGGTTCATCTCCATCCAGGCTTCAGCGTCGCCTTCTGGGAGTCCGAGAACCCTCTGCATAACCGACCTATCGCAGTTGAAGGTGACCTATCGGCGGTCGGCAGACGATTTGCGATTGTGGTAGCACGCTGGAATGCAGTGATCACGGACCGTCTTCTGCAGGGAGCTCTCGACGCGCTTTTGCGCAGCGGTTGCGCGCGGAAGGACATCGAGATGGTGCGTGTTCCGGGGGCCTGGGAGATTCCGTCGGCAGCTCGAACGCTAGCTGGAACCGGGCGTTTTGCAGCCGTGATCACGCTGGGCGTATTGCTGCGCGGAGAGACTGCGCACTACGAGGCCATTTACAACGAGGTTGCGCGCGGCATCGGCCAATCGCAACAGGAGACGGGCGTTCCCCATGCCTTTGGTGTGCTTACCTGCGAGACTCTGGAGCAGGCTTTGGACCGCGCCGGTCTCAAGGCGGGCAACAAGGGATTTGAGGCGGGCATTGCAGCGATCGAGATGGCCTCTATCCACGAAAAACTGCGGACCGAGAGACGACCCACGTCGGGCGCTGCGGTCGAGGCGGGTTGCTGATGGGAACGCGCCGAAAGTCACGAGAACTGGCGATGCAGATGCTCTTTCAGGGCGATCTTGGCAAGCAGAAGCCAGAGGAGGTGGAGCGACTTTTCTGGGCTTCTCGCGAGGACGTAGACGAAGAGACGAGAGGGTTTGCCAATGATCTTCACCTGCTTGCCGCGCAGCGCGAGGAAGAGATCGACGCCATGATTCAGAAGCATGCGCAGAACTGGCGTCTGGAGCGTATGCCGGTGGTAGATCGCAACCTGCTGCGCAGCGCGGTCGCGGAGATGCTTGGATATCCGAGGACGCCGGCTGCGGTGATCATCAATGAAGCCCTGGAGATCGCACGCCGTTATGCTGCGCCGGAGAGCATTCAGTTTCTAAATGGTGTGTTGGATGCTGTTGGTCGCGAGCTTTTGGAGTCTCGCTTGAGGGGAAAGAGAGGGACATAGAGGCCGAAGTCTGGAGTTGGAAGTGTACCAGTCGACTTTGCCGGAGCATTCCCTCAGCGAAGATAGAAACGCCCCAACCCTCTGAATCGAAGCGGGGGTTGGGGCGGGTTGTTTGGTCTTGCGAGGCTCTGTTTCGGGACTAGCTTGTGGGCAGCTTGGGGTACTGTGCGATCAGGTTTACGGGTGCATATCCGGAACCGTTGGCCAGCGGAAGTTCCGGAGTGATGATGCCGCCGGGGGCCTCGGTTGCTGTTGGAGGCCCGCTGGTCGGATAGACGAGTTTAATCTCATGCACATCATTGTCAAGGGAAGCTCCATCGCTGGATCCGGTGCCAACGTAGTAGGTGAAGTTGTCTGTGCTGAAGACGCCGGATTCAGGGGCCGATGCTACGGTTGCGCCGTTGCCGAGGGTTAGCGTCTGTAGTGTTCCTATCCCGGTGGCTTGGGGTACATAGAGAGGCAGAAGTCCACCGCCGGTGGTTGCGCCAGTGGGCATGGTGTAGTTGACAAAGACAGCCTGGGAGTTGGTGGAGGCCTGGAGGCCTGTGATTGTTGCGGCGTCAATGCCAGGCAGCGCTATTGGTCCATTGACGGTGGTTCCAAAGTATCCTACGGCGGGTTGGGCTGCGGGTGGAATCGGGCAGCCGTAGTTGACCCCAGGCGTAGGGGAAGTGGTTGGCAGCGGCAGCGATACGTCGATATCCGTCAGGTTGGATGAAGTCCCATTGGCATGGGCTCCGACGATGTGCTGGCCGTTGTCGGTTGAGATGATCTGGTCCGTGGTAACCGGGTTTTGAGCAACCAGCGGAATGAAGGAATTGGCGACCGTGGGTGGAAGACTGGTGTTCGAAACTACGCTGGATGGGCAGTAGGTTCGGGCATCAGTGGTTTGGGGGCCGGCGAAGAAGGCGCCGATGCCTGGCACCGTGATGGTGCTAGCCGTGTAAACCTCGCCAGCCGTTGCGACTTGCCAGTCAGTGTAGGTGGAATAGGTGAGAACCTGATTGGTAGTGGTAGTGATGTAGACCGCCTGATTGTCAATGGACCATGTCGCGCTGGTGCCCACGCCGGTATAGCTGGTCTTGATGGAACCTGTGGCGGTGTTGACCAGGGAGATGGTCTGGAGAGCAGGATCTGTGACCACGAGAGTGTTTCCATCCGGCGATACAGAGAGAACCGAACCCTGGATGTCCTGGTTGTAGCCGGAGACGGTATTGGATCTGGTTGCAATCGTCATCAAGCCCTCCTGGCTGCCCAGATAGATTTCTGTGCCGGCGAGGTTCATCACCATGGAGTTTGGCACCCAGGGCAGATAGATGAGCGTGCTGGTTTCATTGGTGGTGAAGTCTTTGAAAGCAACGTACTGGGAGGAGGTGCTGCCCATGTAAACTACCGTGCTACTGGTGCCGGGTACATTCACCGTAATCGGGTTGGAGGTGACTGCCTTGCCGGTTCCATACAGCCCTAACTGGCTAAACGGGGCTGGATTACAGGAGGAGGGTTGGCAGACCGCAGTGACGTTTACCGAGCCCGGAAACTGCGGCGTAACCGAGCCGCCGGCTGCGGGTAGAACTACCTGGGGGTTGGTAGAGTTGAACTCCAGGGTGAGGCCGGTGATGACATTGCCATTGGTATCCAGAACGGTGGTGTTCAAGGGCTGTTCGGTCAACAGGGGGACGCTGATACTGTTGGCTGAAGGATTGTTGGGATTTTGCAGCGAAATGGACGCCGGTGGGCAGGTGGCGAAGATGCCGGCATTCGTTGCCGTCGACGAGTTGGCAACGGTTGCGGTGATGACGGTAGAACCTGGCATCTGCGCTGTGGCTGCGCCATTCTCATCGATAGACACCACGCCGGGGGTCTGGGCGTTGAAGGTGAGATGGCCCACCTGACAGGTGATGTTATCGGCCGCGTTGCCGGTTGTACCGCCGTTATCGTAGACCCTGGCAACCAGTTGTCCTGTCTGGTTCTGTGAGACGCACTTGGAGCCGTCCACCACGCCGGCAGGAGTGGCGACAGGCGTGCCTACAGTGTCGTTCGGGCAGCAGTCAGAACCGACATCGGAGCCGGCGGCGCAGGACTTGGAAGCTGGGCCAAGCACCACTCCGGTGATGACGGGATGAACGTAGACATCAATGGCGTTGCTGGTCACGCCGTCAGCCTCCGCCGTCACCTGCGCTACATGCTGCGTGGGCAGGGGGCTGGGAGGGTTACAGACGGTGTAGTCTGCGACCCCGCCACCGGTGAAGCGGTTCCAGGTTCCACCGCAGACCTGGCCGGTGGATGGATTGATGTCGGCAAAGATCGGCCCACCGTTGACGTTATTCTCAAAGCTGCTGGTGCTTCCGTAGGTGAAATGACTTACGGATACCGAGTTTCTCTTACAGTCATAGGCCTGAGCAGAGAGTGCGACGCCCATCTGGGCGTAGTTCAGACTCTCACCCGTGGTGGCTAGGGTGTTGGCCTCCAGTTCGATGTAATATGCCTGGCCCACGACCGGACCGGAGTCGCCAGCAAAGCAGTAAACGACGGGAGCTGCGTGGTGAGCGCAGCCAGTCACAGTCAGACCCAGGGGAAGCGACAGGAAGAGAAGAGCTGCGAGACCAGTGAAGCGACGCATCTTTTTCAAGAGAAACAACTGCACTAATGAACCTCCCCGTTCAACCAGAACGAAAGCTGAACGGTCATACCGTCAAATGTGAGAACTTTCGAGTCTCCAGTTTAGGGGTTGGACGGTCGGTGAGCAAATAGGGAAGAAGAAAATCGTCCTTATGGGGGATGTGGGCGAGCTTTTCAGCAACCTGGAGACAAGACAAAGGCCGGAAAGGCGCCGGGTTCTTTCTGGATTTGGCTCAAGATGGGTTTCAATCTCCCCTCGACATCCCACTCCGCGTCCTGCCCGATGCGGGAAGGGCTGCAGAGTGGGTGGTGAAGTCCGGGTCAGGCTTCTCCTGGCAGCTCGCCAGCCGCTTCAGTGGTTGGTCGGCATATTTTCTGCGAACCAGCTTATGGAACGGGCTGCAAGATCGCGGATATGGGCGGGGTTGCGGAAGCCGTGACCTTCGTTGGGATAGACGACCAGCTCCGTTTTTACGCCCATATCGCGCAGGGCGTGCCAGAACTCGAAGGACTGCGGCGCCGGGCACTCTCCATCGCGATCGCCAACCACCACGAGGGTGGGGGTTTTGACGTTTTTGATGTAGTTGATAGCAGAGGACTTGGCGTAGACGGCTGGGTCATTGTAGACGCTAGCTCCAAAGAACGGAATCATCCACTGGTCAATGGAGTTCTCCCCGTAGTAGGAGAGCCAGTCGGAGACGCCGGCACCGGCGACGGCGGCGCGGAAGCGATTGGTCTGGGTGACGGCGAACATGGTCATAAACCCGCCGTAGCTCCATCCGGTGAGCCCCTCACGCTGCTTGTCGATTGGGTAACGGGCCTCAATGATGTCCATCCCCTTCAGAATGTCGCGCAGGTCACCGTAACCGAAGTCCTTGCGATTGGCTTGGACGAATCGCTCTCCCTGCCCGAAGGAGCCGCGCGGGTTAGGCGCGAGCACAAAGTAGCCCTGTTGGGACCACATGGTGTTGGGCCGCGGACCGGCGGAGGCGGAGGGGCCGCCATGAACCTGAACGATCAACGGATACTTCTTTGCCGGGTCATAGTTTTGGGGGAAGGTGAGCCAGCCCTGGGCGTGAAATCCCTCGTTGGTCCACTCGATCGATTCAAACCGCGGTGGGTTGAGTTTTATGCCGTCGTTGAGGTGGGTGACCTGCTTCACCGCGCCCCAGTGTCCTGCCCAGACCTCCTGTGGCGTTGCCGGTCCCTGCTTGACAAAAGCCAGGCCGATAGCCAGTCGCGTCCAGGCTGCGTCTTTGACAGGGCCTCCGGAGATCGAGACCATCCCGAGGTCGAGAACTGTTCCGGTTGGCGTCTGGCGGTCCACGTCATAGCTGTTGAGCAGGAGGTGGCCGCGCCGGTCTTCCACAAAGCCGATCTGGCGGCGATTGAGCCATCCTTCAAAACATGGAGTGCCGTCGATGTTCGCCGTCACGTCAACGGGGATAGGGTTGACTCCCTTGTTGCCCTTGCCTGCAACCACATAGACGTCGCCGCCTGTAGAGCCCTGGTCGCTCATCAAGCCGCCGATGAAGGCGATCTCTTTACCGTCTGGCGAGTAGCGCGGTACGGCGATCTGGAGGCCGTGCAGCGATCCGGAGACGGTATTGGGGTCCAGCACGACCTCTGGCGGGCCTCCCGAGACAGCCTGAGCGTAGAGTTTGGCTACCCACCAGTTATTTTCGCCGGGAGGCTCGGCGGCGATGTAAGCGATTCGGTGCCCGTTGGGAGCGTAGTCAAACTCGTAGACGTGGAGATTGGCCGGGGACAAGAAGCGGCCTGCTCCGGTCCTGGCGTCGACGGAATAGACTCGCTGGATTTCCACGCCGTCTTCTCCAATCACCCCATTCCATGGGGGCATGGCGTCGAGCGCGCCAGCGTGGCGGGTAGCGTTCTGCACAAAGAGAAAAGAGATGAATTTGCCGTCGGGGCTCCAAGCGGGCTGCTGCAACTCTCCAACGAGGTGGGTAAGTTGCGTTACCTGATGGGATGCTTTGGACCACAGGAAGATCTGTTCCTGGGATATGCGAGTCCCGGCGGCGCTGGTTTGCTTCGCTTGGTCTACCTGGCTGGTGCAGGTGGAGAGGAAGGCTAACGTTTTTCCATTCGGCGCCCAGATCGGGTTGCTGGTGCTGCAACGTGAGCTGCTCTGCATTGCGATCAACTCGCTTGATGCTGGGTTGGATACGGATGTGAGATGAATGGAGGCTGCTTGCGATCCGTGCTGCGTCCAAGCGACGGTGCTTCCATCTGGCGAGAGGGCGACGTTGCCAAACCGCGTCATCTGCGCATCCTGTGCAGCCGTCTGGTTCAGGCCGGTTTCTGCGGCAACCAGAGGAGCGGAGAAGCATGCAGAAAGGGTGACGGGTAAGAGCAGACTACAGAAGGTTGCCAGCAAAGGGATGCGGGAGGGGCAGGCGCGGAGTTTCATGTTCGCCAGCCTATCACTCTTTGGAGCAGCAAGTGGAGTGTTTGCAAGTCATAGAGAGTTGTCGGCATCGGGCTTGGGGTGTTCCTCATTCCGGCGGGCCAAAGGTACCACGGCTGGGGTTAGATTCCCTGTTCTGCGGAGGCAGATCGCCAAGCGCTTGCGGAGGTGTGGAGTGCGCTCCAGATGGCATGGAGGGATGGGGTATGGTCGACCCCTTCAGGCTCACCCTATTGTTGGAAACGGCTAAACAGGACTTTCCCCATTTTTCTAGCCCTCCGAGCCGCTGGGCCTTGAATTGGGCCTCAGTTGGAGCGCTGGGCTCAATGGGAAAAAGGGCAGCGAACGCGAAAAGCCTAGGAAACTCGCGATTTCACGTCGAGCTTGGCTGGTACCGGCCATCCGGAGAGGCAACAATCACGGCCCTTTGAAAGCAGTAGTCCAAACTTGTGGCCGTCCACTCGTCGGAACGTCTAAGTGTCGTATTTCTTGAATCTTAGCGACATGCACATCAGAAGTCTGGGGAAAGTCCTGAGAGAGTAATCCAGTCCTTGACGTTGGCCCCGCGGCTTGATAGAGTTAGAAGGTTCAGCGAGTACCCAGGCCGTGCCGTCGTGAAGAGGCTCGGTGGGTTTGGCCCAGAAGGTCCTGGATGCGAGAGAACGACTGCGGAGTTTGCCCGAAGCGGGTGAGTGTTGTATCTGCGGTTGGAGAAATGCCCGTCCGAAGCGTGCCTGCGACACCCTCCTCCCTACTGCACCACAAGTAGGATCCCATGGGGACGGGCTATGCGGGCCGGAACAGCGAAACGGAGTCGAGTCAGAGGGGTTCTCCGCCTGGAGAGCTGATTGAATGGACCTCGGCCACCGTCGACTGTTATTTCGTTTTGAGTGGTTAGGTTGTAGGTGTTGTGGTGCGCGGAGTTCGTTGTACGTCCGTGTGCAGGATTGAGAACTTCGCCGAAGCGTGTTTCTCCGGGTTGGCGTGTCGCTGGGCTGGGGAGAGCATGCGTCGCCTTCTGTGCGTCTGCGTCAGGTGGCGTAGAGCGGAGAAGTAGGGTGAAGATTTGCCCTGCGCCGGGCTCGAAGCATGGTTTCGGGTAGCTACTGTATCGTTCAGGGGCTGCTTTTCAGGTGTTTTGAAGGAGTAGTTGAGTGCCTACGTTTCATCAACTCGTAAAGCAGGGCCGGACGCCGACCCGCTACAAGACAGCATCGCCTGCGCTGCAGGGCTCTCCTCAGCGTCGCGGCGTTTGCACGCGCGTGTACACCCAGACCCCGAAGAAGCCGAACTCGGCGCTGCGCAAGGTGGCGCGTGTTCGTCTGACGAACGGAATTGAGGTGACCACTTACATTCCGGGTATCGGCCACAACCTGCAGGAGCACTCGATTGTGCTGATCCGTGGTGGTCGTGTGAAGGATCTCCCGGGTGTTCGATATCACGTGGTTCGTGGAACGCTGGACTCAGTGGGCGTGGCCAACCGGAAGCAGGGTCGTTCCAAGTACGGCGCGAAGCGTCCTAAGGCGGCCGCGGGTAAGTAAGTTTGAGGCTTCTTTCTGCAGTGGAGGGAGCCGCGCAAGCCGAAAGGGGCTTGCCATAGACAAGCCCAGCTCGTGAGAGGTTCACCGCGCTGGGGGAAGAAGAGAAAGAAGAGAGATGCCGAGAAAAGGGTATATCGCCAAGCGTGAGGTTCCAGTCGATCCAATCTATGGATCGACGCTGGTTACGAAGTTTGTTAACAGCATGATGTGGGGCGGCAAGAAGTCGACCGCTCAGGGCATCTTTTATCAGGCCATGACCAACCTTGAGGCTAAGGGTGGCGATGAGGCGCTGAAGTTGTTCAAGAAGGCGGTAGAGAATGTGAAGCCGATGCTGGAGGTCAAGAGCCGCCGCGTGGGTGGAGCGAATTACCAGGTGCCGATCGAGGTAAATCCGGAGCGGCGCACGTCTCTGGCGATTCGCTGGCTGGTCACCTACGGTCGTGCGCGTGGAGAGAAGGGAATGGTGGAGAAGCTGACCGCCGAGTTGCTGGACGCCGCCAACGGCCGCGGCGCCGCGATGAAGAAGAAGGAAGATGTTCATCGCATGGCGGAGGCGAACAAGGCGTTTGCTCACTATCGCTGGTAGGCGCGCCTCCTCCGGAGGTGTTGGCCGGTCGAGTTTTGTCGTTACAGGTTTTTCGTTCCGAAGTTTTGTAGCAACCGCGGACGGGGTTTCCGCAGAAAAGAAGATATTGTGGCACGGACAGTTCCTCTACAAAAATGCCGCAACATAGGCATCATGGCGCACATCGACGCCGGTAAGACGACGACGACCGAGCGCATTCTCTTCTACACCGGTGTAAACCACCGTATTGGAGAGGTGCACGAGGGCACGGCCACCATGGATTGGATGGAGCAGGAGCAGGAGCGTGGCATCACGATCACCTCTGCTGCCACCACCTGCACATGGAACGGCATCCGCATTAACATCATCGATACGCCTGGTCACGTGGACTTTACGGCTGAGGTGGAACGTTCGTTGCGGGTGCTGGACGGCGCCTGCGCCTGCTTTGATTCGGTGCAGGGTGTGCAGCCACAGTCGGAGACGGTCTGGCGGCAGGCCAACAAATACCGGGTTCCGAGGATCTGCTTCATCAACAAGATGGATAAGGCAGGAGCGAACTTCGAGTATGCGACCTCCACGATTGTGAATCGGTTGGGCGCCAAGGCGGTTCCCATTCAGATTCCTATTGGTGAGGAGGCTAAGTTCGTCGGCGTGGTTGACCTGGTGGAGATGCGGTCTATCGTCTGGCACGACGAGACCATGGGCGCCAAGTATTCCGTGGAAGAGGTTCCGGCTGATCTGAGGGAGAAGGCGGAGCTGCTACGCACGGAGTTGATTGAGGCGGTGGCGGACGCAGACGAAGAGGTGATGCACAAGTATCTGGAGGGCGAGGAGATCTCGGTTGCAGATCTCAAGCGCGCCATCCGCAAGGCGACGATCGCCATGCACATTTTCCCGGTTTTGTGCGGGACGGCCTTCAAGAACAAGGGGATTCAGACGCTGCTGGACGCGGTTGTGGATTATCTTCCGAGCCCTGTCGACGTGCCTGCCATCGAGGGTACGGAGCCAGGCGAGCCGGAGGTCAAGCTGGTGCGTCACGCCGATGATAGCGAGCCGTTTTCGGCGCTAGGCTTCAAGATCATGACGGACCCGTTTGTTGGTCAACTCATCTTCATCCGGGTGTACTCGGGACAGTTGAAGACGGGTGACTCAGTGTTGAATCCGCGCACGGGCCGGACCGAGCGGATCGGGCGTCTGCTGAAGATGCACGCTAATAAGCGAGAGGAGATCACGGAGATACTCGCCGGCGATATCTGCGCGGCGGTTGGTCTGAAGAGCCTCAACACCGGAGACACCATCTGCAGCGACAAGGCTCCGATCCTTCTGGAGTCCATCGACTTTCCAGCTCCGGTGATCGAAGTGGCGGTAGAGCCCAAGACCAAGGCCGACCAGGAGAAGATGGCCATGGCGCTCTCCAAGCTGGCGCAGGAGGATCCCACCTTCAAGGTACGTACAGACGCCACCAATGGCCAGACGATCATTGCCGGCATGGGCGAGCTGCATCTGGAGATCATCGTCGACCGCATGATGCGCGAGTACAAGGTGGAGGCTAACGTCGGCAAGCCGCAGGTGAACTACCGCGAGACGATTCGGGCCAAGGCGGAGGCGGAGGGCAAGTATATTCGCCAGACCGGTGGATCGGGTAACTACGGCCATGCCAAAATCCGCATCGAGCCCAACGAGCCGGGTAAGGGTTACGAGTTTCTCAATGAGATCAAGGGCGGTACGATCCCCAAGGAGTACATCAAGCCAATCGATCAGGGAATCCAGGAGGCGATGCTGGGCGGCGTGCTGGCTGGCTACGAGATGGTAGACATCAAGGTAGCTCTCTACGACGGCAGCTATCACGATGTCGACTCCAATGAGATGGCGTTCAAGATCGCCGGCTCGATGGCGTTCAAAGAAGCGGCCCGCAAGGCCAAGCCGGTACTGTTGGAGCCGGTGATGGCGGTTGAAGTGACGGTTCCCGAGGAGTACATGGGAACGATCATTGGCGACCTGAACAGCCGCCGCGGTCGCATTGAGGGCATGGAGATGGTGGGTGGCGTTCAGGCCATCAAAGCCACCGTGCCGCTCTCCACGATGTTTGGTTATGCCACCTCCATGCGCGGTTCTACCCAGGGCAGAGCCAACTTTTCCATGGAGTTCAAGCAGTATGAGGAGGCGCCGCGCTCGGTCTCGGAAGAGATTATTGCGAAGGTGCAAGGTAAGGACAGCAAGTAATCACCAGCCGCGCGCTGGAGCCAGCGAGTACTTGCTGGCGCGCGCAAAACTTAGCCAGGCCTAAAGTTTCGGGCCTATGAAATCTGGCAAGACGGAGAGAGTCATGGCGAAGGAAAAATTTGATCGCAGCAAGCCGCATGTCAACGTAGGGACGATCGGGCATATTGATCATGGGA
>JBMFGX010000042.1:0-24861 GCA_049977105.1 Acidobacteriaceae bacterium | reverse complement strand
CGCCTTATCAGCGGGATCCCTGTACTTTCAAGCCACTCCGGCGCAAAGCAAGAACCGTCCCAGGGGCCAGGGAATGAGGATAAACGCTGAGGGAACTCCCCCTGGCGTGTTCCCCCTACCGGCTAAGGTTCTGTTGAGTTGCGCTTGCCGAAGGAACTGACGGAAGCGCAGGACCAACAGCGTCAAGGCTGCCATGCCGGAGTAGGGTGGCAACGCGAGGCCGGCGGCGCGAAGCTGGGCAACCAGCAATTGCTCCATGCAACGCTGTATGTGGCCGATCAAGGCTGCGAATGGTGGGGACTACCTGCAACTTGAGTCAAATACAGGCGGAGCGCCGCTCGTCTGGGCAAGTTGGACGTTCCTCCGTAGTGTGCTGTTTCGCTCAGTTCTTTCGTCGTTGTCTTGAAACAATACAAATGGAGTCGATCTGCGCTCTCTTCGCTCTGATGGCTTCGTGCGATACCTGAACCGACTGGTTCCGGCGTTTCGAGGGACTTTGAGCGAGTAAAGCGTGCGCGACGAGAAATGAGGAATAGAATATGCCGCTAACCAACGTGATTATTACGATCGTCGCAGTAGGAGTGTTGCTGTGGCTTGTGAACAGGTTTATTCCAATGCAGAGCCAGGTGAAATCGATTCTCAATGGTCTGGTAGTGATTATCCTGGTCCTGTGGATCGGAAATCTTTTCGGTCTATTTGACCAGCTCAAGCATTTCCGGGTTGGTCATTGATCTATCGCCCGGTTGAAACCTGGATCTATCGCCCGGTTGAAACCTGCCGGGCTTCGCCGGCCCTTTTCAGATAACAACGAAGTACAGCAGTTTTTTCTCAAACTCATCTTCTACAGTTCAAGCATGCCGAGTGCTCGTAAGCTATTGATTTCATTGAGAGCGACTGTCAAATGCTTCAAAATGTAGTGTCACGTCATATCGGCATATGTTCTATATTGATTATTGATGTGCTTTGAAATGTAGTGTTACTATGAGGGCGCAGGAGTCGCGCCGTGTTTATTCGCACCCAGTCGAATGGTTCCCGAACCTATCTGCTCATGGTCGATAACGAGCGGGTGGATGGCAAAGTGAAGCAGCGCGTCCTGTTGCGCCTTGGCCGGCTCGATCAGTTGCTTGCCAGCGGCCAGCTCGACTCGCTGATCCAGTCGCTGGGGCGGTTCTCAGAGAAGCTCGCCGTGCTCGGCGCCCACGCTGAGGGCGACAGCATCGCCACTCGCAGCGCCCGGATCGGTCCGGCCCTGATCTTTGAGCGACTTTGGCAGGCATGCTCCATGGACAAGGTTCTGACCACCTTGCTCGCAGACCGGCACTTCGAATTCTCCGTCGAACGAGCCATCTTTCTTACGGTGCTCAATCGTCTCTTTGCACCCGGCAGCGACCGTGCCGCCGAGAAGTGGAAGGACGACTATGCCATCGAAGGGGTCGCCGATCTGGAGTTGCACCACCTTTACCGGGCCATGGCCTGGCTGGGAGAGGTTCTTCCCAAGGACCAGCAGGACGGCGCCACGCCTTTCGCTCCGCGCACCAACAAGGATCTTATCGAGGAAGCACTGTTTCAGCGGCGTCGCGATCTGTTCACTGATTTGGAGATCGTCTTCTTCGACACCACGTCGATCTACTTCGAGGGCCAGGGAGGCAAGACCATCGGCCAGCGTGGACACTCCAAGGACCATCGTCCCGACCTGAAGCAGATGGTGGTGGGCATGGTGCTGGACCGGAATGGCCATCCGGTCTGTAGCGAACTCTGGCCGGGCAACACGGCCGACGTGAAGAGCCTGGTTCCGATCGTGGAACGGTTGAAGAGCCGGTTCGGGATCGGATCGGTGTCGATCGTTGCCGACCGGGGAATGATCAGCGCCGAGACCCTGGCGGAAGTGGAGTCACGCAAGTGGAGTTACATCCTGGGCGTGCGTATGCGGAGTTCGACCGAAGCCAGGGCGGTGGTGGCGCGCGCCGGGCGCTACGCGGAAGTACACCCAAAGAGCGACGACCGCGACGATCCCTCGCCGCTGAAGGTGAAAGAAGTCTGGGTCGAGGGTGCGCGCCGGTATGTGGTGTGCGTGAACGTGGAACAAGCCACCAAGGACCGTCACGACCGCGAAGCCGTGGTGGCCTCGTTGCGCGACGCGTTGAGCAAGGGAGACAAGTCGCTGGTGGGCAACAAGGGATATCGCAAATACCTGTGTGCGGCAGGCAGACAGTTCGCCGTGGACGAAGACAAAATACAGCAGGAAGCGCGCTACGACGGCAAGTGGGTGCTGACCACGAACATGGATCTGTCGGCACCGGAGGTGGCGCTGAAGTACAAGCAACTGTGGATGGTGGAGGATGTTTTTCGCTCCATGAAATCGCTGCTGGATACCCGGCCGATCTATCCCAAGTGCGACGAAACGATTCGCGGACATGTGTTTTGCTCGTTCCTCGCGTTGCTGTTGCGCAAAGAACTCGACGATAGGCTGGCGCGCAAACAGTGGAAGCTGGAATGGGCCGACGTGATCCGGGATCTGGACAACCTCATGGAGATGGAAGTCGCGATCGGCGGCAAGGGTTACGTCTTTCGCGGCCAGGCCTCCGGCGTGGCGGGTAAGGTCTTTCAAGCCTGCGGCGTCGCCCTGCCGCCCACCTTACGCGCATGCTGAACCCAGCTTCCGTTCGGCGCAGGTGGTGAGAAGGCGTGTCACTACACGATTTTCAAAGCTGTAACATGCTGATAATGAATAGCTTCCGAAATCATGGTGTAGAAGATGAGTGTGACATTCTGGACAAGTGATTCTGGCTTGCGCGGTCCCATTGGAGCCGCATGGATGGTGCTGAATCCACAGGGGTGGCGCGCAATCGGAATCCGGCTGGGTTTGCCGTCTTATTCCGGGTGGTGTACTCAATAACCTGGAGAGGTTGGCTGGACCACTGCCCTTTTGATAAAGAGCATCCGCGGGAATGCAAGATGGCGCGTCCCTGCCGCCGGACGCTCCGCTCATGGCGATGACCAGGGTTGCTGGAAGCCGTTGCCTGACCACAAAGAGCAGTTGAGGTCCGGGCATGTCTGGTAAGTCAACGTCGGCCAGTAGAACCTCTGGCTGATCCAGGCGGATTTCGCGCAGCGCGGAGAGGCCGTCAGGGGAAAAACGTACCAGAAATCCCAGGCCGGCAGCAAAGAGCGAAAGTGTTTTTCGAATCCACTCCTCGTCGTCCACGATGAGGAGACTTCTGGTTGGGTGGGACATAAGTGATGTCACCTGCCAAATAGATCTAGCATCTGAAGCGAGAGTGACATCGATCCGCTTAATTGTCTGGTCTATTTTGCACAGGCGCTGCGCATTTCGATTCGCGGCAGGTGGGCTACCGGATCAGGTCCTGGGCGGGCTTTGGCCTTGCAGCGCTGCCGGGCGGAAGTTGATCGTATAGAACTACGTTGAGCAGCGATTTGTGGACCACGATGCCGCTCTTGTAGTCGATAAAGCCGAGCCTGCGGAAGCGGTTCATGAAGAAGCTGACGCGGGATCGCGTGGTTCCGACCATCTCTGCCAGGGTCTCCTGCGAGATCTTTGGGAGTTGCCCGTCTGGCTCACCTGGCTTGCCAAATTCCGCCATGGATAGAAGGAGGCGGGCCAGCCGCTTTTCGCTGGAGTTGAAGAGCTGATCGACCAGATCAGCCTGGATGCGCATGCTGCGCTCCAGAAGAAACTTAAGGAACAGATCAGCGAAGGTGTGCTCTTCATGCATAACGCGAGCCATCTCTTCCCGACCTATTTTTAGCGCGGTGCAGGCGCTGATGGCTCTGGCCGCAGACAGGCGCGGCCCGGCGATCGCGGCCATTGTCTCTTCACCGATAAAGTCGCCTGCGGAAAGGAACGTGATGGTGGCTTCCTTGCCGCCTGAGGAGACAACCGTGACCTTCGCCTGGCCCTTTTGAAGATAAAAGACTGCGTCGGCTGGATCGCCCTGAGAAAAGAAGATCTGCTTTGGTTCCAGGTAGACGATTCTTCTTCCCAACCCTGCGCTCATTAGAAAGTGAGCGAGATCAAATGTGGGTTTTCGCTGTTCAGACATAGCGGAGCATACCTTCCGGATACGATTCCGGCGAAGAAGCCCAGCAACGGTGGGCTCTATCCTGTGATTCCATGGACGAACAGTGAGAGTAGCGACATGCGTCGAGGTCCATGGGTAGCGTTGATGGTACTGCGGTCCCATAAAGCCCGTCTAGAGTCAGGCGGCCAGGAAGCTTATAAAGCTGCGACCAAACTAGTTTGCGCTCTCCGGGAACGAGCTGTCTGTTCCTTTTTGCACACTTTTGCAGGAGTTTTTGGGCGCGGATCTTCATCATCAACCCGCGATGCCGGGTCGCCCGAGGGATTTGGAAAATAATCTTAGCCGTTGCGGGCGACATCTGCCAACCGCGGGAGAATCCGGTCGCGAAGGGAGTCAGGAAGACTCTTTGTTCCATAAGGTGTTTTTATCAGACCTGTGCCTTATTGCTCAGACGTTGAGGAACAATCGCACTACTGTGAAGTTACCTGGTGCGCTTGAATGAGCGGAGAGCAAGAGACGCTGCGCATGGGTAGAAAACAATGGTGAGACGCATGAAAACAGTTATGACAATGGTGGCAATCCTCAGTCTGGGCGCAGCCATGGCGGCCAAGGCAGAGTCGCGCGAAGATACGCAGAACCGGCTGGACAACGCTGCGCTGGTACTGCACCAGATTATGGCCACGCCGGATAAAGGCATTCCGGAAGAGGTGATGGAACACGCAAAGTGCATTGCCGTGGTTCCTCACATGATCAAGGGCGGCTTTATTTTTGGAGCGGAGAACGGCAAGGGCGTAGCCACCTGCCGCACGGCCACCGGCTGGAGCGCGCCGGACTTCTTCGCGATTACCGGGGGGAGCTGGGGTTTGCAGATCGGCGTGGAGGGCGTGGATGTGGTGATGATCTTCCAGAATGACAAGGGCATGCGGCGTCTGGAATCCTCCAACTTCAAGGTTGGAGTAGACGCCTCGGCGGCGGCCGGGCCGGTGGGGCGCAATACGTCCGCGAGCACCGATTGGAATCTGAATACCCAGATACTCACCTACTCGCGAGCCAAGGGTCTGTTTGCAGGATTGACGCTCTCCGGGGCCAACGTTCGCCGTGATGATGATTCCATGCGTGCGTTCTATGGCCGTCACGTCTCCACACGGAGGGTTCTCGACGGTAAGGTAGCAACGCCTGCGGGTGCGGATTCCTTCCTGAAAGCTGTGAGTGGAGCGAAGTCGCAGTCGGTTGCCTCTGGTGATTAGGCGGAGTGTCTGGATGCTGGGGCTCCCGGGAAGGAAGTTGGATTCCCGGGCGCCAGACAGTGTAGAGAAGTGAGGCTGCGAGCGCATCGGAGTTTCTGCTATCCAAGGCGAGCCAGGACGGCGAGCGGTTGGATTGTTGCACTCAGGATTGCTGAAGGGAGCCTAGCGTTAAGACCGGGCCGGAAAACGGATGCTTGCAGGAGGTGTGCGGCGCTATGAATTCAGAAGAAGAACAGGGAGAGCAGTATGCCGTACATCCGAATCGATAGCAGCCGGAAGCCGAAGGAGGCTCATCCCGTGAGATGGAATAGGCGTTTCATCGTGATTGGAGGGCTGCTGGTAGCGGCGTTTCTGCTTGGGTTTGTGCCGCGATACAGGAGTGGCAAGGCTCTGGAAGAGCAACTGGGTGTGGTAAAGCAGCGGCTGGCTGCGGAACGCGACGAAGCGCAGATGGACGAGCTTAGCCTGCTTTGCGGGCGGGTTTATCTTGAGACCAACCTCAAGAATTACGGCTTGGCGAGTCAGGATTCATCAACATTCTTTGACCGAGTTCAGGCGATGACGAGCCAGACGCCTGATGCCAACCTGCAACTCTTTCTTCAGACGACGCTGGCTCAGCGTGACGCGGTTACGGGCGGGCTTGCGCAGGGGAATCCCGGCATTGCGCCCGCGGTGCAGGATCTGTTCCACAGCACGTTGATGGTTGCGGAAGCCGGATCCAGGTGACGTGGTTTAAGACAATGGCAGGTTTCAGGTAAGTTGTGCACGAGCCTTTTCTGATTGCGATTGGAAGTGAAGATTGTTGCATTGCTGATTGGAATGTTGACGGGCACATGGAGATAGAGAGGAGATTCTTATGCTTTGGACATTTTTCGTCGTACTTCTGGTTTTGTGGCTTCTTGGCTTCAGCTTACACATCGGTGGTGGGCTGATTCACTTGCTGCTGGTTGTAGCCGTGATCATTCTGATCTTCAACCTGGTCAGCGGACGCCGGGGCAGGTGGTGAAACGATCCAGCTTGAGGAATGATAGGCGGTGCAGGCGGTAGTGTGGTTCGCCGCATGACGATCCAGGTTGTTGTGCTGGAAGTGTTCCTTTGTATACAGATTTTTGTTTTGTCGAGGGAGCAAGCTCACTGAAGGTAAGCGTAGCGTGCCGGGAGATTCTCTCTCATTTCCGGGATATGCAACGCTATGGAGGTTTTTTCTATGCAACTACGCACATCTTGTTGGTTGATTCTTCTGCTTTCAACGTTGCCGGCCTATGCGGACCCTATCCTTGGATCCGCCGGGATTTTTGCGATTCTGGGCGGCTCTGACGTGACAAATACCGGTCCGACGACCCTCAACGGAGATCTGGGAGTCTATCCTGGTACGTCGATAACGAACACCAACGGCATCACCATCAATGGGGTTGTGTACGGCGGAAGCGCGGTCCCGCCCAACAACGCAGGCGCGGCGACTGCTGAGGGAGACGCCACTGCCGCACGCCTTGGCCTTGGGGCCATGCCGGTGACTACGAACCTGACAGGGGAGAATCTTGGCGGCCTGACGTTGACGCCGGGCGTCTATGGGTTTGATTCGTCGGCAGGTCTGACGGGAACGCTTACTCTGAACGGCGAGGGTAATCCGAACGCCTTATGGGTGTTCGTAACGGGCAGTACGCTGACGACGGCAAGCGGCCCGGGCGCGGCGGCTATTAACGTAATCAATGCCGGATCCGGATCCAACGATGGAATCTTCTGGGATGTAGGCAGCTCCGCTACGCTGGGTAGCTACACAAGCTTTGAAGGAAATATCCTCGCGTCTGACAGCATTACCTTGGATACCGGTGCGAGCATTGGGTGTGGTAGCGCGTTGGCGTCACGCGGGGCCGTAACCATGGATGCGAATACGGTCTCGGCCGGTTGCAACGGTGGCGGCACGATGACAGATGGTTTGGTGACTCCTGTATCTTCGATGTCTGTAGTGCCGGAACCGCATAGCCTGGTGCTGCTGGGAACCGGACTGGCGGGGCTGCTCCTTCTGGTGTTTTCGCAACGGGCTGAGACAAAGCTGAGACCGCATCTCCGTTCCTAGCTCGCCGCACCGCAGACAGATGCCGTGTGGCCAAGGTGCAATATGTTTTTGGGTCTTTGCGAGGAGATGTAGGGGCCACGGGTTTTACTTTGGCGTTGAGGGTTGGCGTTTTGGTTTGGTGTGGCAGGCATGAAGGAGAACGACAGGAGCAGGATTCCTGGCGGGCCGGGGGTGCAAGGTTGCCTGCGGGGCCCGTGACGAGCGGCGCGAGATGGATGTATCTGGCCAGGCTAAGCCTGTGCAGTTTGGCCGCCACGGTCGTGGGCGTCGGGGGCAAGATCCCTATGCACGAACGGAGTACGGTAGCAGGAATTTGAGAGACAGCCGCTGAAGGTAGGAGAGAAAATGGCCGTTATGATGCAGGCGTTCTATTGGGATGCTCCGGTCAAAGAGAACAGGCGCGGGGAGTGGTGGAACTTCCTGGCGGAGAAGGTGCCTCAACTGGCGGCATCGGGAATCAATTCCATGTGGTTGCCGCCTTTCAGCAAGGTCGCAAACCCTGCCTCGAATGGATATGATCCTTACGACTATTTCGATCTGGGAGATTTGGATCAGAAGGGCTCCGTGAAGACACTTTATGGCAATCGCGCCGAGTTGGATAGACTGATCCGGGTGATGCGAGAGCACAAGATGGGTGCGATTGCCGATATGGTGATCAACCATAACTCAGGGGGCGATGAGGAAGAGACGAATCCCCTGGACGGGAAGAAGCGCTGGACGAAGTTCCATCCGAAGAGCGGGAAGTTCCCGCGTGACTGGAACTGCTTCCATCCGAGCCGGTATGAGCGGACGATGATGGAGGGCGAGAAGTTCGCTGGATTTCCGCACCTATGCCATCGCAATCCTCAGGTGTATGCGGCGATGTTCGAGTATTCCCGTCTGGCCATTGAGGAACTCGACTTCGACGGTTTGCGGTTTGATTTTGTGAAGGGTTTCGGAGCTTGGATGATCGGCTTATTGGCGAAGTATCAGTACCAGAAGAAAGACGGGCGCGAGTTCACTCCTTTTGTGGTGGGGGAGTACTGGTCCGTACCTGAGGCTATCGACGATTGGCTTGATCGGGTACGTGCCGTAACGGATGATCAGATCGCAGCGTTCGACTTTCCCTTACGGTACAAACTCAAGGACGTCTGCGACACGCCGAACTACGATCTGCGCAAGCTGACCGATGGCAAATCTGTTTCCGCCAGGCGGCCGTTCAATGCCGTCACCTTCACGGAAAACCATGACAAGGGCGGCAATGAAGTGGTGAACGACAAGATGCTTGGGTATTCGTTCCTTCTGACTGGCGACGGATATCCGTGCATTTTCTGGTGGGACTACTTCAATTGCGACCTCGCGCGGCCCGGTAGGCCGAACGGAATCGATGCACTGATCGATTTGCATCATCGTTACGCGGGGGGAGAGTCCACGATCCTGCACGCCGATCCCGACCTGTATATCATGCAGCGTGATGGAACGGAGGGGCAGAGCGGCCTGATCTATGTGCTGAACAATCTTGGAAATCAGTGGAGCGGCACCGCGGTGAAGACAAAGTGGACAAACCAGAGGTTCAAGCCGGTGGCATGGGATGGTCACGATGCGGCTCATCCCGATGAGCGTACGACCGACGCCGAAGGAAATGCGGAGTTCCCTGCACCGCCGCGAGGGTACTGCGTCTACGCTCCAGCGTCCGAGTAGATGGCCGATTCCGATGAGATTTCTCCTTTTGCTCTTTCAGTTCTGATCTCTGGGCGGTGGCCGTGGTTTCTCTCCTGGGAAAAGGAATGGCCCGCTTCAAGGCAGATTGATCGTGGGCGCGGGAAGCTGAAATGGTTTGAAGGGGTTGGCTGTTCCGCATTGAAAAAGGTTTAGGGTGATGGGTTCCAGTTAGAACGTATATCAGTTAGAAGGAGGTGTGTGATGGACAAGGAACATGTGAAAGGCGCAGTGGAAGAGGTGAAAGGCAAGATTAAGGAAGTAGCCGGCCACATCACTGGAGACAAGGGACTAGAGAGCGAGGGCAAGGTAGACCAGGCGAAAGGGGCAATCCACAATGCGATAGGAGATGTGAAGGACGCTGCCAGGAGAGCTTTCAAGGACGTATAAAAATCTGCGGCCAAGCAGTGGGACCCGGCAATCAGGCAGCAGACCTGTTGCGAGTCCGCCGTGCGCGAATGCAGGAGAGCGGCATGGCGCTGACGGATATGAGTTCAAACGATAGGAAGAGAAGGGTCGCTCCTATTCGCTCCATGCGGAATGCCGGCGATGCAGAGTGATCCGGGGGACAAAGCAATTGTGGGCAAAGGCTGCTGCCGGGCTTGCCGCTTGCGACGGGTTGCCTGAGCGCCCAAAGGCGACCATGGGTTTGCGTAAGAGAGTGGCAAAGCGTGGCGGGACGTCAGGCGCGTGGACGCTTGAGCGCCACGGCGGTGGATTCACGGACGACCAGCGTGGGTTGTACGACAAGTTCATCGCGAGGCGGCATGGTGTCATGGATCTTGTTCAATAGCGCCTGGGTGGCGATCCGGCCCATCTCTGCCAGAGGCTGATTGATGGTGGTGAGACGAGGCGTGCTGTAAGAGGACGCATTGACGTCGTCAAAGCCGATGATGGAGACATCCATGGGCACGCTGAGGTTGAGATCCTGAAAGGCGCGGATGGCGCCGATGGCGGCGTTATCGTTGAAGGCTACCAGCGCCGTGAACGGATGCCCGGAGGCCATGAGTTGCTGGACCACCGGATAGCCCAGCTCGGGTGAGGAGATGTCGCGGTCCAGAGAGACGACGAGCTCCGGCTTGATCTTGAGGCCGATCCTGGAGGCATATCGCTCCAGCTCCTGCCAGCGGACATCCGAGTCTGAACTGAAGGGCTGGCCGCGCATGAAGGCGATCTCTCTGTGGCCCAGGTCGTAGAGATGGTCCAGGGTGAGGGCGGCGGCATGAGCGTGGTCCAGAACGACGTTGGTGACGCCTTCCAGGCTCCGATGACCGGCTACGGTGACGGTGGGAATGGGCAGCGGGTGTTCGAGCAGGGTATCGACTGCAATGAGGCCTTGCGCTCCGCGCCCCACCAGCATCCGAATGTACTCCTCAATCAACTCCGGCCTGTGGCGATGGTGCGCGGTGAGATAGAAGTAGCCTGCGCCGATCAACTGATCGCCGATGCCGGCCATGATCTGGGTGTGGTAGCCTTCGCCAAGCACAGGCACCAGGAGGCCGACGGTGAGGGTGCGGCGGCTGCGCAGTGAGCGGGCCAGGAGATTTGGGTGGTAGTTGAGTTCCTTGGCGGCGGCCTTGACGCGCTCGCGCGTGGCGGTGGAGATGGAACGACCCGGGGTATTATTGAGCACGACCGAAACGGTGGAGGGGTCCAGGTCCAGATGCGCAGCCAGTTGCTTGAGGCTGATCGGGCGAAAGCTCATTGGCTTTGCGGTTGGCTTGGCGGGCTTGCTGTTGAGGTTATCCGTCATATTGCTCTCCGACTTTGGGGTTCGACAGGGTGCGCGGCTCAAGCGATGGTTTACGTTGTTCTGTTTTTGGGTGGCGATTTCAGGAAGATATCTCGCATGCCTCTGGTTCCAAGCTCAACGCAATTTTTGGAAGGTTGAGAGGCCGCAGCCGGCACCGTCACTTTTCGTTCTCCTTTGCGTCGTCTTTTTCGTCGTCGTTACGGATCTCCTGCGGTTTGATGAGAAGGTTCTGGAAGACGGTGCGAAGCTGGGCCTTCAACTGTTTATAGTGCTGGAAGAGTTCGATCTGTTGCCGGGCCTGGTTGGGATGGCCGGTGCGGCGGTACAACATGGCCAGATGATAGTGGAGGGTGGCGTCAGACGGCTCCAGTTGGGAGGCTCTTTCCAGCAGGGGCAGCGCCTGGGTTGGTTTGCCCTGTTGGATGAGAATGTTGGCCATGCCGAGGGTACCGTCTGGATCTGAGGGCTCGGCGGCCGCGGCCTGGCTGTAGTCGTGGAGAGCCCCCTGAAGATCGCCCTGGCGGGCTACGACCTGGGCCATGCCGCACAAGGCTTTGGCGTCCTGGGGATTGGCCGCCAGCGCGAGTTTGAACTCGGTGATGGCTTGCGCCTTCAAGGCCGGGTCAGACGATGTGGCGAGGAGTTCGGCAAGCTCGACATGGGCGCTGGGCAGGTGCGGATCCAGCGCGATGGCCTTGCGATACTCTGCGATGGCGCCGTTGGTGTTACCTTCTTTCAACTCCTCGTGGGCGAGCATCTGGTGGGTTTGCGCGGAGTCTGGAGCGGCGAGGGCGAGGGTGATGCGCGCTTCACCGGCGAGATCGCTGTAGGTTCGATAGGCTGCGTAGAGCACGTTGGGATTGCCAGGCGCGATCTGTTTCAACTTTGACAAGACCGTAGTGGCTTGGTCCAGGTCGCCGATGGAGGTATAGGCACTGACCAGCTCCAAGCCTACCTGCACCTGAAACTTTTGATCGTCGAGGAGTGGAAAGACGGTGGCGAGATCCGCTCGACCGGCGTCAGCCTGGCCGGTGCGCAGCTCTGCAATGCCGAGGATGCCGCGTATTTTGGTCAACGCCGGCTGCGCTGCCAAGGCTTTGCGCAGATGCGGAATGGCCTGAGCCTGCCGACCTTGAAAGAAGAGGAGAACGCCGAGGTTGGCCTGCGTCTGAACGTCGTCTGGGCGCAGGGCGACCGCTGCTTGCAACTCTGGGATGGCAAGATCTGGACGCCGCTGGAACAGGTACTGCTGCGCCTTGGCAACGTGTGCGGCGTACTGGGTTTGTTTGCTTGAAGGGGTTTGCGCGAAGCAGCGCGCCGATGGCGCAGCGGAGAGCAGAAGGGCGAGGAGACTAAGTCCTAAGATCAGACGTTTGGAGAGCATACGTTTTGAATCTACCGGAACCGGGGGAGCGACGCCGGTGAGATAGGAGAAAGGCCCGAACAAAAGTTGTAAGGTCCAAGCGGCTCTGGGAGGCCGCTGGGATGAGGAAAGGCTGCAAGAATTTTAAAGGCGCAAGGAGCCTGAGGAGACGCGTGGCTGGAAAAACGGAGACGGCGAGGAATCGCCGTCTCCGGTAGGAAAGCTCGATTGTGAGCACTGATTAGAATTTAACTTCTGCTCCGAGTTGGACTGCGCGTCCGCCCACGGTGGTTCCGGTGATTTGTTGTGGGGTAGCCGCATAGGAGTACGGGGCGCCGGGTCCGCTGGCTCCAGCCAGCGTACCGGTGGGTTGGTTGAAGCTGGGGTGGTTGAAGGCGTTGGTGACGTCGACGCGAAGCTGCAGACTTACAGGATCGCCAGCGACGGGGATGGAGAAGGATTTGGCTCCGGAGATGTTGACCTCATTGATGCCGGGACCGTAGAGAGAGTTCCGGCGCACGTTGCCGAAGGTTCCGTTGGCCGGCATGGTGAAGGCGGCCGGGTTGTACCACTCGTTGTCGCAGGCGTCACCGGCATAGGAACAGGTTGCGTGACGGTTTGCCGGCTTGGTGCTGACGCCGGGGTTGCGGTTGGGGAATGGCGAACCTGCTTGCTGGTAGGTATTTTGCGTGCCGAAGACGGTGAATGGCTGACCAGTCTGCTCCACGATGGTGCTGGAGATCTGCCATCCGCCGACGACTTCATTGAGCAGCTTGCCCTTGCTGAGGAAGGCCTGTCCTATCCCGAATGGGAGTTGGTAGACCACGTAGCCTTTGAAGGCGTTGCGAACGTCAAAGTTTGAGTTGCTGTAATTTTCCTGAAGGTTATTGGCAATCTGATAGTTTTGCGGCCCCTCCCTGTTGCCCCAGCCTGAGGAGTCCTGGCTATCCAGCATGTGGGACCAGACATAGTTCGCGGAGAAGCTGACGCCGTGGGTCATGCGTTTGGTGATGGAGAGTTGCAAGGAGTTGTAGTTGCTGATGCCGTTGTTTGAGCTTCCTGGGAGTCCCTGGAAGAGTGGATAGGGTCGATCGCCGGCGGCGACGTCGTTGGATCCCAGTTCGCTGACTGGGATTGCGTTGAGGTCCGTAGTGAAGATGAGGTTGGAGCCGTGGCTGGCAACATAGGCCACTTGCGCGACGAAGTTGGTGAGGAAGGCTCGCTGCACCGAGAGATTCCATTCCATCATCCTTGGAACGGGGGTATGGTACAGGATGAATCCGCCGGCCTGCCCGTTATGGGCCGTCGGGCTGTTGGATGCCTTGGTATAGGGCAAAGGATTGGAGGTTCCGAAGACGGTGCCGGGACCGTCGAGTTGGGTAATGGGCATGATTCCGTTGGTCTGGTCGGAGTCATTTCCGGAGGAGCTAATGGCGGCCCCCATGCCGTAGGAGCTGTTATTGCCGCCGTAGTTATCGAGGCTCCAGTTGTAGGCGTAGATGCCGAAGCCGCCACGGACTGTGGTATTGGGTTTGGGAGACCAGGAAGCTCCAACGCGCGGTAACCAGATGTTATAGACAGGAGCGATGAGGGCGGTGCGGCCGTTGGTATGAGTTGTGGCAAACCACCAGGCTCCGGGGGTGTTGATGGCGCCGGTGAAGGGATTGGGGGCTGGGTTGGGAACGGTGGTATCGAAGCTTGCTTCGTTGCCATGCACTTCCTTCCATCCCAGGTTGAACTGATAGCGCAGGCCGAAGTCGAGGGTGAGGTTGGGGCGGATCTTGTAGTCATCCTGAGCGAAGAACTGTGGGCTTTTGAAGCGGGCTCCATACTCGGGAGAGACGTTTGCATTCCAACTGGAGGAGTCGCCGAGCAGAAAGTCAGCATACTCCAGGCCGGTGTTGGGGTCCGGGCACATCTGGCCGGCGTAGGCGTTGCTGCCGCAGGAGGCGTGGTCCCACTCTTCTGTGTAGGCTCCGTCGAAGCCGAGGGTGCCGGCGTTTGTATTTCCCCAGGCGGTGGAGTCATCCCGATAGATGAGCATCTCGCCGCCGAACTTGAGGACGTGCTTGCCGTGAATGATGGTGAGGACCTCGGAAGGGTCGAAGACATCCTCTTTATACACGGCGTTGGTGGCGGGTTGGACCCAAGCGTAGGGGTAGTTGCGATAGAACTGGATGGCGGGAAAATCATTCGCCTTGGCGAACTGCCAGCCGAGTTTGGCGGGATAGCCCTGGTTGAGGGACAGGTCCGCGAAGAAGTTCAACTGGTCTGTAAAACCGAAGACGAACTGGTTGGTGATGTTTGGGCTGATGGTCCAGAAGTCCTGGATGGCCGCGTTGTTGTTGTCCACATCGCCGGATTGCCAGCCGATGGGGTACGCGGTAACGGAGTTGGGATAGACGACGGGGGTGTCGCTCTGGGTGTCTGACATGGTGAGACGGTTGGTGGGTGTGATGTCATAGTCCAAGCGTCCGAAGAACTTGCGGTAGGGTGTGGACTGCGGCACGGTGGAGTAGAAGTTGTTTTGGATCTCGCCGTCCGCGCCTACCGTGCCGGGAACGAATTTGCCGCCTGCGATGTGGTTGGTGGGCGTGGGGTAGAACTGCTGGAAGTTGGCCGCGACGGTGTCAAACATGGTGGTTGGGATGGAGTTGGATCCATACTCTTGCTGGAAGGACTGGCGAACCGGGTAAGGATTGCCCTTGGGATCGAGCGCGATGGTCTGCGTGGTGGGATCGTAGATGGGAAGTTCGCCGGTGAAGTTACCGCTCATGACCGCGGGGGTTGGGATGGAGTTGGTGGCGTTGCTGGCTGAGCCGTGGTCGATGGTCTGGTCATAGCCGAAGAAGAAGAACATCTTGTGCTTCAGGTTTGCGAAGGGAACATCGACGGGGCCACCGACGTTGAAGCCGGGGTTGTTATAGCGGATGTAGGGCACCGTGGGGTGACTGGCGAAGCCGTATTGCGCGGCATTGAAGCTGTTGTCCTGGTAGAACTCGTAACCTTCCCCATGGAAGTGGCTGGTGCCGCCTTTGGAGATCTGGTTGATGATGGCTCCGCCGACGCTGTACTGGGCGTCAAAGGTGGAGGCCTGCACGTCGACCTCGGCGACATCCTCAAAGATGTCTGGGTTGGCGTTCTGGCTATGGGAGAGAGTTGTGGAGGCTCCGTCGGCGGTGATGTTGTTATAGGGGAGGCTGCCGTCAAAGGAGGCGGTTTGTCCTGGGTTGGAGGATCCCTGGCTGCCTCCGGGCACGCCGGTTGCACCTGGCAGGAGGATCATGAAGTTTTCCCAGTCTTCGCCCACCTGCGGCAGCTGCTGCATGGATTGGGACGTGAGGATGGTTTTTTGTTCGCCGGTTTCGGTGTCAAGCAGGGGAACGTTGGTGGTGACGACCACGGTCTGGGAGATATTTCCTAGCTGCAGTTGGGCGTTGATGGTGGTATAGCCGACCTCGATGGTGACCGGTCCGCGAACGTATTTTTTGAAGCCCTGCATGGTGAAGGTGAGCTTGTAATGTCCGATGACGATTCCGTTGGTGTCATAGAGTCCGGCAGAGTTGGTGGTGACGGTCTTGGTGACGCCTGTATCGACGTTTTCCACCTGAACGGTGACGCCCGGCACGAGGGCTCCGGTGGAATCGGTGACGCTGCCGCGGATATCGCCCGAGTTGACGTCCTGGGCCGCGCCTACGGCGACGGCCGCTGTGAGCGTAAGAAGCGAAAGAACTCGCCATACGATTGTTTTCATCTGTTGAACCTCCTGAAGTTTGCCTTGGGCGCGGATGAAGCAGCGTCCACTGATGCTGGTGAAGCCTTGGTGGCGTGGTTCTCTGAATCCGGCAGAACCGCGGCGCGGGTTTTTCGCTGATTCCATGAGACAACCGTTTGTTTTTGGAAGTCTCCACCTTTTGACGTATAGATTGCTGGATCTGGAGGATTAGAGCATGCCCCAACGACGACTGTCAAGCGCGAATTCCGGCTCTTCCTTCGCGATGCTTTTGGAGGGGGAAAGTTCGTCACGCGATTGTTTTCGGTTGGTTAACATGCGGCAATCTCCCTTGGGCGGATAGCGATCCGGATCCGCAGATCTTGCGGAGGCATGGGCGGCTGGGTTTTCCGGGGTCCGCAGGGCCCGGTGCCGGGTTTTCTGTTATTTGCTAAGACAACCGATTGTTTCGAGGATGTCTAAGACGTCTTCCAGCGATTGTTTTGATGCGGAGATGATTAGAGCACGCCGCAGAAATGACTGTCAAGGACTATTTTCAAGCGCGGCTTGCGAGGCTATAGTCTATAAACAATCGTGTTGTCTTGATGGTTGGGTGGCAGGCTTTCGATGTTTTCTCCAAGGCTGAGACGGTTCGGTCATTGTGGAGACAGTGCCTTGGGATTTGGCAATGCAAACGTTTGTTCTTTGGATAAGGAGGCAAGGGGAAAGGGAGAAGCGGCAGCCGCCGTTCCTTTTTACTGAGGACTGCAGGGGTATCCGCGTGGTGTGTGGGGCTGGAGCGGGCGAAGGCTTCGGCTGTGGCCGGCGCTACCACACGTAGGTGGCCGCTGAACCTGGTTGCAGGGTTGTGACCAGGCTTTGGCCGTGGTACTGGATTTGAAATGTTTGTGGGAAGTTGCCGGTGTTGGCTGTTACCAGCACCACGCTGCCGGTGGGGGTGAGGAAAGCGACGGTTGGAAGCTGCTCGAGTTGGGTTGATCCGATGCGCACTGAACCGGGAGGCACGAACCTGGAAAGGTGCGCCACGGCGTAGTACGCGACGTTGAAGGTGGCGGTGTCACCGTCCAGAGTGATGGCTCCGAAGCAGCTGGTGCAGCCTCCGTTGTTGGTGTGGGGCCCGGCTTGAGGATCGGCGGCCAGGTTCCAGAGCAGTACGTTGCGGCTCCAGTGGCGCGTGGCGCCGATGAGGACCTGACTGACCGGGTCAGCAATGCCGATGGCATGGGGGTTGTAGCGTTCGGTGACGGATTGCTCGGTGAGGTAGAGACGTTTGTTCGGATAGGCGTGATGCACCTTGCTGAGGGCGTCGACGCTGCCACCGTAGAGATGAAAGGCCGTTCCTGCGACATACGGACTGGCCGTGGGATCGGCAAGGATGGAAAGAGCGTAGGATGTGACGTCAGGGTTGTGATCGTAGAGGAGGATTTCAGTTTTGATGCCTGCCTTGGCGAACGCCGGCCCGAGGTCCTTGCCGATGAACGCATCCTCCTCAGCCGCAAACATGACCATGCTTGGGGTGTTCTTGGGGTTGAGGGGCTCATTCTGGACGGTGATGGCCGTAATCGGAATTCCTTGAGCCCGCATACCCTGGATGTACTTGACGAAGTATTTGGCGTAGGCGGCGTAAAACTCCGGCTTCAAGTGCCCATCCTTTACCGCGTCGTTGGTCTTCATCCAAGGCGGGGCGGACCAGGGCGAGGCCAGAATCCTGATCTTGGGGTTGATGGCCAGGATCTGCTTGAGCGCAGGAATGACGTACTGACGGTCTGGCGCGAGGCTGAAGTGAGCCATGCCGGGGTCGGTCTCTCCGGCGGGCAGATCGTCATAGGAGTAGACGTGATCGTTCATATCCGACGATCCTATGGTGATCCGGAGGTAGCTGATGCCGATCCCATCGCCTTGAGTGGAGAAGACTTGTTCCAGCAGAGCGTGGCGGCGAGCAGGTGTCATCTGCATGAGGAGCTGGGCGCTTCCGCCGGTAAGCGCAAATCCAAAACCTTCGATGGGCTGGAACTGCTGCATGTCATTGACGGTGACCGCAGGGAGCTGTGCCTGCGGCGTGGCGAATTGGAGAGGTTCGCTCTGGCGGGCAAGAAGTGCGGAGCGGTCAGCAGTGGTCAACCAAAGCTGCGGCTTCTGCGCGCTTTGGGCGCACAGCGCCGGAGCGAGAAGGGGAGCAAGGATAGCGGAGGCGAAGACGAGCCGTGTGGACATAATCACTCCCGTGCGGCGACGGAGCTGAGCAACCGGCGCCGTGAGGCCGGAGGAATTTTCCGTGGATTGCTTAGACAAACGATTGTTACAGAGGTCCACGAGATGAAGTTCCTGAGCCGTAGAGCAGTAGAGCAGAACGGTCTGTTGCTTGTCAAGCCTCAGTTTCCGACCGGATGGGCTGAGCAACGTGGTGAATTTCAGGGCAAGGTGGCTGCGGCTGGTTGGCGGGGTGCGACCGTGCGCACGAGAATGAGGATGGGAGTGCCTATGCCAGCCAGCCTGGCCTTGGCTGATCGCATGAGGGTGTCTGCGAAGCGATAGCCCAATTGCACAAACGTTTGTCTTAGGATTTTCGCGGTGATGGAACGCTGAAGGGCAGAACCTGGCGAAGACGAGCGTTTTGGCGGGCGAGACGAGGCAGCGCCTGGGAGCAGAGGATGGGAGCGCCAGACCGAGGGCGGCGGGGTGAGGGGTTGATGCTGAGCGGAAGGACGCAGGAGGGACAAAGCACGCCTCGGATGGCGGTTAGAGCTTCTGCACAATGATTTCGCCCGCGGCGGCCCCCTGCACGGTTCCATTTAACTGCACGCTTTCATCGACGCCGGTGATATCGAGGAGAAGCTGATCGGGGTGGCTGGGCAGATGCTTGCACAGATCCGGCTGGGTTACGCCGTGGAGTTTGAGCACGACATCGCTTAAGGCGGTGACGGCTCCGGTGTAAGGAACGAAGCGGACCCGATACTGGGCTGCGCGGTCGATGAGCTTTGTGAGGTCCAGCGAGAAGGCGTGGTTCTTCCAGAGGCCGGCGAGGTTGGGCGCCCAGAGTTGGGCCGTTGCCTGCCAGTCTGCCGGAGGCGCTACGCCGGTGTGAAAGACGGCGAGGTTGCGGATTGCGGGTGTGCCTTTGGCCTCTGTGATGAGCAGACGCACTGCCGTGAGCGTCAGCGGAGCGACAGGCTGGATTCGTTTGTGGCCGATGGCGCTGCCGTCGCCGATGGTGCGCCATGTATCGCCGACGAGCCCCTGAAGCTGATAGCGGCGCACGCGTTCGCCCAAGGCGGTGTTCTCCTGCAGCACCACGGTATCGATTGGAGTGGGTTTTGCGAGTTGCAACGTGATCTGGTTGTCGCTGCCGGAGATGGCGGCCAGTGGCTGGGAGAAGCGGCGGCGAATTTCCTTGCCGAAGGAGCTAGCGACGCCGACATCTTTCTGCGCCAGCAGGCCGTCGCGATTCGGAGGAATGTTCAGCAAGAGCTGTGCCCCGCGCCCTACGGAGCGGTAATAGACCGAGAGCAGATCGGCTTGACTCATGACTTTGTCGCCGTTGGTGGTGCTCCAGAACCAATCCGGTCGGCGAATGGAGACGTCTGCCTCGACGGGCATCCAGACAGAGCCGTTGGGATCGCCATCCAGAGCGGTTGCGGTGCCGGTCCTGGCGTCCTGGCGAGAGATTCCGTTCCAGCATGGATAGGGAGCGAAGCCGTTCTCGTTGCCGACCCAGCGGATGGTGGCTTCCGGACCCTGGAAGACCATGGCGTGGGGCTGGTACTTGCGCAGAAGGTCAGCGACGGGAGTGATGGTTGAGCCGTCAAACCAGATCTCGACGAGCGGGCCGTAGCGTGACCAGACCTCTGTGAGCTGTTGCCGGTACATGGCGTTGTATCTGGCCTGCAGCTCGGGCGTTTTGCAGATGCCGCCGGTAGCGGCGCCGAAGTGGTCATCGCGTGGGCAGCAGTAGACACCGAGCTTCAAGCCAAACTTGCGGCATGAGGCAGAGACGTCTGCAAGCACGTCGCCTTTGCCATGCTTCCAGGGTGTGTTCTTGATGCTGTAGTCCGTGGTATCGGTTTGCCACATGCAAAAGCCGCCCTGATGCTTGGCCACGAAGACGATGTAGCGGGCTCCAAGATTGACAGCCGTCTGCGCCCACTGATCCGTGTTAAGTTGTTTCGGGTCGATGGCGGAGAGCGGCGTGGAGAGGTCATCCGACTCCTTGTTCTGCCAGGTGTTCGGGGCGAGGTGGACGAACATCCCTACTTCGAGGTTCTGCCATGCGATCTGGTCAGGCGTGGGGCGCGCGAGGGGCATCGATTGCGAGCTTCCGGACGGCTTGACCGCGCTCAACAGACTGGAAGGATGGAGCAGAAGCGCGCCCGTGCCGGTTTGCAACGAAGTACGCATGAAGAGACGCCGACTGATTTTCATGGGATGATGCTAAGTCTCCGATGGTATGGCTGGATGCTATGGGTTTGCGTTTACCAGTTCAGCCAGCATGGGCAGAAACTGAAAGCGGACGATGGCGGAGGGCTTCTTTGCCTGATTCAACTTGGCGAGACTAGCGGTCTTCCAGCCGGCGGGGGGCGGCGTTCCAGTGGAGAGATATTGCACGGCCTGCCGGCCGACTGTGGCCAGGTCGTGAAGCTGTTCAGCGCGTAGCTGCACGGCCTGCAAGCGCGGAGCGTCCTGCATCTGGATGAGCACCTGTGGCGCGGCGGCAATCTGCTGCGCGAAGAAATCATTCAGGGTCTTGCGAGCCGCTTCTGTTGCAGGAGAGGTGCTGGTTGGCGCGGCCAGGAGAGTTTGCGCGGCCAGCTTGAGTTGGTGACGGATGGGCGGATCCGGCCGAACGGCATCCACGAAGCTGGTGAGCGGGGTGAGCGTCGAGGTATTCTGCTCACGATAGCGTTCGCCGAAGCGGACCGGCTCAAAGGCCTGGGCGAAGGTGCGCAGCGCGGCGATGTTCTCTGAACCCAGCAGGTCGCGGAGGCCGGCGTCTTCACTGGTGAGATGCTGGAGGCCGAGCGTCTCCAACTCCACGGAAGCCGGTTGCAGGCGGCGATACATATCGTTGACATCGCGCACATTCTGGGGGGACCAGAAGCGCTCCGCGATGGCGGCGCTGCGGGGCCAGATGCGCGAATCGATGGTGCGCGCGTCTACGTGCTCGCCCCACATGCAGATCTCGCCTCCGAGGATGAGCTTTTGCTGGCTGGGAGTGAGCGTGGTATCGGCAGGGATGGGATCGGCGAGATAGGGTATGGACGCGGGCTGCATCTGGTCAAGGTAGTACGGCGCGGAGAGAACGCCCTGATAGCCCTGGCGCGCGCCCGCGGCCAGAGAGGCTACGCCGCGCCAGGATTGCACGACTACGTCTTTGGGCAATGCGGGATTGAGGATCTCGTCCCAGCCGACCATCCGGCGGTGCAGTTGGGTGAGAATGGCCAGGACGCGCTGATTGAAGTAGGCTTGCAGCGCAGCGTTGTTCCGGAGGCCATGAGCCTTCATAAAGGCACGGATGCGGGGATTGGTCTTCCAGTCTGGCGCAGGGGTTTCATCGCCGCCGATGTGGACGTATTGATCGGGAAAGATGGTGGTCATCTCGCGCAGGAACTTCTCAATGAAGTCATAGGTCTGCTGGCGCGTAGGATCGAGGGCGTAGTTGGATACGCCGAACTCGGGCCGTATTCCGGTGGGCTGCGATCCGCTGGCCAGCTCCGGATAAGCCGCCAGCCAGGCGGTGGAGTGGCCGGGCATCTCAAACTCCGGCACGACGCGAATGCCGCGGTCGCGAGCGTAACGGACTAGCTCGCGGGCCTGATCCTGGGTGTAGAACCGGCCGTCAGAGCCATCGGCCGTCAGCCTGGGAAAGACCTTGCTCTCGATGCGGAAGCTCTGATCTTCGGTGAGGTGCCAGTGGAAGACATTGAGCTTGAGCGCGGCCATTCCGTCGATGTTGCGCTCCAGCACGTCGAGCGGTTCAAAGTGCCTGCCGCAGTCGATCATGAGCCCGCGCCAGCGAAAGCGCGGAGCGTCCTGGATGGTAAGTGCAGGGATGATGTAGCCGTGTCCGGAGGGCTGAGCAAGCTGAATCAGCGTCTCGAGCCCGTGAATTGCGCCCACGGTGGTGGGTGCGTCCAGCTCTATGGAGCTCTGCGTGACGGTGAGCGAATAGGACTCATCCTCGTCGAGGCTCTGGACTGGAACTCCGTCTGAGGCCACGGAGACGATCAGCGTTCCCGGGCCGGTGGTCTCGATGGTGCGCGGCAGAGGAACGCCGGTCTGGTCTTCCAGCCGTCTGAGCGCCCGCAGCACCGCACGCTGCAGCCGCCCGGAACGGGTGCGCGGCAGACTGACCGTGAGGGCCGACGTGATTTGGAACGCGCCATCGCCCAGATGCAGCGAGGCCGGCTGAGGCATCAACTGGTCATGGGACATGGCGGAGCCGGAGGGGATAGAGGCCTGTGCATAGGCCGGCTGAGAGATGAGGCCACCGGCGACAATCGCGAGAGAACAGATGGTTGCGAGACAGAAGCGGGACACGCATTTCTCCTTGAGATTAGGCTTGAAAGACCGCCGCGTGGGAGTTGCGGCAGACGCGGGTGGATGGCCACGATGACGGGGTTCACAGGCGCTGAGCCATGGCAGGACTCGCAAGTGCGCGGCGGATGCTCGCGGATGGCAGAAGGGACTCTCCTATGCGCGGGGAGATGGTTGTTCAGCTTCATGACGCATTCTAATCCTGTTGGAGGGGCTGAGTTCTGGTTGTCTGGTCCTGTTCTTCTTGCGACGGCGATTTTTTCTGCTGCGCTCCGCCTGGCATTTTCTGGCGGGAGATCTTCCCTGTGCGGCTCTGGCCGGTGATCATTGACGATACGCTTCTTGCATGGATTACGCGGCGTGTCCGTTGCTTGATTTCGACGTTGGGGGTGATGATGCGAAGAGAAGAAGAGAGGGATGAGGAGCGGCCTTGCGGTTCTTGCAACCGTTACACTTATCCCTCCGTGCTCTTCTTCGCCCAGGCGAACTGCGGACCCCGCGTCACAGCGGGGAGAGAGCAAGATTGCGTAAAGTACCTACAAGGAGAGTGAGGGATGAGAAAACTGCACTGGTGCTGTGTGATGGGGTCTGCGTTGCTTTGGCTGGGGATGGGGAGTGGCTGGGTTGCCGAGGCGGAGGAGGCTACGAACCCGTTTGGGCCGAATGTGATTGTGCTGAGCCCGGAGCGCAGCACCAGCGCCATGCAGGCGGAGGTAGACCGAATTTATGCGCAACAGGAGCACAGCGAGTTCGGCCCGGGGCGCTACGCCATTCTGCTGATGCCAGGCTCCTATCACCTGAACATCCCGGTGGGGTTCTATACGCAAGTGCTGGGGCTGGGCCTGACGCCGGAGGCGGTACGTGTCTCCGGAGATGTACACGCGGACGCCTCGCTGCCGCACAATAACGCAACCTGCACCTTCTGGCGGTCGGCTGAGGGGTTTACGGTTGTGCCTACAACGGGCACGATGCAGTGGGCCGTCTCGCAAGGGGTTGCGCTGCGCCGCATGCACATTGCGGGCGACCTGGTGCTGGACCAGAAGCACGGCTGGGCCTCGGGTGGCTGGCTCTCTGACAGCGTGGTCGACGGAACGGTGGACTCCGGGACGCAACAGCAGTGGATCTCGCGCAACGTCGATTGGAAAAACTGGACGGGATCCAACTGGAATATGGTGTTTGTAGGCGTGAACCATCCGCCCGCCGGAGCATGGCCGAAGCCGCCTTACACGGTGGTGAGCACGACTCCTGTGATCCGTGAGAAGCCGTTTCTGGTGTATGCGGCGGGATCCTGGGAGGTGATGGTTCCGGGGCTGGAACACAACAGCTCTGGAGCGACCTGGCGCAATGGGTCTGCGTCGGCCGCCAAGGGTGTGCCGTTGTCGAGATTCTATTTGGCGCACGCGTATACGGACACAGCGGCGACTCTGAACGCCGCCCTGGAGGAAGGCAAAGATCTGTTGTTTACGCCGGGTGTCTACGATCTGGCGAGCCCTCTGGAGGTAAAGCGCAAGGATACGATCGTCTTTGGGCTTGGTTTCGCTACGCTCCACGCCACCGGCGGTAAGCCGGCGATGAGGATTGCGGATGTGGCGGGCGTGACTGTCTCCGGGCTGCTGTTCGATGCTGGGCTAAAGCGTTCGCCGTCTCTGCTGGAAGTGGGAGTTGCGGGCCGACACGAGCGCCATGCCGAGGATCCTATCTCCTTGGATGATATCTTCTTCCGCGTGGGAGGAGCAGTGCCGGGCAGCGTGCATGCAAATCTGATTGTGAACGCTGACGACACGCTGATCGATAACACCTGGATATGGCGCGCCGACCACGGCATTGGCGTGGGCTGGAACCAGAATCGCAGCGATAACGGACTGATTGTGAACGGCAACAACGTTACCGTCTATGGACTATTTGTGGAGCACCACCAGCAGTTCCAGACGCTGTGGAATGGAGATTACGGCCGGGTTTATTTTTATCAATCGGAGATACCGTATCGTCCTCCTGCACAGGATGTGTGGAAGAGCACACCTGATACCGACGGGTGGGCTTCTTACAAAGTGGCTCCCAACGTGCGCCACCATGAGGCCTGGGGGCTTGGCATCTATAGCGTGTTCATGACGCCCCATGTGGTTCTGACCCGGGCGATTGAGGTTCCGGATGTTCCGGGGGTGCGATTCCACCATATGCTGACCACGGCGCTGGTGCAGAACGGCGCCATTGAACACGTGATCAACAACACCGGCGCGACCGCCCATCCCGAGCCTAACCGCAATACGCCGACCGTGGCTCAGTATCCCACGGCGCAATAACCCGAGGGGGTGTACTGCGAGGGCGACCCAGGACAGCAGTTCTTAGTCACCATGGAGTGACCGGTGCCGATGCGCTGATCGTGGGTTACGCTGTTGTGGAAGAAACTTCAACGCAGAGC